>DATNLT010000021.1:0-13290 GCA_035602725.1 Candidatus Acidiferrales bacterium
CGCAGCCTGCGATGCCTCGTGAATATCCGTCAGGATCGGCACGTGAAACGTATCCGCAATCTTCCGCAGAGTGCGCAGTCCATCCTTCAGCCCCGGACCGCGAAACGCCGCCACCGAAGTACGATTCGCCTTATCGAACGAAGCCTTGAAGATATACGGCACGCGCAACTCGCCCGCAATCGCCACGATCTGCTCCGCCATCTTCATGGCGTGCGTTTCGCTTTCGATCACGCACGGCCCCGCGATCAGCACCAGCGGCAAGTTGCCGCCGATGCGCACGGCTCCGATTTCAATCTCCCGCGTTTTCATAGATGAGAAATCAGGCACTCCAGCGCACCTTCGCGCACTCTCACTCAAGCCTTGTCATTCTGAGGGCGATGTCCGCCCGAAGAATCTGTGTGCCAGCTTCGCTCCGGCTCACCTGGAAACTGTACAAATGTAGCCTCGCCACGCGCGCCCAAGGCTTTCTGTAGCCCGTCGCAACGCACTGGTTGTGTAGCCCGCCCCGTTTCGTAGGGGCGGGGCTTTTCTGCGGCGCAATGACCGTCCGCATGCGATCGCGTGCGGCAAATTCCTCGCCGCCCCGCTCAGAATGACATGAGATGTGAAGCTCCGCAAAGGAAACTACCTGCGGGGTGCGTTCCCCGAACCGCCGCCGGATGCGGAAGTCGTTGCGCTGAAAGCTGCCGTCGCAGCTGCCTTAGACTCTGGGCTTTCCCCGTGCGTAGAGCCGCGGGCAGTCACAGCCTCTCGGCCGCCACTGCTCACCGCATCGCCGCCCGTTCGTCCGGCCCGCCGCTCGCGGTGCTCCTGCGACGCCCCGATAAACGCCGCAAACAGCGGATGCGGCTCCGTCGGCTTGGACTTGAACTCCGGATGAAACTGGCACCCTAGGAACCAGGGATGATCGCGCACCTCGACGATCTCCACATACGTCCCATCGGGAGTCTTGCCGGTGATCTGAAACCCTGCCGCAATCAGCGTCTTCTCGTAATCGCGATTGAATTCGTACCGGTGCCGGTGCCGCTCGCTGATTTCGAGCGTGCCATACGCGCGGTGTGCAAAAGAACCCGATTGCAACACGCAGGGCCACGCGCCAAGCCGCATCGTGCCGCCCATTTCGTCCACGCCCAGCAGTTCGCGCAGCTTGTAAATCACGCGATTGGGCGCGGTGGGATCGAACTCCGTGCTATCCGCATTCTTGATCCCGCTCACGTTGCGCGCGTACTCGATCGTCGCGCACTGCATCCCCAGGCAGATCCCAAAGAAAGGCACCTTGTGCTCGCGCGCGTGCTCGATGGCATACACCATGCCTTGAATCCCGCGCTTCCCGAACCCGCCCGGCACCAAAATCCCGTCCACGTGCGCCAGCCGTTGGGCGGCCGTTTCCGGCGAATCGAGCTCTTCCGCCTCGATCCATTCCACCACCGTGCGCACGTTGTGCGCTAGGCCGCCGTGGCCCAGCGCCTCGCGCAAGCTCTTGTACGCATCCTCGAGCTGCACGTATTTCCCCACCACGCCGATGCGCACTTCGCTCGCCGGATGGCGCATGCGGTCGAGCAAGTCCATCCATCCCTGCAAATTTCGCGGCGGAGCCTCCATATGCAGCAGTTGCAGCAACTGGTCGTCCAAGCCTTCCCGCGCGAATTCCGCCGGCACCTGGTAAATCGTCTCCACGTCTTGCGCAGAGATCACCCGCGCCTCGGCCATGTTGCAGAAAAGCGCGATCTTGCGTTTCAGTTCCGGAGAAAGCCAGCGGTCGCTGCGGCACAGCAAAATGTCCGGCTGCACGCCGATGCTCAGCATTTCTTTCACGCTGTGCTGCGTCGGCTTGGTCTTCAATTCGCCCGCCGTAGGGATAAACGGCACCAGCGTCACGTGTACGAACGCGGTATTTTCCGCGCCCAGCTCGAGCCGCATCTGTCGGATCGCTTCCAAAAACGGCAGCGACTCGATGTCCCCCACCGTGCCGCCGATTTCCACGATCACCACATCCACGCCCTCGGCCACTTTGCGGAACGCCGCCTTGATTTCGTCCGTGACGTGCGGAATCACCTGCACCGTTTTGCCCAGATAATCGCCGCGCCGCTCTTTCGAGATGATGGACTCGTAGATGCGCCCGGTGGTCCAGTTATTGTCGCGGGTCAGCTTGGCGGAGGTGAAGCGCTCGTAATGCCCCAGATCGAGGTCGGTTTCCGCGCCGTCATCCGTCACGTAGACTTCGCCGTGCTGGTAGGGCGACATCGTGCCCGGATCAACGTTCAAATAGGGATCGCACTTCTGGAGGGTGACTTTCAGGCCGCGGCTCTCGAGCAGGCGCCCGATGGATGCCGCCGCCACGCCTTTTCCGAGAGAAGAAACCACGCCGCCGGTTACAAAAACGTATTTCGGGCGGTGGTTGGCCGTCGTTGCCAAATTCTCAGCGTGTACCCGGAATTAACGCGAGGTACGCCGCATTATGCGCGAGAAGCCCCGCAGAGTCAAATCGCCCACGTCGCGCACAAAACGACATCTCGCCGCCCGCTTGTGTAGCCCGCCCCGTTTCGTAGGGGCGGGGCCTGTGGCTGTGCCGCTCTTCGACGAATCCGGCCACATTTGGTAAAGCTTTTATGACAAGCGCCTGGCGTTCACCTTCTGCCTCGCACCGTGGCGAATGTGAAGCACCTCTACGCGTCGCTGCTTCTCCCGGACACGATAAATGACGCGATAAGTGTGAGGTTGTCGGCCGTAGAGCAGGTGCCTGATTCTGCCGCCCCGTGGCTCGCCGGACTTGCGCTTCCGATGCTCCGGTATGATCGGGCAGCGATTGGGGCGATTTTCCAAGCTTTGAACCGCGTCCCGCAGGCTCCAATACCACTTCTCCGCGGCCGCCGATCCCTCCCAGTTCGTTCTGACGTAGATCCCCATTAGGTCGCGCTCGGCGCGGGGAGTAATACTAACGAGATAGGCCATGCCGCGTTTCGAATTCTTCGAAGAATTCCCTTACGGGCCGGAGCTTTCCTGCCTTCGCGTCTTCCAAACCTTGGCGAATTCCTTCGTTCGCATCTATGCTCGCAGCCACGTCCAGAAGACGTTGATACGCCTCGGCGTCTTGCACAATAGCGGCAGCTTTGCCTTTTACCGTGAGCACCACAGGGCGTCTACTTTTCTTGAGTTGCCGCAAGAAATCGCCGGACCGGCGGCGAAATGTAGTGAGCGACTGAATGTCCTTGGTAATATCAAGCATCGGCAAGCCTCCACGCACCTTTTTAGGTGCTGCTAGAATAATCGATCTGCGCCAGGATGAAAAGTACTCATACAAAACACCGTGGTCCAACCGGTTCGATAAGCCCTAATCTCGCAACTAGGCACCACCGACCAATCTTGCTATCCGAGACGCTTAGCCACGAGCGCCTGCTGTCGTCGTAGGCCTTCATTCACAGTGCGCATCGTGTCGCATTCGAAGACGCGATCGCAAGCCCCGCAGAATCAATACCGATCGCGCATTTTGCGCAAAACTCCATTTTGTAAGCGTCCCATTTTCAGCATCTTGCGCACATCGAAGTCCGTAACGCCAATCCCTGCCGTATTTACAAGAAAATAGGGGGGGGGTGGGGTAACCGGCTGGTTACCCCTCGGCATGCTGCGGAACATGCGTCGCGGCGATTTCGTTCTGGTTAGCAGGAGCCGGTGCTCGCCAGCGTTGGATCGCCGCTCTCACATCGCGCAGTGCTAGGACGTGACGGCATGATGGACGTTTACAGCTTGGCGATCTGGTCCATGTGGGCGATCTTTGCCCTCTACTGGCTCGTGATGGCCTTTGGCAACAAGCGGATCATTCACCGCGGCAGCCGGATCTTTCAGTACGCAGTTGTAGTTGCGGCCTACCTGGTCTATCGCTATGCGGGCCACTGGCGCGGGGGAATGCAGTCCATCCCGGAAAACACCTTCATTCGCGTGGCGGGACTTGTCCTGTGTGCTGCGGGACTGGCGATTACCATCTGGGCCCGCCGCACGCTCGGCAGAAACTGGAGCGGCAATCCCACGATCAAGGAAGGCCACGAACTGATCCGCACGGGACCGTATCGCGTGGTGCGCCACCCGATCTATACGGGATTGCTGGTCATGTTCCTGGGAACGGGGATTACGGCGGGGCGTTATATGTATTTCGGGCTGCTTGGTTTCGTGGCGGTGATGTTTTATATCAAGCTGAAGATCGAAGAATCGCTGATGCTGCGCACCTTCCCGTTGGAATATCCCGAATATAAAAAGACGACAAAAGCTCTCGTCCCCTTTGTGATTTGAAGCTGCCGCGCCTTTGTGCGCGCCGCGACACGCGCGTGCGATTCCCATTCGCCGCCAAAGAAAAGAGGCTCCTGCTTGGGACAGGAGCCTCATCAGGCGCATCTTGGTTGCCCGGCTTGTTCAAGGCCGAGGCGTGGGGTCATCCATCCTAGCTTCCCTCTCAGAGGCAGGTGGGAACGGCTGGAAAAACCGGAGAGTGGGCCCCTTCCCCCCCACTAGCCGATTCGTGAAGCCGTTATCAAGATACGCCCGCGCCTCGTTAGAGCAGGTCCGGTGCCAAATTCGCTCCCGCCCCATGGCGTGCTTAACGTTCTGAGTATCTGTACCTTGCGGTAACGGGAGAGTAATTGCCGTGAGTCGCTTACTTTCTGAATCTTCTAATTTGGCACTCGGGCTAAAGCGTCGTGGCCCGTCTTGGGAAATCGTCTCAAAAAGAAGCTGTTCCGTTCGCGCATCACGAAAACGCCTGCCAACGCTTCTGCAATCCTATAGCGCGCGGACCATCCGCGTCTCCGCGCTCCCTAACCCGGAACGCGTACTATCCCCGCAACACCTTTCATGGCAAGCATCTACAGCCCCCGGTTCTAGGACCAGGTACCTGCCAATTCCCACCCATTGCGCCATATCGGGCCCGCTGGGGCCGCTGGCATCCTCCGCACATGCCACGGACCGCAAATGCTAGGGCATCGCGTGTAGCCGGCGTCGTCCTGATCATTTTGTTGGCATCGCTGCCGCTCTTTGGCGACACGCTGGCGCAGCGCCGCTCCGCTTATCCCGCATTTCGCTGCTACTGCCAATGCGAATCCGCCGGCGAGATGTGCCACATGAAATTTTGCGAGCTGCCCAAATACGCGCAGCGCTCCTGGGCCGCGTCGTGCCGCAAACATCCGTCGCCCCTGGCGGAATCCAAAAAGCCTGCCGAATCTTCTCCGCATTCGCGGCCCTCGCGCGGGATTCTGGACGCGCAACTTCATCTCGATCCGTTAATGTAGTTTCCGCGATATGACGCGCGCCCTGTCGCACGCGCGGCGACACCCTCAACGATCTTCCGCCCGGCGGCGCGGCGGATGCCTCCCGCGGATTTTCGATTCGCGCCCAAGCGCTTTCGCGCTAAGCTCCGCAGCGTGTCTGCCGGCAAAACGTCGCTCGATGCGCGCGCGCCGCGTGTCGGCAAGCCCGCGTTCCCGATTCTCCGTTGGGTGGGGGTCGTTTGGCTCGCGGTCTGGATTCCCGCTTATTGGCACGCATGGGGGTGGCAGAATTTCCTGCATTTCTGCGATGTCGCGGTTTTTCTCTCCTGCGCGGGCTTCTGGATGCGAGGATCGCTGCTGCTCTCGTCCCAGACGCTCGCATCCCTCGTGCCCGATGCGGTGTGGTGTCTTGACGCCGGCTGGCACTGCTTCACCCGCCACGGCCTCTTTGGCGGTACGGAATATATGTGGGATCCGAACGTGGCGCTGTGGATACGCCTTTTGTCGCTGTTTCACGTCGCGCTGCCGTGCGTGTTGCTTTACGCGATATGGAAGGTGGGGTACGACCGGCGTGCTTTACTATTGCAAATCCTGATCTGCGCCGCGCTGCTGATGATCGCGCGCCTCTTCAGCCCACAGCTCAACTTGAATTACGCTTATCAGGAGCCGCTTTTCCATCGCACCTGGGGCCCCGCCCCCGTGCATCTCGCCGCGGTGCTGATTTTCATGAGCGTCGTCTTCTATCTGCCCATCCACAAACTCTGCAGACGATTCTTTCGCGCGCGCAGAAACCTTGCATAACTCGTGCAGCGTTTCCATACGCGCCGCTTACCTGATTTTGATTTTTGACAGATCAAACTTCGGCTTCGGAAACTTCAGGTGCATTTCCTCGAGCGTCTCGGTGACGATCCGCGAAACAGCCAGGTTGCGGAACCATTTATGATCGGAGGGGATCACGAACCACGGCGCATCCTTCTTGCTGCAGCGGCTCAAGGCATCTTCATAGGCCACCGTGTACTCGTCCCAGTATTTTCGCTCCACGAAATCCGCAGGTGAGGCTTTCCAGTTGTGGTCGGGATCGGAAAGGCGCTCCTCGAAGCGCTTCTTCTGTTCGCCCTTGCTGATGTGCAGGAAGAATTTCAGGATTACGGTGTTGTTCTCGTGCAGGATCTTCTCGAACTGATTGATCTCATCGTACCGCTGTTCCCAAACATGCTTCGGCACCAGTTTGTGCACGCGAACTACCAGCACATCTTCATAATGGGAACGGTTAAAGATGCCGATATCGCCGAGTCCAGGCACAGCCTTATGCGCGCGCCACAGGAAATCGTGCTGCGCTTCTTCATGCGAAGGCACCTTAAATGAGGTGACCGTGCAACCCTGTGGGTTCACGCCGGCCATCACGTGGCGGATCGTGCCGTCCTTTCCGGCCGCGTCCATGCCCTGCAGCACAATCAATAGCGAGTGACGATTTTCCGCGTAGAGCAAATACTGCAGCTTATCCAGACGCTCGATCGTTTTGTCGGTGAGCTTCTTGGAGTCCCCGTCTTTCTTATAACCGAGCGTATCGTCCGGATCCCAATCGCGCAGCTTGATTTTGGTTCCGGGGCGTACGCGCAATTTCTTCGTAAAATTCATTCTGATCCTTTGGCGGCTGCGGCGATTCAGTGCGTACCGGCTGTCGCGCGCTGCTCGAGCTTCCAGCCGCGCCCATGCAGCGGCACGCCGGCTTTCACGCCCGTCAATTTGCCGCGCTCGTATTCGAGCTGTCCGTTTACAAAGACGTACTCGACACCTTCAGGAAGCTGCGCCGGCTTGATGTACGTCGCGTGGTCAATGATCTTCGCAGGATCGAAAATCGTCACGTCCGCGTAAAATCCTTTGCGCAACAGCCCTCGCTCGGTTAGATGCTCGCGCTGCGCCGGAAGCGAAGTGATTTTGCGGATCGCCTCGGCGAGGGGCACCAGCTTCAAGTCGCGGGAATAGTGTCCCAGAAATCGCGGCATC
Organism: Candidatus Acidiferrales bacterium; assembly: GCA_035602725.1. Classification (GTDB taxonomy): domain Bacteria; phylum Acidobacteriota; class Terriglobia; order Acidiferrales; family UBA7541; genus DASTCZ01. The sequence goes on from DATNLT010000021.1 coordinate 7,263, forward strand.
GAACCCCACGTTCGCGGGTGGTCGTGCGGACCAAAGAGTGGCCCGTCCAGCGATTCCTCGTTCGCGTCCAGGCCGATGCTGGTCCACGGCTGCTTCAAGCCGTACTGCAAATCGCGTTCGGTCGCGATGAAATAGAGCGCCCCCGTTTGCAAGTTGTCCGCGATCACAAAATCCATCAGCGCGTCGATGGGATCCTTGTGCATCGCCACGGCCATTTCCGCTACGGTCTTGCCCTCGAATTTCTTGAGCTTGGAATCGACCACCGACGCAATCATCACGCCGCTGGGGCCGCCCGCCGCCAGATAGAGATTTTCCCAGTCGGCATGGCTCGCGGCCATATCCGTGTGTATACGTGTTCGTACGGCGGGATCGTGCAGCCGCGCGAGCAATTTATCCGGACCGCCATCCGCCACCCACGGCGGCAACGCGGAGGCGAGCGCCGTCGCTCCGGCAAGGTAAGGATACATATCCGCGGCAACATCCACGCCACCGGCTCGGGCGTCTTCAATCTTTTTGACCACCAGCGGCATTTGCCCCCAGCGATCTTTGCCCGCGACCTTCAAGTGAAATACTTCCACCGGCAAACCACCTTCGCGTCCGATGCGGATGGCTTCGTCAAGCGCCGCCATCTCGCTCTGCCCTTCGCTACGCATGTGCGAGGCATAAAGTCCGCCATATTGCGCTGTGACTCTGGCCAGGGCGATCAGCTCGTCCGTTTTTGCGTAATGTCCAGGCGGGTAAATCAACGCGGTGGAAACGCCCAGGGCACCTTGCTCCATGGCCTTCGCCACGAGCGACCTCATTTGATCGAGTTCGGAGTTCGTGGGCGCGCGATCCGCGTCGCCGATCACGGCTTCGCGCACCTGCGCCGCGCCTACGTAAGTTCCAATATTGATGGGAGTCTGATCGTGCTGCAACCGGCGGAAATAGCCCGCGAGATCGGTCCAATCAACCGTGATGTGAAAGTGATCGAGCATCGGTTTCATGGGTCCGAGCGTGAGATCATCCTGCGGCGCGATGCTGCCGCCTTCGCCGGTGATTTCGCTCGTGATCCCCTGCGAGAGTTTGCTGAGCGAGCGGTTGTCAATCAAAAGCGAAGTTTCCGATTGCCCGAGCATGTCAATAAATCCCGGCGAGACGACCAATCCGGTCGCGTCAATCTCGCGTGCCGCGTGCGCGTCTTTCAGGTTTCCGATGGCGGCGATGCGGTCTGCGCGAATCCCCACATCCGCCGCGAACCAGATGTTCCCGCTGCCGTCAATGACGTGGCCATTGCGAACGATCACGTCGTAATCGGAGGACCCCGATCCAGGCGCTGAAGCGCTACCACTCGGAGCGGCGTTAACGGGGCGTGCCTGCGCGGGGGTGTCGTCGCCGGTCTTTGCCTGCGCCGCGGGCAGAGGTGCATCGTACGCCGCTGCGGCAATCTCCCCGACCGCCTGTCCCGCCACTTTGGTAGCCGCATCCGGATCGTCAATGGGCAAAGTGACGTGGTTCAGATACACCGCAAAGGCCAAATTCCGTCCGTCCGCTGTGGTCAGGTAGCCCGCCAGCCCTTTGCCGTTCAGCATCAGGGTCTTCGTCAGGTTATCGTACGAACCGAACGTTCCGGTCTTGGCGTGTACTTTGCCCGCAGCCGGCGAATCCTGCTGGATATTCCACAATGTGCCGTCCTTGCCCAAGATCGGCAGCGCATCGTGAAAGATTTGGAAGTCTGGCCGCGTTGCCATGTACGCCAGATAGTGCACCATGAAATCCGGCGAGAAATATGCGGACTGGGCGCCTCCCGCGCCATCACCCTGTGAAGCCCCGGCGAGATCGAGCCCGGCCTTGGTGAGAAATTCGCGCTCCGCGTCGAAGCCGGCTTGTAGAATGGCCTGCTTTTTCTTCGCGGCCAGCGCGCCGATCAGATAGGGCGTCATGCTGGCGTGCAGGTTTTGGCTCACCTTCAAGGTGACCTTTACCTCTTCTTTGAGCGGCGCGGACACATGCTCCGCCACCGCGTTTGCATCCGTGTAGGAAGCCGCTAGCGCCGTAAAATCCGGCTTGCTGCCCGCGTCGCGCGGCTCCGCGTTGATACCCTTCTCGCGCAAACATTCGGTGAACTCAACCTCGGCAAACCGGCTGGGTTGTGGAACTTTGTAGCTGACGATCGTGGCGTGCGCGCCAACCACCATTTCGCCGCCGATCGTTACGGTGTGCGTACCATCGGGCGCCGCATCATCTGCGGTAAATTCCAGGCTGCCCTTTGAGCCCGCCACCGATTTCACCTTGTTGATAAATTTCACGTAGGAAGTTGCCGGCGAAACCTCCATCGTGGCTGGAGCGCCATCCGCCCCAGGCGTCAGCGTCAGGTCCACTACATTGTCGTTCACCACGATCGGTGAAATCACCGCGCCGGTGCCCAACTCGGCTTCGCCCTCGGGGAAAAGCGTCGCGTCCACGATCACATGTCCCTGTAGGCGCTTGATGCCGTGCGCGGAAACTTGCCCAGCCAAATCGCGAAGGGCGGCCAGCGGTTCGCGCATCGGCGCGCTGGCGCCCATTGGTCCGCCGTAAGAGTGATCTTCATTGTCAAAATACATGGTGCCATCCGGCTGCACGCGGCCCGAAAGATTCGGGTCGCCGCTGGCCACCAGAATCAGGTCGCCCTTCAGAACGCCATTCTTTGCGATCGTGCCGGTGTGATAAACGCGGGTAGGAAAGCGGTAATCCGCGCCCAGCAACGCCAGCGCGGTGCCCTCGGTGAGCAGCTTGGTAGTTGAGCCCGGGGTGAACATCTTCTGGGCGTTGAGCTGATAAACCGGCTTGCCGGTGTCGAGCGAATAAAATTCCACGCCGAAGCTGGCGTGCGCAAATTCCGGCCGTGCCATCACTTTCTTAATTCGAGCATCGAGCGAGTCCCCTGAGGGTGCGGAGGAGGGCGCCGGGGAGTCCTGCGATGCGCCCGCGCCAGCATCTTGCCGCGCCTGTGCCGAACCGGAATGGCGTCCCAGCACCGGCAGCAGCAAAAAAACCATAGCAGCTACGGTCGCCCAAACAATCGTCTTCCAGCGCGGCGCAATAGCAGACATTTTCCCCCCGAGGAAACTCTGTTTAGACGCGATGAGATTGCTTGCGCTCTTGTACTCGCACGCACTACGCAAGTCAACGTGATCCGGCGTCCGAAGCTTTCGCTGGCCGCAGGGACCGGCCGTTTCGGCCCCGCTGATCTGTCCCACAACTGTCCTTCTGTCCAGTGTTCCCTATAGGCCAAAAGGCATAGTCTCAGCCCATCGCAGAAGAAGCTGGCTTCCCGAATCGCCCCACACGGAGGAAGTTTATGCTCGATACAGAAGCCTTTGCTGAGTTCCGAAAAGCACTTGGCGCGCTACGCGATGAGTTCCCGGAGAAGGCGCTAACGCACATGCACCGCGCCGTCGAGCTCGAGCCCGAAAACCCCTTTTACAAGTCCTATCTTGGCGTTTGCATCGCTCGCGCCGAAGAGCGCTGGGCTGATGCCGAAGACCTGTGCGATTCGGCGGTGCGGCAGAAGCGCGACCAGCCGCAACTCTATCTCAATCTTGCGGATGTCTACGTCGCCGCCGGCCGCCGCCAGGACGCCATCGAAACTTTGCTGTTAGGCGTGCGCTACGCGCAGCGCGATTCGCGCTTGCCGCGCATGCTCAATCAGCTCTCTTCGCGCCGCCGCCCGGTGATTCCCTTCCTGGCGCGGCAGAATTTCGTTAACCGCCAGCTTGGCCAGTGGCGCCACCGCGCCCTGCGCCGCACCGTAACAGAAGAAGCAACCGCTTAACGCACTCGACTTCGGCGGGCGCACCGTGCCACTGCGCCTGCCTACCCTACATAGCGCAGGTCCTCGGCCTTGCGATTTTTCTGCGATGCCTCGTCAGTGCGCCACACACCATCGTTGCGCCTCACCGCCCCACACTTTCATTGACTTGCAAGCACCCTGCCCATAAGATTCGCGGCAATGTCCATCGAAGTCTCCTATTCAGGACGGGTCTTCTCTCAATTCCGCGTGCTCGAAAAGCTTGGCGGGGGCGGAATGGGTGTGGTCTATAAGGCCGAAGATACGAAGCTACGCCGCTTCGTGGCGCTGAAATTTCTTCCCACCGAGATGGAAGGGGATTCGCAAGCTCTCGAACGTTTCCAGCGTGAGGCGCAAGCCGCCTCCGCGCTGAATCATCCGAATATCTGCACGATCTTCGACATCGACGAGCAGCACGGCCAGTACTTCATCGCCATGGAGCTCCTCAAGGGCCGCACGCTCAAACATGCCCTTGCAGGCGGGCCGCTCGATCTTGAACAGCTTCTCGAGCTGAGCATCGGCATCGCGGACGCCCTGGACGCCGCGCACACGGAAGGCATCGTCCATCGCGACATCAAGCCCGCGAATATTTTCGTTACCGATCGCGGCCAGGCCAAGGTACTCGATTTTGGCTTAGCGAAACTGGTCCCGCGCGCGGCGGGCCATCCCGTGGGCATGCTGACGGGCGCGACCATGGTGGACGAAGCACATCTCACCAGCCCGGGCGCAGCGGTCGGTACCGTGGCTTATATGTCGCCCGAGCAGGCGCTCGGGAAGGAACTCGACGCGCGCACGGATATTTTCTCTTTCGGCGTGGTGCTCTACGAGATGGCTACTGGCCGCATGGCGTTTCTCGGCAATACGTCCGCGGCGATTTTTGACTCGATCCTGCACCGCGCGCCGGTCGCTCCGGTGCGGCTGAATCCCAACGTACCTGTTGACCTCGAGCGCGTAATCAACAAGGCCCTCGAGAAGGATCGCGAACTGCGCTACCAGAGCGCCGCGGACATGCGCGCGGACCTGAAGCGGCTGAAACGTGAAACCGACTCCTCGCGCACCATCCGCCTCACTGCCGAAACACCCATAGCGCATGAACCGGCACCCAGTGGCGCGGCGATTGCGGCGCAGGCCATGCCGGCATCCGGATCCGCGTCCGCGGCTTCTGCGGCGCCGCTGGTCGCGAGCGCGTCACAGCAATCCGCGGCCACAGCACCCGTGGCTTCTTCGAGCCGGCTGAAAATCATCCTGCCGATCGCCATGGTGCTGCTGGCGGCTGCCGCGATTGGCGGTTATCTCTACCTGCACCGCGTGCCGGCGTTAACCGAAAAAGATTCCGTCGTCGTGGCCGATTTCGCGAACACCACGGGCGACCCGGTCTTTGACGGCACATTGCGCCAGGGACTCGCCGTCCAGTTGGAACAGTCACCATATCTCAACATTCTTTCCGATCAGCAGCTCGCGCAAACCTTGCGCTATATGAATCAGCCTTCGACCACGCGGCTGACCGACGACATCGCTCGCCAGGTGTGCGAACGCACCTCGAGCACCGCCACGCTGAACGGCTCGATCGCGCAAATCGGTAGCCAGTACAGCCTGATTCTGAAGGCCATAAATTGCGCCACGGGCGCAACAATCGCCAGCACGGAAGTGCAAGCTGCGGACAAGAATCACGTTCTTGGCGCGCTCACGCAAGTTGCCACGGACATGCGCCGCAAGCTCGGCGAGTCGTTGCGCTCCGTCCAGAAATACAACGCGCCGGTCGAGCAGGCCACCACAGCCTCTCTCGACGCTCTGAAAGCCTACAGCTTGGGGCTCGAGGCACTGGCCGCCAGGAATGATCCCATCGACTCCGTTCCCCATTTCCAGCAAGCCATTGCTCTTGATCCGAATTTCGCCATGGCGTATGCCGGGCTCGGCACGGCCTACAACAACATGTTCAATCTCGCGGCGGCCGCCGAAGACGAGAAAAAGGCCTACGATCTGCGGGATCGCGTAAGCGAGCGTGAAAATTTCTATATCACCTCGCATTACTATCAATTCGCGCTCGGCGATCTCGATAAAGCCGAGCAGGCCTACCTCGCGTGGACGCAGGCTTACCCGCACGACCACGTGCCCTCGACCAATCTGACCGCTATGTATGCGCTGCTGGGAGAGGGCGACAAAGCGATGTCCGAAGCCCAGCAAGCACTCCAGCTCAATCCTACCGCCATCAATTAC
>DATNLT010000030.1:0-55538 GCA_035602725.1 Candidatus Acidiferrales bacterium
TGCGGCCCAGCGCGACCCGCGCTGGCACGCCGTTCGCAATCAGCTCCGCAGCGCGGGGAATGTTCCAGGGAATGCCCAGTTCCTTGGCCAGCACGTTGGCGGTGCCGGCAGGAAGAATAGCAAGCGGCACATTGTTTGCGACGCTTCCTTGCATCTCGGCGTCGCGCAAGCCGTTGATGATCTCGTTGATGGTGCCATCGCCGCCACAGCCGATAATCATCTGCGCGCCCGCCATCGCGGCACGCGCAGCCAAAGGACCGGCATCGCCCGGAACGCTGGTAGGCTGGATCTCCGCACGTATACCCGCGGCGGCGAGAATTTGCTGCGCTCGCGCGAGATCTTGCTTGCGACGGGGTCCACCGCCGCCGGCAAGCGGATTGTAAATGAGTGCGGCTTTGCGGATGCCTTCCAGCATTGGAGACCACGCGAACAGCGCGAACATCAACCGAGGTGAGGCGCGTCCGGAAGCGTGCATTGTATAATATCCAATCGCTTGCCAGAGGTTCGGATGCCATCCAGTAACCCCGCGGCCAAAATCGAGAAATTGCGCGACGAGATCCGCCACCACGAATATCTCTATTACGTCCTCGACCAGCCCGAACTTTCTGACGCGCAATTCGACAAGCTGATGACCGAGCTCAAGGCGCTGGAATCCGCGCGCCCCAATCTCATCACTCCCGATTCACCGACGCAGCGCGTGGGCGGCGTTCCACGCGAAGGCTTTCGGCCGGTGCGGCACGCGCGGCCGATGATGAGCCTGGACAATGCCTTGTCGTATGACGCCGTGCGCGAGTGTGACCGGCGCGTCCGCGAACTCACCGGCCGCGATGCCGTGGACTATGTGGTTGAGCATAAATTCGATGGCCTGAGCATTTCTTTGACCTATGAAAAGGGCGCGCTGGCTCGCGCGGTCACGCGAGGGGACGGTACTACCGGCGAGGACGTGACGCTCAACGTGCGCACGATTCGCTTGGTGCCGCTCAGCGTGAATTTGGCGGTCCTCAAGAAGCTTGGGTTGGCGCAAGACTTTGAGGTGCGTGGCGAAATTGTGATGCCGCTGCGCGCCTTTGAGGATATGAACCGCCAGCAGGAGGAACACGGCGGCAAGCGTTTCGCCAACCCGCGCAATGCAGCCGCGGGAGCGGTGCGCGTACTCGATCCTTCCGTCACCGCATCACGCCGCTTGCATTTCTACGCCTATTACCTTTTTGCGGAGCCGGCTGCGGGACGCCCACCAATCCGAAAGCACTCGCAATCACTCGAAACGCTTTCCAAGCTTGGCTTCCGCACATTTGCGAATTGGAAAGTGTGCCACTCGCTCGACCAGGTGCTGGAGTTTTGCGGGCAGTGGGATACCCAGCGAGAAAAATTGCCGTATGAAATCGACGGCATCGTAATCAAGGTGGACGACTTCGGCTTGCAAGACGAGTTGGGCTTCACATCGAAAGCACCGCGCTGGGCAATTGCCTACAAGTGGCCGGCACGGCAGGAAATCACCACCGTAAACGACATTCAAGTGAATGTGGGCCGCACGGGCGCGCTCACACCCGTGGCTTTTCTTGAGCCCGTGGCTGTTGGTGGTGTCACCGTGAGCCGTTCCACGCTTCATAACATGGATGAAGTGAATCGCCTGGGCGTGCAGATTGGCGACAAAGTGCTGATCGAGCGCGCCGGCGAAGTGATCCCGCACGTTCTGAAAGTTGTCGAGCCCGGGAAGGATCGCCGGCCGTTTGTGATGCCCGAGCGCTGCCCGGAATGCGAGAGCCGCATTCACAAGGCACCAGACGAGGTCGCGTACCGCTGCGTGAACGCCTCATGTCCCGCGAAGCGCCGGGAATCGCTGCTGCATTTTGCCGGGCGGCATGCGATGAATATCGATGGGTTGGGCGAACGGCTCGTGGATCAGCTTGTTGAACATCGAGTCGTGAAAGATGTAGCCGATTTGTACAGCCTCGATCTCGAGACGCTCGAAAATCTCGAGCGCATGGGCGAAAAATCGGCCCAGAATCTGCTTGATGAGATCGAAGTGAGCAAAAAGAACAATCTCGGACGGCTGATCTATGCGTTGGGTATGCGCTTTGTGGGCGAACGCACCGGCCAACTGCTCGCCGATCATTTCGGCGATTTGGGGGCCATCGAGAGCGCCGGCGCGGAGCAATTGATGGAAGTTGGCGAGGTCGGGCCGAAGGTGGCGGAGAGCATCGCGGAGTTTTTTTCCGAGACGGCCAATCGCGAACTGGTGAAAAAGCTTCGCAAGGCCGGTGTGAAGATAACCGAAGAGCGCAAGAAACTGGCGGAGAACCGGCTTCACGGGCGCACGTTTGTTTTCACCGGGTCACTCGAGCGGCACACGCGCGAAGCCGCCGGGGAACTGGTGACGCAATACGGCGGCAAAACAATCGGGTCGGTGAGTAAAGCTACGAATTACGTGGTAGCGGGCGCCGATGCGGGTTCGAAGCTGACCAAGGCACAGGCGTTGGGCGTGACGATCCTTGACGAGAGTGCCTTTGAAACCTTGATCAAAAAGGGCGTTCCGGTGGAAGAACCTGCGCCGGCGCCGAAGGCAAAATCCAAGAAGAGAGCACCTGCCGAGATGCTCAAGACGAAGGCTTAGAATAGCGTGCAGTCTCCGATGTTACTGGTGCGTTGGAAACCTGTGCGTGGTTGCAACGCCTCGTCCCAATTTCGGACACAAGATCCGGACCAGGTACACCGGTGATCGTGTAACCACAAGACTCACAATACTTTGCAGCGTTTCGCCTAAGGGCCTGTTCCGTGCAACAATTTGTAGGACGCTGCCGTAAGTAGCTCTAGGAAAAGTACACATGGCCACAGCAGAACTCATCGGCGAAAAACCCCGTGTCTTGATCGCGGACGATCAGCCGCACGTCGGAGAGGCTTTGCGCCTGGCCTTGCGCGACGAAGGATTCTTGATCGAACTTTTTGGATCGCCTGCCGCTGTAGTGGATGCCATTGGTAACCGCCGTTTTGACTTGGCGCTGCTCGACTTGAACTACGCGCGCGATACCACCAGCGGCGCCGAAGGCCTCGAACTGATCAAGCAGGTGCGCGGTATCGACGGCGATCTTCCGATCGTGGTGATGACGGCTTGGGGCAGCATCGAGGTTGCCGTGGAAGCCATGCAGCGCGGCGCCGGAGATTTTATCCAGAAGCCCTGGGACAATTCTGCGCTTCGGCGCATTCTGCGTACGCAGCTTGATCGGGGACGCGCGCGCCGTGAGGCACGACAACGCGAATTACGCGATGAACGCGAGCGCACCGAGGCCCGCGAGACGCAACTGGGATTGTTACCGCGCGAGTTGCCGAATCTCCCCGGTTTCGAATTGGCGGCGGTGTGCCGCCCAGCCCGCACGTTGTGCGGCGACTATTACGACGTGTTTACGCTTGATCCCACGCACACGCTGATTTGCATCGGCGATGTCTCTGGAAAGGGCGCGGCGGCGGCGCTGGTGATGTCCAACGTGCAGGCCGCGGTGAAAGCATATGCCGGAGAAAACTGCGCGCCGGCCGAGCTTTGCAAGCGCGTCAACCGCATTCTCTGCACCAACTGCGAACCGGGCCGCTACGTCACTTTCTTCGCGGCCGTGCTCGACACGCAGCGCAGTATGCTCAGTTATGTGAATGCCGGGCATAACCCGCCGCTGGTGGCGCGGCGCAATGGCAGTGTGTTGAAGCTGTCGGATGGTGGTCCGGTGTTAGGCGAATTCGAGGATTGGTCCGCGGCGCAGGGCGAGATTGCGCTCGACCCCGGTGATCGCCTGGTGCTCTACACCGACGGTATCACCGAAGCCGCCAATGCCGATGGCGACGAATTTGGCACCGAACGCTTGAGCGAATTGCTCTCGCGAGAACGTGGCTGCTCGGCCAGCGAGCTGCACGCGCGATTGCTGGCCGCGGCGGTTCGCTTTGCCTCCGATTCCTTTGCAGACGACGCGACATTGCTGGTGCTCGCGGCTCTTTGAGTGCTGGCGGGCGCGGAACCTCTTTGCTTTCTTGACGCCGCGTTCTACCCCTTGTAGATTGCTCTTTCAGGCGCGCTCCCAGGCGCGATGGTTCCTTGGCGGGTCTCCGAGCAGCGGGGCGGAGTCGAAATTGCCGCAAGTGCTTCCAAAAATTCACCGGAGTGAAATGTTCGCGGCGCGGCTCTCTGCCCGAGTTGGCGCGAGCGTCGCGGTGTTGGCGTTGCTGTGCGCCGCTCCGGTCCCGGCGCGCCAGAAATCCGCTCCTCCCGCGAAGCAGCAGGCTCCCGCCGCCAGGCCTAGACCCCAGCAGCAGGATTCCACGCCCCAGAAGGTCGGCATCGATACCAGCCAACAGCTCTTCGCGACGATGTGCGCGTTGTGGGCCGCGGGCTATGACTCCGAAGCCGCAACTGCGTCGTTGCCGCCCGCGTGGCGTGCCGTCGCCGAGCAGATGACGCAACTCAAAGGCCCTGCGGTGGATGCCCTGCGCGCGTACTACGAAAAGCATGAACATCAGGATCGCTCGGTCACCGTCACGCGATTTGTGTCCTTTGCGATGGTTGCGGGCCCTCCGCCGGATTTCAAATACACATTGCGGCGCGACGACCTGCCGCCGGATGTGCTGACCATCGAGGACTTCAACGAGGTGCTGGCGAAGTTTTACCAGGAAGCGCAGATTGACCGCGTCTGGCGGCGCATCGAACCCGCGTACCAACTGCCGACGGAGCTGCTACAAGGGCCGATGACGAAGATCGTGCTACAGACCACCGGTTATCTTCGCGATGTCTTGGATATCAATAGCCCGCGCACGTTTACCGTGTATATCGAGCCGCTCGTGCGTACGGACACGAATTTCCGCAGTTACGCGTATCAGTATGACTTTGTACTGAACGGTGACGCCGATCCGCCGCTCGATGAATTGCGGCACGCGTTTCTTCACTTCTTGCTCGATCCGATCCCCGCGCGCTATCCGGCGGCGATCGCTCCCAGCCAGCCTTTGATTGAACTCGCAAGACGCGCTCCGCAATTGCCGGGGATTTACCATGACGATGCCACGGCTTTTTACACCGAATGCTTAATCAAGGCCGTGGAGTTGCGGCTGGATCACGCGCCAGCGAAGCTCGCGGCTGCGCTTGATCAGGATGACGCGGAAGGCTATGTGCTGGTGCGGCCCTTGTTCGCAGGGCTTGGAAAATTTCAGGATGCCGAACCGGCGATGAAGTTCTATTTCCCGGCGCTGGCGAAGGGCGTGGACGTCGCGGCCGAGACCAAGCGCGTAAGCGCAATTCAATTTGCCGCAGCTCCGGTAGCGCCCGCGGTGTCACCGGCGCAGCAGGAAGCAAACGAAAAGGAAGAAATGCTGCAGCGCGGTGAACAATTGATCGCGTCGCAGGATGGCGCGGGCGCGCAAGCGCAATTTGAAAAGGTGCTGGCGCGCTGGCCCGGCACGCCACGGGCGCAATACGGCCTGGCGCTGGCGGCGGTGTTGCAGCGGCAGGGACAAAAAGCGGAAGAGCTCTTTACCGCACTGGTCGAGCCTGGGTCAAAGGGGGAGCCTGTTGCCGATCCCGTGATTCTGGCCTGGTCGCACGTCTATCTCGGACGCATCCACGATATGGAAAGCGATCGCGATCATGCCGTCTCGGAGTACCGCGCGGCGTTGGCGGTATCGGGAGCGCCGGAATCCGCACGCGCCGCGGCCCAGACCGGTTTGCAGAAAGCTTATGAACCGGCTCGAAGGGAAGATCATCCGGGCGGCCATTCTTGACGGAACGGACCTTGGCGTAACGAAATGATGGGCAGCAGGCGTCTCACAGTGTAGGCCTCACGAAAATACCAGGTAGCGAAAGGACAAATTTCGATGAAGAGCATGACTGGCAAGATGGTGGGGCTGGTGCTGGCAGCATTCGTCATGATTTCCGCGAGCGCGCGCGTGGAAGCATCCGTGCAACAACAAGGCCAGCAAGGCCAACAGGGGCAACAAGGCCAGCAAGGCCAGGGGCAGCAGGGCCAGCAAGGTCAAACGGGGCAGCAGCCTGGACAGACGGCGGCGCCTCCGGTCGACCCGGCCGAAGAGGCTGCATACAAGACGTTTCATGAGTCCAACTCGAACGACGCGAAAGACGTAGTTTCGAAAGGCGAGGCATTTCTCACGAAGTATCCCAGCAGCCGTTATGACGGCTTGGTTTATTCGCGCCTGACCACTGCGTACATGCAGCTTGGCATGGAAGACAAAATGTTCGCGGCCGGGCAGAAGGCGCTGGAGCTCGTTCCGGATAACGTAGACGTGCTGCCGGTGATGGCCATGACCACCTCGCGCCGGATCAACACCGGCGAAATTGATGCGGACCAGAAGCTGCGCATGACGGAAACGTATGCGCGCCAGGGAATTCAACTCCTGAACGCCGCGCAGAAACCGGCGGACATGCCGGAAGCGGATTTTGACAAGGCGCGAGATGAAAAGTTGGCCATGTGCCACAGCGGACTGGGGCTGGTGGATTACGACCGCCAGAAATACACGGAAGCCACACAGGAGTTTGAGGAAGCGGTAAAACTCGAAGGCGAACCCGACCCGGTGGATCAATATCTTCTGGGCAATTCCTTCATGGCCGCGAAGCAATACGGCCAGGCAGTGACGGCACTCGAAGCGTGCGCCAAGCCAGGCGGGCAGATGGAAGGCCCGTGCAAGAAAGTGCTCGAGAACGCGAAGAAAGCGGCCGCCACCCAGCCCAAGCCGTAAGCCCGAAAATGGCGGATGGTCGGCAAGACGGTCTCGAATCGCTGCTCGGGCATCGCTTTGAGCGGCCGGATTGGCTTGAGCGCGCCCTCACCCATAGTTCGTGGATGGCGGAGAATGCGCCGAAAGACGGCAGCGCCCGCATCGACGATAATGAAAAGCTGGAGTTTCTGGGCGACGCCGTTCTTGCGTTGGTGGTCAGCGAGGCTTTGCTCACCAATTTCCCAGCGTGGAGGGAGGGCGAGCTTTCCAAGGCTCGCGCCACTCTGGTGAACTCCGGCGCGTTGGCGGAGGCCGCACGGCGCCTCGATTTGGGCGCACATTTGCGCCTGGGACGGGGCGAGGAAAAGACGGGCGGCCGTCAAAAGACAGCATTGCTTGCCGATGCGTATGAAGCAGTGTTGGCGGCCCTGTTTCTGGACGCGGGCTTGCCGGCCGCGCGGACGTTTATTGAAAGGTCGCTGCTCAGTTGGGGCCTCGCGCAGCAAACCGAGCGCCTCGGCCAAGCGGACCGCAAATCTCACCTGCAGGAACTGTTGCAGGCGCACGGCTGGCCGCCGGCCACGTATCGCGTCGTTGGCCAAACGGGACCGGACCACCGCAAAGTGTTCGAGGTCGAAGTCATTGTAGGCGGGCGCGCGACCGCTCTCGGCCAGGGTAGCAGCAAGAAAGAAGCGGAACAGGTAGCCGCGTCCGGCGCGATCGAGCAACTCGCGCGGACCTTCGCGCCAGACGAAAAACAAGATGCAGGAAGCGGTCCCAACGATCGAAGCTGAAAGCTCTGCGCCGCGCGCACTCGAACGCGACGACGCGGTGGAACGAACTCCGCTGCGGGAATATCTCGAATCCTTCCTGGTCACCATCATCCTGGCGCTTTTCGGCACGAGCTTCGTCGTGCAAGCCTTCAAAATCCCTTCCCAATCCATGGAGCCGACCCTGCTGATCGGCGATCATCTGCTGGTCAATAAATTCATCTTTGGCGGTAGCGGCACTTGGTACGACAAGCTTCTGCCGTACCGCGACGTCCGGCGGGGCGACATTATCGTTTTCAAATTTCCCTTTGACGATCATCCGCATTATGTAAAACGCGTGATCGGCGTCCCCGGCGACCGTATCAAGATCGTGGACCAACAGGTTTACGTGAACGAAAAGCCTCTTGCCGAGCCGTACGTCTACCATGACCCGGCCGCGCCCTACGATCCCTTCGGCGATAATTTCCCGCCGGCCTCGCCGAATTTTATCCGGCGGCTGGTGCGCCCCGAATGGGCCGATCAAATCTTGCAATACGTATCGGGGGACGAGTTGCTGGTACCACCGGGGGAGTATTTTGCGATGGGAGATAATCGCGATCGCAGTTGGGACAGCCGCTATTGGGGCTTCGTGGATCGCAACGCGATTATGGGCGCGCCCGTGGCGATTTATTGGTCGCTCGATTCCGATGACGAGGTCTCCGAGGACGAATCCTTTAGCGCCAGAATTCGTGGGCTAGCTGACGCACTGATGCACTTCCGTACCCGAACGCGATGGCATAGGATGTTCCACGAAGTGCGCTGAGAGATCACGGCGTACGATTTCTACCTTTACCTTCATGATCCGCACACGCCTCCGCCAAACAGCCGCCGCGCTGATCCTCGGTGCGATTCTGCTGTTGCTAATGTCGTTGGGCGTGAACCGCTGGCTGGCGTCGTCACGCGCGCGGCGGATGCTGACCTCGCGGTTCGAACAGGCCTTTGGCCGGCCCGTAGAAGTGAGTTACTTCGATCTGGCCTGGTTTCCCACCCCGCGTGTGGAAGCGCACGAGGTCACCATCCAAGAAGACCCGCGCTTTGGCGCGGAATATTTCCTGCGTGCCGAAGCTGTTGGCGCGAATTTGCGCCCGCTCTCTTTGCTCGAAGGACATCTTGAATTGGGCACGCTCACCTTTACAAACCCCAATCTCAATCTCGTGCGCACGCCGGACGGCCGTTGGAACGTGGAAAGCTGGTTGCCGGCGCCGCCCCCTTCAATGGCCGGAGCTACGGCCAAAGTGCAGACGATTGCGCGCCTGCACAAGATTGAAATTGACGGTGGCCGGATCAATCTGCGCCGCGGCGTGGATGTGCGGCCTTTCGCTCTCGAAAACGTGAAGGGTTTTGTCGAGCAAGAAAGCCCGGGGCGTTGGCGCATTTCGCTTTCCGCGCAACCCTTGCGCTCGACCGTGCAACTGCAGGAATCCGGTACCCTGCGCCTGGTGGGAACAATCGCCGGCACCTCCGCGCGTTTGCAGCCGGCGCAACTCGCGCTGACCTGGAGCGACGCGGCGCTGGCCGATGCTTCGCGGCTGCTTTTCGGAAATGATAAGGGCGTGCGTGGCACCTTGCAGCTACAAGTGAGCGCAAACACCGAGCCTAATACGGGTTCGGCCGCCGGTGCACGGGCACGCTGGGTTTTCACGCTGGGGGCGGCGCTTTCGAATCTGCACCGGTGGGATTTGACCTCGCGCGCCGACGACCCGTCGATTTCGGTCCGCGCCGACGGCTACTGGCAACCGGGCGATCCAGATCTGACCGTCCGGCAGTTTTTGGTGGAAGGCGAGCATTCGAAAATTGTGGCGGAGGGCGGCGTGGATTGGCGGACAAACATCACGCCGTTCTTCACGGTCGCTCCGTCAGATGTTTCCTGGAGCGATTTGCTGGCCTTCTATCGCGCGTTCTCACCTGGTTTGGACACTGCACTCACGGCTGAGGGAATCGTGCGTCTGAACGGCAATCTCCGCGGCTGGCCGGCGGCTTCCATAGACCTGACGGCGCAATCGGACGGTGCAGCGCTGCGACTTGGGGACGTATCGCTGCTGGAGCTTTCGAAATTTAGCGCCAAGGCAGCGCCGCCGGAGGGCGTCTCTTCACTTTCCTTCGTGTTGCGGGTGCCTGGTGAGGCAAAGGATGCCACGTCCGGAGCCCGCGAGAAAACGAGCCGTGCGGCTGAATCGGAGAGCCTTCACGTGGTGGCTACCGCAGGCCCGGGCGAAAAGCATTCGACGCAGACCGGTTTTTCGACCCGTTCCTATGCCGTTCGAATGGACGGGGAGCTCGACCATTTCGAACGGTGGCTTGCCGCTTCCAAGGCGTTGGGTCATCAACTCAATACGGGCTGGGAGGCTGAGGGCGGCCTCGATTTACAGGTAGCGTGGCTGTGGAACGCCGGCAAACCCATTCCTCGTCCGACCGGAGTGATTGACTCCCGGAACCTAGCGGTGCGGGTTCCGCTGCTCAATCAGCCGATTGAGCTGGCAACCATGAGGCTTGAGTTGACGCCTAACAGCCGTCGCGTGACCGTGAATCGAGCATCTGCTTTTGGGGCTCATTGGCAGGGGAGTATTTTATGGAAAGAGGGCGATTCCGCGCCTTCGCGGTGTGACTTGGCGGCAGACCGGCTGGACGCGAGCGATCTCGATCGCTGGCTGGGGCCGCGCGCGCGTCCGGGATGGTTGGCGCGGCTTTTTTCCCCCGCCACATCACAGAGCCGGCTTGCTGTCGTGCCCGGTACCTTCCGGGCAAGCGGAAGCCTGCGAGTGGACACCTTCGTGCTGGCCCCGCTTGAGATGGAGAATGTTCGCGCCGATATCGAACTGGATGGCCGTGGTCTTGAGGTGCAGCAGATTTCGGGGCGGTTTTACGGGGGCAGCGTAAGCGGTTCGCTGGAGGCAAAGCTTACGGCGAATCCGGTTTATCGCTTTGTGGGACGGTTGGACGGCGTGAATGCGGCAGCCCTTGCGGCTACCAGCGTGGCGCTTGGCGGGCGGGCGTCGGGAACACTTGCCGGAAGCGTGCAATTCTCCGCGCAAGGCGTGGGCCGCGACGCTTTGCTGGCGTCGCTCGAAGGGCGGGGAGACGTAGCGGTCACGCGTGCCGTATTGGACGGTCTCAATCTTGGAGCAGCCGACGGCAAGGCCGCGCCGGGCGGTCATTACGATTCCGTGCACGCAGCGTTCATGGTCGGCGGCCGTGAGGTCCAACTACAAAGAATTGTTCTAACCGCCGAAAAAGAGAGCTATCAGGGCGATGGGACCGTGGACTTTGGGAGACGCATGCTCCTGAATTTCCGCCCGACTACCGCTATGCAAACGGCCGGGAACCCAACCATGCAGCTTGCGGCGGATGCGGTTGATCGTACCGTGACACCCTTACCGATCCGCGTAATTCACGTGAGCGGTTTGCTCGAATCGCCTCGCGTCACGGCGGAAGAGCCGTCGCGAACCGGCATACAGTTGCCACCTTTTTAGAAGCTGATGCTCTCTTTAGCGGTCGTCAATCCGCCCCACTTTATTCGCCACGCCCCGGCCCACTCTTGCCCCACCCTGGGGTTGCACTTAAGCTAGAATCCGCATCCAAGTTGGCGGCCTGCGATGAGATCAATCTCCAAGATGGGCATCCCGGCGGCGTGTTTGACGATCCTTGCTTGTACTGCTGTTTTGGGCGGCTGGACTGCTGCGGTTGCGCCGGATGTATCGAAAAAATTGCATTTGGGGCCACGATTCGAAACGGGACAGGTGATTCGCTATCGGTTGGAGAGCTCGACGACCACCGTATCTCACCACAGCGGAATCGTGAACGATCCGCAGGGCCCCTCGAAACTCACGGTCAATTGGAGTGCGACCGTGCGCATGGAAGTGCTCGCGGCCGCACACGATCCCTCTGGCACGGGCGATAGCTCGGTGCGTATCCGGACAACGTACGAGAAATCCTCCGCGACCAGCACTGCGGATACATACGATCCCGAAACGGAGCGGGTCGAGGCGCAATATCGCAATCTCGAAGGCCAATCCTTCGAATTTATGCTGGATGGCTCGGGGAACGTGATGCACATGAGCGGATTCCAGGAATCCGCTGGCGATAGCTCGACCGCGGCCATGCATGCGTGGGTCGGGCAACTGGCCGCGGGAGCCGGTGCGCCGCGTGACGGAATCGTCGTCGGGCAGACATGGTCTTCCGAGCAGGCCGTGCCGGCGAGTCCCTTGGCGGGATTAATTTGGCGAAGCCATTCAGAGTATGCGCGCAATGAACCTTGTAAACCCTTGACGGGCGTCGGGGCTCCGGCTTCCAAGACGTCCGAGACCTGTGCGGTGTTGCTGACCAAGCTCGACTTGGGTGGCTCTCGCGGTCCGGAGCATGACGCCACACCGGACGTCTACAAGAAACAAAACCTGCGGACTTCCGGCACCTGGACGGGTACTGGAAGCAGTCTAAGCTCCATTTCGTTGCGCACCGGAGGGTTAGTGAGCGTGACGCAATCCTCCGCGGAGCGTATGGACTTTACGGTGAAGTCTGAAGACGGCGGACGCACCATTCACTACCAGGGGTCGGTACAGAGCCACATGCAGCTCGAGCAAATCTCCCCGGCTGCGAAGTAGCGCAAGCCTGAGATACCGGGTCGCGGTATAATGATGATTTGTTTTTCGCTCTCTGAGGCAATCTGAGGACCTCCTGATGGCATTCAAGCTTTCCAGTACGTATGAACCGCGCGGCGATCAGCCGTCTGCAATTCGCCAACTCGTGCACGGGTCGAACGCGGGCGATAAGCACCAAGTCTTGCTGGGGGTCACCGGCTCGGGCAAGACGTTCACGGTGGCCAAGGTGATCGAGGCGATCGCGCGGCCGGCGTTGGTGCTAGCGCACAATAAAACGCTGGCGGCGCAGCTCTATCACGAATTCAAGAGTTTCTTCCCGGGGAACGCGGTCGAGTATTTCGTCAGCTACTACGATTACTACCAGCCGGAAGCGTACATGCCTTCGTCGGATACCTATATCGAGAAGGAATCCACGATTAACGATGAGCTCGACAAACTGCGCATGAGCGCCACGCGTTCGCTTTTCGAGCGGCGCGACGTCATCATCGTGGCTTCGGTCTCCTGCATTTACGGGTTGGGCTCGCCAGAGGCCTATTACGGAGCGCTGGTAATGGTCGAGCGCGGGCAGAGCACCGCGCGGGAAGCGCTGCTACGAAGGTTCGTGGACATTCAGTACGAGCGCTCGGAAGATCTGCGGCGCGGCACGTTCCGCGTCCGCGGCGACATGATCGAGATTTATCCGCCTTACGAGGACTACGCCTATCGCATCGAGATGTGGGGCGATCAGATTGACTCGATCCGGCGCATCGATCCGCTCACGGGTGAACTTCGCGATCCGAGCGAGCCCATCGTGCGGCTACCCATCTATCCGAAGTCGCACTACGTACTGCCGAAGGAGCAGCGCGATCGCGCCATCGAGGGAATCCTGGCGGAGCTCGAGTGGTGGCGGCCCCAGCTCGAAAAGCAGGGCAAATATGTGGAGGCGCAGCGGCTATGGCAGCGAGTGATGTTCGATGTGGAAATGATGCGCACCATCGGCTATTGCCATGGCATTGAAAATTATTCGCGGCACATGGCCGGGCGGCTGCCCGGCGAAGCGCCGCCGACGCTGCTGGATTATTTGCCTCAGGATTACCTGCTTTTCATCGATGAATCGCATCAAACGATTCCGCAAGTGCACGGGATGTATCACGGCGATCGTTCGCGCAAACAAACGCTGGTGGATTATGGGTTCCGGCTACCCTCGGCGCTCGATAACCGTCCACTGACGTTTGAAGAGTTCGAACATCGCATGGGGCAGACCATCTATGTTTCGGCGACGCCTGGTCCCTACGAATTGACGCGGTCCGCGGGAATCATTGCCGAGCAGTTGATCCGTCCGACGGGGCTGATCGATCCCGAAGTGGAAGTACGCCCGGTAAAAGGGCAGGTGGATGATTTGCTCGAGGAGATTCGCCAGCGGGCCGCGAAAGACGAACGCGTGCTGGTGACGACGTTGACGAAACGCATGGCCGAGGATCTAGCGGAATACTTCGCCGAAGTAGGCGTACGCTGCCGCTATCTGCACAGCGAGATCGAAACACTCGAGCGCGTGCGCATCCTACGCGATTTGCGGCGCGGCGAATTTGACGTGCTGATCGGCATCAATCTGCTGCGCGAGGGGCTCGATTTGCCCGAGGTTTCGCTGGTGGCGATCCTCGATGCGGATAAGGAAGGCTATTTGCGGAGCGCGACGTCGTTAATCCAGACAATGGGTCGTTGCGCGCGGCATATTAACGGGCGCTCGATCTTATATGCGGATCGCATGACGGGATCGATGGCCAAAGCCATGGAAGAGACGGCGCGCCGCCGGGCCAAGCAGACGGCGTACAATGTGGAAAATCACATCACGCCGCAAAGCGTGCTGAAGTCGGTGGATATGCAACTTGCCTCAATCGTCGAGGCCGACTACATGACGATTCCCGCGCAGGATTACGCGCTCGAGAACATTGCGAGCGAGGCGCAACTGCACGACGCGATCGCACAGATGGAAGCGCAAATGCGCGAGGCCGCGAAGAAATTCGAGTTCGAGCGCGCGGCGGCGTTGCGCGACAAAGTGCGGGCTCTGAAGCAGCGCGACTTGGGCGAGCTGTTCGCGCCGCCCGAGGGAGCCGCAGCGTCATCCGGCGCGGCTGACCCTGACGCGTCTGCTGCAGCGACCGGAACAAGCCAGCAGAGCGCCAAAGTTTAGGGACGTGGGGAGAGGCAGCAGAGTATTTCGGGGCGCGATGACGGCGGCTGCCAAAGGCCCCGCCCCTGCGAAACGGGGCGGGCTACAAGGGCCGAAAGTCTAGACCGAGCCTCGGCGCAGGTCGGCGAGCGGGTAAAAAGTGTCCCGCCAGATGATGCCGCCCTGCCGTAATGTAACGATCGTGGAGCGCAGGACCATCCAGGCGAAGATCAATGCTCCGATCGGATGCGTCAACGCGTAAAGCGGTGACGCACGAACCTCTCTTGCGATCGCAAATTGGGCCATCACCGAAATCGCGGCGGGGATTGCCGCCAAGAGGCGCGTTACGCCATGTGTCCAAGGCAGCGCCACCCAAGGCAGCACGCTCGTTAGCAACAATCCGAAAATTTGCAATGCCACGAAGGTGAGGCTGAAGCTGCTGGCGGCAAAGAAGTTCTTCGTGGTCCCGCGCACAAGATTCCCCAACCCGGCATGCCAGCGCACGCTGACTTCGTCGTTGACGAGCGCGACCTGTGAGCGATAGCCGCCCTGCTTGACCAACTTGCCGAGTTTCATGTCCTCGATCACTTCCATAGCGAGCCGGCGATGCTGGCCAATCGCGTCATAGACTTCGCGGCGAAGCATTTGGAAAGCCCCGACTCCAATGTATCGCGCGGAGCGAGGATTGATGGCTTGCCACGGCTCGACGCCGAGCCAGAAGCCGAGGGCGAAATAGGTCAGCACCACATGTTCCCAAAAGCCGACCATCTCTATCCTGGCGAGGAGCGACAAATGGTCGATCTTTTGTTCGCGAGCCAGGGAAGTTGCCAGGCGCAGCACATCAGGCATGAAGTGTACGTCGGCGTCGGTGAGCACGATCCAGGAACCGGTTGCCTCTTCGCAACCAAGCTGGAGTGCGTGTGGCTTGCCGAGCCATTCCAGAGGCAGGTTTGCGACGTGGATCACTTTGAGGCGGGAGTGAAGTCGCGCGGCCGCGTCCAGGATGGCGCCCGTATCATCGTCCGAGCGATCGTCCACGGCGATTACATCGTAGCTTGGATAGTCCAGTGCGAGCATCGAGCGCAGCGCCGCCGGCAATTTTTCCTCCTCGTTGCGCGCGGCGAACACAATCGAGATGCGCGGGCAATCCGGATCGGCGAGCGGCGGAAAGCTTCCCAAGCGGGGAAGACTCAGCACGCCCAACCCTGCTCGGAGAGATTGGACAATCCAAATAAGGGCGGATATGCTGAGCAGCACTTTTACCAACAAGTTCACGTGATTCCATCCTCACCGCTTGCATGGAAAACATCATTCTAACATTTGGCCCCGCTGGGTGCGGATGACCACGTTGAAGATGACACTAGCGGTCGTGGGAACCGGCCGAGCCGGAACAGCCCTTGCGAAAGGCCTGCGCGAGGCTGGGTGGCTGATTACAAGCGTCGCAACGCCTTCGCTGCGCACCGCGCGCCAAACCGTGGCCGCGATCGGCGGCGGCCGCGCCTATGGAATCCTTACGCGGCTTGTGCTGGAGGCGGGAACCATCTTGATTTGCACTCCGGACATCGCTATTCCAGACGTCACGCGTCGGCTCGCGGAAATGGGCGGAGAAGAGTGGTCTGGCAAAGTCGTGCTGCACACCAGCGGGGCCTTTGATCGTCATGCGCTGGATCGGCTCGAAGCATTGGGTGCGGCGACGGGTTCGGTGTACCCGCTGTGTATCTTGAGCAGAAAGGCGAAACCACAATTTCATGGCATGCCTTTTGCCGTCGAGGGCGATGCGGTGGCTACGCGCGTCGCGGGGCGCATGGCGCGGGATTTAGGGGGTTTTGTTTTACAATTAGAGACCGGCGAGCGCGCTGCCTATTTGGCTGCCGCGACTTTGGTAAGAACGCACGTGCTGGCGCTGGTGGAGTCGGCCGCAAAGATTCTGACGGATCTTGGGCTTTCCCGCCGGCAAGCAACCAAGTCGCTCTCTGAATTGGTGCAGCAGATGCTTCAGATGCAGCAGCGCTATGGAGCCAGAGAAGTCTGGGACGGAGTGCTCGACGACGGCGCGCTCCACACCACCGCACAAGAAGTCCGGGCGCTTCGCAGATACCCGGCCGAGTATGCGAACGCCTACGCGGCGTTGCAGCGGCTCGCGGAGAGAATTGCGGTGAGCCGCGCGGAATTGAATTCATCGAGCGCCCAGCGCGGCCGGCGCCGTTACAATTAGCCCAGCAAGCGGCAGCAGGTGTTGTTGGAAATTCAGCCCAGATCTGTCTGGATAAATTCTTCGGGGAGGCACTTTTGCCAGGTCTGCAGATTCCGATCCAAAGCGCTACGTTGGGAAATGGTTTGCGGGTGGTGGTCTCGCCGGACCGGACCGCGCCACTCGTGACCGTGGGCGTGTATTACAACATCGGCTTCCGGCTGGAACCGCAAGGACGCAGTGGTTTTGCGCACCTTTTCGAACACATGATGTTTCAGGGCTCGGAAAACGCCGGGAAGATGATGCACATCCAGATCATCAACGCCTCCGGCGGCCTCCTGAACGGCACAACCAACTACGATGTGACGAATTATTTCGAAACGGTGCCGTCGAATGCGCTCGAACGGGTGCTCTGGCTCGAGGCGGACCGCATGCGCGCGCTCAAGGTGGACGACGAAAATCTGCGCAACCAGCGAGACGTCGTGAAAGAAGAAGTGCGCGTGAACGTGCTCAATCAGCCCTATGGCGGGTTTCCATGGCTCGATTTGCCGCCCATCGCGTTTCGAAATTGGGCAAATGCGCACAACTTCTACGGCGATTTCGCGGATCTCGACGCCGCAACGCTGGGCGACGTGCGCACCTTTTTCAAGACGTACTATGCGCCTTCAAATGCGGTGCTGGTAATTCTGGGCGACGTTGTGCCCGCCGAGGCTATGGCGCTGGCCGAGAAATACTTTGCGCAAATTCCAGCAGGAGAGCTGGCTCCGAAGGCGGACGCGAGCGAGCCGGAACAAGCAGAAGAGCGCCGCGGTACGGTGGAAGAGAAATTTGGCACGCTGCCGGCCGTGGCGATTGGATACCGCGCCCCAGCGCGCAGAACGCGCGATTGGTATGCGGCGGCATTGCTCGATCAAGTGTTGCACGGCGGTCGAGCTGGCCGCGTGTATCGGCGGCTGGTGATCGAACAGCAGTTGGCCATCGAAGCGGGCGGGGGGACAGGAGACTTCATCGAACTGAACGGCGCGTTTCAGATCGTTACTCGGATTATTTACACGCCTGCCGTTTCGAATGAAAAGATGCTGGCGGCTTACGATGCGGTGATCGAGGAGATCCGCCAGAACGGGATTGGCGCGGCGGAGTTGGAAGAAATCAAAGTGAAATTCCGCTCGGATTACTATTCGGCTCTCGAAGGCGGACATGGAGCAGCGTTTCCGCGTTTTGGGCTGATGCATTATCTGGCGTGCTTTACCCTGTTCGATAGCGATCCAAATTTGGTCAACACGATTTTGGACGGGTTTCTTAAGGTGACTCCCGCGGAGTTGCAGGATGTGGCAAAGCGCTATCTTGTCCCGCAGCAACGCGCCATTGTGTTTCGCTTGCCGGCGGCGCCGGCACCGCAGCCAACAATCCAGGAGGTTGCGTAATGCCGCCGACGGTTTCGCAAATGCCTTTTCGAACGGATGTGCCCGCGTTGGGGGAGGAGCGGCCGGTGGTTTGGCCGCGCCGGTTGCGGCGGCGCCTAGCGAATAGGCTGGAAGTGGTACTGGTGGAATCGCATTCGGTGCCGAAATTTACCGCCGAATTATTTTTCCGCAGTGGCAATTCCGACGGCGTCCCGGGACTGGCGGAAATGACGGCGACGGTCGCGCGCACCGGCACGTCCCGCCGAGGCACAAACCAGATCGAAGATGACCTGCGCAAATGGGGCGCCGATCTTTCCACGAATGCAGGAGCCGACACTACGGCGATCGCGTTCTCGGGCCTCACGGAATTTGCAGGGCCACTGCTTGCTCTGGTGGCGGAAATCGCGCGCGAGGCGAGTTTTCCCAACGAAGAGTTCGATCGCGAACGGCACCAAAAGTTAGAAGAACTGAACATCGCGCGGACGACACCGGATTTTCTTTCCGCGGAACGCATTCGCAAGGTTCTGTTTGGTCCGCATCCATATGCCAATTTTGCGCCAACGAAGGAACAGGTCGAGGGATACACGCGCGAGTCTCTGTTGAAATTTTACGGGGCGCATTACCAGCCGGCGGACGCTCTGCTGATCGCGGTGGGGGATTTTGCTCCGGAGGCCATGCTCGAGCAGATCGAGAAGGCCTTGGGCAGTTGGAAGGGTGCGGGTCCCGCGCGTGCAGCCCGGCCTGCACCACCGCGGCAGCATGGACGCCGCGTATTTCTCGTGCACCTTCCCGGCGCCGTGCAAACCGACTTGCTGCTCGGCAATCTGGCGATCACGCGAAAGAACCCGGATTGGTTGCGCCTTGGGCTCGCCAACAACATCTATGGCGGAGCGTTTCACTCCCGCCTGGTAATGAACATCCGCGAGAAACGCGGTTATACGTACAGTCCGCGCTCGAGCGTGGTGGGTTTGCGCGAACACGGATTCTTCCACGTGCACGCGGCCGTGCGGAATGAAGTGGTGGCGGCAACGCTGACGGAAATATTCTACGAACTGGATCGTTTGCGCGCCTTGGCGGTCGAGCCGGAGGAGCTGGAAAATGCGCTGAGTTACATGAGCGGGTTATTTTCGCTCGGCCTGGGAACGCAAGAGGGAATCGCGGCACAGTTGGCTACCGCTTATCTGGAGGAATTGCCTGAGGATTACCTGGAAACGTATCGCGAACGCGTCCGCGCTCTCAAGGGTGATGATGTGCTAGTCGCGGCGAGGCGCTATTTCGATGCGGCGAACGCGCAGATTGTGGTGGTGGGCGATCGTGCGGCGGTTGCCGAGCAAGCGGGGCTGTTTGGCGACGTGGAAGTGTACGACCCCCTTGGCAATCGGCTCTGATCGAACCCCGCAGTGCCAGAGGTCTGGACTGAAAGTCTTCGCAAATCTTCTTGTAATTATCATTATATAATTATATAGTAATAGTATGTCACTATCACTTTGGCGTTATCGTGCTGCCTGCGCGGGTGCTTTGTTTTTGCTTCTTGGGGCCGGGGCCAGCGCTGGCAACAAACCCAAAGTTCCTCCCTCCAAGCCGATCGATTTAAATGCCGCGACTTCCGACGAATTGCAACAGCTTCCCGGCGTTGGTCCCGTGATCGCGGACAGAATTCTCGAATACCGCAAGAAGAGCGGGCCATTTCGGCGCGTGGAAGACCTTGTGGCTGTACGCGGTATCAGCCAAAAGAGGTTGGCGAAAATCAAGCCTTATGTATTCGTGAAAGGCACGCCACAAGCAGCGCCCCAAAAGCCTGCCGCGCATTCGTCCTGAGGCGGAGTCCCCAGCACTTTAAAGATCCTTCGTTAGAGTTGCTGATGCGTGGATTTTTCTGCGACGGTGGCTAATGGCACGCGATCGGCGATGGTGATGCCGTACCCTGCCAGGGCCACTACTTTACGCGGATGGTTGGTGAGGATGCGGATATCGGTGAGCCCCAGGTCACGCAGGATCTGGGCGCCGATGCCGCTCTCGTGCTGCACGAGCCGCTGCCGTGCGAGATCGCCATCGATCTGTCCGCGGGTGTGATAGACAACGCGAGGCAGGGACGCGGCGGCGGGAGAACCTTTTTCGATGCCAAAGCCGCGGCCAGTGTGATGTAGATAGACAAAAACGCCGCGATCCTCAGCAGCAATTGCCTGCAGGGATTTCCCTACGATGTCGTGACAGTCGCAGCTCGTCGAGGCAAATACGTCTCCCGTCAGGCAGTGGGAGTGCACGCGAACGAGCGGCGGACCTCCTGCCGAGGGCATATCGGCCAAATCGCCCCGAACGAGCGCGATGTGCTGTTCGCGGTCTACCTCGCTCGAGTAAACAATCATGCGAAAGGGTCCGTATTCCGTATCAAGTGGTGTTTCCGCCACGCGGCGGACGTACCGCTCGTGCTGCATGCGGTAGCCGATCAGTTCAGCGACCGTGATCATCTTCAGATCATGTTTGCGGCAGAACTCGATGAGCTGCGGCACGCGCGACATGGTTCCGTCGTCGTTCATGATTTCGCAGATCACCGCTGCGGACGTCATCCCCGCGATGCGCGCCAGGTCCACGGATGCTTCGGTTTGTCCGGCGCGCACGAGTACGCCTCCGCGGCGGGCACGAAGCGGAAACACATGGCCTGGCCGTGCCAGATCGGATGGGCGCGTGATGGGATCAATCGCTGCAAGAATGGTGGTGGCACGGTCGCTCGCGCTGATGCCGGTGGTGGTACCCCGCCGCGCGTCAATCGCTTCGCAAAAGGCAGTTCCATGCGCCGAGGTGTTCACCGGAGACATGAGTGGCAAGGCGAGTTCCTCGCAACGGTCTTCAGTGAGTGAGAGGCAGATCAGCCCGCGGCCGTGCGTAGCCATGAAGTTGATGGCGCTGGGGGTGATTTTCTCGGCCGCCATGGCCAGATCGCCTTCATTCTCGCGGTCTTCGTCGTCAACCAATACGATCGGGCGGCCCTGGCGGAATTCTTCCGTCGCCTCTTCGACGGTGGCGAAGTGGAAGCCATCTCGATTTTCATTTCCGGCCATCTGGAGCATCCCTCGTACAAATCATTAAACTAAGCTTTCCTGGAAATCTCATGATACTGCAAAACAAAAGGGGCGTCCTGTGTGGACGCCCCTTTTGCGATACGGTTATGCGCCTTCGGACTGGATTTAGTACATCCCACCCATGCCGCCGGGGCCACCGCCGGCAGGAGCCGCGGCCTTCTTTTCGTCCTCGCGGATGTCCGCCACCAGAGCTTCGGTGGTGAGCATCAGCGCGGCGACGGAAGCCGCATTCTGCAGCGCCAAACGGGTAACCTTGGCCGGATCGATCACGCCGACCTTGACCAGGTCCGCGTACTCGTCGGTATCCGCGTTGTAGCCGAAGTTGCTGTCCTTGGATTCGCGGATCTTTCCGAGAACGACGGCGCCTTCCATGCCGGCGTTATGCGCGATCTGGCGCATGGGCTCTTCGAGCGCGCGCTTGACGATATTCACGCCAATGGCCTCGTCGCCTTCGAGCTTGAGCGATTCCAGAGCCGGGATGCAGCGCAGCAGCGCCACACCACCGCCGGGGACGATACCTTCCTCGACCGCAGCGCGGGTTGCGTGCATGGCATCTTCCACGCGAGCCTTCTTTTCCTTCAGCTCGGTTTCCGTTGCCGCCCCGACCTTGATGACTGCCACACCGCCGACGAGCTTTGCGAGCCGCTCTTGCAGCTTCTCGCGATCGTAATCGGAGGTGGTTTCCTCGACTTGGGCGCGGATTTGCTTTACGCGGCCCTCGATGTGAGCGGCCTTACCGTTGCCCTCGACGATGGTGGTGTTGTCCTTATCGATGGTGACCTTCTTGGCGCGTCCCAGGTCTTCCATCTTCACGTTCTCGAGCTTGATGCCGAGATCTTCCGTGATGGCCTTGCCGCCGGTGAGGGTCGCGATGTCTTCGAGCATGGCCTTGCGGCGATCCCCGAAGCCCGGAGCCTTCACAGCCGCGCACTGTAGCGTGCCGCGCAGCTTATTCACCACCAAGGTCGCGAGCGCTTCGCCCTCGATATCCTCGGCGATGATCATCAGAGGCTTGCCCGCCCGAGCCACTTGCTCGAGCAGCGGAAGCAGATCCTTCATCGAGCTGATCTTCTTCTCGTGGATCAGGATGTAGGGGTCTTCAATATTGCAGGTCATGCGCTCGGGGTCGGTGACGAAGTAGGGCGAGAGATAGCCGCGGTCAAACTGCATTCCTTCCACGACTTCGAGCGTGGTTTCCATGGTGCGCGATTCTTCCACGGTGATCACGCCGTCTTTGCCGACCTTCTTCATCGCCTCGGCGATGATGCTGCCGATTTGCTTGTCATTGTTGGCGGAAATGGTGCCGACCTGGGCGATCATGTCGCCCTTTACATCGCGGTGCAATTCCTTGAGCTTCTCGACGGCCTTTTCCACGGCCTTCTCGATGCCGCGCTTCAGCGCCATCGGGCTTGCCCCAGCCGCCACGGTCTTCACGCCTTCGCGGAAGATCGCTTGAGCGAGCACGGTAGCCGTGGTGGTGCCGTCGCCGGCCACATCGGAGGTCTTGGAAGCAACCTCACGCACCATCTGCGCGCCCATGTTTTCGAGCGGATCCTTCAGCTCGATTTCCTTTGCTACGGTTACTCCGTCCTTGGTAATCACCGGCGCGCCGAATTTCTTCTCAATCACTGCATTGCGGCCCTTGGGGCCGAGCGTGATCTTGACGGCGTCCGCCAGCGCGTTCACCCCGCGGAGGATTGCCTGCCGGGAGTTTTCGCCTGTAACGATTTGCTTCGCCATGAAAAGTCTTCCTCCTCGAAAATGGTCAAACGTACTGCTGGTATGCGGTAGTTACTTCTTGCCGCCGCTGGCTGATTTTGCTGCGCCGCCGAACTTCGCCAGGATTTCGTCCTCGCGAAGGATGAGATATTCTTCGTCTTCGACTTTGATTTCGGAGCCGCTGTATTTGCCGAAAAGAATGCGGTCACCGGCCTTGACGTCGAGCGGAACCCGCGCGCCCTTTTCCATTTTGCCCGCGCCCACGGCCACGACTTCGCCTTCCTGGGGCTTTTCTTTCGCGGTGTCCGGGATGATGATGCCGCCCCGGATGCTTTCTTTCTCTTCGATACGCTTCACCAGCACGCGATCGTGCAGGGGAGTAATTGAGACTGCCATCGTGTGTAGCCCTCCGTAACTAGTGGCTGAACGTTTTTGATAAACCGAGTGGTCGCACGCGAGCGGTGGGTTAGCACTCCTCGCGTGCGAGTGCCAATATATTCGGGCTATGCCAACGTGTCAAGCCCTTTAACCGAAAATTCACAAAACATCTCACCCCACAACTGTTAATAAAGCCTCTGTACTTAGTCACATACGAGACGTCTAGGGCCAGCCTTTCTTCGCGAGGAAATTTCGATTTGCGCAGCTTTACTCTTGCCCAATGCAAAACAATTTGCATCCAAACGCGGCGTCGTCAAGAATGGGTCCTCCCATGAGTGAAAACGAGCCCACCGGAAAAATCGACCGGTTGTCGAGCGAACCACCCGCAAAACCGGCTAACCCCGCCACTGCGCCCGAGCACTACATCGAGTTTCTGGGCGTCTCGAAGGCATTCGACGGCCATGTGGTGCTCGATAACGTAAGCTTTCACGTGGAGCGCGGGCAAACCGCGGTGATCATGGGGCGCAGCGGGGCCGGCAAATCGGTCACGTTGAAGCACATTATGGGGTTTTTAGAGCCGGATGCGGGACGCGTGATCGTAGCCGGCCAGGACATTACCGGCTGGCAGGAATATCAGCTTGCGGCCATCCGGCGGCGCGTCACCATGGTATTTCAATCGGGCGCGCTCTTTGACTCGCTCACAGTGGGAGAAAACATTGCATTTCCGCTAACGGAGACCGATCTCCCTCAGGAACAGATTGACGCACGCGTGACCGAGTTGGCGCAGATGCTAGAAGTCGAGGATTCGCTCGACCGGTTGCCTTCGGACCTGAGCACCGGCACAAAGCGTGCGGTCGCTATCGCCCGGGCTTTGGCACAGGACCCGGAGGCGATTCTCTACGACGAGCCGACCACAATGGTCGATCCGCTGATGGCGGCACACATGGGCGATTTGATCCTGAAGCTGAAGCAAAAATTCCGGAAGACCTCGATTGTTGTGACGCATGACACGCACCTGGCCCGCAAGCTGGCAGACATAGTGGTATTCCTACAGAACGGCAAGATCAGCTTCTTCGGTCCGTGGAAGGATTTCGAAACTTCGACCGATCCATTCCTTCACAATTTCCTCGAACAAGACGCACTCATTCCCGCGCTGGACGTAACTTTGTGAGCCAGCCGGCGCCTGCCGATCCGAAAAATCAACTTCGGCGGGTGATGGGCTTCTGGGATGTTCTGCTATTCAATATCGCCACGGTGTTGGGCCCGCGCTGGATCGCCTCCGCCGCGCATAATGGGCAATCCTCGATCAGCTTGTGGATCATCGCGGCGGTATTCTTTTTTGTGCCGACCGCGCTGGTGATTGTGGAACTCTCCACGCGATTTCCAGAAGAAGGCGGGCTTTACGTCTGGTCCAAAGAGGCCTTTGGAGATTTTCACGGCTTCGTAGCCGGCTGGACATACTGGATCTATTCGATCTTCTACTTTCCCGGGCTTCTGCTGGCCAGCGCCGCGATGGCTGCTTACGTCGGTGGGTCAGGAACAGCGCACCTGGCTGAGAATCGGGCGTTTCTGCTGTGGGTATCCTTTGCGCTGCTGTTTGTGGCGGTGTTCCTTAACATCATCGGGCTTAACATCGGCAAGTGGCTGCAGAATGCGGGCGGACTAGGTACAAGCATTCCACTTATCATCCTGGTCGGCGTCGCGGTGGTGCTATGGCGCGTGCACGGATCCGCGACACATTTCACCATCGCCGCGATGCTGCCGCATTGGGACTGGGGCACCGTAAATTTCTGGCCGCAATTGGCGTTTGCCTTCACCGGGCTGGAGTTGGTTTCAGCCATGAGCGACGAAATTAGGGACCCTCGGCGCACCATGCCGCGCGCCATTCTCGGATCGGGCGTGGCAATCGCGGCGATCTATATTGCCGGGACATTTGCAGTGCTGGCGATTTTGCCGGCGGGACCGGTCGATCCGAAAAGCGGCGTTTTTCAGGCGCTCTCGCTCGGGTCCACCGTGCTGCGGGTAGCGATCGTAGGGATTTTGGCCGCGGCGCTCGTCACCATCGGCAACGCCGGGGGCGTGGGATCGACGGTCGCGGGGATCGCGCGGGTGCCATTTGTGGTGGGAATCGACCGCTACCTACCAGCGGCATTTGGGAAAATTCATCCGCGCTGGAAGACTCCCTACATTTCCATCTTGGTGCAGGCTGTGATCTCCGCCATTGTCTTGCTGGTGATCCAAATCAACGAAACAGCGAATAGCGCTTACCAAATACTCGTGGATGCGGCGACGATTCTTTATTTCATTCCGTTCGTTTATATGTATGCTGCGGTGATCAAGCTTGCTTACCGCGAAGACCGTGCAAAGAATCCGGATGCCGTGCTGATTCCTGGAGGGCTGCCAGGAGTGTGGCTCGCCGGCGGCCTGGGCTTTGCGGTCGTGGCGGCGGGTATCGTGCTCTCGCTGATTCCGCCGGGAGAGAGCACGAACAAATTCCTTTTTGAAGTAAAACTGGTAGCGGGAACGTTGCTCTCGGTATTGCTCGGGCTAATTCTTTACTATCGCGGCTCGCGAGAGAAGGCCGCGCGGGTTGCGCCGGCCTCGCAGCGTTCCTGACGGCTCTCGATTCAAAAGCCTTCTTCGACAAGTTGCTGCAGGTTGAGCCGCGAACCCGCGGAAGTTCGGCGCGCTTCGAGCAGACGCTCGACATATTTCGCGAGGATATCGGCTTCCAGATTCACTGGATCGCCGGCGCGTAGACCGGAGAGATTGGTGTACGTGTAGGTATAGGGAATGATGGCGAAGCTCGCGATATTGCCGCGAAGAGAGGCGATGGTCAGACTGATGCCATCGATGGCAACCGAGCCCTTTTCGGCGACGAAGCCCAAAAGCTCGCTGGGGATTTCGATTTCGAGCCACCAATTTACATCTTCGACAGGCATTTTGCGCTCCGTCTGCTCGCGACGAAAACCGCCGGAGGCACCCTCCCGTTCCAAGCGAACGATTCGGCCCAGACCATCCACATGCCCCTGCACGAAATGGCCGCCAATTTCCTTGCCTGCCGTGAGCGGTCTTTCAAGGTTCACGCGGGAGCCTACGCTCATCTGACCAAAAGTTGTGCGCCGTAAAGTTTCGGGCGAAAGGTCGGCGGAGAATTCCGTCGCAGTATGCTCTACGACGGTGAGGCAGCAGCCGTTGACTGCGATGCTGGCGGAGACGGAGAGAGTTGAAACGAGATCCTCCGCTCGCACCCGGATGCGCCCTCCACCGGAATTGCGCTCCAAGGAAACGACGGTTCCGCGATGTTCGATGATGCCGGTGAACATGGGCTGATTTTACTATAGCTACCGGCGACGCGGCTTTTTCGACGGCGGCAAGGTACGAGATGGCTTGCGTAGATCGGCTTCGATGCAGATATCCGGCCCGAAGCGCTGAACATTCACGTTCCAGAGCTTCTTGTTGCGCATAGCTTGTGGATCAGCGAGAGGCGATTCCGTTCTTCCGGAAACGGTGGGCGCTTGAAAGATCACGATGCGATCCACAAGGTCAGACGCCAGGGCGGCGCTATTCAGCCGGCTACCCGCTTCCAGCAGGACGCTTATGATTTCGCGGCGCCCCAATTCCTTTAGAACATCGCGCAAGTTCGGCTGCCGGAATGTTTTCTTCGAAGCGAGGTGCACGATTTCGATGCCGGCTTTTCTCAGAAGCTTTGCCCGAGGATGATTCGCAGGCATCGCGGTGAAGACGAGGACATCATTCTTTGCGGCGCGAACGATGCGCGATCGCAAAGGCAGACGCAATTTCGAATCGAGGATCACGCGAAGCAGCCGGCGACGGCGAGGCAGGCTGCTGCGGTCAGTTAAGAGGGGATCGTCGGCCAGGATTGTGCCGATGCCGGTAACCAATGCGTCCGACGAGTGCCTCATGCGATGAACCTCGGCCCGCGACTCGCGCGAACTGATCCACGGAGGCCGTTTGGAGGGTCTTTCTCGTGGCAGCGCCAATTGGCCGTCCAGGGTCACGGCGGCCTTCAGGGTCACAAAAGGCAATCGCGCCGTGATCCAGCGCGCAAAAGCGGCGTTCAAGCGCCGAGCCTCGCCTTCCTGAAGGCCAATTTCTACTTTGATTCCTGCCGTTCGCAATTTGCGAAAGCCGCGTCCCGCCACGGACGGATTGGGGTCGCGCATCGCGGCCACAACTCTACGAACCCCCGCGCCGATCAAGGCGTCCGCGCAGGGGCCGGTGCGGCCGGTGTGAGAACACGGCTCCAGGTTGATATAGAGCGTTGCGCCTGCCGCTTTCTTGCCAGCCTGTTCAAGCGCGAGAATTTCGGCGTGTTTGCGGCCTTCGTAAGCGTGAAAGCCTTCGCCCATCACACGGCCTCCGCGGATCAGCATGGCGCCGACAGCCGGATTTGGGCTCGCCAGGCCCGCTCCGTGTCGAGCCAGATCGAGGGCGCAGCGCATCCAGAGAGCGTCGTCCATTGCACGGACCGAGGATTGTTGTTGTGCCACGTTGGATTGCGCTAGATCGACGGCATGGCGAAAAGCCTAGTCGAACAGGGAATTCACGAATTGCTGCGGATCGAAAGGTAGCAGGTCTTCCATTTTTTCGCCGACGCCCACATAACGCACGGGCAAGCCCAGTTCGCGCGTGATCGCGACGACGATGCCGCCCTTCGCCGTGCCGTCGAGTTTGGTGAGCACAATTCCGGTGACGCCTACAGCGGACGTGAATTCACGCGCCTGCACAAGACCATTCTGGCCGGTCGTCGCGTCCATCACCAGCAGGATTTCGTGCGGGGCGCCGGGGACGACCTTTGCCGCTGTGCGCTTCATTTTCTCAAGCTCCGCCATGAGGTTGGACTTCGTGTGCAAGCGCCCGGCGGTGTCCACGATCACAGCTTCCATACCGCGTGCCTTCGCCGCGGCCAGCGCGTCGTAAACGACCGCGGCAGGATCGGAACCCGGCTTCTGCTTCACGATCTCAACACCCGCGCGATGTCCCCAGACTTCCAGTTGCTCGATCGCCGCAGCCCGGAAAGTGTCGGCCGCGCAAAGCATCACACTGTGCCCATCGGCGCGGAGGCGATTCGCCAGCTTGCCCATCGTGGTCGTCTTGCCGACCCCATTGACTCCGACCATAAAAATCACCCGGGGGCGCACGCCGGCGTTTTCCTGGGGATGCGCGGGTTCTGTGCCGCCTGCCGTGGCGCCATTTGACGGCGCGGCCGGCGTGGAAAGTTGTGCCACGAGTTGCCGCTTGATTTCGGTCTTAAGCTGTTCCCCGTCACTAACGGCTTGCCGGTCAATTTTTTCACGTACGCTGTCGAGCACATCTCGCGTGGTGCGCACGCCGATATCGGCGGCCAGCAAGGCCGTCTCGAGTTTGGCCAGCAATGCTGGATCGATCTTTTTCGTACCGGTGAAAAGCTCCTCGACGCGCGCAGAGAGCTGCGAGCGCGTCTTGCTCACCGATTCCTTGAGCCGATCGAGTAACCCTGGCTTGGGCTTTTCTTCGTTGCCGAAGAGCGTAATCATCGTGGGTTCCCGGGGAAAAATCGCCGGAAGGATGATTCTAGCAGATCGTTTTAGAAGAACCCGTATGCGCTGGGCCGGGGCGCCAGCGATGAAGGAAAGCGCGAGGCGTGCCGATGGTTAAACTTCGACCAGCGCAGGAGTCAAATGGATCTTGCCGTTGTCAATGGCTGATTCGAGGGCCGTGGTTACCGTAGGATCGAATTTCGTCCCGGTAAGTTCGCGGATACGCTTCAACGCAAATTCGAGATCCATACCGGATTGGTAGGGCCGGTTGGTAGTGATGGCGTCGAGCGTATCGGCGACCGCGATAATGCGTGCCATCAGAGGGATTTGATCGGCTTTGAGGCCGTAGGGATAGCCCTTGCCGTCCACGCACTCGTGGTGCAGTTCGATCCCCGGCAGCATCTCCTTCAGTTGCGCCACGGGACGCATGATGTTGGCGCCCTTCGAAGGATGCTGCTTCATCAACTGGAATTCTTCCGCAGTGAGCGCGCCGGGTTTTTTCAGCACGCGGTCATCCACGCCGATCTTGCCGACGTCGTGCAGCAAAGCGGCGATGCGCAGGCGGTCCAGATCCTGTTCGGAAAGCTGAAGCTCCTTCGCGATGATCAGCGAATACTTGGCTACGCGATCGGAGTGGCCCCGCGTGTAAGGGTCCTTTTCGTCGATGGCGGCGGCGAGCATGCGGATGGAGCCGAGAAAGAGCTCGCGATTTTCCGCCGCGGCTTGCTTCAGGCGCTCGATGTAGCGCTCGATGTCATCGGCCATGTTGTTGAACGTTTCGGCCAACTCGCTGATCTCGGCCGCGCCGCTGACGGAGGTGCGCTCGTGAAATTCGCCGCGGCTAATAGCGCGTGTGGATTGTGCGAGTCCGCGAATCGGAGTGCTGATCCCGACGGCGAACAGGTACCCGAAGACCAGAGCGGCGAAGCTGACGACGAGCACGAAGGTGAGAGCTTGCTTGTTCAGTTCGGTGACGCCGGCGTCTTCGCGGGCCATGTCCATGCTGCGCTGCGCGATGACGGCCCAGTTCAATTCGGGCAATGTGCTGTAGGCGCCCATCATAGGCACCTCGCGCCCATCCTGGCGAAGCGTGAAGCGAACCGTTTGGGTGTCGCGAAAATCACGCGGCAGCTCTCGAATCTGAGCGACGACAGGCGAGAGCGACGTTACGTCCGTGCCGGGAACGTTGGACTTCGTGTCGGGATGGGCCACGATGTGCCCGGAATGATCGACGACAAAGACCACGCGGTCGTGCGTGCTGGCCTCTTGCAACCGCTGCAAAATGCGATCGAGCGACACGACCGCCGCCAACATCCCTGTGAAATGGCCATTGGATTCGAGCGGGATCGCCATCACAAAAGCCGGACGATTGCCGGGATCTAATGCCAGCGGATCGCTGCGGAACTCGAGCAACTGGACGGTGGAGGTAAAGGCCCGCTGCAGCGCGTTGCTTACAAATGGATCCTGCTCCGCACGAAAGCCGCCCGCCTCGTTGCCCTTCGCGTCTGTGCCGACCACCGTGAGGTACAGAATATTGGGGTTGCCCATCACGAAATTTTCCAGCAGCCGGCGCACTTTGGGCTCGTTGATGGGGTCGTTGACATTGTCAATCAGTCCGGTCAGCGCCAAAATTTGCCGCTCGCTCACCAGTTGTTGTTTGAGCGTGGATTCGAAAAGGTCGATTTGCTCGGCCATTGAGCGCGTCAGCTCGGTTTCCTGCACACTCTCGTTGAATTCCAACTTCTGCTGGCTGAGACGCAGCACCTGCCGGTGATACAGCGAAATCGGCACGATGCTGACCAGCAGCAGGGCAGCGAGCACCATCCAAAGGATACGCGGACGGTGCAAATGAAGCGATTTGAGGATGCGTAGTGGCACGGCTGGAACGCCGTACTTATTGTAGGGGTGTAGGCATTGGCTGCGGACAGATGGGTCCACAAGGGTAGCCGATGAGATACCGCCTGTACGAACGGACAGGGGCTTTGCAGCGCGCTATTCGTTTGTTAGGCGACGCTCCATCAATTCGCGGATGGCATCGCGAGGCGGCTTGCTCTCGTAGAGAACTGCATACATCTGCGCCGTGATCGGCATTTCGATCTCCGAGCGCCGAGCAAGTTCGCGCGCGGCTGCGCAAGTATTCACGCCCTCGGCGACCATTCGCGTGGTGGCCAGAATTTCGTTCAGCGCGCGTCCGCGTCCCAATTCAACGCCAACCGCGCGATTCCGGCTTAGCGTGCCGTTGCAGGTGAGCACCAGGTCGCCGATGCCTGCCAGCCCAGCCAAGGTCTCGCGTCGTCCGCCCAGCCGGCAAATGAGCCGCGTGATTTCCGCGAGGCCACGAGTGAGCAGAGCCGCGACGGTGTTTCCGCCGAAACCGAGTCCATCGCAAACGCCTGCCGCGATAGCGATCACATTCTTGAGAGCCGCGGCCAACTCAACGCCAATTACATCGTCATTCGTATAGAGCCGGAACGTTGGTCCCGAGAATTCCTCTTGTAGTTCGGCGGCCAGCGCAGCCTCGCTCGATGCAATCACTACCGCCGTCGGGTCGCCACGTGCTACTTCGCGAGCGAAGGAAGGTCCAGAGAGGACGGCGGTGCGCAGCGGATCCGCGGTGCGGGCACGGCCGCGCACGGCCGAAACGACCTCCGTCATCCGCAGGAGGGTGCCTTGCTCGATTCCTTTTGTAGTGCTGACAAATACCGCGTCAGGCTGCATCACCGGCTGCATCGCAGAATAGACATCGCGAGCATGGACTGCGGGGACAACGCCGAAGACGGTGTTTGTCTTCGACAAAGCGTCCCGCAATACCGAAGTAACTTCCACCTCGTTGGGCAACTTGTATCCTGGCATGTAGATTGGATTTTCGCGCGTGCTGCGCATTATTTGCGCGAGTTCGGCATCATGCACCCAAAGTGAGATTGCATGCGGCCGTCGGCTGCGGGCAAGCGCCAACGCCAAGGCCGTTCCCCAGCTTCCTCCTCCGATGATGGCAATCGATTTCACGTCAAGAGCACTTCAAGCAGACGGATCTCATTCGGCCCCGAAGCGAGCTTCCGTGCCCGCCACCAAGCGCTCGATGTTTGCGCGATGGCGCAGGATGATCAGCAGCGATATCAGCGTGGTGCCGATGGAGACTACTCGCGAGGGCGCGTGACCAGGCGCGTAGAGAATGTAGGTAAAAATCGGGAGTGCCGCGGCGGCGACAACTGAAGCGAGCGATACGTAACGCCAAGCCGCCAGTACCACTCCCCAAATTGCGATCGCCGCTAAGACGGCCGGCCAGCACAATAAAAGCAGCGCCCCCGCCGCTGTCGCCACGCCACGCCCGCCGCGCCCGCCCAGCCACAGCGGATACGTGTGACCGAGCACGGCGCCTATCGCGGCGACGATCATCCACGCCGCGCTCCAGCCCGTGACTGTTGCGGCGAGCCAGACCGCAAGAAATCCTTTGGCCGCGTCGAGCAAAAGTGTAGCCGCGCCGGCGCCTTTTCCAAGGACGCGCGCTACGTTCGTCGCGCCGATGTTGCCGCTGCCGTGGGTACGAATATCCCGCAGACCCGCCTGCCGCGCGATCAGGTATCCAAAGGGCACCGAGCCCATGAAATACGCGGCCAGCGCCAGCCACCACCAGCGATTGAGCGCCTCAGGAGTCACGACACCCGCTCCGGCACGAATGGGAAGCTCGCAAGGCGCGTGTACTTCGCTCCCCCTCGCAGCAATTCGCTTTGGTAAAGAGAAAAATCGGTGGTTCGCACGGTTCCAAAATCAACTTCGCCAACATCGCGCAGAATCTTAAGAAGAGGATCTATTCCGCGGGGCGCATCAAAACGGGCGAGCGTCAGGTGCGGGCGAAATTCGCGCTTTTCGCGCGCAATACCCAATGGCTCGAGGCGTGCTTCGATCTCGGCGGCAAGTTCGGCCACGTTTGGGCTTGCGGCAACGCCGATCCATAAGACGCGCGGACGTTTCTCGTTGGGAAAGAAGCCTACGCCGCGAAAATGCAGCACGGCCGCATCGCCAGAGCGAACCTCGGTGAGAGCTTGCTGAATCGCCGCGAGTCCTTCCTCAGCGATCCATCCGATAAACTTCAGTGTGACGTGCATGCCTTCGACGCGTACCCACTTTGCAGACGGGCACGCGACGCGAAGCTTTTCGCAAACATTCGCGATCGCTGCCCGCACTTGCTCGTTCAAATCCATAGCCACAAATAATCGCACCGGGTTTATCCCTTGGTATTTTGGCGAGCGCGGGCGGCAGCGAGAAAGTAGCGGCGCACCATGTCCAGCGCGGTTTGCGAAGCCTGCCAGCGTACCCGATCGCGATCCCCGGGGAAATGCAGCCTGCGTTCGTGCGATTGCACGCCGTCGGCCACCGCGATGTGCACAAGCCCCGCCGGCTTTTCCGGCGTGCCGCCACCCGGTCCGGCGATGCCCGTAATCCCCACGCCGAGCGTACTTCCCGTGTGCCTGCGGATTCCGTCGGCCATGGCGATCGCCACTTCGGGGCTTACCGCGCCGTGCGCGGCAATCATAGCTGCGGGCACGTCCACCCACGCGGTTTTCAACTCGTTGCTATAGCTCACCACGCCACCCAGGAAATAGCTTGAGCTCCCCGCGATGCGGGTAAGACGCTCGGCAAAAAGGCCGCCGGTACAGCTCTCCGCGGCCGAAATCGTCGCCTGCTGGCGAATCAACGCTTCGGCAACGACGGCCTCGAGCGGCTCGCTCGTGGTGGTAAAGATGAAATCCCCGAGCGCCATCGAGATACGCTCCGCTATAGCGGCGAGCGTCTTCTCCGCGGAAGGCACGTCCGTGCTCCAGGTCCGTAGATGAATCTGAATTTCCCCGGGCGCGGTCAAGATCGTCGTGTGCACATCTTCGTAGGGGACGTAAATCGCTTTGATACGCTGCTCGACGTCCGATTCAGTCATGCCCGTCACGCGCAGCTCGCGAACGACTTGCTTCAAATTTCCTGCGCGTCGGAGCAGGCGTTCGGCCACCTGCGGCGCAAACATCGCCTGCAATTCGTTGGGGGGGCCGGGCAGAAGCACGATTACGCGGTCGTGTGCCTCGAGCCAGAGCCCGGGCGCGGTGCCGCGCGAATTCTCGAGGACGATCGCCCCTTCGGGCACCGAGGCTTGCCGCGCGTTCACTTCAGCCATCTGGCGGCCCAGCCGGCGGAAGCGCTCCTGAATGGCTCGTAAAATCTCGATATTGGAGACGAGCTTGCGTCCGAGCAATTCCGCCACGGCTTCACGCGTCAGGTCGTCTTCGGTGGGGCCGAGGCCGCCACTCGAAATTACCAGCTCTGCACGCGCCAGAGCCGTGCCAAACGCCTCGCGCACGTCCGCACGTTTATCGCCGACCACCGTTTTGCGAATCACTTCGATGCCGAGCTTGTTCAGCTCCGCCGTCAGAAAGAGGGAGTTCGTATCGATACGATCGGGCGTCAGCAGTTCCGAGCCGACCGCGATGATTTCAGCTTTCATCGGTCCGATTATTATCCGAGAGAAGGGCGAGAACGCAAGCAAACCGCGCACCGCGCATATGAGAGCTAGACCGGAAGGGGCAGACCTTCGACGTCCCAATCCATGCTGAAAAGTGCGCCCGTAGTGGTCAGGTAGGCGCGCTGCGTGGGCAGCAGCGCCAGGCCCACCAAATCATTGCCGCTCAACACTAGCTCTGCCTGAGCGTCTGGCGTAATGCGCACAATACCGCGGCGGCCGCCAAGTGAAGCGACCACGTAAAGATTCCCCGTGCGATCGAACGCGAGACCTTGCGGGCGTCCCAGTCCGCGGAAAAAAAGCTTTGGTTCGCCGCCCGGCATGATCCGGTATACGCGATCGAAGCTCGAGGTAGTTGGGCCGCTGACGTAAAGATCGCCGGACGCATTAAAGGCCAGGTGGTAGAAGGCGATCGAGGGCTCAATCGTGGCGAAGACGAAAATCTGGCGGTTCGAGTTGATTTTGAAGATGGTACCGCTGCGGTCACCGACGTAGAGATTCCCCTCATGATCGAAAGCCAGCCCCGTGGCGATGCCCATGCCCTCGATCCAGAGTTCCGCGCGGCCGTCGGGCGTCACGCGATGAATCGTACCGTCATGCCGGCAGGAGACGTACAGCACGCCTTCGCGGTCCAACGCAAGGCCGCTGGGATTTACGAGCTGCGTCACGAACGGTTTCACGGTGAAGTTCGCTGTGATCTTATACAACGGCACGGGCACGCGCCGTCCGCGCTGCCCGCTGAACGTTACGTAGATATTGCCTTCGTGATCGACCACCGGGCTGGTGACCGGGTGCAGGTTATCGGCGATCTGATGTCCCAGCGCGACCGAGGCGGCCTGGCTTTCTCCTGTGCCGGTGAGCACGCGCACGACTGCAGCGCCGGACTCGGGAACCCGTGCGATCAAACGGTTCGCCGACTGGAATAGGACATTCGCCTCCATATCGCCAAAAGTTACTCGGGCGCGGGCCTGGTTCGATGGAGCGAAACCACTCCCATAAATCGCGATCTCGCCGCCGGGAATGGCCGCGGCCGGACTAATGCGATCAATGCGCGGGAGGCCGTTGCCGGCTAAGCCTTGATTGAGTCCTTGAGCCATAGTGATTGAAGAGGCCGCTTTAGAGGCCGATCCTCTGCGCCACAACGAGAACCAGCGCGGCATAAATCCCGGCAATCCAATCGTCGGCCATAATGCCCCAGCCGCCCGGAAGGGATTCGGCTTGACGCGCCGGGAATGGCTTCCAAATGTCGAAAAGACGAAACAGCAAAAAACCCAGCAACCAACTCTTCCAGTTTAGCACCACGAAGGGCAAAGAGAGTGCGATGAGCTGTCCGGCGACTTCGTCAATCACCACGAACTGCGGATCCTTGATGCCGGAGTGGCGCACGACGCGGTTGGAAGCCAAGACGCCCACAGCAGAGACAACGATGACGACGAGCCATGCGATCGACGAGCCGCGCTGATGCGCCGCAGGTGAAGCGGATATAACGTAGGACATTAGGACCGATATCGCCAGGCCGACGAGTGAGCCCCAAGTGCCCGGCGCGGGACGCAAATATCCGACGCCGAAGACGGTGGCCAATAGGTACGAGATTCGAGGCTTTCGCGTTTGTGGACGCAGGCCGGCAGTTTCATCCATCAAGCCGAATCATACTTCCAGATAGGCTTTGCGGATCAAGTTTCCGAATCGGTGTCGTCCAAGGGATGCGGTGGCAAAGGTGCATCTGCGTCGGGAGCTTCGTCGTCATCGAATACGGGTTCGGAAACGACGTACCGCTCGGAAGCCCAATTGCCCAGATCGACCAGCCGGCAGCGCTCGCTGCAAAACGGGAAGTCGGCATTATTTTCGGAGGAGGTAGGTTTGCGGCAAATCGGGCACTTAAATTGCATGTGCGGTCTTCCTAGAAAAGGCTCTCGCGCGAGCGCGAAGAACCACGAAACTACCCGTCGCGACGCCAACTACTGCAAAATTCGCAGCGGCGCGCCGGTGAGAACTCTTTGCGCCGCGCCCGTCGCGATCGTCGTGTATGCCGGCACATCGGAGCCGGTTGCGATATGCCGCTTACCGCTGCGAACCGTCTCAAGCACGGTCGCCACCAGATCGTAATCGTGAGCTTCAGTAACCGTCACGCGGACTAAGTCCCCCGCCTCCGGTAGCGTCGTTGCGGTTTCGGCACGCTCGGCGGCTACCGGCCCATCGGTACCGGCGATGTCGTTGATGTACACCTTGCCGTCAATCTCCGGCGCCATACCCGCGAGACGAGCTTCCCAAAGGAGTTCGCTTTCCTTTGACGGCCCCTCAAGCAAAGCGAGTTCAGTCTTACCGACGCGCGCCTTCAATTTTCGCGCGGAAATCTTGCGCTGGAGTGCCATGAGAGCGTCGCGCCGATCGCTCTTGACTTGCTCCGGCACCTTGGCGCCGAGCGCATAACTTTGCGCGGTATCTACATCGGAATAGGTGAAGACGCCCATCCAGTCGAATTCCGCAACGCGCACAAAATCGCACAGCTCGCGGAAATCGGCATCGGTCTCGCCGGGGTAGCCCACGATAAAAGAAGTACGGAGCGAGACGCCGGGAATGGTCGCGCGCGTGCGTTCCAGGAGCTTCAGAAACGCTTCGCCCGACGAGCCGCGCTTCATCGCGGAGAGCACAGTCCGGGACGCGTGCTGCAGCGGCATATCCAGGTACTTCACGAGGCGCGAATATGCGGCGATGGTATCGAGCAGGCCTTGCGTGACGCGGTTGGGATAGGCATACAGGAACCGCACCCAGGCGAGTTCATGGATATCCGCCAATCGCGCGAGCAACTGTGCCAGGCCGTCGCGCAGACCTAGGTCCTCACCATAACTTGTCGTGTCCTGCCCAATCAGGGTGATTTCTTGCACGCCGGCGCGCGCCAGGTTTTCCGCCTCGCGCACGACCGACTCAAAACGGCGGCTACGGAACTTTCCGCGCAATTGGGGAATGATGCAGAACGCGCAGGGATGATCGCAGCCTTCGGCAATCTTGATGTAGGCGGCGTGGCGTGGTGTGGCGAGCAGGCGCGGCGTCATATCGTGATAGAGAAAATCGGATGCACTTGAGGCGGAGGCTATCTCGGACGAAACATCGCCGCGTACCGCGCGGAGAATTTGCTCCACTTCGCCGGTGCCAATGACGGCGTCCACTTCCGGAATCTGCTCGAGAATATCTTTACGAAAGCGCTCGACGAGGCATCCGGCCACGATTAACCGGCGCGCCGAACCGAATTTTTTGTACTCGGCCATTTCCAGGATGGTTTCGACGGATTCCTTTTGTGCGGACTCGATAAAGCTGCAAGTGTTTACCACCAGCACCTCGGCCTCGGCCGCGGCGGCGGTCAATTCATAGCCGTTGCGCGCCAGAATGCCCATCATCACCTCGCTATCGACGAGGTTCTTCGGGCAACCGAGGCTAATGAAGCCCACTTTTGGCGCAATCTCGGCGCGGGAGCCGGTGTTAGACAGAGATGTATT
The DNA here is from genome assembly GCA_035602725.1 of Candidatus Acidiferrales bacterium. Classification (GTDB taxonomy): domain Bacteria; phylum Acidobacteriota; class Terriglobia; order Acidiferrales; family UBA7541; genus DASTCZ01. The sequence goes on from DATNLT010000030.1 coordinate 37,570, forward strand.
AGAAGGCTTCGCCATATTGTCGTGAAACTACAATTCTAGCATATGACCTCCGAAGGTGCGGCCGTTGGGAATTAAGACAACGTCAAGCGCCGGCAAAGCAAAGAATGCGTCGCCGGCGTTCGGAGGAGCTACAAACGAAAGATTTTCAGCACGAGGTCAACGATTTATGCCTTCGCCGCCATGGCCTGCATACGGCGCTGCATTTCATCGGGCGCTACGTCTTCCTTGTGAGTCGCCAGACCCCACTGTTGGCCGAACGGATCGGTGATTTTGCCGTAGCGATCGCCCCAAAACATATCCTGTAACGGCATTTCCACGGTCGCACCAGCATTCACCGCTTGCTGGAACGTACGGTCCACATCGTCGATGTAAAGATGCAAGTATTGCGGACTGGTCTCGCCCGCTTGCGGCCACTTGAGATTTGATTTGCTCATGTGATCGCTAATAAAGATCGTCGAGTCACCAATCTTCAATTCAGCGTGCATCACTACGCCGCCGGGTCCGGGCATACGCATGAGCTCGGTGGCGCCGAACACTTTCTTGTAGAAATCAATGGCCGCGGCAGCGTTGCGGCAGATGAGATTGGGCGTGAGAGTGTGATATCGGTCGGGTTTAGCTTTCACGGAATTCGGCATGGTCTCTCCTAAGTGGTGAATTTGGCCAGGGGTCCGCTAGCGCATGAGCGGGTTGGCGCGGACGATTAAACCGAATTTTGCCGCCTGGCCGCGTCCGATGTCAACGAGAGATATCACGGCTTCACTACTCGGCATGAACGGGAACTCTGGACAGAAAGGAAACCAGATCGTAGGCGGAAGGTTCGAAAAGCCAGCTAGTTACGTCCTATTGTTCGCAGCCGCTGTCGGATCTCGCTTAAGACCACCGCCGCGCTTTGCGGATTCACGTCGGCGCCACCAAAGCGCGCCGCCTGGTAAATTTCCGTAAGACGGCCCACCGGAGAGGCCAGGTCCGGCTGTCTGATTCCGGCCGCGAACTCGAACGCGGTGGTAGCGGCCGTTTTGCGAATGCCGCGCCGCTCGAGCAACCGCAGCATCTCCTGATACTGCAGGCTGGCCAGCTGCGGTGTCAAAGAACCTGCGCTGTGGAAATGAAGCTTCCAGAAAGCCACAAACCTCACCGCAAACTTTTCACCGTGCAACAACAGCATCAACACCGCGAAGATGGCCGCCATCAGTGCCGCCATGCGCACCCACGCCCAAGCCGAACCAGCCGCTGTCGCACGAGAGCTTTGCATGCGCGCCAGCATCGCGTTATGCAGGCCGTCATAGAAGTGATTGAAGCGTTGCCGCGCCGTCACAATCCATTCGCGGGAACTGTGTTGCACGCCCTGCGCCAGCGCGATCTGGTGCAAGAAATCGTAATTCACCACCCAATCACCCCATTGCAATTGGAACCAATCCCAATACTTCGCGAACGCCGCAAAGAGCGGAGGTTCCTTCGCGCCGCCGGCGGGAGTAGGGTCGAACTCCACCCAACCGTAGCGTGGAAAGTACGCTTCCACCCAACTATGCGCATCGCTGGCGCGCACGATGAAGTCACCGCCCACGTCATTGTACTCGCCGGTTTGGAAGCCGTTGATATAGCGCGCGGGAATGCCCAGCGACCGTAGCATGACCGTCATGGCGGACGCGAAATACTCGCAATGTCCGGCGCGGCGGACAAAAAGGAAAGTGGCGAGCGGATCGTTTACGGGCAAAGCCGTAAATTCGAGCGAGTAGGTGTAGTGCGTGCGAAGATATTTCTCGAGCGCCACGGCTTTGTCGTAAGGATTTACGGCCGTGGAAGTGGCCTGGAGCGCGAGCGTGGAAATCCGCGCATCGAGCGAAGGAAGTTGCAAGTAGCGCGGCACGATCTCGGGCGTGTACTCGGTTCCGGCAGTGCGCAGATCCTCGGCGCGATGCTGAGGCGGAATCGAGTTGGCCTCGTAACTCAGCTCCGTATATTTCGGGTATGGATTGAAAACGGAGCGCGTGGAATCCATCAGCAGATAATCGCGGCGGGTTCCATCCACGAGCCCGGAGCCACTGGCAAATCTGCCTCGCACCGAAATTGCGTCCGAAGCGAAGAATAAGGCGTCGCTCGCGACCGGTTCCAGCAGAATTTCGTAATGCAACGGCCGCCCCGATTCCTCATGTATCTGGCGCGATGGATCGGCATAGGGCCGGCGAGGCGAGAGCAGAAACCAACCGTCCGGCGTAGGCGGGATCACTTGCCGCGGACCGGAGCGATTCGACCAGCGCCAGCCGTCAAACGCTGTGAGCGCGATGCCTCGCCAATGGACGGTTGCGAAACGCCCCGGGTCTCCTTCGATTTTCACGCGCATCACCACCGCGCTGCTTTTCTGGATTTCGCCGATCTGCCCGAGCTCTACGTTTTCGTTGAAGCCGGTCATCAGCGAAGGCCGCGTTGAGTAGCCCGAGAAATAGCCGCCGGTGAAGCGAGGCAATACAAAAAAAATCGCCGCGCCGAGGACGATCGCGCCTACCGTCATGACCAGGGACATGACGCTAAGCGCGCGCGCTACCCGGCGTCCGGCGCCGCTCGCGGAATCAAGGCGAGGCGACACGGCCCCTTCCGCCGCGCGCAACAGCTCGAGACTCAAGAATGTGGAGATTGCAACAAGCATGAACGCAAGAAAGAACGCGAGAAAAGCGGTGCCCACCGTGAGCACCGCCGACGCCAGCATAGCCGCGAACGCCAGCACGGCCACGAACAAATGGTCGCGGCGCGTGGAAGCGCTATACAGCCGCATCAGAATCGTGAAGAGCAGTAGATGAAGGGCCGCAAGCAATGCGGCATAAAGCGACGCGTTGGGCGCTCCTGCCGCGTGCGCGCGCGAGAACGTGAAATAATCGAGTGGTGCAAAGGCGAAGTAAACCACCACGCAGATGGTGGCAACGCGGTGCGAAATTTCCGGTCCGTGGCCGCGCCATCGCCGCCACCCGTTCCACAACAAGGCGGCCGGCGCAGCGAGGCTGGTGAAGGCGTCCAACCGTCCCGTAGAGACCAGCGACAAAATGGCCAGAAGAACCAACAAATACAGCGAAGCCTCAAAATAAATTCCCAGAAGCGCCATACCGGAGGTTCGTCCGGCGACAATGGTATCCGCGGAAGGTGTGATGCGCCCGTGAATCATGACAGGCCGGCGGAATCAACGGTTCCGCGCAAAGCTCTCCATTGATCTTACAGCGCTTGGGAACCGAGCGAACTGTATGGAGCAAACCAGTTAACCGCCAAGGTTCGGCGAGACCGAATCGGGTTGTTCGTTGCTACGCTTGATCGCTATTTGGCGCTAGAAACTGTAAGGCTGCCGCCGCGATCTTTTTTGTGGCTGAGGAGACCGGCGAGCGCTGGATGGCGCCAAGTAGCACGGTGCGGGAGCCAGGTAGATGCGGCAATCGAGCTACGCGCATCAGAAACGGCAGCAACGTAACTTCGCGAAATGTCACCGTGTGTCGAATTGGCGGCAGTTCCTGGGTATTCGTGAATAATGATTTTGCGGCGACGCGCCATTCCCGCCGTAAATGATCGCGCAGTACGTGTAGCGCGCCCTGTGTCCTGTCCTTGAGACCACTGTCTTTCGTTCCCGGCATTGCGACGGCGGGGAATTGCCACATCCGCGAAAACAGGTCCTGGCCGTGCCGATCCGTTCGAAAGCTCGCACCAGCCTGGGCACTTTCCTTTGAGGGCCGCACGACCAAGGTTTGTCCAGACGCGTCGCGGAACACCGCTACGGCTAGGTTCACCTTCACGGTCGCGCGTTTGCGGCGCTTTTCGGGAATTTCCGCCGCGATACCGAGCGCCCTCGCGCGACAATAGCTTGCGACCGGACAGATCAGACATCGCGGCGTGCCTGGCGTACAAATCGTCGCACCGAGCTCCATCATCGCCTGGTTCCAATCACCGGGCCGCTCGCGCGCTAGTAAGCGACCCGCTGCTTGCGAAAGCTCCTGCCAGCGCCCGGCCTCGCGAAGATCGCCGGGAATCGCACCGAGCCGCGCCAGCACGCGGGCGACATTGCCATCGAGCGCCGCCAAGGGCTCGTCGTACGCGATGCTAAGCACGGCCGCAGCGGTGTAGCCGCCGATGCCGGCTAGATCGAGCGTCGCCTGAGCTCCTCGCGGAAATTCGCCTTTGTGCTGTGCCACAATCTGCCGTGCGGCGCCTTGTAAATTGCGTGCGCGGCTGTAATAGCCCAGTCCCGCCCAATGTTGCAAAACGCTTTCCGGCCGCGCGCGTGCCAGCGCCCTTACATCAGGAAATCGATCGAGAAAACGCTCGTAATAGGGAATTACCGCGGCGACGCGCGTTTGCTGCAGCATGATCTCGGAAATCCACACCCGATACGCGTCTTTCGTGCGGCGCCATGGCAGATCACGTTTCGATCGGGCAAACCATTCGAGCAATGCCGTTCGAAAGCGTGCGAGGCGTGGAGCCGAGAGCTTCCAAGGCTCAACCAGGGTTTTTGGATCGGCCACGCGGCATTTTCGCACAGCGCCGGAAGCGGTGCCATCCGAGCGGATGAAGTTGGCGAACCTCAGAGAGAGTTAAGGAAGACCAGGTAAGAAGACGTCCAAAGCGAAGTTGGAATGGAACCTTGCGGCCGGCTCGTAAATACGATTTTGAACACCTGCGAATCGGTCTGCGTATCGCTCGCAATCTCGCGCAGAAAATCGCGTCGCCGCACGGCAGGCCCGGGCGCGATTCGCGCCAATTGGCCCAAGATTGCATAGATTGAATCCACAGCCGGGGCCAGCGGCACATCGCCTTCTAGTGTGCGCAAGCCGATTACCGAACCAAGTTCGTGGAAATGCCACGCCAGGCTGGCGCAAAGCTCGATCGCTTTTTCAAACTTGCGGTGCGCCTCTATTGCTGCCGTATCCGGCACACCTTGCGAATCAATCACGAAGAGCACCCGCCGCTCGTCCTCTCGCGCGAATTCGCGAACCTTCAAGGTGCCGGAGCGCGCCGAGGCCTTCCAATCGACAAAACGCGCGTTGTCGGTGGTTTCCAAATCGCGGATCGCGTAGAGATCGTGTCCACGCCCGCGCGTGTGACTTTCCAGTTCGCCGCTGATCAGAGGAAGAATCTCGTAGAAGTTTTCAGCCGGAGTCACACGAGGGTACACCACGATTTCCGCTTCCGCGGGCATCTTACGCGTCTTTTCCAGGAAACCAAAAGGGAAGCGCGTGTTTAGAGCCAGCACCTTTTGGCGATACACGCCGCGGCGAGGAAACTTCAATTCGACGGATTGGCGGGCGGTCTGCTTTCGCGCCAAGTAGGGAAAGTACACAGGCTGTTGCAGCAGCCCCGCGCCGGGTTTCTCTCCGCTTTTGTGCTTGTCTTTTGTAGTGTTGCTGATGACGCGCAGCGAAAAGGACGGCATCGTCTGTTTGAGATTGGTCAACTCGACCAATGCTCCGGCTGCTTGGCCCGCAAACATATGTTCCGGCAACGTAAGTTTCAGCGCGATCCCGGTGAGCGTAATCCGTGAAACAATCCCTGAGAGCAAAATTCCTGCCAGCAAGCATCCGAGCACCAGAAAGAGCAAATTGTTGCCGGTGTTCAGCGCGGCAAGGGCGACGGCAAAGACCCCAAGAAAATAGATCATTCCTTCGCGCGTGATGCGGTAATCCACCTGGTACGCCAGCCAGCGCAGCGGAGTGCGCCGGGCCAGCACCGGCACAATCGTTACAGCCGTCCAACCGGCCAACGCGAGCGAACCTAGCCCCGAGAGCGCTGCCATCCACAGCGATCCCGTTTCCGCGGCCGCGCCAGAATACACCGCCATCACGAACGCAATGGCCAGCGCGATCATGGCCACCGTAAAGTTGCGCCACGCCACGCGTTCCGCGCGGATTTTTGCGGGCAGGATTTGGGACGAAGCCATGGGAGACGTCAATTGGATTACGAAGCACTTAACACTGCCTGGCGTGCTGCCGTTTAGGCGGCGCAGGCAAAATTGCCTTACAGCGGCACGCGCACCGATTCCACCATCTCACGCAGCAATGCTTCCGCTTGCTCGGGCTTCTTTTGCGTGGAAATCGATCGCGAATTCACGATCACGCGGTGCGCAAACACGGAGACGACCAGTTGCTTGAAATCGTCCGGGAGGCAGAAATCGCGCCCGTGCAAAAAGGCGCGCGCTTGCGCCGCGCGATGCAACATTAGCGCCCCGCGCGTACTTACGCCGAGGCTGAATTGTTCGCTCGCCCGCGTGCGCGCCACGATTTCGAGTGCGTAATCCAGCAGGCTCTCATCCACGCGCACGCATTCCACGGCGCGCTGCATCGCCGCGATGTCCTGGGCTTCCATCACCGGGTCGAGGGTTTCGACAGCAGATCGGCCGGCCGATTCGCGCAGGATTTCCTTTTCGCTGGCGCGATCTGGGTAGCCCATCCGCACCCGCAACAGGAAGCGATCAAGCTGCGATTCGGGCAAAGGATAAGTCCCGTGATGTTCCACAGGGTTTTGCGTGGCCAAAACCATAAACGGCTGCGGCAGAGGGTACGTGCGATTATCCACCGTCACCTGCGCTTCATTCATGGCTTCGAGCAGGGCCGATTGCGTTTTTGGCGTGGTGCGATTGATTTCGTCGGCCACCACTACGTTGGCGAAGATCGGCCCGCGCTTGAATTCGAATTCTTGTCGCGCCTGGTTGAAGACGGTGATCCCGGTTACGTCGCTCGGCAGCAAATCGGAGGTGAACTGAATGCGCTGAAACGTGCAGTGAAAGGAACGAGCCAGTGCCTGCGCCAGCGTCGTCTTGCCCACCCCTGGCACATCTTCGATGAGCAGATGACCACGAGCCAGCAGCGCGATCAGTGCTAACTCGATTACGTCATCCTTGCCTTTCACCACCCGCGCGATCGCGCGAGCCAGCCGGTCTACTTGTTCCGGTCCGGCGGATATTTGCGGCTTGGAAGGGATCACCGTTGTGGACATGGGTTGAATTGCACCGCGGTTCTGTTAGTATTTTCTCGCTGTGGGCGATTAGCTCAGTTGGTTAGAGCGCTCCCCTCACACGGGAGAGGTCCAAGGTTCAAGTCCTTGATCGCCCACCACTCCCACCTGATTCTCCCATCCTTTTCGAACGCTATTTCTAGCGCGCGACGCGCTTGTGTTCAAAGAGTGAGTTAAGAGGGTCAAACATCGGATTTGACTGAGATGAAACGGCCTTGTTGCACGTAGGCCAAAGCACGATTGAGTAAAAGTGAAGCCGGCGCCAAAGTGGGCTTAGTCTAGCGATGACCTGGGATGCCATCGTCTTGCTCGTTTCCCGCTGAATTGGCCGGTCTGCTTTTGTACTATAGGCGCGCGCTCATATTGCCTCCGGTACCATTTGAGGCCGCGCAACTTCAGCCATTCGGTGAGGATTCCTAGGCCACGTGGGCGAGAGTCCTCGTTTGCCCACCGCTACGCGCGTCGCATCGAAACATTGTGGTATTCTCTCGCGCGAGCAGAACCGGCGCGGTTGCCAGCCGCAGACTTAAGACATGTCCACCACGCTGCGCACCATTGAATTTCTTTGCCTCGGGATTTGGGTTGGCGGCATTTGCCTGCTCAGCTTCGTGGTAGCCCCCGGCGCATTCAGCTTGATGCCTAACCAGGACTTGGCTGCCGAGATCGTGCGGTTCACGTTGTCGCGTCTGCATCTGATCGGGATTGGAGCGGGCGTCGTTTACCTGATCGCGGCGTTCTTGCGCCACAGTTCTTTCGCGTCATTCGCGCGACTGGTCATTGTCGTCGTGCTTTTGATGATCGTGCTTACGGCGCTCTCCCAATTTGTCGTTAGCGCGCACATGGTTCAGTTGCGGCACCAAATGGAGGCGCAATCGGGTTCGGTGACCCGGATGCCTGCGAACGACCCTCTGCGCCAACAGTTCGATCCATATCACCACTACTCGGTCTGGATCGAGGGCGCGGTATTGCTGCTCGGCATCGTGGCCACATATTTGACGACGCGGACAAGCTAATCGTTCTTTGACCGCTTGGTCAGGCGCGTTTGGCGGGCGTCCCCATGGGCTGGCCTATTGAGGTACCGCCGGTTTCAGCGTGATCTGCTGATTTTCACCAGGCTTGAGCGATGCATGCTGCGCGCTGTTTTGGTTGCGGTCGGCGAAATCGAGCGCGAAGTAGGAGTGGTATTCGTCTTCAGGCACTGCGAAAAGTTCGTAGTCTCCGGGAATCACACCCACAATTTGGAATTGGCCATTGCCATCGGTAGTGCCGGTCAAGGTGTAACGCGGGACGCGGCGAAGTTTGCGCGATTCCGGTATCGCCACCACGGTTAAACCCGGCAGCGGCGTGTTCCCATCCATCACTTGCCCGCTGAAGGCGCCGGCATCGTTGCCAAGCAGAACTTTGCAGTCCGTTAGCACGGTGCCCGAGTCAATCGCGAGCGGCTGGAACGTGTAGTCCGCTCCGGCACAGGTGGCTTGCTTCACGTAGCTCGCGCCGTCGGCAATAAACCGATAGTTCCCGGGGCCAATATTTTCAATCGCGAATGTTCCGTCGGCCGCGACGGACGTAGTGTCGCCTCCACGGCGGCCATCCAAGCTTTCCAACGCCACGGCCGCGCCGCCTGAGCCAGCTTGCTGCGCGCCGTCCACTGTGATCTGACCGCGGACGGCGCTAACCCTTCCGATCTCGATATTCACTGCCACGTCAGCGTTCGCCACTTCCACGGTCGCAATCCCCGTACTCGCGTCATTTTGGCCGGTGAGCAATCCAGCGCCGCCGGTTGAAATGGCGCCGGTCGAAGCACGGCGCACCAATGACCTTGCAACGACGGCGTAGCTGCCCGTCGGCACGCCATTCGCAGAAAATGATCCGTCAGAGCGCGTGATCGTCATGGCGACGGGGAACCCAGTCGCAGAGGGTGCATCGCCTATCGGGATCACCAAGACGTTGTAGCGAAGGGGCTCCTCGGGTCCCGCGCCGCGAACAGTCCCGCTGATGCTATAACCCGTTTGTACCGCAACGGAAAGATGCAGACCGCTGACCTCGTTTCCCACGGCGACTTGAATCGGTTGTGCGTTTCTCAGAATTGAAGCAGACGGATAATACGTTCGGCGGTACGTCGCATTTGTCCCGCCGCGGCCGCCACCTGCGACGCCGCCGACCTGCAAGTAATAAGCACCCGCGAGCAGGCCCGGAAGGCGGAAGTTACCCAAGTCGTCCGTTCGCGTCGTGTGAAGCACCACGGCATCCTCGCGTCCTCCGCGCTGATAGCTCATCCGCACCGCCAGCACGTCGATGCCTTCAACCGGGTCACCATCCTCTTCGGTTACGTTGCCGGAAATAACGCTGGCTGACTCGAGACGCAGGCTTAAGTCGTTTAAGTTCTGCGCGGGACTCAAATTAAGGGCCGTGGTTCGGCCAGGGCCTTCCTGGCCATAAACTTTCGTGACGAATCCGCTACGCTCTGCTTGCAAAGTGTAAGCTCCGGCCTCGAGCTGGTTGAACGCAAACGCGCCGTCCGCCCCCGTGCGCATCACGAGCGGATTGGGGCGCTGCAAGAGCCGTAACGTCACGGTCGCTTTGGCAAGAGGCTCGCCTGTGTCGGCCCGATAGATGTGTCCAGAAATTTGCCCCGTGGCCTCGTCTGGGGTCTGCAATGGTGCTGTCATGGGCTGTTGCGTTTGGGTGGTAATCTGCGCTTCGGTCACCGCCGAGAGAGAGACAAGCACAACAACGGCCGCCAGGGTCCCCGCAACACCAAATGGGTTTAGAAGCCTCACGTGAAGAGTTTAGACCGGCCCTCTCCTTTGTGCCACGGGATTTCCGCCTCGTAAAAATTTGCCTTCTATTATCTATTCGAAAGCTTTTATTGCAGCGCGTGTCCGCGACGTCCTACAAGGATTGCTCGGCCATGTTAGACTCGCAGGTCCATGCAAACAGGGATCATAGGACTTCCGCAGACCGGCAAGACCACGCTCTTCAAGATTCTGACGAAGGCGCATCTGGACATGCGCGCCGGTCAGCAGACGACGCATGTAGGCGTCGCGAAAGTACCCGAGCCTCGCATCGATCAGCTTGCGGCGCTCTACAAGCCCAAAAAGGTCACTTATGCGACCGTCGAATACGTCGACGTGGGCGGTATTGTCCGTGAAAAGGGCCGTGAGTCCGCCGCACTAACGCAGCTCCGCGAGGTGGACGCGCTGGCGCATGTCGTGCGTGTGTTCGAAAACCCGTCGGTGCCGCATCCGTCGGGCAAAGTAGATCCACTCGGGGATGTTGAAAACTTGGACCTGGAATTGATGCTGGCCGATCTCGACCAGGTTTTGCGGCGGCTCGAGCGCCTGGAGAAAGATCTGAAGAAAAAGAAAGACCCAGTACACGAGAAGGAGCAAGCCGTTCTGCTGCGATGCAAGGCTGCGCTCGAGGCGGGGCAGCCGCTGCGCGAACTGGGGTTCTCCGCGGAAGAGCACAAATTACTTACCGGCTTCATGTTTCTCTCACAACGGCCCATGCTCTATGTGCTGAACCTGGGCGATGAGGATGCGAGCGATCTCGATCAGGCCGTGGAAAAGCACGGGTTAAGCAAGTTGATCGGACGGCCGAACACGGTGGTGGTGCCAATCTGCGGACGTATCGAAGCGGAGCTGGCCGAATTAGGCGATGCCGAGGCGGCGGAACTCCTTGGTGCCTACGGACTGAAGTCCCCGGGACTCGATCGCGTAATCCAAGCGACCTATGCGCTGCTGGGACTGACGTCTTTTTTCACCGCGGGCGAGCCGGAGGTGCGCGCCTGGACCATTCATCGTGGTATGAGCGCCGCGAAGGCCGCCGGAGTGATCCATTCGGATATCGAGCGCGGGTTCATTAAGGCCGAGGTCGTGCGCTGGGATGAATTGCTCGAATGTGGTGGCTGGGCGCAGGCGCGGGAACGAGCGCTGTTGCGCTTGGAAGGGAAGGATTACATCGTGCAGGAAGGTGACGTGATCCTGTTCCGCCACAGCGGCTAACCCACAGGGACGTAGCCGAGACGTCGTGGCCGTTCCGCAAGCCCTTGCCGAATGACTAGCTCCCAAATCCTACTTGTGATTCTGTTGGGCCTCACCGCCGCTCTCGGCAACGTGCTCGGTGGTTTTTTCGTGGTCCGCCGCGAGTGGTCTCAGCTTTATCTCAGATATTTCGTTGCGCTCGGCGCCGGCTTCATGCTCGGCATCGTTTTTCTGGACATCATCCCCGAATCGTTGAAATTCCTTGCCCCCGATGCCGCTCTGTTGTGGGTGCTGAGCGGCTATTTTCTCGTGCATCTCTTCGAACACACACTGGTCCGGCATTTTCACTTCGGAGAGGAAGTCCATGGGCATGAACTGGCGCACCATGCCGGCTCGTCGGCTTTGCTCGGTTTGATGATCCACACGTTTTTCGACGGCGTGGCGATCGCCTCTGGCTTTCTGGTTTCCACTTGGCTTGGGTGGGTGATTACGCTGGCGATTTTTTTGCATAAGCTTCCTGAGGGCTTCGCGGTCTCTTCGCTGATGTTGGCCACGGGCCGCAGCCGACGCACGTCCTTGTGGGCAGCAGTAGCGCTCGGAGGCGTCACCGTGCTGGGAATTGTCTTAATGGTGGTGCTCAGAACCCAGGTGGGCCGGGCGCTACCCCTGTCCGGAGGAGTCACGCTGTACGTCGCTGCCTCAGACCTGATCCCGGAGGTGAACCGCGAACCTCGCATGAGTATGGCGGCGTTGGTTTTCCTTGGTTTGGCGCTGGTGTTTCTGATACACCATTTCGGGAATTTCTAATCTGCGGATGTTATTGGCAGATAGGGCCTTAGATCGCTGGGGTTTCATTGTCAATGCAGGCCGATTCAAGCAAAATGAGCTTACGTTTTTGCCCCTGTACAAGAGGGCAGATCCACGCAACTTTTTGACAGCGCAAGGGTTCTACCCGGTGTGGAGGCTATGGCCAGGTCGGACGTCCAACTGATGCTGGGCGTGAAGGCCGGGGACGATACGTCCTTTGAGCTTCTGCTGCAGCGCTACAGGAGGCCGTTGATTAACTTCCTGTACCGGATGGTGCGGGACTCCGCCTCGGCGGAGGATCTTGCGCAGGAAGTGTTTCTGCGCGTATATCGCGCGCGAAAGGATTATGCGCCCAACGCCAAGTTCACGACATGGCTCTTCCGGATTGCGACGAACCTGGCGCTCAACGCGATTCGCGATGGACGGCATCGGCAGCTCGACATCTCCATCGATCAGCCGCTCGAATATGGGGAAGAGCAGCCGATGATTGAGGTGCGCGACAAAGCGCCGGTGATCGAACAGCAGTTGATTGAACGCGACCGTGCAGCCATGATTCGCCAGGCCGTGGACGCTTTGCCGGAGAAACAGAGGGCGGCGGTGCTGCTGCACAAGTATGTGGACCTCGATTATGCAGAAATTGCGCGAATCCTGGATTGCTCGGAAAGTGCGCTGAAGTCACTATTATTCAGAGCCTATGAGGCCTTGCGCGTAGAACTGGCGCCTTTGGTGGCGCCGAACAGCTTTTCGGTGAATTCGGGTAGGATATCCCGGGCTTGAGAGGCAAGTTATGAATTGCGAACGGATGGAACGGCGATTATTGGATTATGTGGATGGGCGGACCAGCGAATCCGAACGCCACGTCGTGGAGGCCCACTTGGAAGAGTGCGGTGCGTGCCGGGCGCGGGCGCGCGGATTCCAGAGCGTATGGGGAATTCTGGACGAGCTGCCGGAACACGAGCCTTCTTTTGCGTTCGATGCGCGCTTGCAGGCGCGTTTAGCAGCCGAACCGGCGCGGACGAGCTTCTGGACTTGGCTTGTGCCGGCGCCACGCATGGCTCTGGCCCTGACTCTGCTGGCGATCGGTTCCGTGTGGCTTTCGACGCGTCCGGTATCTACGGTGAGTCAGCCGTCCGCGGCGGTGGTGGCGAATGCCGAGACGGATTTTGGCATGATCAAGGATTTGCCAGTGCTTGAGAATTACGATGTGCTTTCGAGTTTTGACGCGCTTTCGCAATTGCCGGGACAGCAGCCTCCCGCAAATGATTGATGCGGGCTTCGCGCGTCAGTGGGTACGGGCGCGAACCGCTGGCAAGAATCCGATTTAGTGGTATGACCAACCTGGCCAAATTCGCAACTGCTGCGGGGATTGCTCTGTCCCTGCTTCTCGCCGGCGCTCCGGCGCGGGCGCAAAAACGCCCACCGCCCCCGCCACGCCAGGAGCGGCTGGAGGGAAAGAACGCGCCCCGGAAGAACAACGCCAATAACGGCGCAAATGCGAACAAAGCGCCCAACGTGCGCCAACTGGAAGGGCTTCCGCCCAAGGCCGTCGAAAACCTCCAAGACATGACGCCGGAGCAACAAGAGCGCTGGATGAGCAACAATGAGCGCTTCCGGAACATGACCCCCCAGCAACAGGCGCAGATCCGGCGCAACCTACAAAATTGGAATAGCCTTTCACCGGAACAGCGCCAGGAGATGCGCGACCGCGAAAAAGTGCTCGAGCAAATGACGCCGGAACAGAGGCAGTACGTTCGGCAGACGCTCTTGCCCCAGTGGAAAAGTTTGCCCCCGGCCCGGCGGCAGGTGATGATGCAGCACCTACAGCAATTGCGTGGGCTGACTGACGCGCAGCGCGAGGAAAAGCTCAACGATCCGGCATTTGTCTCCGGTCTGAGCCCCGACGAGCGAAACATGTTGCGGAATTTGAATCGTCTGCGTGTTGGTGGCGGCTCGGAAGATCCTACCGGTTACTGATTCTTCCTCGTTTTCCGCCGACTTTCGCTTTATCTTTCCCTACCGTTACTCTTACGATACGCGCCCTTCTGCGCTTTCCAAGGGAAGTCCTGGACTACCCTTCGACAAGTTTAGAATTCGAGCCGCAATCTGTTGTGGTTTTCAGCGCAGCGGGCGTCCACAGGATTTCCACAAAATATTTTTCAGACATTTTTTTGATTTCTCTTGACAGATTTTCCGTGCCGCGTACACTCGTGGCACAAAGTGGGGAAAAGTGGTAAGCAGTGTAATGTGGTGGTTCAGTTCGCACCATCTTGGTGCTTTACGCGTGAACGACTGTGCTTCGAGGAAACTCTCCAGCGAAGGTGGACGAAAAGGGACGCGTCAAGGTCCCGGCCATCTTCTTGGACACGCTTAAAGAATGGGGCGATCGCTTCTACGTCACGAGCGAAAACGGGGATCGCGTTCGGATCTACCCGATGAAGGTGTGGAATGAGATTGAAGAAAAGCTCGCGAAGCTTTCGTCGCATAACCGGACCAAACAGAAGTTTCTAACCCGGACCAATTATTACGGACAAGTGGTCGAGCTTGACGGCCAGGACCGGCTCTTAATCCCGCCCGTGTTGCGGGAAACGGCGCAGATGAAGGGCGATGTGGACGTGTTGGGGAATTTGACGTATCTGGAAGTTTGGAATCATTCCAGGTTCCTCGAGCAGTTGAACCAGAGCCCGATCACGCCGGACGACGAAAAGATTCTGGACGAACTGGGCATCTAGTTGGAAGCGGCTCATACGCCGGTCCTCGCCGGAGAAATTCTCCGTTGGCTGGAGGTGCGCCCAGAGGGGATCTATATCGATGCCACTCTGGGGCTCGGCGGACATGCGAGTGAAATCGCCAGGCGGCTTACGACGGGCAGGCTGATTGGGATTGACCGCGACGCGCAAGCCATCGACATCGCGCGCGAGCGGCTGAAGGAGTGGGAAAAGCAAGTGACGCTGGTACACGCCAACTTCGGAAGCATCGATGAAGTCGCGAAGGATTTGGAGCTTCCGCCGGTGGACGGTGTAATCGCCGATCTGGGCGTCTCCAGCATGCAACTCGACCAGGCGGAGCGCGGATTTTCGTTTCGCGGCGCCGGTCCTCTGGATATGCGCATGAATCGCGACGCGGCGGAAACCGCGGACGAAATTGTGAACGGCTGGCGAGAACGAGAGCTGGCCGACGTGCTCTATCAATACGGTGAGGAGCACGACTCACGCAGAATCGCCAGGGCAATTGTTCGGTCGAGACCGATTCGGTCGACCGAACATCTGGCAACGGTTGTGGCAGGGGCCCGTGCAATGAGGGGAAGGCAGAAACTGCATCCCGCGACAAAAACGTTTCTGGCGCTGCGGATAGCGGTGAATCGAGAGATGGAGGAACTCGGGCAGTTTCTTTTTCGGACCCCCGCCACTTTAACTTTGGGAGGACGCTGGATCGTGCTGAGTTACCACTCGCTGGAGGATCGCCAGGTCAAGCATGCCTTTGCCGACCAGGCGCGCGTGGGCGTTCTCCGGATTTTGACCAAGAAGGCGGTGCAACCCGCCTTCGCGGAAGTTGATGCAAATCCTCGCGCGCGCAGTGCGAAATTGCGCGCCGCGGAAAAAATTGCGCAGAGCGTTGACGTGAATCCCGGGGTGGAAACCTTTCCCGCGGGCCCCGGCTCGGGCCCGCGAGGGAAGTTTGTAAATTAGGCACCTCACGTAGATTCGACGGCAGACGCCGCGCGGAGTGAGATTCGATGACTGAATTCTACACAGTAAAAAAGATCGATAACTCGAGGGTGGTGCGAAGTGGAGCGCCGCGAAGGCTAAGGGAATGCGCGCGGCTCGTCGCCCTTGGCGCGCTACTGGCGGCCTTCGTGTTTCTGTACGCCTGGCAACATTTCCAGTCCATCCAGTTGAATTATCAGGTGGAACAACTCAAGGCCGACCAAGCGCAGGCCGTGGAGCTGAATCAACAGCTCAAGCTCGAAGTGGCTGGCTTGCGATCGCCTGGACGCATTGACACGATCGCGCGCCAAGAACTCGGTTTGACGGCCCCGGTGCCTGGCCAGGTCGCGCCGATCCAAGGTCCATCCGAGCCCGTGGTCGCACAAGTACAGCGCGCAACGGCGCCCGCTTTGCAATAACTACATTTCACGCGCGAGGCTTTGCGAGAAGCACACGCGGAACGCGGGCTGAAGCGCAGGGCCAAAACGCTGCGCTGGGCATGAGTTTTCCACACCTCGCGGGAGCGTTAGAAACAATGGATTGGCAGCGTCCACGCGTCCGGCTCTTGATGGTAGCGGGCCTGGCCATCCTGTGGACGGGAGCCGCGCTCGGGCGGCTCGCTTACCTGCAACTTTTCCGCTACAGCGAATATCTCGACCGCGCGGAACGCCAGCAACAACGCACTGTAGAAGTCGGCCCGCACCGCGGTGTGATCTACGACCGCAACATGCACGAGCTCGCCATGAGCATTTCCGTGGACTCCTGCTTCGCTGTGCCTTCAGAAATCTCTGACCCGGATATGGTGGCGCGTCTTCTTTCGCCGGCCCTGCACATGACGCAAGACGATATCTCGACGAAACTTGCGACCTCGTCCAGTTTTGTCTGGGTTGCTCGGAAAATTCCTCCCGAGCAGGCCGACCGCGTGAAGGAAATGAATCTTCGCGGAATTTATTTCATCAAGGAGCGCAAGCGCTTCTATCCCAAACGCGACCTCGCCGCCGCCGATCTCGGATACGTGGATTTGGATGAGAAGGGTTCGGGCGGGATTGAATACGTTCTCGATTCACAGATTCGCGGACGCCCTGGGCGCATGATGGTTCTTACCGACGCGCACCGCCGCTGGTATCAGGACAGCACCGAGCAGGGTGCACAGGCGGGCTCCAACGTTGTCCTCACCATCGATCAGAATATCCAGTACATCATCGAGAAAGAGCTTTCCGCGGCCATCGAGCAGACGCATGCCAAGGCCGGAACCGTCATCGTCGAGGATACAAACTCGGGCGAGATTTTGGGAATGGCAAGTTGGCCGACGTTTAATCCCAATGACGCCAAGGATGTGCCTGCGGAATCGCGGATGAACCGCGCGATTGGCGCGCTGTACGAGCCGGGTTCGGTCTTTAAGGTAGTGACGCTGGCTGCCGCGATCAACGAAGGAATCGTGCATCCCGACGATGTCGTGGATTGCCAAATGGGCGCGATCTACATCGCGGGCCATCGCATACGCGATCACAAACCTTATGGTTTGCTGACGATCTCGCAGATTCTTTCGAAGTCGAGCGATGTAGGCGCTATCAAAGTTGGTCTGCGGCTGGGAGCTCCGAAATTCTACGACTACATTCGTGCCTTTGGTTTCGGAGTGCCTACGGGGATCGACTTGCCGGGCGAGAATCGTGGTTTGCTCCGCCACCTCGACAATTGGACGCCAGTTTCGATCGGATCCATC
The DNA here is from genome assembly GCA_035602725.1 of Candidatus Acidiferrales bacterium. Lineage (GTDB taxonomy): Bacteria > Acidobacteriota > Terriglobia > Acidiferrales > UBA7541 > DASTCZ01. The sequence goes on from DATNLT010000030.1 coordinate 54,771, forward strand.
TCGATGGGACAAGAAGTGGGCGTCACGGCGGTGCAGTTAATCTCGGCGGTCAACACGATCGCCGATGGAGGAGTCTGGATCAGGCCTCACATCGTTAAAGGCCTGCGCCGCGACGGACGGCTCGTTCCTGAAGAGCAGCCGATCCCGCGACGCGTGGTAAGCGACACGACCGCGGCGACCATGCGCGCCATGCTGGAAGGCGTGGTTCTTACTGGCGGCACCGGCACGAAAGCGCGATTGGATGGATACACCGCGGCTGGGAAGACGGGCACGGCGCAGAAGATCGATCCGCAGACGGGCCGCTATTCGCCGACGCAGCTCATTGCCTCGTTTGTCGGTTTCGCGCCAATCAATAATCCGGCGGTAACGATTTTGGTAACTCTTGATTCGCCCGTAGGCCCACACGAGGGCGGAGCGGTTTCGGCGCCGGTTTTCAAGCGTGTCGCCGAACAGGTTCTTGCTTATCTGAACGTGCCGCAAGATGAACCGGTTGCCCCGATGATGCAGCGGGCGTCTTATCACGCGTCGCCCGATCCGCCGGAGAGCGAGGATGTGAGTGATTTCGATCCCGGCCAGGTGATCTCGCCGGACCAGCCCGTCGTGGATGCACCGCCCGCTCCGGGCCCAGCTGCTATTGACGCTCCTGCGCCCACGGTGGCCCTCGCCGACGGAGACGGTGTCGCGGTTCCAGTTCTGGATGGCAAGACCGTTCGCGAGGCGGTGGAAGCGCTGCAGAAGGTTGGCCTTTCCCCGGCGCTCATTGGCAAC
>DATNLT010000031.1:0-23328 GCA_035602725.1 Candidatus Acidiferrales bacterium
AGTGGACTTGTACCAGGTGTTTCGTGCCGGATTGAATTCGCCGGGGCGGCCGGTGGGAAATTTGCTGTTTTTGGGGCCGACGGGCGCAGGCAAAACGCGTATTGTGGAGGCCATGGCCGAAATTCTCTTCGGTGATCCCCGCGCGGTGATCAAGGTGGATTGCGCGGAGTTTCAACACTCACACGAAATCGCCAAGCTGATCGGCTCGCCTCCAGGCTATCTGGGACACCGCGAAACGCACCCGCTGATCACGCAAGAAGCGCTAGCGCAGTTCCACACGGACAAGCTGAAGCTGAGCTTTTTGCTCTTCGACGAAATCGAGAAGGCCAGCGACTCGCTGTGGCAGTTGCTGCTGGGCATGTTGGATAAAGCGACATTGACGCTCGGGGACAACCGGCGAGTCGATCTCTCGCAGACCGTAATTTTCCTGACGTCAAACCTGGGCGGCGGCGAAATCACGGAATTGATGGCGGGCGGTATGGGCTTCATTCAGCCCGTGGATAAGCCGAACGACGGGCTGGATGTGAAGGTGACGCGCACGGCCATTGAGGCCGCGCGGAGAAAATTTTCGCCGGAATTCATGAACCGCCTGGACAAGACCGTGGTCTTTCATCCGCTGCGGGATGAACAGCTCGAACAGATTCTGGAAATCGAGTTAGGACAGGTGCAGAAGCGCGTGCTGGAAACCGCACGCGGCCAATTTCTTTTCCGAGTGACGCCTGCAGCGCGCCGATATTTGCTCCGCGAAGGAACGGACACACGCTATGGCGCACGCCACCTGAAGCGCGCCATCGAGCGGCACTTGGTTTATCCGCTGGCGAATTTGCTGGCCACGGGCCAGGTCCGGCTCGGCGATGTGCTGTGCGTTGATTGGGATTCCGACCTCGGCCGGTTGGTGTTCGAGCGCGAAGGCGAAGGGGCGGTGATCCCGGCGCCGATGATACTGCCTCTGGCAGCGGAGGCAGGTGCGATCGCAGCCACCGGAGGCCGCGGCGAGGAAGTTCCGGCCGTAGCGAACGCGCGCAGCGTGAAGCTGCCGCCTAGCGTCAGCGGCCCGGCCCTTTCGCCCGCGCCAATTAGCCGGCGGAAGTCATAAGACTCCTTATCATCCAACTGCTTAGTCAGACGGCGCGGAGTTTCTTCCGCGCCTTTTTTTTGTGACGAAAGGCTGCTACGGCGCGACGCTGGAAGTTACCTCACGCACCCTTTGCAAAAGGCACAAAGGATGCGGCACCCGCAAAATCCTATGCCATTTAACAACGTGGGTTGGGGGTGGAGGGCCTAATAAACCGGCCTTTCCAACGAAGGGACGATGCGGCACCCAGGCTCGATGGATGGGTGCCGAGGGAAAGTTTCGGCGTCTCATTCTGCGTGAAAACCACCACCCACTGTTTCAGGGCAACCACTCCTACACATTTTTGAAACACAGTCCGCCCTTCGCGTCGCGGCAGCCTCCGGCTTAGTCACCGTATCTCACTGATAAAACAGGCGATGTTGGTGTCCCAGCCTGCGGCAGGAGCTAGGGCGTTTGGCGCGTGGGCTGCATATAAAAGGGAGAGCGGCAAGTTGAACCGGACGCTCTTAGGGACCCGAAGGAAGTCGAGGGCACGAACATGGTGGGCACTGCGAGACGATTGGACCCCACGCTTCATGGTGACGGTACGCAACGCTTTGAGCGAGAACTGCGCGCTCGCATCGTTGGCCAGGAAGAGGCCGTGCAGGCGGTGGTGGATCTTTACCAGGTTTTTACTGCAGGGATGAATTCGCCGGGGCGTCCGGTGGGCAACCTGCTTTTCCTGGGACCGACCGGCTCCGGGAAAACGCACATCGTGGAAGCCATGGCGGAGATCCTGTTTGGCGACCCGCGCGCGGTGATCAAGGTGGATTGCGCCGAATTTCAGCACTCGCACGAAATCGCGAAGCTGATCGGCTCGCCTCCGGGCTATCTAGGTCATCGCGAGACGCACCCGCTGATCACCCAGGAAGAGCTCTCGAAATACCACACGGATCAGTTAAAGCTGAGCTTCCTGCTCTTTGACGAAATCGAGAAGGCCAGCGATTCGCTGTGGCAACTGCTATTGGGCATGCTCGACAAAGCCACGTTGACGCTGGGCGACAACCGCCGCGTGGATTTGTCGCAGACGGTGATCTTTCTGACCTCGAATCTCGGGAGTAGTGAGATCGCAGAATTGACCTGTGGCGGCCTCGGCTTTGTGCAGCCGGCCAACAAGCCATCCGACCGTTTAGACGTGCAGGTGACGCGCTCCGCCATCGAGGCTGCGCGGCGCAAGTTCTCGCCGGAATTTATGAACCGGCTGGACAAGATCGTGGTCTTTCACTCGCTGCGGGACGAGCAACTGGAAGATATTCTGGAAATCGAGTTGGGCGAAGTGCAGCGGCGCGTGCTGGAAACGCCTCGCGGACAGTTCCTATTCCGAGTGACGCCGTCGGCACGGCGCTTCCTGCTGCGCGAAGGCACCGACACCCGATACGGAGCACGCCATCTGAAGCGTGCCCTCGAACGCCACATCGTCTACCCGCTGGCGAATCTGCTGGCCACCGAGCAGGTTCACCTGGGCGATTCGCTCCGCATTGATTGGGATTCCGATGCGGGCCGGCTGGTGTTTGACCGTGAGGGAGAAGGCGCTATTCTGCCAGTGCCCACAATTTCGCAAGTGGCCTTCGAAGCCAGGGCCGCAGGCGCGACGGGTGGACGCAACGAGGAAATTCCCGTGGTGATGGCCCGCCCGCAACAGACCATCGTCCTCAACCGATCCTAAGGCACGATTTGGGCAGAGCCGCAGGATTCGGTATAGTGGGGGCGAGACCGCGCTGCGCTCCAGAGCTGCGATAACGGAACGCCAGCAGCGGCGTCCAAGATCAGAGCGTTGCGTGCCGGCGGGTGCGAAGCGCTCCGGAGGCCGGATGCGCCCGCTTCGCGCCAGTCTTCCCCGATGGAAATGCCTCCCGATCGAAAGGGCGCTTCACCGCGCGCTCACGTTCTCCGCCATAGCCGGATTGCTGGTCTCTTTACCGCTCGCTGCCGCCGATAATCGCAGCCAACTGAAGACAGGAATTGACCGCTACACGCCAGATCAGGATGTGCTGATTGGCAAGCAAGTGCAGGCCGAGGTCGAGCGGCAATTGCCGGTGCTGCACGATAAACGTCTCGAGGCCTATTTAAACGGCCTCGGTGGGCGATTGGCGGCGCACGCGCCGGGACCGAAATTCAAATACGAATTTCATTGCATCAATTTGCGCGAGATTAATGCCTTTGCGCTGCCTGGCGGGATTGTGTACGTCTATCGCGGCACGATCGAAGCCGTGGACGATGAAGCGCAACTCGCCGGCGTTCTGGCTCACGAAATTTCGCACGCCGCACTGCGGCATGGCACGAACCAGGCCACCAAGCGGCAAATCTGGACGGCACTGGGCGGCGTCGGCGGCGCCGTGGCGGGCGGGTCGCTCGCGGGAATCGCCACGCAGATCGGCGGCGGCCTCGCGGTGGATTCCGTGCTGCTGAAGTATTCGCGCGCGGCGGAAACGCAGGCGGACATACTGGGCACGCAGATTCTTTACGATTCGGGTTACGATCCCCGCGCGATGGCGCAATTCTTCGAGCAGCTCGAGACGGAAAACGAGGGCAAGCACTCGGTGCAATTTTTCGCGGACCATCCGATCCCGGAGCACCGGTTGGACCGCGTGGATGAGGAAGTGGATAAACTCGGCGGGCCGCCCGCAAACTTCGTGGCGAATTCGCAGGGGTTTCGCGATATCCGGCGCTACGTGCTCTCGTTGCCGCCGCCTCTGGAGCGGAAGGCTAGCGAGAAGGCGGCGATGAGCGAATCGCGCGATCCGGCGGCGCCGACGCTCTCTTCAGGTTCCCATGGCGCTGCGTCTTCGACGCCTGCGCCCGTCGCGCCGGCCGCACCTGCGGCGGTTGCCTCGAAGCCGCCCGCGCCGTCGGTCGAGGTGCGCGAATATGCCGGAGATCTCTTCCGATTGAAGTACCCGGACAATTGGCAGCAGAGCGGGACGGGAAATTCGGCAAGTTTTACGCCCCCGGGCGCGGTTGTGCCGGATAACGGAAGCAATGGGAATGCGGCTTACGGAGTGACGGTGAATGTGTTTCCCGTGCAGGATGGCGAATCGCTCGCAGACGCTACGAACCGCTTGGTGGCCAGTTTACAAGCCTCCAACGCGAAGTTGCAGCCGGCAGGATCGTCGCAGCCGATGCATGTGGATGGTGAGAGCGCCTTGAGCATGCGCTTAACCGGCGAATCGCCACGTGGCGGGACGGAGACGGATTGGCTGGTAACCGTCACGCGTCCGCAAGGATTGCTGTACTTCCTCTGTATTGCCCCGTCGAGCGACTTCGACGATTACAATCCCACGTTTCAGGAATTGATGGCCTCGGTGCGGCTGAGCCGCTAGTGTGGCACGCTGCGCGGCTTGAAAGTTCTCCTAGGACATTTCCACGGGTTATTCTGATTTTCCGAGCTTCCAGCGGAGGATTGGTTTTCTGGCGGCGCCGACTTCGTCGAGCCGGCCGACGCGCGTGGAATGCGGCGCGGTCTTGACCAGTTCGGGAGTTTCGTCGGCTTCGGCGGCGATCGAGCGCATCGCGTCAATAAAAAGATCGCACTCTTCCTTTGATTCCGATTCGGTGGGCTCGATCATCATCGCGCCGGGAACGATCAGCGGAAACGCCGTGGTGTAGGGGTGGAAGCCATAGTCGATCAGACGCTTGGCGATATCCATGGTGCTCACGCCGCGCTTTTTCTGCCGCGAATCGCTGAAGACCACTTCATGCATGGACGGCGAAGAATAGGGAAGGTCGAAGACGCCTTCGAGGCCCTTACGGATGTAATTCGCATTGGTGACGGCGTCTTCGGTGGCCTGGCGGATGCCCGGGCCGTAGGCCAGCGTGTAGGCGAGCGCGCGTACGAGCACCCCGAAATTGCCTGCAAAGGCGCGGACGCGGCCAATGGTTTGCGGACGATTCGTATCCAGCGCGAGAGAGCCATTCGGCCTTTTCACAAGGACCGGAATGGGGAGAAACGGTTCGAGAATTTTCTTCACCATCACAGGCCCTGCGCCCGGTCCGCCGCCACCGTGCGGCGTGGAAAATGTTTTGTGCAGGTTCAGATGCATCACGTCCACGCCGAAATCGCCGGGTCGCGCGACGCCCGCGAGCGCATTCATATTGGCGCCATCCATATACAGCAGCGCGCCGGCGCGATGCAGAATCTCCGCGGCTTCCGCAATGCGCTGCTCGAAAACGCCGAGCGTTGAAGGATTGGTGACCATCAGCGCCGCGACATCGCCATTGACGATTTGCCGCAACTGCTCGATATCAATTTGTCCGCGCGCATCCGAGCGAATATTTTCCACTTCGTAGCCGGCGATCACCGCGGTGGCCGGATTGGTGCCGTGCGCCGAATCCGGGATCAGGACTTTTTTGCGCGGATTGCCCTGGCTCTGCAAATAGGCGCGAATCAGGAGAAGCCCGGTCAATTCCCCTTGCGCTCCGGCGCAGGGCTCGAGAGTGACGGCGTCCATGCCGGTGATTTCGAGCAGGCAAGTTTGCAGAACCTCGAGAATTTTGAGGCAACCTTGTGAAAGTTCGATCGGCTGATAGGGATGCTCGGTGGCGATGCCGTCCAGCCGCGCGACGTGTTCGTTTACACGCGGATTGTATTTCATCGTGCAGGAGCCGAGAGGATACATGCCTAGGTCAATGGCGAAATTCCAGGTGGATAGGCGCGTAAAGTGCCGGATGACCTCGATTTCACTGACTTCGGGAAAACCGGCTACTTCCTCGCGAGCCTGCGGGCCGAGCGCTTCCTTCGCACTCACTGCCGGCACATCGAGCGGAGGCAATTCAAATCCGCGCTTGCCGGGCGCGGATTTCTCAAAAATCAGCCCTTCATTTTGGCTGACGTGGCGGCTCGCTTTTTTGATGCGATCGGTCACTACGAATCCTTTGGTTGACGTTGCTGCAACAGAGCAAAAATCTGCCGGAGTGAAGCCGGCGGATCAGCGTCCGGCATTACAACGGCTCGGCTAAGGCCTTGCGTAACGCGGCCGCCAAATGCTCGATTTCCGCGCGCGTAGTGGTCTCCGTCACGCAAACGAGGCCGCGCTTCGACAACTCCGGATAAAACGAGCCCAGCGGCAACGGGCCGATGATTTTCTCACGCAACAGCGAAGCGTTCACAATTTTCACGGAACGCGGCAGCTCGATCACGAATTCGTTAAACGTGGGTCCGCTGAAGGCGAGTTTCACGCCTGCGATTTTCGTCAATTCCGAGGCGGCAAAACGCGCTTTCGCCAGGTTCTGTGCGGCCATTTCTTTCAAACCTTCCTTGCCGAGCAGGCAAAGGTGCACGGTGACGGCCAGCGCGCAAAGCGCCTGGTTCGTGCAAATATTGGAGGTGGCACGTTCGCGGCGGATGTGCTGCTCGCGCGTTGCGAGCGTAAGCACAAATCCGCGGCGGCCGGCATTGTCGGTGGTTTGTCCGGCGAGACGGCCGGGCATCTGCCGCACGAATTTGTCACGCGTCGCAATCACGCCGGCGAAAGGTCCGCCGTAGCTCGGCGGCAGGCCAAAGCTTTGCGCTTCCATCGCGACGATATCGGCTTCGGCGGGCGGCGCGACCGCGCCAAGCGAAACGCCTTCGGTGATCGCCACGACTAGCAGAGCCTCTTTAGCGTGCGCGATTTCAGCAAGTTCGGCGACGGGCTCAATCACACCAAAAAAGTTCGGCGATTGCGCGATCACGCAAGAAGTATCCTCATGAACGAGGCTGCGCACCTCGTCGAGATTCATCTGGCCTGACGCCGTGTAGCCCACTTCGATTACTTCCATCCCCAGATTGCGCGCGTAGGTTGCTAGCACCTGGCGATATTCGGGATGCACGGACTCGGCGACGATCACGCGGCTGCGATTGGTGAGCCGGTCTGCCATCAACGCGGCCTCGGCGAGAGCGGTTGAGCCATCCCACATCGAGGCGTTGGCTACTTCCTGGCCGGTGAGCTGGCACATCAGCGTTTGAAATTCAAAAATTGCCTGGAGCGTACCTTGGCTAATCTCCGCCTGATACGGCGTGTAGGAGGTGAGGAATTCGCCGCGCAGCAGGATCGTATCGGTGACGACGGACCTCAGGTGGTTATAAACGCCAGCGCCCAGAAAGCTGGTGTAGCCGCGTGAATTCTCGGAGGCTCGAGCGCGAAAGAAATCGATAATTTCGGCTTCGGACAGCGGCCCCGGCAGATTCAGCGGTTTTTTCAGCCGAAATTGCTCGGGAATCGAGGCAAAAAGCTCCTCGACCGACCGCGCGCCGATCACCTCCAGCATCTGCTTGCGCTCGGAAGGGCTCTTGGGGAGATAACGCATCAGGCCGAGTGTCCCTTTTCTTTTTCGTCGACGTAGGCTTGGTAGGAGGGCGCGTCCATCAAAGACTTGGCTTCGCTAGGATTTGAGAGCTTTACTTTGATCAGCCACGCCGCATTGTGCGGATCGGTGTTGATGGTCTCCGGAGAGTCCGCAAGCTTGGCGTTCGCTTCGATCACCTCGCCGGAGACGGGCGAATAAATTTCGCTAACGGCTTTCACCGATTCCACGGTGCCGAGCGATTGCCCCGCTTTGAGGTTAGCGCCGACCTTCGGAAGTTCCACGAAGACGACGTCACCCAATTCGTGCTGCGCGTAGTCGGTGATGCCGATGGTGCCGGTGTCACCCTTCACGTCCACCCACTCGTGCTCCTTGGTGTAGCGAAAATTGCTCGGGTACATGCGCTCTCCTCGAAGTGCTGTGCCGCCGGCTATTTAGGCCTCTTGTAAAAAGGCAGCGGAACGATCCGCGCGGCTGCCTCGCTTCCGCGAATGCCGATCTGGATTTCGTTGCCTGGCTTTTCCATTCCTGTGGGCACATAAGCCATGCCGATATTTTTCTTCAGAAAGGGTGCGGGCGAACCGCTGGTCACGCGGCCGATATTGGCGCCATCTTTCACCACGTCGCAGCCATCGCGCGCGATGCGCGGAGCCGTCATTTCAAACCCGATGAGCGCGCGCTTGAGCCCTTGTTCCTTCTGACGGACGATAACGTCGCGTCCCATAAAATTGCCTTTGGCGGGCTTGCAGATCCAGCCGAGACCGGCTTCCCAAGGAGTCGTGGTCTCGTCAATCTCGTGGCCGTAGAGGCACATGCCCGCTTCCAGGCGCAGCGTATTGCGCGCGCCAAGGCCGCAAGGAATCAGGCCATCGGCTTTGCCTGCTTCGAGCAGGTCATTCCAGAGCTTTTCACTTTGCGTCGGCTCGAAATAAATCTCGAAGCCGTCCTCGCCGGTGTATCCGGTGCGCGCGATCAGGCAATGCACGCCATTCACTTCGCCGAAAGTGAACCAGTAATACTTCATCTCCTGCAGCGGCACCTTCGTCAGGCGCTGCAAAATGCCGAGCGCCTTCGGTCCCTGGATCGCAAGCTGCGAATAGCGTTCACCGGAATTTTCGAGCTCCGCGCCAACGACATTATTGTTGCGAATATGGGCGAAGTCGCCTTCCTGATTGCCCGCGTTGACGCAGAGGAAATAATGACGGTCGGAGATTTTGTGCACGAGCAAGTCGTCCACAAAAGTGCCGCGGTCCGTCATCAATCCGGAATAGTGGGCCTGGCCGACGGCGAGCTTTGAAGCATCATTGCAAGTAACGTGCTGCACCAGGTCGAGCGCCGTGCCGCCGCGCACCTCGATTTCGCCCATGTGGCTCACGTCAAAAAGACCTGCAGCGGTGCGCGTGGCCAGGTGCTCGGAAATAATTCCGGTGTATTCGACGGGCATAGCCCACCCGCCGAAGTTGACCATTTTGGCCCCCATGCGGCGGTGCACCGAATTGAGAGCTGTTTTGCGGAGTTCAGTCGCTGGAAGCGTCACTCGAGATTCCCGAAGGCTGAAACGGACGAATTGAAACTAGCATCCGCATACAGAGGTGTCAAGAAAGCGGGCAACTCGCGCTGATGAGGCTCGATTTGCGGACGAACGGAACCGTAGTAGCGGAAATCCTTCCAAAAGTCGGGCCAACCGGTGCGCGGTGCGTGGCAAACGAAGATGTCGGGATGCTCCTCGGTTTCTTCATTCAGCACGCCGTAGCGATTCCAGGTGTGCGCGGCCAGATAGCAGCCGGTGAAGTGGCGCTCCACGAAGCCCCGCGATTCTCCCAGGAAGATGACTGTTTCCGGCGGCGGATCGCCGTAGCCTCGCTGCCAGAAGGAATTGACGCCGCTGATCGCCGTCGGGAGGCTGTAGGTCGGGCCGTAGAGATTGATGGCTCCGGCTTCTCCGTAATTTGTGCCGATGATGCCCAGGTGCGCGCGATCTTCCGGCGAAAGGGAATTGCGAATCTGGGCGACGGTCTCGACGAGTTCCGGCCAGCCGATTTCCTCGCGCAGATCGCCGTTGATTTTGCTGGCGAATTTCCAAGTTGGGGAGTTCACCGGAGCCATCGGCAACGTAATCACCGCAGCAAGACCGATGTCCGCGACGAGCGCCACCCAAACCAGCGCGCGTGCCGCGAATCTCCACGACCGGTGCAAGGATGCCAGCCATTGCTCGCCCCACACGCTGCCCGCGGCGTAGAGCATCGGATACGCGGCGCCTAGGTAATACCCACGCCCCTTGGCGATCACGAAGAGGGCCAGTGGCACGAGGTACATCCAGCCGATGGCGCGATAGCGTTTGCCTTGCTGCGAAAGTAAATAAAAATAGAGTCCCGCCAGCGCGATCGGCAGGCCGCACAGCGTTAGCTTGATTTGGTCGGGCAGAAAATTCTTGGTGCGGCCGATGCGAACGTCGCGCGAGTGGATGTGCTGCAGGAAATCGAGCGAGATAAAATGATGCTGGATTTGCCAGATCAGGTTCGGCAGGAAAATTAGAATGGATACGGCCACGCCGTACCACAGCCACTTGCTTTTGAGGTGCTGGCGCGCGCCGGTCAGCAATACTCCGGCGACGATGCCGATCACGAAAAAGCCCATCGTGTACTTGGCCATCATGCCCAACCCGATCGCTGCGCCGACAGCGAGCCACCAGCGCGGATCGCCGCTCGTCAGGATGCGAAGCATCAAATAAGCGGCGAGTACCCAGCATAGGTAGTCGAACGAGACGTACTGCATCAGCGCGCCGCCCGCCAGGCAAAAGGGAACCGCCGCGACGGCTGCTACCAGTTGCGCTCCCCGCCGGCCGCCTAGTTCGCGCGCCATCAAGCCTGTGAGAACCACGGCCACTGCCTCCGCCAGCGCCGCAAAGAAGCGAAAACCGCGCAACGAAGTGCCAAACAGTGTGAGCGAGAGCCTTCCAAAGAAAGGCGTGACCGGCGGATATGCGACGTAACCCCAGGCCAGATGGCGCGCGTCATCCAGTGTGGCCAATTCGTCGCGATGAAAGCCGTAGCGTCCAGCGGTCAGTACATGTGCGATGACTGTAGCCAATGCAATGGCAAGCAGTATCGCCAGATCACCGGATCTCGCAGAGCGATCGGCAAAAGAATCACCGAAATGAGAATCGTGCGCTGCCATGCTCAGCGGCGGATCATAGTTACTTCGCCAAGCCTATACAAGGATCAGGATCGTTGAGAAGTTGCAGGCGACCGGGGCCCAGACAAGCGTCCGCATACAAGCACGCATCTCGCGTCTCAACACGGGCTTGACTATCTACGCTTGAGCCTTCAATCTCTGGCGTCCACCGATGAAACTGACGCCCCTCGACGGAGTCGCCATCTTCGGCTACCTGCTGGCGACGCTTCTGCTTGGCTTGTATTTTCGGCGCCGCTCCGGGCGCAGCACCACCGACTATTTCGTTTCCGGGCGGCAGGTTTCCTGGTGGCTGGCCGGCACGTCCATGGTGGCGACGACCTTCGCGGCGGACACGCCGCTGGTAGTGACCGGACTCGTCTTCGCGCAGGGAGTTTCCGGCAACTGGCTTTGGTGGAGTTTTCTGCCTTCCGGCATGATGACGGTTTTTCTATTTGCGCGGCTCTGGCGGCGTTCGGGCTTAATCACGGACGTCGAGTTCGCGGAAATGCGCTATGGCGGCAAGCCTGCCGCGTTTCTGCGCGGGTTTCGCGCCGTTTACCTCGGCCTGCTGATGAATTGCCTGATTCTCGGCTGGGTCACGAAGGCTATGACGAGCATCGTCGCCGTCACTCTGGGCGTGAGCACCGGCCGCGCGCTAGCCATCTGCATCTTTTTCCTGATGCCATTCACGGGACTTTACGTTGCGCTCGGCGGTTTGTGGGGCGTGCTGTGGACGGACCTGTTTCAGTTCGTCTTGAAGATGGCGATTGTGATTGCGGTTGCCTATTACGGCGTGCGCGCCGTGGGAGGCATGCACGTCTTGCTGGCGAGGCTTGCGGCCATGCGGGTGGCGGTGGGGCCGGGCGCCTCCGATATCACCTCGGTACTGCCGGATTTCTCGCGCGGTTTGCGCAGCACCGGCTTATGGACGTTGCCGGTACTCACATTTCTTGTGCTTCTGTGCGTGCAATGGTGGGCGTTCTGGTATCCGGGCGCGGAGCCGGGCGGCGGAGGCTACGTGGCGCAGCGAATTTTTAGCGCGCGCAACGAACGCCACGGTTTGCTGAGCGTGCTGTGGTTCAACGTAGCGCACTACGCGATCCGTCCCTGGCCTTGGGTGATTGCGGCGCTCGTCGCCGTCGCGCTCTACCCGAATTTGCAGCATCCGGAATCGGGCTACATGCTCGTGGCTACAAACTTCATGCCGCCCGCGCTGCGCGGAATTTTGATCGCCGGGTTCATGGCCGCGTTCATGTCCACGCTCGCGACGCAATTGAACTGGGGCAGTTCCTATCTGGTCGAGGACTTCTACCGGAGGTTCATCAAGCGCGATGGCTCGGAAGGGCACTACGTGATTGCTTCGCGCATTGCCACCGTGATTTTGGTGCTCGCAGCCGCCTACGTTTCCGCCCAGCTTGTGACCATCCGCGCCGGCTGGCAATACGTGCTCGAGGTCGGTGCCGGCACCGGCGGCGTTTATTTGCTGCGCTGGTATTGGTGGCGCATCAATGCGTGGAGCGAAATCTCAGCAATGACGGTGGCAATGTTGTGCACCCTTTACGTTCATTTGATGAACCCATTCCAGGGCCCGGAATTTATCGTCTTTGCGAAGACGACGCTTTTTACCACGGCGGTCACCACGATCGTCTGGATCGCCGTCACTTACGCCACTTCGCCTGAATCGGAAGCGGTGCTGGTGAAGTTTTACCGCCGTGTGCGCCCGCACACCGCGGGCTGGCGCCCGGTCGCGAGGCTCGCCGCTGATGTGCCGGAAACGCGGGACCTCGGCGCGAATCTCGTTTCATGGCTGCTCGGCTGCGTCATGGTATACGCCGCGCTTTTCGGCATCGGAGAGCTTTGCTTTGGACGCTATCTGTCTGGCGTGATTTTGTGTGCCATTGCGATCATCTCCGCGGCGCTCCTCTACGGCAGAATCGCGAAGATGGCGCCCGATCCGGATATTTCCGGCTCTGCCGATACCCCGCTCGCCGAAGGGGCGTCCCACTAGCGTGCTGCTCTCCACGCAACAAAAATCGCACGCGGTGGCGGCGAGCTTTCTCGGCTGGATGCTCGACGCCTTCGATTTCTTCGTGGTGGTCTTCCTGTTTGGCACGCTTTCCCAGCAATTCCACGTCAGCAAAGCCGCACTAGTTTTCTCCACCACGTTGACGCTGGCAACGCGACCTCTCGGGGCGCTGATCTTCGGCCTTCTGGCCGACCGCTACGGCCGCCGGATTCCGCTGATGCTCAACGTGATTTACTTCAGCATCGTCGAGGTGGCCTGCGGCTTCTCGCCGAATTTCACGTTCTTCCTGGTGATGCGCACGCTCTTCGGGATCGGCATGGGCGGCGAGTGGGGCGTGGGTGCGTCGCTCGCGATGGAAAGTGCTCCGCAGAAATGGCGTGGGATGCTAAGTGGATTGGTGCAGAGCGGCTATCCGGTGGGATTCCTGCTGGCTGCCACCGCGGCGCGTTTTGTGTTGCCGGCGTGGGGCTGGCGGCCGATGTTTTGGCTCGGGGGCTTACCGGCGCTGTTGGCGCTTTACATTCGTACTAGCGTGCCGGAATCGGAAGCCTGGAAGCAGCACCGCGCGCCCAATCTGGGTGCGATCTTGCGCAGTGTTGCGGCCCAGTGGAAACTGTTCGTCTATCTCGTGGTGCTCATGATCTTTATGATGTTTCTTTCCCATGGCACTCAGGATCTTTATCCGGATTTCCTTGGCGTGGTACACCATCTTTCCGGCTCCGCTGCCGCAAACATAGCCATCTTTTTCAACGTCGGCGCGGTGGTGGGAGGCATCCTCTTCGGCCATCTTTCGCAACGCTTTGGCCGGCGCATCACCATCGGCGGCGCTTTATTGCTCGCGCTGCTGGTGATTCCGCTGTGGGCTTTTGGCGCCACCCCGCTCGTTCTGGCGATTGGCGCGTTTCTGATGCAGATGGGTGTGCAGGGCGCATGGGGTGTGATCCCGGCACATTTGAACGAGCTCGCTCCGGATGCCGCCCGCGGCCTTGTGCCGGGTCTCGCGTACCAGCTCGGAATTCTTTTCGCCGCGCCCACAAACTCGATCGAATATGCGCTGCGCGATCGCGTGGGTTACCAGTGGGCGCTCGGTGGCTTCGAAATCTGTGTGATCCTCACGATCGGCATTCTGTTGATGCTGGGCACCGAACGTCATGGCCGCGATTTCCAGTCCATCCCGCTCGAAATCGATTGATTCAGTTCCCACGAACACCTCCAGCATAAAAATTTCCGCTTTCGTGTTCTTTCTACTTAGGAAAATTTCCGACCGATTATCCGGGTGAGCCTGTACGTGAAGGCTCCTAGCTGCGTCATCCAATCCATTAGAAACAGAAAATAGAGTTCGGCATTGATTGATGGAAACGCTGGCACTGGGCCCAAGGTTTTCAGGAGGCGCCAATGGCTGACTTTGCTCCGTCGTTCGTTCACGTTCTACTCTTCGAGTGTCCGCCGTGCTGCAATCCGGTACCGGCTCACAAACTCGCTCCGCATCGAAGTCTCGAAGAAGCCGATGGCTCGGCCTTCCCACTCGAGTGCAATTGTGGCTGGTCCGGCGAAGTGGTGGGGCTTCGGGCGCGCCGGCATTGGGTTGAGCCTTGGAGCAGGTCCGAGGAAGAAAGCCGGTAACCACGCGGCGAGATGTTGTCGTAAAAGCGGCCCGAAACCTACAGACCCGCATATACAGCGAAACACTGGTTGCCGCCTACCGCTCTCCTGCGTATGATATCCAAACTTTTGTAGCTATCGTTGGGTGGTGCACGTTTGCCGTCGCAATTTCGGATCTTGCTGGTGGACGATCATGAGGTAATGAGGCGAGGGATTCGTGCCTTGCTGAGCGGCGATACGCACTGGGAGATCGCGGGCGAAGCGGAAAATGGGAAGGAAGCGATCGCCCAGGTAGAAAAGCTGCATCCTGATTTAGTGGTTCTCGATTTGACCATGCCGGTGATGAACGGCCTCGAAGCCGCACGCGGAATCCGCCAGATCGCTCCCGCCACGAAAATTCTGATCTTCAGCATGCACGAATCGCCGCAAATCACTCGCGAAGCCCGCGAAGCCGGCGCTGACGCCTTTCTTTCCAAGTCCGCGCTCGCCGACGAATTGCCGCTCCTCGTAAAGCGCCTGCTAGGCGCGGACGGCGCGCACCGCCCGCAATAGCGCGCTATCGAATGCGGAAGTTTCGTTGCCGACATTCCTTTGCCCGGGTCAACCTCAGTGGTCGTTGTTTCATTACCCCGTTGCTCTCTTTGCTCCCAGCACGTATAATGCGTGTCACACGTGCCGCGCGTGGAGGAATCCAATGGCCAACCCTAGCCATAATGGTAAGCAGAATCTGACCGTCACCATGGATCGCCAAATCATTCAAAAGGCAAAGGTTGTGGCGGCGAAGAGGGCCACCTCGATCAGCGCCTTAGTCGCGCGCCAAATTGAGATCCTCGTGGGTGAAGAAGAGGCTTACGAACGTTCGGAGCGTGACGCGCGAGCACTGTTGCGCGACGGGTTTCACCTAGGCGGGGACAATCGTGTCAGCCGGGAGGAACTGCATGAGCGGTAAGACGTTTGTCGATACAAACGTCTTGATCTATGCACACGACATTGATGCTGGCGTCAAACGGCTGGTCGCCACGGAGATCCTGGACGCGCTGTGGAGTGAGCGAACGGGCGTTCTCAGCATGCAAGTGCTCCAGGAATTCTATGTGAATGTTACGCGAAAGATTCGCTCGCCGCTTCCCAGAGCACACGCGAGACGGATCGTGAATAATTATATCGTCTGGTGCGAGGAGCCGACTCCAGCCGATATATCCACCGCGTTTCGCATCGAGGACGAGTCGGAAATTAGTTTTTGGGATGCAATGATTGTAGCGGTTGCCGTGAAGAGCGGAGCAGGGCGGATCCTTTCGGAAGACTTCAACCCTGGCCAACGAATCGCCGGCGTGGTCATAGAAAATCCCTTCAGCGGCGCTCGCTAGGGCGTCGAAAACTGCGCGACCACAATACCGAGTCGCTTCGGGCGAAGCCGGCGATCAGAAGCGGACGGCGGAAGCGTATACTGCGTCGCGGACGTGCCTATGACGAAAGCGGAACTGTATGATTTTCTGACGAAATGGAAGCTGGGCGTGCTGGGGACCGCCAGCCGTGCGCACACGCCGCAAGCAGCGCTGGTGGGGATCGCGGTCACGCCGAAACTGGAGATCGTATTCGATACAGTGAAGAGTTCCCGCAAATATCCGAATCTGATCGCGCGCCCGGCGTGCTCATTTGTGATTGGCGGTTGGGCCGTGGGCGAGCAGACCGTGCAATATGAAGGCGTGGCGGAAGAGCTGAAGCCGCCGAACCGGGAGCGATACCTGCAAGTCTATTTCAAAGCTTGGCCTGATGGTCCGGCGCGATTGAATTGGCCCGGGTTGGTTCATTTCGTGGTCCGGCCAACGTGGATTCGGTATAGCGATTTCGATCAGAGGCCACCGCTGATTCGCGAATTTGCATTCGAGAATGCGCGCAGCAAGCGGCGACCGGCGAAGGCCGGAATCGGCACGGCGTAGGCTTTTCGAGGCGTGGCGTATCTGAAGAGCGTAGCGCGGGTGGGCAGACGGAACGGCTTTGGAGTTACATTATCTGCGCTCGCTGGGTAAACGAGGGATTTAGATCCCCCATCTCTTAGGCAGCTGATCAAAACTCGTGAAGGCGACAGATGTCACGAAGGTTGCGGAGCTTGGCTGAATACTCACGATGTTCAGATCTTTCTGGGTTTTGCTCGGGATTGTCTTTAACCAAGCGTAAGGCAGCGTGTTCGAACTTCAAGGCGTCGGTGAGACAAAAAACGATTCGGAACTCATCCTGCCACTTGTAGTTGTTGAATTTTGACATCGCAGTTTGATCGGGTAATGCCCATCGTGTACCCGGACCTTCACTTGGGTCGTAATACTCTACCCGTCCTGCACGAATTGTTGCGCTTGCTGGCAATGCTTTCGTTAACCTCTCGCAGAATGTCGCCGGCCTCCGAATTTCCACGCACGCCACCGCCTGAAACTTCGAGCGAAGCTCATCAGTGAATGACCTACTAGCACAGAATACAAAGATTTCCTCTTGGTTCGCCGTTGACTCGAAGGCATAGCCGGTCAAGGTGAATGCTCTTCGGCGAGTATGATTGTTGATCACGAGTCCATCTGTGGGACGGAATACCGAAGTTCCTTCGTGGCTATCTTTCCTGACACATTCGTCCTCGTAGTCGCGGAAGTATGCCAACGAATGAAAAAATACTTCTCCATCCAGAAAGGCATCGGCCCATTTACGGTCGGTGAAGTACTTGTACAAGCTACGACGCATCCGAACAATTATCCGTCCGTTACATGATCGTCTACAACATCGAGAAGGGCCCAAAATGAAGAGGTGCTCTTTGCGTGGAGGATGCCCGGCGCACCTAATGGTGAGATATCGAAGGGTGTCGAGTACAAAGGGAAACGTTGGGAGAGGCGTTTGCGTCCGTCGCTCGCGCTGAAAGGCCACACAGTGTAGGCTCTTCGCGAGATGGCGTACTTGAAGAGCGACGCAACTGCGGTCGAGAGAATGGCCGCGCTCTCCGCGCAGCGTCCCGCGGGGCGGTGGCGTGCCCTTGGGTTGCTGGCGACCGTGGCGTTTCTGGAGATGAGCACGTGGTTTTCGGCGTCAGCGGTGCTGCCGCAATTGCGCGCGGCGTGGGGCGTTTCCTCGGCGGCCGGCGCTTGGCTTACGATTTCCGTACAGCTTGGATTCGTGGTGGGTGCGCTGCTTTCGGCGGCGCTAAATTTGGCGGACATTTTTCGTCCTCGGCGGCTGCTGCTGGCAGGAGGGGCGCTAGCGTCAGCGTTTAATCTCTGCTTACTGAGCAGCCATGGCTTGACGAGCGCGCTACCCTTGCGATTTGCCACCGGCGCGGCAATCGCGCTGGTGTATCCATCGAGCCTGAAGGTGATGGCGACGTGGTTCCGCAGCGAACGCGGGACAGCGCTGGGCGTGATGGTGGGAGGTCTGACGCTGGGTTCGGCGCTGCCGAATTTGCTCAACGGGTTGGGAGGGGTGCGCTGGGAAAATGTGATCGTGGCCACGTCTGCGATCACACTGGCGGGCGGACTGTTGGCGGAATTTGCGGCCCACGATGGACCGTTTTCTTTTCCGCGGGCGGTGTTCGATCCGCGGCACGGCTTTCGCGTGTTTTTCCGGCCGGGCGTGCGGCTCGCCGTGGCTGGCTATTTCGGGCACATGTGGGAGCTATACGCGATGTGGGCGTGGTGCGCGGCATTTTTCGCGGACGCGTTTGCGAGGCACGGCGCGGCAGACCCGCTCCGGCGCGCGGCGTTCAGCGCGTTTGCAGCGATTGGCGCGGGCTCACTGGGATGCTGGGTTGCGGGAGTGATGGCCGATCGCTGGGGACGCGCGCGCACGGCTGCGGCGGCGATGGCCGTGAGCGGAATGTGCGCGCTGACGATCGGGTTCTTAGCGGCGCGCTCGATGGTGCTGACGCTGGCGATCGGCGTCGTCTGGGGATTCGCCGCGGTGGCGGATTCGGCGCAATTTTCGACGATGGTGACGGAGCTGGCCGATCAAAGCTACGTGGGCACGGTGCTGACGCTGCAGCTTGCGATCGGGTTTACGCTCACGGTGGCGACGATCTGGCTGGTGCCCGTGCTGCGGGAGTCGCACGGCTGGGGTGTGGCGTTTGCCGCGCTGGCGCCGGGTCCGGCTCTGGGCATCCTGGCGATGCTGCGGCTGATGCGTTCGCCGGAAGCGGCGCGGCTGGCCAGCGGGCGAGGGTGAAGCGTCGCCTAGCCGACGCTGTGTGCTGCTCGCGCTTGTGCGGCGCGGACGCGCAGACCTTCTGCGATTTCGTTCTTATGGGGAAACGCTACGTTTGGGGGCGGTGCGAAGGAGATTTCCGAGCCAAACTTCCCCGGCGAGTCGAGGGTTAAATGGATGCGCGGCTGCTCGCCACGTCGAAGCGTGGTGAAGTTCACGCCGGTGATGTTGGAGAGCAGCAGCGTGTCCTCTTCGCCGCCTTTTCTTAGCAGGAGATAATTGCCGCAATCGTAAACCTGATCCATCAGATCCTGCACGGTCCTTTTCCAGATGAAATAGCCGGCGACGGCCATCAGGCATGGCGCGGCAAGAAACAGCGGAGCCTTCTGGAGCGCGCCATTCATCGCCAGCATCACGAAGAGGAGTGCGCAGAATCCACAAAAGAGAAACGGGAAGAGTTTGTTGGCGAAGGTGTATGGGTTCGAAATCCTTTTCATCGCCTCGCCGGTTGGCGCCAACTGGCCACGGTTTGCTTTCCACAGGTAGAGGCCGACGGCGGCCATTACGCAGGGCGCGATGACAAACATCTGCGATTTCTGGACTGTCCCATTCAGCGCCAGCACAACGAGGAGTAGAGCGCAGGCTCCACAGAAGAAAAATGGGAAGAGCTTGACGCCCAATGTGTTCCCGCTTGTAGTGGTTTTCATAGCACCGCCGATCGCGCCCGGCTGACGCACGCTTGGTTTTGGACGAGGGCTGCCGCTTCGTTTATTTCGCCACAAGTGGAGGCCAATCCGTATAAAGTTCCGCTAATGTGTCCAGGCAAACAATGCTGCGGCGCGAGCAGTTGACTAAAGGCGCGGTTGCGGGCAATCTCTCCGCCACAAGGTGCTCAGGAGGACAAATGAGGCATTTTCTGGCGTCGGGGTGTGTTGTGGCTTTGGCGTGTATTGCGGCGATGGCGGGGCGAAGCACGCGGGCCGATGACATTGCCGAGCGTGCGCGGAAGCTGCATTTTTCTTCCATTGTGCTGGATACGCACGACGATACAACACAGCGCTTCTTCTCGAAGGATTTCGACCTCGGCAAACGCAATCCCGACGGAAATATCGATATTCCGCGCATGCGCGAAGGCGGCATGAACGCGATTTTCTTTTCGATCTGGATCGACGGCAGGATCATGGGTCCGCCGGCGGTGCAAAAGGCGCTCGATCAGATCGATGCCGTTCACGAAAACGTGATCAAGTATTCGAACGACCTGGTTTTTTGCCGGACTGCGGAAGAAGTGCGGCGCGCACACGCGCAAGGCAAGATCGCGGTGTTGATGGGAGTGGAAGGCGGCCACATGATCGGCAACGACATTCGCGTGCTGCGGATGTTCGGCGATCTGGGCGTGCGCTACATGACGCTAACGCATTTCTACAACGATGAGTGGGCCGATTCCTCGACGGCGAAGCCCGAGCACAATGGGCTCACGGATTTTGGCAAGCAAGTAGTGCTGGAGATGAACCGGCAGGGAATCATGGTGGATATTTCGCACGTGTCGGACAAAACGTTTTACGACGCGCTGGCCATCAGCAAGGCGCCGCTGATCGCTTCACATTCGTCATGCCGCGCGCTCTGCGATCACGTGCGCGATATGTCCGACGATATGATCAAGGCGCTGGCCGCAAAGGGTGGCGTGATTCAGATCAATTACGAGAAGAGTTTCATCGATCAGGCGTTCAAGGATGCTTCAGACAAGTTTTCCGGTGGAGTGGTGGCCCAGCTTGACGCGTACAAGAAAACCTGCGGCGATAATGAGGAATGCGTGAATCGCAAGATGGTGGAGATGGGCAAGCAAGCCACGGCAGAAGGCAAGTTGCCACATGTGAGCTGGGAGCGGATCATCGACCATATCGATCACGCGGTGAAGCTGGTGGGTGCCGACCACGTGGGGTTGGGCTCTGATTTTGACGGCGCCGATATGCCGGACGGTATGGAGGATTGCACGCATCTGCCGCAGATCACCGAAGCTTTGATGCGCAAGGGCTACAGCGATGACGACATCCGGAAAATCTTGGGCGGTAATTTGCTGCGCGTGATGGAGCAAAACGAGCGCGTGAGCCGCGAGCTGCAATCCGCGCGCTGACGAGAGCACATCGAGCGTTGATGTTGATAGGGAAGGCACGCACGCAGGACGTTCGCGACCCACTTATACGTGGTAAATGGTTTTGTGGCTCGGTAGCAGGGCACCGATGATTGCCCCGCCCAGTAAACCGACCACAGCGCCGGCGGCGACCAGAACTCCCCTACCGGGGCCGAGCGGACCGCAGACAAAGCTACCCGACGGGCAGGGTTTCGAGGAGCCATACGCTGCCGCGCCGGCACCTGCTCCCGCTCCAGCACCAACTCCCGCGCCGATAAGGGTGTTGCGCAGACGGTGCTTGTTATTCATGAGCCTAACGATGCGAACGTCCTGCTTCGGGATGGTTTGCTCGCCCGATGGTTCTCGCAGCGAGATCGCGGTATCGGAAACATTCAGGAACGTGCCGGAACCTTTCTTCGAGTTCGCTTTTACGACTTGGATTTTCTGGCCCGCTTGCAACGTGTTGAGGTTCTGCCAGGATGCCTGGCTCGATTGCGCCCATGAAGCAGAAGGAAATCCCAGGATGCAAATCAGGGGCAAGAATTTTCGCACGAGCGCACTCCCTATTGTGAATTTTGGCTAACGCTTCTTCTTGATGATGAATCGGAATGATGTCTCGATAGGTTGGCCGTAACCTATACCGAATCTACCCAAGTTGCAATGCTTGGTGTGGCGAAGGATTGCCGGCCGCCGGGCACGTGCGCAACGGAACATGCGCCGGGGAACTCGACGGCAGGTTGCAGATGTATTTGACACCAGAAATTGATGGGCATATCGTCTGCGCAGAAGTGGGGTTGAAAACCGAAATTCCAGTTCAATTCCATCACTAGAAATATAAAGGAGGGCCTATGCCCCATTACCTAGTTCAGGCCGCGTATACCCAGGAAGCATGGCAAGCTCTGGTACAAAATCCACACAGCCGCATGGATGCCATCCGGCCAGCGGTGGAACGACTCGGTGGAAAGTTGATAGGTGGTTGGGGGGCGTTTGGCGAGTACGACACCATTCTCATCGCCGAATTGCCCACGAGTGTCGATGCTGCTGCGATTGCGATCGCCGCCGCGGCAGGCGGGAGCTGCAAAGCGATTAAAACCACGCCGCTGCTGACGTCTGAGGAGGTGCTTGAAGCGATCAAGAAAGCTTCCGGGACGGGATATCGGCCGGTATCCGCGACCGCCGCATCCGCCGGGACTCGCAAGTAGCCCATTTGTGGAGGGAACGAAGCAACTTATTCGGGCACTTGGCTCGCGAGCGCGACGTTCAGGTGCCCGAGCGAGTGTTGTCCTGCGTCACCGAATACGCCCAGGACTGGACCGCTAGCGGGCGCGCTTGCATCCGGCCAAAACCACGGTTGGCTGAAAATCGAGCTGCTGGACGCAAAGGGCCGAGAGACGGAGGCGTACACGCCGCTCTATCCGCACAGCTCGCCTCTGTGCTCGGTCGCACAGACGAGCCCCACCCGCAATTAAATCGATCGTGGCGGCGAGGCGCAGCCATCACGGGTACGCAAGATCGCGTTTGAGCGTGCCCTATGAAGGATCGCGGCTGGCGACCGCGTTGCCTTGACTTGGGCAGGCTCTCCGGATAAGAGTCTGCTGGCGCGGAGTTTATTTGCGATGAATCTTCTATGAACTAAGGTGGGCCAGCGATGCGCAGAAGCCCGATCCTAATGGCTGTGTTGCTTTGCTTTTGCGGAGCCGCGCTCGGGCAATCGAACGGCAAAGGCACGACGGCCGCCAACAACGGCGAAGAGGGCAAGCCCGCGTACCTCAATACCGATCTTGCGCTCGAACAGCGCGTGCGAGACCTGACGGCGCGCATGACGCTCGAAGAAAAAGTCTCGCAGATGCAATATGACGCTCCGGCGATTCCGCGGCTGGGTGTGCCCGCTTACAACTGGTGGAGCGAAGCGCTCCACGGCGTGGCGCGCGCGGGAACCGCGACCGTGTTTCCCCAGGCGATTGGGCTGGCGGCGACGTGGGACGCGGAGCTGATGCACGGCGTGGCGGATGTGATTTCCACCGAGGCACGAGCGAAGTATAACGATGCCGTCCAGCATGGAAATCGCGGGCAGAATTTCGGGCTGACCTTCTGGTCGCCAAACATCAACATTTTTCGTGATCCGCGGTGGGGCCGCGGCCAGGAAACGTACGGCGAGGATCCGTTTTTGACGGGGCGTATGGCGGTGGCGTTCGTCACCGGAATGCAAGGCGACAACGCGCGTTATTTGAAGGTGGTGGCCACGGCGAAGCATTATGCGGTGCACAGCGGTCCGGAGGTTTTGCGGCACCAATTCGATGTGAAGGTGACGCAGCACGATTATGAGGACACGTATACGCCGGCGTTTCGCGCAGCGGTGGTGGAGGGGAAAGCGGATTCGATCATGTGCGCGTATAACGCGGTGCGCGGCGATCCGGCCTGCGCCAGTCCGTTGCTTTATGGGACATTGCGAAATAACTGGGGATTTGGCGGGTACGCCGTTTCCGATTGCGGCGCGATACAGGACATCATGTTTGGGCATGCGTATGTGGCGATCTTCGAGCAGGCCGTGGCTCTGGCGGTGAAGGCGGGGACCGATCTTACGTGCGGGTCGGAATACACAGTTTTGCCGGAAGCGGTACGCGACCGGTTGATCTCCGTGGAAGATATCGATCGCGCGGTCGAGCGGCTCTTCACGGCGCGATTTCGGCTCGGCATGTTCGATCCGCCGGCGATGGTGCCATGGTCGAAGCTCACGCTTGCGGATAACGACACGGCGAAAAATCGGCAAGTAGCGCTGCAGGCGGCGCGCGAATCCATCGTCTTGCTGAAGAATGACCGGCAGACTTTGCCGTT
>DATNLT010000032.1:0-14765 GCA_035602725.1 Candidatus Acidiferrales bacterium
CGGCTCCGATTCCATCACCAGTTTGTGGAAGCAGCTCACTGGAAATATTTTTGCGTTGGCCGTGTGGCTCACGTCGGTCTTCATGGTAGTGGGTGGCATCGTGATCATGAACATCATGCTTGCCGCCGTCACGGAGCGCACGCGTGAAATCGGTATTCGTAAGGCACTGGGCGCCAGAAGGTCGCACATCATCACGCAATTCCTGGTGGAATCGGCGGTGCTTGCCGCCACGGGCGGATTGATCGGTGTGACGCTGGCGGAAAGCATCACCTGGCTCGTGCGCTCGACTACTTCGATGCCCATGTCCACTCCGATTTTTGCGATCGTGATTTCGCTGTTGCTTTCGACGGTTGTCGGCCTGTTTTTTGGAATTTATCCGGCGATGCGCGCCGCGAAGCTCGACCCGATCGAAGCGTTACGCAACGAGCTTTAGTTCGAGGATAACCATGGCTCAGGATTACCGCGAAAATCTACTGCTGGCGATGGATACGTTGCGAGGTCACAAGCTCCGCAGCTTCCTGGCTGTGGTTGGCGTGGTGATGGGTGTGGGCGTGCTGATGCTGGTGGGAGCCCTCATTCAAGGCTTTCGCCAGAGTGTGATTGACAGCATCTCTTCTTTCGGCGCGGATACAGGTTTCGTGAGCCGCTTCGATCAGGGACCTGGCGCCGGCGGCCCGCGGCCCAAGGACGAGCGCCTGCGCAAACCTTTGACGCTCGCCGACGGCGAGGCCATCCGCCTGCAATCTCCCGCGGTGAAAAACATAACGGTATGGATTCAACACTGGGAAGAAGCGCACGAATTGCGCTACCACGACAATACGGTGACCGGCGTGGATTTTCGGGGCGCGCAGCCGAACTATCCCTACGTCTACGCCAATGCCACCATGAAAGAAGGACGCTTCTTTACGCAAACGGAAGCCGAGCATCGTGTGAACGTGGTAGTGCTCGGGGAGGATGCCGCGAAAGCCCTTTTCAACGAGCTGCCTGCCGTTGGTCACGAAGTGCGCGTCGATGGCTCGACCTTTATGGTGATCGGTGTTTTTGATAAGCCCAAGGGCGGTTTCGGCGGGAATGACGAAGACCGGCGCGTGGTCGTGCCTTACGAGACTTTTCTGAAGCTTTATCCAGCAGCCTACGAGAATTCGATTCGTTTTCAGGCTAAAGAAGGGATGCTCGATCAAGCCGTGGACGAAGCGCGCGAGGTGCTGCGCCGCCGGCGCAATGTTGCTTACGATAAGCCGGACACGTTTTCCCTGACGACGTCGCAGGAGCAGGTGGAACAGTTCAACTCCATCATCGGCATGGTGGTGCTGGCCACGGTGGTGATCAGCTCGATTGGATTGTTGATCGGTGGGGTGGGCGTGATGAACATCATGCTCGTGAGCGTAACGGAACGAACGCGTGAAATTGGCGTACGCAAAGCCATCGGCGCGCGGCGTGGCGACATTACGCTGCAGTTTCTTTTTGAGGCGATGACGCTTACTGGAGCCGGTGGCCTGCTGGGCGTCGTGGTGATTGAGGCCATCGTGTGGGCGATTCGCAACTACACCAGCATTCCGGCGGTGGTACCGATTTGGGCAGTGATCACCGGCGTAACCGTATCCCTCTTCATTGGGCTCGTGTTTGGCGTGTGGCCGGCGATGAAGGCCTCGCGGCTCGATCCGGTGGAAGCTCTTCGCTACGAATAGGCTCCTTCGTCAGGCATAAGCCTCTTTGCGCACCGGACTTTTCGGCGGCGCGTCCTCGCCGCTTTTCTCCAAGTACAATAGCCGCTCGCGATGCGCTTCGATATCGTCACGATTTTTCCGGAGTTTTTCAGCGGCCCGCTCGACTATGGAATCTTGCGTCGCGCGCGCGAGAGTGGACTTGTTGATGTTCGCGTCAGCGATCTCCGCGACTTCACCCATGACCGTCACCGCACCGTGGACGATCGTCCCTTTGGCGGCGGCGAGGGGATGCTGCTCAAGCCGGAGCCGCTTTTCGAGGCCGTCGAATCTTTGCTCGGATACGCCGTAGGAAACGCGTCGCAGAAAATTCCTGTTGCACCGGCAACGGCAGTGATTCTGCTCTCCGCTGCCGGAAGGATGTTTCGTCAGGAGACAGCGCGCAGGCTCTCGCAAATGGATCGGCTGATCTTGCTCTGTGGACGTTACGAGGGCGTGGATGAGCGGGTCGCTCGACACTTGGCCACCGATGAAATTTCGATTGGGGACTTTGTTCTCTCCGGCGGGGAACTTGCTGCGGCAGTCCTATTGGATTCCGTGACGCGCTTGCTTCCCGGAGCTTTGGGCAATGAAGCGTCGTCGGTGCATGAATCCTTTGCCGGCCCGGTCCCGCCGGAAAATTATAGTTCCGCCGAACCCGTACCTGCGGCTGGCTTCTCTGGACGCTCCGGTATTTTAGATTGTCCGCACTACACGCGTCCCGCCGAATTCCGCGGATGGAACGTGCCGGATGTCTTGATCGGCGGAAATCACGAAGAAATTCGCCGTTGGCGCCGCCGCGCGGCGCTCGAGAAGACGCGGCACAACCGGCCCGATCTTCTGGCCAATGCGTTTCTTTCTCCCGATGAGCGCGCTTGGCTTGCACAATCGGAAAGCGACTCCCGTGCCTGAGCAACTGTCATTGCCGGATTTCGCAATTACCCTGGTGGCTGCATTCCTTTCCCTGGCCGGTGCGTTCAGCGTCACACCGCCGGAAGCTCGCGACTCTTCAGTTCCTCAACTTCGTGCCGAGATGGAGGCAGCCTCGGCATCGGTGCGCGGACACGTAGGGGCCGCGGCGTTACTGGTGGAAACGGGGGAACTCGTCTCGTGGCACGGCGCGCAGCATTTTCCGATGCAGAGCGTTTACAAATTCCCGATTGCGATGGATGTGCTGCATCGCGTGGATGAGGGGAAACTCAGCCTGGACCAGGAAGTGGAAGTCGATCCCTCCGTCTATGCGCCCGTCCATAGCCCGATCCGCGACAAGTACCCAAACGGCGGCGTGAAGTTGCCGCTGCGGGAGTTGCTCCGCGCCAATATTGTGGATAGCGATGGCGCGGCCTGCGATCTGCTGCTCCGGCTCGTGCCCGCGCCGGAAGTTACGAAATATCTCGAAGAATTGGGTGTAAACGGCTTGAAAGTTGTGGCGACCGAGAAGGAAATGTCGCGGGATCCCATGGTTCAATATCGCAACTGGGCCACGCCGGATGCGGCGGTCTTTCTCCTGAAGAAGTTTCAATTGGGAGAAGGCCTCTCTTCGGCGAGCAGAACGTTGCTAATGAGATGGATGACGGATACGGAGATTGGCCCTCATCGTATCAAGGGTCTGTTGCCGCCGGGCACACAAGTCGCCCACAAAACGGGCACGGACGGAACTAGGAACGGGTTGACACGCGCCACCAACGACATAGGACTGATCACGCTGCCCGACGGAAGGCATCTCGCCGTTGCCATCTTCGTGGCGGATTCCAAGCAAAATGAAGCGACGCGCGAAGCGGTAATCGCAAAGATTGCGTTCGCTTGCTGGAAACACTGGCAACCGTAGACGTAGCCGAAACCTCGTAGCCAAACACGCGCGATTCCGGTATAGTTAACGATTGTCTCAGCCTAGCAGGGTCCGCCTGAGCGGGTCTTCTTAAGGAATATCAGCCATGAATCTGGTGATTGAAAAACTCGATGGGAATACGCTGCGCAAAGACGTTCCGGAATTCCGCCCCGGCGATACGATTCGCGTGCACGTGCGGTTGAAGGAAGCGGAAGGGGATAAAGAACGCATTCAGCCCTTCGAAGGCGTGGTCATCAGCCGCCGCGGAGCGCGCGCCTCGGCCACGTCCTCCTTTACCGTGCGACGCGTGAGCTTTGGCATCGGAGTCGAGCGCATCTTTCCGCTCCATTCGCCCATGATTAGCACGATTGAGGTCGTCCAACGCGGACGCGTGCGGCGCGCCAAGCTCTACTACCTGAAGTCGCTGCGCGGCAAAGCAGCGCGCATTCGGAATGCGGCCCGGCCGGAAAGCCAGCCCAAGGCGGGCAGCGAAGCCAAGTAGACTTCTCTCCGGTTGTTTCGAAAATTTCGTTCGAACGAGCCGCGGTTTTTGCCGCGGCTTTTTTGTTTTGGCGCCGGCCTTTCGCGCCTCTATGCTAAAATCCCGCCCTGATGACGCGTTACTGCTGTACGCGCTACGAGCGGCTGGCCCGCCAACAGGGCTGGATGCGCATCGCCGGACTTGATGAGGTAGGCCGCGGCTCGCTTTTTGGTCCGGTGGTGGCAGCGGCCGTGGTGCTCAACCCCCGCCGGCGCATCGTGGGGCTCGACGATTCGAAAAAATTGCCTGCGAATCGCCGCGCAATACTTGCTGACCGCATTCGCCAGCATGCCCTTGATTTTGCGATCGCCGAGATTGATGCCTCTCGGATTGATGCCTGGAATATCTACCAGGCCAGCCGACAAGCCATGAAAGCCGCCCTGGCCGCGTTGCGGCAGGCCCCCGATTATTTGCTGATCGACGCTCTTGCTCTGGACGTGCCGTTCGAACAGAAAGCGCTGATCCACGGCGACGCGCGCTCCGTTTCGATTGCCGCCGCGTCCATCGTCGCGAAAGTCGAGCGCGACCGGCTGATGGACGAGTGGCACCAGCAGTATCCGCAGTATGGCTTGGCTCACAACCGCGGATATGCCACCGCCGATCATCTGGCCGCTTTGCGCGATCACGGCCCCTCCCCATTGCACCGGCATTCCTTTGCTCCGGTGCGCGATTGCCGATCCTGGGCGGTCTTGGCGGCGCAGACACCCCTCCCTCTGGAACTGGTCGAGGCGGTGATGGATAAACTCGATGAATTGCCGCCCACCGACGCCTCAGGTCTCAATTAAATCCAGCGTGTTCAGTCGCGGCGAGCGAATCGGTGGGTGTGCCGCGAAAACCGTGCTACCGGCCTTGGACCTGTACCTTGGGACAGTATTAGAAATGATTACTGCCTGTACGCCGAGCCTCCGTCGTTTCGTTGACGGTGCCCCCGCGCGGTGCTAGCGTAAAAATTGCTCGCGATTGACTTGTCTCCACGGCTTCCCTAGCCCGCGCCGGGAGTGTCGCCCCTCAGACGGAGTCACGCAGGGTATTTGCCGATGGCCTATAACAAGCTCAAACACGTGGAGGCAGCGCACAAGTATTTGGCGCAGAACAAGCTTCCTCAGGCCATCCTGGAATACCAAAACATCCTGAAGCACGAGCCGAACGATCAGGCCACCTTGATGACGGTTGGCGACCTCTTCGTTCGTAAGGGCGAAACCTTTCAGGCAATCGAATATTTCGAACGCTTGGCCCAGGGATTCACTCGCGACGGCTTCCTTACTAAGTCTATTGCCATCTACAAGAAAATTGCCAAGCTGGCTCCCGAGGAGACCAAGCCCCTCGAGAAGCTCGCCGAGCTTTACGTCCAGCAAGGCGTGCTGAGCGAAGCGCGTCCCATTTACCTGCAATTGGCCGAAGCGCATGTGAGGGCTGGGCGAACCGAACCCGCGGCGGCGCTTCTGCGCAAATTACTCGAGGCGGAACCGGACAACCTGCGCGTCCAGATGCGACTGGCGGATATCCAGCAAGCGATGGGGCAGCATAAGGACGCCGCGCAGACGCTTTTGCACTGCGCGGAACGCCTACTCGGCCGTAACGAAGCGGCCGAAGCAGCGAAGCTCGCGGACCGCGTGTTGGCACTCTCTCCCGAACATCCTGGCGTGAAAATTGTAAAGGCGCGGGCCCTGGCGGCCACGAACAAGCGCTCCGAAGCGATTGCTTTGCTCGAAGCGATGCCGGAAGTCGAATCGAACGAAGAATTGACGGGCTTTCTGCTCGATCAGTATTTCCGTGAAGGCCAAACTGGGCGTGCCAAGGAGTTCGCGCAACGCATCTTCACCAGCGATCAGAAGCGGTTCAAGCCTG
Source organism: Candidatus Acidiferrales bacterium (assembly GCA_035602725.1). Classification (GTDB taxonomy): domain Bacteria; phylum Acidobacteriota; class Terriglobia; order Acidiferrales; family UBA7541; genus DASTCZ01. The sequence goes on from DATNLT010000032.1 coordinate 5,921, forward strand.
CCCAGCAGGTAGTGGTGACGTTGCTCGAGTCGGACCAGCCCGACAGCGCTCTGGAATTGCTCGACCCCATGCGCCAAGCCATGATCCTGCACGGCGAACAGGAAGAGTTGGCCAAGCTGCTGACAGCCTCCGCAGCGCAATTACCCGGGCGTCTGGAGCCATTCGAATGGCTCGTTGAGCTCTATTCGCAAGTGAACGACTCGTTCCGCTTGCCGCAGGCGATGGCGCAGCTTGGCCAAGCCGCTGCAGCCAGCGGAAACTTGGAGCGAGCGCGGGACGTTTACGAACAACTCTTCAGCCGCGTGCCGCATGACGAAACCGTCCGGCAAAACCTAAACCAGGTGCGCGCTCTGTTAGGGCTCGATCCGGTGGATGCGGCGCCTTCCAGACCGCCGCAGGTACTGCCCCAACAGGAAGAACCGGCGGCGGCAAAACCGGCCATCCAGGAAGTCGCGCTGGACGACGAGACTCTGCGCTACGTTACACTTTCGCTTACCGATGTGGACCTCTTCTCCAGCTACGGTTTGACGCAAAAAGCCATCGATTTGCTGGAAAAGGTCATCAAGCGCGTCCCACAGCACACCGGCGCATTGGAAAAGCTGCTTGATTTGCATCTGGGTGAAGGACACAGCCAACAGACCGTCGAGCTGGCCGCGCGCCTCAGCCGCATTCACCGGGAACGCGGCGACGCGGCGCAGGCCGAGCGATTCCACGAGCTGGAGCGCCGTTTCCAACGCGCCTCTTCCGCCGAACCTCAGCCTCCGCCTCCCATGGAGATACCCGCTGAATTCGCCTTGCCAGAGGCGGACCTCAGCCTTGAGGCCAGCCAGACCGAATCCCCGGCGACCGCGAAATCCGAGGCGGAAGCTCAAACAGAATTGATCGAAGTTGCAGAAGAGAGCGCATCGGCGATCGAGCTCGGCGAGGGGCCGACCGAGGAAGAAATTCACGAGATCGACATTTCCGATGAATGGTCGGCGATTTCCGACCAGGTGCAACAATCATTCGATACGAAACCGGCAGAAGCTCATGAGCCCGCCACGGCCGGCGTGGAAACGAACTCCACGCCTTTCGTGATGGAATCCGAGCCTGCGGCACATCGAGGTACGAACGGGACATCTGCACCCGTCACAGGGGTGCCAGAAACACCGGAGATGGTGGAAACCGGCGGAATTCCGGAGCGCGGCTTCGGCTTTCGCGCGGATACACCAGCCTCCGCGCCTACGGGTCCGGGCGTGATTGCGATGCCCTCTCCGAAACAGAACGCGCCCGCCGCCAAGCGCGAAGAAACGCCGGAGGTGGCCGCTCCCGACGAGTACGAGCTTGAACTTGTGGACGCTTCGCCAAAAGGCGCTTCGGCGGCCACCTTGCCGAGTGCAGAGGGGCCGCTGGGCAACTTGGCCGCGGAGTTCGAGGATGTGTTGGGCTCCGTTGCGCCCGTAATGGCCGGAAACGGCTCATCCGCGCATCCCGCGCCCAGAGGAAAAGCCACTCCGGCCGATTCAATCCAAACCATTGCCAACACACCTTTGCAGGGCGCCTCCGATCCCGGCGGTCCACTGAGCGAAGTGTTCAATGAGTTTCGCGAGGCGCTCGACGAATTGCAGACCGAGGAAGATCCTGAAACGCACTACAATCTGGGGGTCGCTTATCGCGAAATGGGCTTGCTAGAAGAAGCGATCAGCGAGTTCCAAAAGGTGGCGCAGGCGCACGATCGCGGAAAGGTCTTCCGCTACGCGATGCAGTGTTGTACGCTGCTCGGACTGGCTTTCATGGAGAAAGGTCAGCCGGAAATCGCGGCGTTCTGGTACGAACGCTCGCTGCAAACACCCGGCCTCGATCTGGAATCCATCCTGGCGCTGAAGTATGACTTGGGCGTGGCGCAGGAATTGGCCGGCCAGACCGAGGGAGCGCTGAAGAGTTTCCAGCAAGTCTACGCGATGAACATTGACTACCGTGACGTCGGCGAACGCATCGCTGTACTGCGCAAGCGCTAATTCTTTCCAATGAACCGCGTTTTGCGCGTCCTGATCGTCCTCATTCTGTTCGAACTCGGAATCTTCCTGATCGTGCTGCCCTGGTCGGCGATCTGGGAAGACAATTATTTTCTGGCGCACTATCCGGAATTGATTCACATCCTGCTGCATCCCGCTTTGCGGGGCTGCGTATCAGGCCTCGGTTTCCTGGACATCATCGTCGCGATCGGATTGCTACGGCGCGGTCCGGTTCGTATACCGGAGAGATCGGCCGGTAAGGTTCCTCCGTCCTCCGACCAACCGGCGGTTTGATCATTTCCCGCAAACCCATCCTCTGCTACGTCACGGACCGGCGGTCGCTCGCCGGTGAAGGCAAAATTTCCAACCTGATCGACATGATTCGTCGAGCCGCCGCTGCTGGAGTGGATTGGATTCAGGTCCGCGAGAAGGACCTGAGCGCCAAGGAATTGCTGCAATTGACGCGCGCCGCAATCGCGGAAACACGCCATGAGCGAAGCCACGGCAATCGCATTCTGGTAAACGATCGGCTGGATGTCGCGTGGGTTGCGGGTGCCGGCGGCGTCCATCTGGGCGAGCAATCATTGGCCGTTTCCACCGTGAAGAGGCTTCGTGCAAGCGCATCCTGGCCTGCGGACTTTCTCGTTGGCGCCTCGTGCCATTCGCTCGAGGCTGCCATCGCGGCCGAGCGCGACGGAGCGGACTATGTGATCTTCGGACCCATTTTCGAAACACCATCCAAGGTGCCCTTTGGCAGCCCACAAGGTCTGCAGCGGCTTGGAGAAGTCTGCCGCCAGCTCCGGATACCGGTGATAGCTATTGGAGGAATCACCGCAACGAATGCCTGCGAATGTTTGGCGGTTGGCGCAGCAGGAATAGCGGCGATCCGGTTGTTCCAGGACTCCGACAATCTTGCCGAAGAGGTTGCGCGTATACGCGCCAGCTCCTGAAGCCATATGCACGGTTCGCACGTCCAATGAACGCGGTCGTCAGGAGCTCACTGTGAGGCGAAGCGGATGGCTCATTTTGTTCGCGATCGTAGTCTTGTTGGTGGCGGGAATTTGGTTTGTTACGCGGAACGCCAGCATCAGCGCGCTCGAAGCTCCGGGCAGGACTGAGTCGTTCGTCGCAAATCATGCCAAGCGCTGGCTGATTGCCAGGGCTGCGCGTGGCCCCTTGCCGGCGGAGTCCGCGAGCAGTTCCGATACGGTGTCCGACGGCCAGATGTTCTACGGTTCCCTTTGCGCGAGCTGCCACGGCTACGACGCGCACACTCCCACACCGCTTGGCCGCTCGATGAGCCCGCGCGCGCCCTCCTTGGCGGGGCCAGCAGTGCAACGATGGAGCGATGCCGAACTCTACGTCATTATTCACGATGGGATTCGTATGAGTGGAATGCCCAGTTTTGGCGAGTCCGAGAGGAGGGACCAAATTTGGTCGCTGGTACATTACATTCGCAGCCTGCCGAACGCGAAGCCGCGCCCCTGATTTTGGTTGGATTTTTCTGCGGCGGGTATTTCCCTATTTGAAAAGGCCTTACTAAGCGCCGAACCAGCGTCCGACCGGTTCCCAACCTTCTACATGATCGCACAGCACCTTAATACCCGCGGTGATAGGGATCGCCAAGATCAAGCCGAGTCCTCCCCACATCACTCCCCAAAATAGCAATGAAAGCGTTACGGCGAGCGCGCTGAGGTGTACGCGCCGGCCCACGATCGCCGGCAGCATCACGTTCATAGCTACGATGTGAAATGCCGTCAAACCTGCGGCAACAGTGATGAAAGGACCGACGGAATGCCACTTGGTCATACCGACGATCATGGGAGGCACCCAGGCGATTACCGTGCCGATGTAGGGCACAAGGTTTACGACGCCGCATACAAGTCCCAAGATAAACGCATTGTTTAGCCCCAGGATCCAGAAGAATCCCCAGCTTAAGAGCACCAGAATCCCGGCCACGAGCGCATTCCCGGCAAGGTAACTGCGCAGCATGGTGCTGAGTTCCTCGAAGATCCCTTTGGCGCGATCGCGCTGCGACATGGGAAATAGTTCGAGAGTCAGGTGCCAGATTTGGCGCTTGCCCGCCAGCATGAAAAAAACCAGGAACGGAACGAATGTGGCGACGAACAGCGTCGAGGAGATTCCGTTCAATCCTCCCAACAGCCAATGGCGAAGCGGATGCTGTTCCTGCTGAACGGAAACGACATCTTTCGTGTGATCCTCGGGGGAAAGCTCGGAGACCCGCGATTCCACATTGTTCAGCCGCCCATTGATCTCCGTGGTGACTTTGCGCATCGCGGCGCTATATTGTGGCCAATCCGCCGAAAACTGATCGAGACGGCCGAATAGGAGATAGCCGACACCGCCTAGTATGGAGAAGGAAAAAAGCAGCACCAGCAAAGCGCCCAAACCTCGAGGAAAGCGCAATCGCTCCAGCAGAATCACCAGGGGATCGAGAAAGTATGTGAACAAGACCGAGACGAGCAGCGTCATGATAATGCTCGAACCCCACACGCACGCGGCTATAAGGATCCCGGCGATGATGAGCCGTTGGCTCACGGATGAGCGGCGCCGCGGCGGCGCGGGAATCTGGACAGTAATGTGTTCGGTGATTTGATCAGCCATAAGCTATAGGCCTGCGGTGGGGCGCCTCGCTGTTTCACACCGTACCACAAGCCCGGCGCGCTCTCCACTCGCGTTTTTTCAACTTGTACTTTGAGGGTAGCTCGCCGAGCTTGGCGAAATTACCGCTCTCGTTAACTCGATTGCCACGTCGCTCCGGGTGCGCTAACTTACCCTCGCATGCTGCTTTTCCTTGCTGTGGTAACGAATCCTTTTGCGCGGGTGCATCTTCGCGCGGCGATTGACATTCTGTTGATCGCGGCATTGCTCTATTACCTGCTGAAGCTTTTTCGGGGCACCCGGGCGGTGCAAATGATCACGGCGATTCTTCTGCTGGTGGCGATCTATCGCATCGCGCGCTGGGCTCATCTGGAAATGGTGGATTGGCTGCTGACAACCACCCTTCCGTATCTCGCCATCGCGCTGATTGTGCTCTTTCATCCCGAAATCCGGCGGGCCTTAGCCCGCGCAGGCCATGCGCCATTCTGGGTGCGGTTTTTTTCCCGCGCCGCAGCGGAAGCCCATGACGATCTGGTGATGGCCGCGGGGTATTTTTCACAAACTCGCATGGGAGCGCTGATAGTGCTCGAGCGCGACACCGGCCTCCGGACATATACCGAAAGCGGAATTCCCTTGGATGCCATACTGAGCTATGACTTATTGCTCTCGATTTTCCGGCCTGAATCGCCGCTGCATGACGGCGCCGCGATCGTGCGCGGACATCGCATCATCTCCGCGGCGTGTTTTCTGCCGCTATCGTTGAATCCTTCGCTTTCCACGCAACTTGGCACGCGCCATCGCGCGGCGATCGGCGTCACCGAGGAAAGCGATGCCGTCGCCGTCGTGGTCTCGGAAGAGACCGGGGCCATCTCGCTCGCGGTGAGCGGAGCGCTCGAGGCTAACATCTCTGCGGCCGGGCTGGGTGAACGGCTCGCCGAACTGTTCAGCCGCTATCGTCCTTCGGTCACGTTGCCAACGCTTCCCGGAAGCTCGGCGGCGCGTATTCCGTTAGGCAAGGAGCAGCAATAACGTGCGTCGCATCTGGCGCTGGTTGACGCGCAATTGGTTGCTGAAGTTGATTGCGCTCGCTCTCTCGTTTCTGATTTGGGCCAGCTACACGTCCGAGCCTTATGAGGAGATTGGTCTTTCGGTACCAATCGAATTCCAAAATATTCCCGGCGGCTTGGAAATCTCGGGCGATGTTCCGATACAGACGATCGTGCGCGTCCGCGGGCGCTCCACGCTCTTGCGAAGGCTTTCCCCGGCGGATGTAGACGTGAGCGTCGATCTGCGCGACGCCCATCCCGGTGAAACCCTCTTCCACTTCGCCTCCTCGGAAGTATCTGTGCCCTACGGAGTTATGGTTGCTCGAATCACGCCGGCAGAGGTACGAGTTAAGCTAACACAGCGGTCTTCGCCGCCCCCTTCGCGATAGACGCCGTGCTAGACTAGTCGTCTTTCAGGTTTTCTGTTTTATCAAACGGCATCTCTCATGGCGAAACAGCTTTTCGGCACCGACGGCATCCGGGGAATCCCCGGCGAATTTCCTTTGGACGATCCTACGCTCTACCGCGCCGGGCATGCTTTGGGTGCCTACCTTTGCCGCACGGAAGCAAAGCCGCGCGTGCTGATCGGCATGGATACGCGCGAGTCCGGGCCGCACATCACCGGCGAAATCGCCGCGGGACTCGCCGCTACCGGCGTGGAAATCGCGAGCGCCGGCGTGATCACCACCCCCGGTGTGGCTTGCGTGGTGCGCTTAAAAGGATTTTCCACCGGTATTGTGATTTCCGCCTCGCATAATCCCTATCATGACAACGGCGTGAAATTATTTTCCGCGCAAGGCATGAAGCTTCCCGACCAAATCGAGGAGCAGCTCGAAAACGAAATATTGCACGGTAAGATCAGCCTGCGGCCGGAGACATATGTAAGAGCCGATGCTTCCCTTGACGAAGCTTATCTGGATTTTTTACGCGCACGAATCTTGCCGGGTTCGCGATTGGCCGGCATGAAGATCTTGCTCGATTGCGCCAATGGCGCGGCGTACAAATTAGGCCCGCAACTCTTTCGGTCGCTCGGGGCCAATGTAATTTCCATGAATGACCAGCCCGACGGCAGGAACATCAATGCCGGATGCGGGTCGTTGCATCCCGAGAATTTGCAGCAGCGCGTAGTAGCGGAAGGCGCTGCGATGGGCGTGGCTTTTGATGGCGACGCAGACCGTGCGCTGTTCGTCAGCGCATCCGGCAAATTCGTGGACGGTGACGGCGTGCTGCTCGCCGCCGCGCGTTACTTGAAATCGGCAGGCCAGCTCAAAGGCGATCGCGTAGTGAGTACCACGATGGCGAACCTGGGTCTGGAGCACGCTTTGCGTGCAGAAGGATTGTCCTTGGCGCGCGTGCCGGTGGGCGACCGATACGTGCTGGAAGAGATGCTTCGCACCGGCTGCAATTTGGGCGGCGAGCAGTCCGGCCACATCATTTTCCTCGACGACGTGACCACCGGCGACGGCTTGCTCACCGCGCTCAAGATGGCGTGCCTCGTCAGCATGCGCGGCCCCCTCGACGATTTGATTGCCGGCCTGAAAATTTATCCCCAAACGATTCTGAACGTGAAGGTGCGTTCGAAACCGCCCCTGGAATCCCTCCCCGAAGTAGCTCGGACGCTCCAGGAGGCCGTGAGCGCGTTACGCGATTCGGGGCGCGTCGTCCTGCGTTACTCAGGAACGGAACCCAAGGCCCGTGTCATGGTGGAGGCCGAGCGGCCAGAGGACGTCGAGCGTTGGGCCGCCTCAATCGCTTCCGCAATCCAAACGGCGATTGGCTTGGCATAGGCCTGAAGCTTCCGGCGATCATAGGATTCCGTGCGTTTGCCTGTGAAAAACCATAGATAAAGCGTATCGCTACGACGTCATCCCGGAGCAATCTCTCCGTAAATTACTGATTATATTAACTATAGATTCGCACTTCGGATGGGATGCGCCCTGGCATTGGGCGTGCATATATAGGAGTAACGCTTTATTCCCGGGGTTTGGTTCCAGCCGTCCGTTGCCGCCGGAACCTTTGGGGTGTCGCGAAGGGGGCCTTTGAGGCCCCCTTCTTATTTCTGCCGGGCAATCGGCCCGCCTCGAAACGGACTATCGGACTATCGGGCTATAGCAACGCGCGGGTCGGCTTGCTACAATCCCCCAGACATTCGAAATGAGCAGATCCTTACAAACGCTTGCCGTCTTTGCCCTTCTCGGGGCGTGGTCGGGGTCTGCTGCCTGGACGCAGACCCACCCGAAAACCGGGTTTCAAGCGGCCGAGCTTTCCTCAGCCGCGGGCATCGAATATCCGGTAAATACGGTGGCGATGGGCGCAGTAGTCTTCGAACTAACGGTGGACGAGTCGGGTGCCGTACAAACCGTCCAACCCGTTCGCGAAATTCCTTCGTTGACTGAGCCCGCGATGCGGGCCATCAAGAGTTGGCACTTCAAGCCGGCCATGATGGATGGCGATCCCGTGCAATCCAGAGTGAGCATTGTGGTGATGTTTAACCCTCCGCAGAACCCTCCCGTGAATCCACTGCCTGCGCGCTCCTCGAGCAGTGTGTCTGCGCGGCCGCACGTGCAGCCCGATCCGCCCGAGATTGTTTCGGCCATCTATGCCACGTACCCGATGACGAGCGCCGTAAAAAAAGGAACCGTGGTCCTACGCTTGGCTATCGGGGATTCCGGTGACGTGGAAGATGTGAAGCCGCTGCGGGATCTGCCGCCGCTTACCTCTGCGGCAATCGACGCGGTGAAGAAATGGCAATTCCGTCCGGCGGAGATGAGTGGACGGCGCGTGGCTTCGAGCGTGATTGCCGCTTTTGTTTTTGAATCCCCGCTGACCCACAGTTACTAGTAGTCGCTTGCATCCAGGACTGCCAAAAAAAAGAGGCGCGATGTTGTATCGCGCCCCGGTGAATTTGCACATTCGTTTCGAATGCGATTAGCTGCAGCCGCTCGTGCCGCCGCAATTCTCGCATTTGTAGCAAGACCCGTTCGGCGTCATCAGCATTCCGCAAGTCCCGCAGATTACCGAGCTATCTGCTTTTGTGGCCGGACTCGTGCGCTGCTGGGAGCCGACCGCCGCAGGAGGCGGCGCTGAGGTGCGCGCAGGTTCCGCGAAAACCGCCGGCGCAGACGCGACGGCGATTTCGCCATTCGATTGCAAGTAGTCCGCGGAAAGGAAACGTCCTCCCAG
>DATNLT010000036.1:0-7874 GCA_035602725.1 Candidatus Acidiferrales bacterium
TGAGGGGTGGGGATAAGCAAGGCGCACCCGCCACTGCCGGCGATCCTCCAGTCGATACAACTTCCCAATAGAAGTCCTGTTAAGCCTGCCCTTCTCAGCCATGCGAGTCGCTCCTCCCGAGTGCCGGGAGCTCACTTCCCCGCATTTATGCTAGGCTGCTGAGGGTCACGGCATGTTTTGGCAATCAAAACTTCGTCACTTTCACTCGATCCAATGACCAGAAAGCTTGTGAAGGAATTTCCACTCCTGGCGCTAGCGCTGGCCCTCGTGGGCATGGCATCGCCGTGTGCCGCGCAGTTGGTACGGCCCCAGCCGCATCCGCCCGGTGTACCCGTACCGGAAATCCAGGAGCAGCCGCAAGCGTCCGTGAATGCGGCGCCCGGCTCTCTGCCAACTTTCGAATTCCGCAGCGGATTCTGGACCAATCTCCATCACTTTCTGTACGAGCAAGCTTTACTTAGGACCGATCCCAGCACCGTGGTGTTGGGCAGCGGGGCGGCGAAGGCGCGCGAGGTGTTCATTCCCGTGACGGTGCCGCTCTCCGCGGAGGACCAGCGCGCCTGGAACGCCGCGCTGGACTATTACATCGCCAACATTGCGACCCGCGACCTCATGGATAGCGGCGACCTGATCGCCGTGGATGACGTGCTGGCGGAACTGGAGGGTTGCCAGGAACTCACGGGAACAAGCGACCCCAAATGCGCATCGGGACTGCGCCCGCAAATGATCGCGGTGCTTTCCGCCGCGGCGCCCGTCTATCGCGCACATTGGTGGAAAGAGGACGACCGCGCCAACCGCGCGTGGATCACGGCCGTAAGTCCACTGGTGGAAAAGTGGGGAGTCCGCGTGGCGAACGAGCTTTCGAATGCCTATGAGTCTTCCTGGCCGCGCGGACGCATTCCAGTGGATATGGTGGGGTACGCCGGGCCGTTGGGAGCATACACAACGCTGCAACCGTTACACCTGCTGATCTCGAGCCGCGATCCTCGCAACCAGGGAAATGCCGGCGTGACGCCTTTTGAGATCTTGTTCAACGAGGCGTCCCACGGCGTGGCTGTGCCGGTGCTGAGCGCGATCATCCGCAAATGCCGCGAGCAGGGAAAGCTGATCCCGCGTAATCTGTGGAATGCTCTGGTGTTTTACACCACCGGCACGATCGTGGAAGAGGAGGCACTCCACGATCGCTCGGCCGATGCGCCCGTGCATCCGAGCGATCAGGCACTCCGAGAGCAGGATAGCCTTGATATGCGCGGCTGGGCGAATTACTTACAGCTTCTGCACACCTATTGGCAGCCATATCTGAATGGCGGCGTGAGTTTTGACGTTACGGTGGATCGCATGGTGGCGGCGCTCTAGCGTTCGCCGCGGCAGAAGTTGAAACTCTTTGGCGGGGTCCATCGTAAACAGCGTGCCAGCACATCTGGTCCCGAGAAAATCATGAGCCGATCAAACCATTCTCTTGCCCGCGTCTTGATTACCCTATTGTTGCTGGGATCCTTCGCAGCGCGTTCGAACGCGGCTACGTGGCAAACAGTGCCAGCAACCAACGAGGCACTTGTGCGCGCTTTCGTTGCCGATCTTGGCTCTGAAAAATACGATGCCGCGGACCATCTCTTCAGCGCCAATATTCAGCAGGCCTTCCCCGCGGACAAATTGAAAGCGGCGTGGCAGCAAGTACTAGCGCGGGCCGGCCGCTTCCAGGCGATCCAATCGCTTTCGCACGACGCATCTAACGGTGGCGATCTCTACAGCGTGGTTTGCAAATTCGAGAGTGCGCAGGTCACGCTCGCCATCCAGGTGGACGCAGAGCAACACATCGCCGGTTTTCATGTGACGCAAATGTCCGAGGATGGCCCGGAGGTGGCGTGGAAGCCGCCCGAATACGCCAAACCCGATTCCTTTGAAGAACGCGCCGTCACGGTCGGCCAGCCTCCCTATGCGCTGTCGGGAACCCTGACCATGCCAAAGGGCGCGGGGCCATTTCCCGCTGCGGTGTTGGTGCACGGCTCGGGACCCAACGATCAGGATGAATCCTATGGTCCGAACAAAATGTTTCGCGATTTGGCTTGGGGCTTGGCGACCAATGGCGCCGCGGTGCTGCGATACACCAAGCGGACGCGCCAATATGGCGCGCAGATGACGAAGGATGCTGCCGGTCTTACCGTGAAGCAAGAAACCACGGACGACGCGCGTGCCGCCGTGGCAATGCTCGCCGCCACCCCGCAAATCGATGCCGCGCACATTTTCTTGATCGGACACAGCCTTGGTGGCTATCTGGGACCGCGCATCGCCGCGGGCGATAGCCAGATCGCGGGGCTGATTCTGCTCGCGGGTAGCGCGCGGCCTCTCGAAGACATGGTGGTCGAGCAGGTCAAGTTCGAGGTGGACGCCGCCGGTGCTTCCGCCACACGGCAAGGAGAAGAGGCCATCGCAAATGCCGAAGCAGATAGGCGCGCGATCGACGATCCCAACCTGAAGCCGGGGACAACGGTTCGCTTCGCGGGTACGCAGATCCCGTCTGACTATTTTCTCGACTTGCGCGGCTACGATCCGCCGAAGATAGCGGCGTCGCTGAAGATTCCTATGCTGATTCTGCAGGGAGAGCGCGACATTCAGGTCCGTATGACCGATTTTAACCTCTGGAGGGTGGCGCTAGCCTCGCACAAGAACGTTACCTTCAAAAGTTACCCGGCCGCGACACACTACTTCATGCCCGGAACCGGTCCTGGCACTGCGGCGGAGTACAACACCCCCAATCACGTCGAGACCGAGGTCCTGGAAGACATCGCCGCATGGATTCTTAAGGAGTCGGGGACCCCGGCGCGGCACAAATAACCGCGCTTCAAGTGCTGGTGTTCAGATTTGAACAGCCGATTTCGCATACAGGAAACAGCCGTTTGGCGAAGTCGCGGCGTTGTGTTACCCTCCACTGGTTAATCGTGGTGTGGGGGGCCCTCAGGTCCCGTTAGCAGGTCTCGTTCGACCACGGTAGCTATTCCACGGATCGCTCGCGCTGGGGGGAAGTCTTTCTCATCGCGGCCCTTCCGGCGAAGCTGTCGGCAACGGCCCACCCATACGAAATGCGAACCGGCGCTGGCTCCCCCGGCCAAGCCCAGAGCAGGTAAGCAATGGCGACCAGGCATGCGGCAACACCAGTAATGGAGATCAAGCTCGCGCATTCACCGGATTCCGATGATGCGTTCATGTTTTATGCGCTGGCTACGAACAAGGTGCGCACGGAGGGGCTGAAGTTCACCCACGTTCTCGCTGATATCGAGTCGCTGAACCGCGCTGCGGATAAAGAGACCTACGACGTAACCGCGATCAGCTTCGCCGCCTACCCCTACTTGAGCGATAAGTACGCGCTGCTCGACTGCGGCGCGAGCTTTGGCGATGGTTATGGGCCGCTTATTGTTTCCCAGAAGCCAATGAAAAAACAGGACTTGGCGGGATGCCGCATTGCCGTGCCGGGCATGCGTACCAGTGCTTATTTGACTCTAAAACTGTTTGAGCCAAGCGTGGAGCCTGTGGTCGTGCCGTTCGATAAAATTGTGGATGCCGTGCGCGAAGGCACGGTGCCGGCAGGCCTCTTGATCCACGAAGGCCAGCTTCTCTTCCCGCAAGCGGGTCTGAACCGAGTGGCCGATCTAGGCCACTGGTGGCAGGAGCAAACCGGGTTACCGCTTCCTCTCGGTGGCAACGCGATCCGGCGCTCTCTGGGCATGGATGTGGCCCATCGTGTGGCACAGGCGATTCGGTCGAGCGTGGAATACGCTCTCGAACACCGAGAGGTGGCCCTGAACTACGCGATGCAGTTTGCGCGCGACATGGAAACCGAGATTGCCGACCAATTTGTGGGCATGTACGTAAACAAATGGACGCTCGGCTATGGCGACCCGGGCCGCCGCGCGGTCCGCGAGTTCCTGCGGCGCGGCGCGGAAGCCCGGCTCGTTCCTGCCGTAGGTGAAATCGATTTTGTTGGCGCCGGCGCCGAGCAGCCCGCCGCGTAAACGGCGATTTTGTAGCGCAGGTCCCCGGACCTGCGGTGTTTCCCGGACATAACCGGAACCAGGAGGGTACTCTAAACAACGCTTCGATCCATCCGCATGAACCGCACGTCCCAATAGCGGGTTCGCCATCCTCCGGCGCAGCTCGCAGCCAACCGCAACTCCCGCGTGAGACAATACAAAAGACACCGATGCGTAATTTGACCGAGCGTTCCCGTCTGCTACACGAGCTGTTGCGCGAGCGCATCCTCGTGCTTGATGGCGCCATGGGCACCATGCTCCAGCAGGCGCAACTGACCACCGCCGATTTTGGTGGAGCGGATCTAGAAGGGTGCAACGAAAATCTCGTCCTGACGCGGCCTGATGTGATCTCGAACATTCACCGGCAGTATTTCGAGGCGGGCGCGGACATCGTCGAGACGAACACCTTCGGCAGCACCAGCATCGTGCTGGCCGAATACGGCCTCGCGGAAAAAGCCTACGAGATTAGCCGCGCGGCGAGCGCGCTGGCGCGGATCGTTGCGGACGAACTCGCGAGCTCCGGCAGGCCGCGCTTCGTGGCCGGGAGTATGGGCCCAACCACGAAATCGCTGACGGTAACGGGCGGCACAACGTTCACTCAGTTACGCGATTCCTATCACGAGCAAGCGCGCGGCCTGATTGACGGCGGCGCCGATATCCTGCTGCTCGAGACCTGCCAGGACACGCGCAACATTAAGGCCGGCGTGCTGGCGATCCAGCAGCTTTCGCGCGAAATCGGCCAGCCGATTCCGCTGATGATTTCGGCGACCATCGAAGCCATGGGCACCATGCTGGCGGGCCAGGGAGTGGAAGCGCTCTGGGCTTCGCTCGATCACTTGGACTTGCTCTCTCTGGGGCTGAATTGCGCCACCGGGCCGGAGTTCATGACCGATCGTATCCGCACGCTCTCGAGCCTGACGCCGCGATTCGTTTCGTGCTATCCGAACGCGGGCTTGCCGAACGAGGAAGGCCAGTATCTCGAAACGCCGGTAACGCTTTCTGAGCAGCTCGAGCGCTTTGTCGCCAACGGTTGGCTGAACATCGTGGGCGGCTGCTGCGGGACGACGCCCGCGCACATTCGCAAGATCGCGCAGATTGTGGAAGGTAAGGTTCCGAGACGCCCGCCCACTCCAAGCCATCGCGCCGTTTATTCCGGGATCGAGATAGTCGAGGCGGAGGAATCCACGCAGCCGCTGTTGGTGGGCGAACGCACCAACGTGATTGGCTCGCGTCTCTTCAAAAACCTGGTGGCCGAGGAGAAGTGGGAGGAAGCCACCGAGATCGGACGCCGCCAGGTGCGCAGCGGTGCGCAAATCGTGGACGTCTGCCTGCAATCCACCGAACGCGAAGAGATGGGCGATATCGCTCCGTTTTACGAGAAACTGATTCGCAAGATCAAGGCGCCGTTCATGATTGACACGACCGACGCGCGAGCCATCGAGCTTTCGCTGCAATATTGCCAGGGCAAGAGCATCATCAATTCGATCAACCTCGAAGATGGCGAGGAGAAATTCGAGCGCGTCTGTCCGCTGGCGCATGCCTACGGCGCTGCGGTCGTGGTGGGTTGCATCGACGAGGATCCGGTACAGGCGCAAGCGTTCACGCGCGAGCGTAAGCTCGCTATCGCGGAACGCTCGCACAAGCTGCTTACGCAGAAATATGGCATCCCCCCTGAAAGTATCGTTTTCGATCCGCTCGTTTTCCCTTGCGCAACCGGAGACCAGAACTACATTGGCGGCGCGGTAGAGACAATCGAGGGTATCCGGCTGATCAAAGAGAAAATTCCGTACGTGCGGACGGTGTTGGGCATTAGCAACGTCAGCTTTGGATTGCCGGCGGGAGCGCGCGAGGTCGTAAACTCGGTTTTCTTGTATTACTGCACAAAAGCCGGGCTCGATCTCGCGATTGTGAACACCGAGCGCATCGAGCGCTTCGCTTCGATTCCCGAGCACGAGAGGCGGCTCGCGGAAGACTTGCTCTTCAACCATCCGCCCGCGCACGTGCCGGGGGGGCTCACGCAGGCTCCGCTGCTGCGTGGCGCTCCGGAAGATTGGCGCGCACAATCGCCCGAGCAGAAGGCCGCGATCAACCAGTTCCACATCGCGGCGATCACCGAACATTTCCGCACCACGAAAAAGAAAGAGAAGTCGAAGGAACAGCTCCCGCTCGATCAGCGCTTGGCGAACTACATCATCGAAGGCACACGCGACGGCCTGATCGAAGATCTCGACCGGAAACGCGCTGAAGGCGCGAAGCCGCTGGATATCATCAATGGCCCGCTGATGGGCGGAATGTCCGAGGTCGGCCGGCTGTTCAACGCGAACGAGCTGATCGTGGCCGAAGTATTGCAATCCGCCGAAGCTATGAAGGCCGCGGTGAGCCATCTCGAGCAGTTCATGGAAAAGGCGGATGTCACGAAGCGTGGCAAAGTGGTGCTGGCCACGGTGAAGGGCGACGTCCACGATATCGGCAAGAATCTCGTCGAAATCATCTTGAAGAATAACGGCTATGACGTGATCAATCTCGGGATCAAGGTGCCGCCAGAGGAGCTGATCGCCGCCTTCAAGAAACACCAGCCGGACGCAATTGGTTTGAGCGGGCTCCTAGTGAAAAGCGCGCAACAAATGGTGATCACGGCGGCTGATCTACGTGAGGCCGGAATTCACGTGCCGCTGCTCGTGGGCGGAGCGGCGCTTTCCGACAAATTCACGCGGCAGAAGATTGCGCCGAGCTACGCCATGGCGGTTTGCTACGCGAAGGACGCCATGTCCGGCTTGAGCTTGATGAACCACCTTTCCGACCCGGCGACGCGAGAGGCGGTGATCCGCGATCACACGTTTGCCGATGGAGCGAGCGTGGTAGCGGCGGCCGCTCCGGCGCCTGCGATCGATCCCGGCACGGAACGCTCGCCGAAGGTGCGCGTCGATCTGCCGATTCCGCGCGTGGCTTACCTGGACCGCAAAGTGCGAGAGGTTCCCGATCTCGCCGACGTGTGGAGTTACATCAATCCACTGATGCTGTACTGCAGGCATCTCGGTTTCCGCGGGAATTTTGAAAAAGCACTCGCGGAGAGGAATCCGCAGGCGATCGAGCTTTTCAACGACGTGGAGGAAGTGAAGGCCGAGGCGGTAAAGTTCATGAAAGTGCGCGCCGTATGGCAATTCCTCGAAGTAGAGCGCGAGGGCAATTCGATCGCGATTTTTGCGCCCGGCGGCGCGAATCCCGTGCACATCTTCAGCTTCGAACGCCAGCGCGTACCCGGTGGTCTTTGCTTAAGCGACTACGTTTTGCCCGTACAAGAAGGCGCGCGCGATCACTTTGCGCTCTTCGTGGTGAGCGCGGGCGAAGGAATCCGGCCGCTCGGCGAAGAGGCCAAGAATTCAGGCCACTATTTCCGTTCGCATGCGCTGCAAGCGCTCGCGATCGAAACCGCCGAAGCCAGCGCGGAATGGCTGCACCGCCGGATCCGCGAAGATTGGGGCTTCCCCGACCCGCCGGAGATGACCATGTCGCAGCGGTTCACGTCGCGGTATCGCGGCAAGCGCTACAGCTTCGGCTATCCGGCGTGCCCCAATTTGGATGACCAGGCGGGCATTTGGAAACTGCTGCGTCCCGAGGAGATCGGCGTGCAACTCACCGAGGGCATGATGATGGACCCCGAGGCCAGTGTGAGCGCGCTGGTGTTCCATCACCCGGATTGCACCTATTTCAGCGTAGGCGACGCGCCAGTTGATGCGCAGAGCTAAGTTCGGATCACCCGCCGCGGCAATTAGCCGTAAATACCGCCTCATCCGATCTCGAGAGTCGCACGAAATAAAAAAGCGGCGGGGCCATTTTGGCCCCGCC
>DATNLT010000063.1:0-7489 GCA_035602725.1 Candidatus Acidiferrales bacterium
AAGCCCAGGTAAGGTTCTTCGCGTTGCGTCGAATTGAACCACATGTTCCACCGCTTGTGCGGGCCCCCGTCAATTCCTTTGAGTTTCAGTCTTGCGACCGTACTCCCCAGGCGCAGGACTTAACGCGTTAGCTACGGGACGCACCCCCAACGGGATGCACCCCAAGTCCTGATGGTTTAGGGCTAGGACTACCAGGGTATCTAATCCTGTTTGCTCCCCTAGCTTTCGTCCCTCAGCGTCAGTTGCGGTCCAGCGAGCCGCCTTCGCCACGGGTGTTCCTGCAGATATCTACGCATTTCACCGCTACACCTGCAATTCCACTCGCCTCTCCCGCACTCTAGCACGGCAGTTTTGAAAGCAGTCTCTGGGTTAAGCCCAGAGATTTCACTCCCAACTTGCCGCACCGCCTACGGACCCTTTACGCCCAGTTATTCCGAGCAACGCTGGCCCCCTACGTATTACCGCGGCTGCTGGCACGTAGTTAGCCGGGGCTTCTTCTACCGGTACCGTCAAACCCTTGCGGGTGTTTCGTCCCGATCGAAAGGGGTTTACACTCCGAAAAGCTTCATCCCCCACGCGGCGTCGCTGCGTCAGGCTTTCGCCCATTGCGCAAGATTCCCCACTGCTGCCTCCCGTAGGAGTCTGGACCGTGTCTCAGTTCCAGTGTGGCCGGCCATCCTCTCAGACCGGCTACCGATCAAAGCCTTGGTGAGCCGTTACCTCGCCAACAAGCTAATCGGGCGCGGGCCCCACCTTGGACGCCCTTGCGGGCTTTGAATCCAGAAACAAGAGTTTCCGGGATGTTATGCGGTATTAGCTCGCCTTTCGGCGAGTTATTCCCCATCCAAGGGCAGGTTGCCCACGTGTTACGCACCCGTGCGCCGTGCGCCGGTTCCGTATTGCTACGGAACTGCGCACTCGACTTGCATGTGTTAAGCACGCCGCCAGCGTTCGCTCTGAGCCAGGATCAAACTCTCGTTTGAAACTGGTTGTTTTGAAAATCAAAATCCCGGCGTGAGCCGGGACCAGACCTCAAAACGAACTTTTTAAATCGCTCGATTCACTCAAATGCCCCCTTCATTGCATAGCAATGGAGAGGGTTGAACCAAACGGGTTCTGGCATATCTTATCCGATTGTCAAAGAGCAATCCCCCCTGTCCGGCAGGAAGGTCAACGGCAGGGTCAGATCATACCAAACTGGCCGGCTAAGTCAAGGCTCAACCACCTTAGAGCTGTGGATTTCTCTTATGATTCGGGTCCATTCGAAACGCGCAAATCGGAACGCACAAACCTCCAGCGGCGTATTTATTGTTGGGGATTTCGGAGGTGTTGCTGTGAAAGGTCTCTGGCGCGATTTCACTTATGCGGTGCGGCAGCTGGCTAAGAATCCTGGCTTTGCCGCCATCGCGATCCTGACGCTGGCGCTCGGAATCGGTGCCAATACAGCGATCTTTACCGTCGTAAATTCCTTCCTATTGAAGCCGCTCGCGCTGCCCGATCCTGGGAGCATGGTACAGATCTGGGAAACTACGTCGAAGCGTCAGGGCACAGCCTCCATGTCCGATCTGAAGGACTGGCAAGCGCAAAACAGCGTGTTCACCGGGATCGCGGGTTATTCCCGCAGCGATTTCAACCTGAGCCGGGAAGGAAGCCCGGAGCGGGTGTCCGGCGTTGCCGTGACCGCCAATTATTTCGACGTGATGCGCGCCTCGCCGCAGCTTGGCCGCGCATTTTCGCGGGACGAAGATACAGCCGGGCATGAGCGCGAGGTCGTGTTGAGCGACCGTCTATGGAAGCGATTGGGAGCCAGCCCCACGATCTCCGGTCAAAGTCTGCTCGTAAACGGCGAAAGCTATTCCGTGATCGGCGTGATGCCCGCGCAGTTCAATTTTCCGTCGGCGACGGTCGAGATGTGGGTACCGTTGGTACCCGACCCGAAGTTCGTCGCAGAGCGCGGCAATCGCAACTACTTCGTGGTGGCGCGCTTGAGGCCGGGCATCAGCTTGGCAGCAGGCACCACACAGATGAAGGCGATTGCCGCGCGATTGGAAAAGCAATACCCAGATACGAACGCGGGTCGTTCCGTCAAACTCGTGCCATTGCAGGAACAGTTGACGGGTAGCGTGCGGCAAAGTTTGTGGGTATTGCTCGCTGCGGTGGCGTTTGTCTTCTTGATTGCGTGCGCCAACGTGGTGAATCTGCTGCTCACGCGTACGACTTCGCGGGGCCGCGAGATTGCGATTCGGCGTGCGCTTGGGGCCGGCATGGGCGTGCTCCTTCGGCAGTTTTTGATGGAGGGCCTGTTGCTCTCGGTAGCTGGAGGACTCGCCGGTTGGTTGGTAGCGGATTGGGGATTGCAACTGCTGGTGGCCGGGCGAGCCAATTTGCCGACGTTCACCCAAGTCAATCCGGATATGCGCGTTTTCGGTTTCACGCTGATATTGATGCTGATCACCGCGCTGGCGCTAGGTGTGGCCATGGCGTGGAAGGCTTCGCACGTGAACGTGCAGGACGTATTGAAAAAAGGTGGGCGTTCCTCCACGGTCGGTCCGGGACGGCAGCGAACCAGCAAGATTTTGGTGATTACCGAAGTAGCGTCCACGGTAATTCTTCTGACGGGTGCGGGTCTGATGCTGCAGACGTTCGTGCATTTGCGGCGCGAAAATCTTGGCGTGGACAGTCCGGAAAAAATTCTGACGATGCGGCTCTCGCTTCCCGCCGCGAAATATACCGAACCGCGCCAGGTGGCAGCAGCATTTCTCGCGCCCGTGATGGAGCGCATTGAAGGGCTCCCCGGTGTTCGATCCGCCGGCGCCGTAAGTTTTCTGCCAATTCAAGAGTCCTGGGTCAATGGAGGATTCGAAATCGAGGGGCAGCCGTCCGCGCCGCCCGATTCGAGTGAAGGGCCGATAGCCGAGTTGCGGGCCGTCTCGAACGATTTCTATCGAGCCATGGGTATTCCGCTGCAACGCGGGCGCTATTTCACGCCGCAAGACGGCGCGGATTCCGGTTTTGTGACGATTATTAACACCGCTGCCGCGAACCGCTACTGGCCGAATCAGGATCCGATGGACCAGCGGATTCACATTGCCGAGAGTCAAGCTTGGTACACGATCGTAGGCGTGGTTCAGAACACGCTGCAGGCCGGACCGGGCGTTGCCGCGCAGGCAGAGGTCGATGTGCCGTTCGCGCAGTGGCCCGCTTCATGGCCGCCGGAAATAGCGAGGACCTTTAGCATCGCTGTACGCACCGGAGGTGACGCAGCGGCGCTTAGCCTGGCAGTCCGCCAGGAAATTCTCCGGATTGATCCCGATCAGCCGGTTTCTCGTGTGAAAACCATGGAGCAGGTGATCAGCGATGCTTCGGCGAACAACCAGTTTGACGCATATTTTCTCGGCCTATTCGCGGCGGTGGCCATGGTCCTGGCTGCGATTGGAATATATGGCGTGCTGAGCTATGGTGTGCGCCAGCGGACCCACGAAATCGGGATACGCATGGCGCTGGGCGCCCGCCCGTCCGATGTGCTTGTACGAGTGATCGGCGAAGGTCTGACGCTGGCAGCGATCGGTCTGGCGGCCGGGATCACGTGCTCGCTTTATCTGACGCGTTTTCTTTCTTCGTTGCTGTTTGGCGTGAAGCCGATCGATTTTGCAACATTTTTCCTCGTCTCGCTCGTGATTACCGCGGTTGTGGTGCTTGCCTGTCTGCTGCCGGCGCGGCGCGCCATGACGGTGGACCCGCTGGTTGCGCTTCGCTACGAATAGCGGAATACTGGATAGCGGTTCGGGACGCCTCTCAGACCCGTTCGATCGCCTGAGCAACCCTGTCGCGCCCGGGAGGCTCCTATTCCCATGGGATGTGGGTGATGGCGGAGGAATCTTTCATGTTTATTGGAGTTTTTCGAAAGATCGCGAAGATCGCAAGCGGACCGGCATCGGTATTGACCGCTTTGTTGCTGACTGCCGGTTTGCTTTGCTTCCAGGCTGGCGCTCAACAGGCCGGCCCAATCAAACCGCCGCCCTCGAGCGCGCCCCCGGCTCCCGCTACGCCTCCGGGCGTCCAGAATAGCGGTTCCCAGCAGGCGCCGCAGTTGAGGACGAAGACTTCCGATGCTATGCCTGCGACTCCTTCGGAGCATGGCAATTCCTCTCCGATCACCACCACTCCGCCGGCGATCCCGGCGGAACAAATCATTCCGAAATTTGCGGCGCGAGAGGCCGAATTCAAGAAAGAACGAGACAACTACACCTACACCCAGAATTTTCTGATCGAAACTTTGGACGAATCCGATCAGCCCGATGGCGAGTACCGGCTAACCAGCGAAATCGTCTTCACACCAGAGGGGCGCCGTTACGAACACGTGACCTTTGCACCGCCGACCACGCTCGAACGCATCCTGCTCACGCCAGAAGATATGCAGGACCTCCAGAACATTCAACCCTTTGTGCTTACGACGGAAGAGCTTCCCAAATACGACATCAAGTATGTAGGCCAGCAACGAGTGGACGAAATCGATGCGTACATCTTCGACGTAGGTCCAAAGAAGATCGAAAAGGGGCAGCGTTATTTTCAAGGGCGTGTTTGGGTGGATCAAAAGGATCTGGAGATCGTGAAGACCTACGGTAAGGCTGTGCCGGATCTCAAAGATAACGTTTTTCCGATGTTCGAGACGTTCCGCGAAAACATCGAGGGGGATTACTGGTTTCCCACCTATACGCGCGCCGATGACGTGCTGCATTTTCCGAAGGCTCCGCCAGTGCACATTCGCATGTCCGTGCGCTATTCGAATTACAAGCGGTTCGGCGTGACCATCAAGATTAAAGCGGCTTCGCAGGACCACTAGAAATTGCGCCGGAAAGGTTCGGCCTTGGCACGCTGCTAGACGATCGTAGCGAGGCGACGGAGCGATTCGGTGTAGGGGGCGCGGGCCACCCCGCGCTCGGTGATAATTCCGGCGATCAGCCGCGCGGGCGTCACGTCAAAGGCGGGATGCGCGACGTCAACGGGCGGCGCAATCTGTATTCCCTGAATGTGCGTCACCTCTTCCGCGGAGCGTTCCTCGATTGGGATCTGTTCTCCTGAGGCAATCGAAAGATCGAAGGTCGAAATCGGCGCCGCGATGTAAAACGGCACATCGTGTTCGTGGGCCAGCACGGCGATTTGGTAGGTGCCAATTTTATTTGCCGTGTCGCCGTTCGCGGCGATGCGGTCCGCCCCGGTAACCACCGCGCCCACGCCACCCTGTTTCATAAAATGGCCGACCATATTGTCGGTGATCAGGGTGAGGGGCACGCCGGCTTCGTGAAGTTCCCACGCGGTCAGTCGCGAGCCTTGCAGGTAGGGACGAGTCTCCGGAACGAGCACGCGCAGTTTGTGACCTTGCTCCACAGCAGTGCGGATTACGCCCAACGCGGTGCCGATTCCCGCGGTAGCCAGCGCCCCCGCGTTGCATTGCGTCATCACCAGCCCTTCCGCAGGCATCAGTTCCGCGCCAAACCGGCCCATTGCTTCGTCGAGCGAGCGCCGGTCTTCATGGATGCGTCGCGCTTCCGCTACCATTTTCCTCTTGATGGAAGCCAAGTCGCCTGCTTTCGCTGATGCCGAGAAGCAGCGCTTCATGCGCTCAATGGCCCAGAACAAATCGACCGCGGTGGGCCGCGTGCGCGCCAGTGTCTGGCAGATGACAGGGAACTCTTCCTGAAGCTGCGCGAGCGTTGGGGCTTCTGAATGCAATACGCCAAGCGCGACGCCCATGGCCGCGGCTACGCCTAGCGCGGGCGCGCCACGAATGATCATGGTTTCGATCGCGTGGGCAACATCGCGGTAATCCCTATACGTGTAATGGATCACTTCCGCGGGAAGGCGCCGCTGGTCCAGCATAACGACGCCAGCGTCGGTCCATGCGATGGGTTGGGCTGCTTTCATGTTGGCTTGTGGCTCTCACTTCCGGTGCGACGGTATGTCAGCTTCCCGTCGGCAAATGACGCAAGCCTCCGGTGGCGATAAAGAAGCCGGCAAAAAGAGTCGCGTTATACGCCACATGCAACAGATAGCTCGCTAAGACCGTCCGGCGCGCGACCCGCACCCAAGTCATAATCACGCCCACGCCGATCAACAATGCGATCTGGCCCCAGCCGCCCCATAATTGTCCGGCGTGCGTGAGCCCAAAGAGTATGCCGGTCACCAGGATACCGGTCACGACCCCGAAACTGCGCGCAACTACAGGATAAAGAAAGCCGCGGAAGATGGTTTCCTCGACCAAAGGGGCGACCAAGATTCCAAAGATCATTAAGAGCAAGATCGTCTCGCGCGATTGGAAAAGCTGCTCAATTGGCAGCGCTTCTTTTTGGGATACGAACTTCGAAAGCAACGAAACCACGATAGCGATAGCCAATCCATATCCGAGATGGATTGCAATCAGGATGCGCTTCTCGGAAGGGGTATTTCCCAGTGGCCGCCAGCCCATCGCGGACCAGAATGGACCGCCGTTTCGCAGCCGCACCATCACCCAAAAGTAAAGCATCGCCAGACCTGAAGCGAGCGCCTGAGCGATGATGGCCACGTTTGCTTTGACGAGATCATCGTTAGCCAAAGACATTACGCCGCGGTGCGATGTGGCCGCGAGGGCAACCATCATCGCAATCGCCACGACGATCGTACTTCCGACGTAAAACATTCCGAAGAGAAGCACATCTACCCAACTCCATACCACCTGCAAATCAGGATCAACCGGATGTGATGACGTTGGGGCCGCGATGGCGTTCACCCCAGGGGAAGCGGCCGGTGCAATAGCGATATTGATTGGGGGTGTCTCTGGTACAGCCGCTTCGTTGCTCGGCACGGCCCACTCGGGCACGGAGATCATAGGCCGCTCTGGGTTCGGCGGAACTTCCGGATTGTTCTCGTGACTGCTCATAGGCTCACACGAATACTCTATCGCGTGGAGGTCTCTTCCGGCCAGTGGACGCGGACCGCCGAACGTCTAGGTGATCTTTCTCGAATAGTAGTCGAGCAGGTCTTGCAGCGTTTGCCGTATCGGAATTTGCGGCTTCCAGCCAGTCAGTTCGCGGCATTTGCGCGTGTCGCAAATTTGCACGGGAATGTCGATCGGGCGCACGAGATTGGGGTCAAGCTTCAATTCAACCTTGCCCTTCAATCCCGAAATCTCCAGCATCAGATCGAGCAGTTCGCCGATCGCAAAGAGTGTATCGCCGCCGACATTGTAGGCTTCGCCGGATACGGCTTTGCCCATGAGCAGCGCGTACGCCGTGCAACAATCGCGAACATCCATCACCACTCGCTTGCTGCTGAGCGTGCCGACGCGAATTACGGGATCCTGATAGCGTTTCAGAATTCGAACGATCTGATAAGCATCCGAGGCAATCGAAAAACGCCGCCCTCGCCGAGGGCCGGTGTGTGAAAACGCGCGCGTAACGAAGAACGGCAGCTTCAGAGAAACAGCGCGCTCGCGAACATAAAGCTCCGCCGC
>DATNLT010000079.1:0-18520 GCA_035602725.1 Candidatus Acidiferrales bacterium
GGCGGGATTTCTCGGAAACCATCGCGGCGACGTGGTGGGCGAACGAACGTACGGGAGCGCGAGCGAGCAGAAGCTGATTGAGTTTGACGACGGCTCGGCCGTATTTCTGACGGATGCGTTCTACTACGCTCCAGATGGCAAGGCCATTCCAGAAGAGGGTGTGACGCCCAGCACGACGGTCCAATTGACGTCGGATGACGCCGCATCATTCAGCCGCGCGGAAAATCCTCCGTCGGTACCGGCCAATCCGGCGGATGACGCCGTACTGAGCAAGGCGCTGGACATGTTGAACAATGCCCATAAAGTCGCACAGCAGCACGCGCCGGGCAATATACGTCGCGTGCGCGTGCAATCACCCGTGCAAGTGTAAAGCGGCAGTGGTCTTTCTCCGGCTCGCTTCTTCTTCACGACGAAGCACTTCTTCCAATCGTTTTTTTCTTTGCGGGGCCATGGTGTGCCTGCTGGCCTTTTTAGGTGTGTTTGCGGCCGGCTGTGGCAGAAAGCCCGCGCCGTTGACCGGCGCACAGGTTCGCGGCATCACCCGGGAATTGGTGTTTGCGGCGAAGAATGCTTCGGATGGGGCGGCTTCGACGGGCATGATGCCGGAGCGGACGGGGGGCGCTCAGCCTTCGACGGCGGCGCGGCGTGGACGCGGTAATCGACCGCCGCTTCCCGCGCCCGATCTGATTTTTATTTCGTTGCCCGCCGCACCCGGCGGCAAGACAAACCAAATAGCGCTCGACGCCATCGAGGGCGAACTCGCCCGGATCGCGCGCGAGCATCGCTTGACTCGCGTACCCAGGCCGAGCGCGGCGGGCGTGATCCGGTTTGATTATTTTTACGCCGGCGTGCGCACGCACTCGGTGCACATCATCACGCCGCTCCTTTACAGGGTGGGGATACAAGCAATCTCGAACTCGGGGCAGGGCCGCGCAAAACTGGCGATTATCCTGGACGATCTGGGCTACGACCGTGGGGCGGCTGATGCGATTTTGCAAATGCCCTTTCCCTTGACCATTTCCGTGCTGCCGCACCTGCCGCATTCGATAGACATCGCCGAGGATTGCTTTCGACGCGGATACCAGGTGATGCTGCACCTGCCGGTGGAATCGGATAGCGGCGAAAATGCGGAAGCGGTGGAGCTGCGGCCGGGAATGCCGCCCGAGCTGGTCGCCCGCGCCGTGGAAGATATGCTCGAAACCGTGCCCCACGCGGTGGGCGTGAACAATCATCAAGGGTCGCTGGGTACCGCGGACGGAGCGCTGATGGATGAGGTGATGCCCGCATTGCGAGACCGCGATTTATTTTTTGTAGATAGCCGTACTTCGGCGCACAGTGTGGCGTTTGATGCGGCGCGGCGCGCGCACGTGCCGACGGCCTCGCGCGACGTGTTTTTGGATGACGCGCAAGATGCCGAGTCGGTGCGCAGGTCCCTGGAAGAGGCGGTGCGGGAAGCACGCATGCGCGGGTCGGCTGTGGCGATCGGGCATCCGCACGCGGTGACGCTCGAAGTACTGGATGAAGAATTGCCGCGCATCACGCACGAAGGCGTGCAGCTCGTGTTTGTCTCACAGCTCGTGCGGTGACGCTGTGGCGCCGAAGTTCACGGATCATCAGAGAGTGGCGGCGGCCATGGGCGCGACGTATCGTGCAATGGCGAGCGCGGACGTGAGGCCGGGCGATTCGATGCCGATCAGATGAATCGCGGCGTGGACGCGAGGATCGCGCGCGATCACGAAATCCGCCGGGCCACCGCCGGGCTCCGTGCCGGAAAGGTCGCGCGGCGGAACGAGTTTCGAGCGGAGGCCCGAGTAGGCCAAGCGCAAGTCCTCGACACGCAACTCCGGCAAAAGGGCTTGCGCCATCCGGGCGAATTCCTGAACGGGCAAGCGGTCCTTCTCGTAGTCGTCTTTTTCCTGGACGTAGCGCGCGGTGGGGCCGACCAGCACGGTATCCCACAACGTCTTGGTGAGATGGACGCCGAGGCTCATTCCTTCCGGATGGGGCAGCGGATAGACGAGGCCGCGTACCAGGTCTGAACGTGAGCGAATCAACTCGCAATACTCTCCACGCACCGGGTAAATGCGGTACTGCGAAAATCCGAGCATGGCGGCCACGTCGTCGGCGTAAAGACCCGCGCAATTAATCACGCAGCGAGCTTCGATGGTTTCCTGCACGCCGGGACGGCCATCTTCCGCGCCGATTTGGGCGGTGACGCGAATACAATCGCCCGCGGGTTCGAGCGCGGTGACGCGAGAATTGGTGACGATGTGCGCGCCGCGATCGCGGGCGAGACGCGCGTAGGTTTTGACCAACTCCTCGGCCGAGACGATGCCGGTGGAGCTCAGCCAAAGCGCCGCGAAGCCGCGAATGTGGGGCTCGCGCTGGCGGATGGCTGCCTGGTCCAAAAACTTCATGCCGGTGACGCCGTTGTGGCCTCCGCGGGCAGCCAGCTCTTCGAGGATGTGCTCCTCACCCGGCTCGGCGGCGACGACCATTTTTCCGGTCGCGCGGTGCGGCACGCCGTAAGCTTCGCAAAATTCGTAGGCCAGACGATTGCCTTCGACGCACAGCTTCGCCTTTAGGGAACCAGGCGAGTAGTAAATGCCGGAGTGTAAGACCCCGCTATTACGAGTGCTCGAAGCCATGCCGACGTGCGGCATCCTTTCGAGCAGAAAGACGTCTGGCCAGCGCGCAGCCAGCTCCATGGCGATGGCGCAGCCGACGACCCCGCCGCCGATGATGACGATGTTGGCTCGATCCATGCGAAAAGGATAAACGAGGCTGCGGGAAAGTCTAGCGCTGCGTGCCCGTTTTCGATGCGGCTTAGCTTCGCTGTAGCGCTACTTCACAAGGGACAAGCTTTGCGCCAGCGCCATCGTGCACCGCATAGTGATCGTTGTGCTCCGGCGAAGAGGTGCCCCAAAGGGTGGCGGCCCCGTGCGCGCCATCCTTATTGAGCGCGTAAAATTGCAGGCCGATCTTGGCGAGGCGCTCCTTTTCGTTGGGATAGCCGCGCGTGTAATTGCGGATCACGCGGTGCATCGCCTCCATGCAGGCGTCTTGCGGGGACATTCCGTGGCGCATTAACTCTACGATCGTGTGGCCGCCGGAAATTTTGATGTTCTCTTCGCCGCGGCCCGTGGAGCCAGCGGCGCCGACGTCTCCATCGCAAAACATACCCGCTCCGATGACGGCGGAATCCCCCACACGGCCGGGAATTTTCCAGGCGAGGCCGGAGGTGGTGACGACTCCGGAAATTTCGCCGTTTTCGTTTGCAGCCATGCAGGGAATCGTGCCGGTGGGAGGATTCGCGATCACCTCGTTGATCCAGGAAGCCCATTCCTTCTTTTCCGGCGTATCGAGCAAAGCGTCCAGGCGCTCTTTCCATTCGGGGCTATCGAGGCCGGGCGCCCAGTTCTCATTGGTGTGCGCTTTCCATGCGAGCCAGGCCATGCGAGATTTCTCGGTGAGCAGGCTCTGCGACTCGAAGCCTTCGGCCATGGCGAACTTGTAAGCACCGTCGCCGACCAGGAAAACGTGATTGGTGCGCTGGAGGATAGTATTGGCGACGCGCGCGGCATTTTTCACGCGCCGCAAACCGCCGACCGCTCCGGCGCGTCGCGTGGGGCCGTGCATCAGGCAGGAATCGAGCTCGGGTTCGCCCTCTTCATTGGGCAAGCCGCCGAAGCCGACGGAATTGTCATTGGGATCATCCTCGACGACGGTGACGGCGGCAATGGCGGCATCGAGGGTATCGCCTCCGCTCTTGAGGATGTCCATACCCTTTTGCAGCGCGTGGAGGCCGTTGGCGCTGGAGATGATTACGGGCCGCGTGCTTTTTGCCGAGACAGCTTGCATCGTCGGCGCGGCGGACAGGTCCGTTACGGCGGCCGGGGCCCGTGTGGGCAGCGCGGCTCCCAAGAGGCGCTGGGCGCCGGCGGCAAAACCGCCTGCAAGAGTTGTGAGGAAAAATTTGCGACGAGTCCAGTTCTTCATGCGGCGCCTCGCGGTTCGGGAGTCCTGCAACGGAGCGCAGCATATGCCGGGAGCGCTGGCACGGCAAGGATTGAATCCGCGCGCGGAAAGGTTCGTTATTCGTGCGCGAGCGGGAGGAAGTACTGCGTGCCCTTGACGGGTTCTTGAAGGCGACGCAGCAGTTGCTGGAGATCGGCGTTGCGTTCGACGAAATCGATTTCGGAGGTGTTGACGACGAGCAGGTCCGACGCGGTGTAGTGAAAAAAGAAATGTTCGTAGGCACGGGCGACGGCGGTGAGGTACTCGAGGGAGATGCGCGATTCGGTGGCGGCGCCTTTCTTGGCAATGCGCGCTCGGAGCACTTCGGGCGAGGCCTGCAAATAAATCACCAGGTCTGGCTTGGGTAAATCCTGCGCGAAAGATTCGTAGAATTGCTCGTAGAGCTTCAATTCTTCATTGTCCAGGGCGAGATACGCGAAGAGTTTGTCTTTTTCGAACAGGAAATCGGCGACAAAGGCGCCCCGCGTGTGCTCGATATCGGCGTCACGAAGGAGTCTGTGGCGATTCCACAAGAAATGCATTTGCGCGGCAAAAGCGGCGCCGGACTTCTCTTTGTAGAAGTTCTCGAGAAAAGGATTGTTCTCGCTATCGGTGATGCGGCGCGCGTGCATCTTGCCGGCCAGGACCTGGGCGAGGGTGCTCTTGCCGACGCGGATCGGCCCCTCGACCGCGATATAGCGCGGCGGCTTGAACGCAGGAACGGGCTTAATTTTCTTCGGGCTGGTCGCGGGCACGGCGCGGGATTATAGCAAACGGCGGTCGCGGCCGGAACGCCGCAGAGTTTAAGCAATATTCTGTGAGCGGTGGAGGGCCCGGTAAAGGAGCCACAACGTGACGCCGATCATGCCGAGCCAGCCAAAAATCTTCACAGTGCCCGCGATCTGTACGTCATGATCCAGCAGGCCGAGTTTGCCGAAGAGATAGTTCCAATCGTGGATTACATATTCGGAGTCGCCTACCGTGAGCAAGGGAAGCTGCTGGGTGCGCGCGTCCGCCATGTACACAGAGATGGGGAGGAATTGCTGGAAGAAAAAGAAAAGACAGAAAGAAACGGCGACGGCATTGCGTTGCAATGCAAAATAGACGGCCAGAGCGAAAGGAGCGGCGAGTTGTAGAAAAGTGCCGCCCGCCACGGCAATAAATTCACCGAACCAGCGAAACAGCAAATGGCCGCCTTCGTGAACGGGGACGAAAACGACGTCGAGCAGACCGTTGCCGGTGCGAACTTCTTCGAGCATGATCGCCGCGTAAAAGGCTACGGCGACCACGAGTGCGGCACGCGAAACCGGCAGCCAATTTTCCTCGAGAGGCTCGAGGAACGGTAAGCGCTCGGTGAGTGATTGCGGCAGGTCCATAGGGAGCTAGCGAACGAGCTGTTGGATCAGCGTCTCGCGCTGTTTGACGGCCAATTGAGACGTTTCGTCCAGGAGAACTCGATACAGCCATAGGGCCGCGCCGCCGATGGCCAGGAAGGTGATCGGGACCAGCCACAAACCCACAAGCCAGCGCACGAGCGCAGCAGCGGCGGCCAGAAAAGCCACGGTGCCGAAATAGATCAAGGGCACGACAAAAAACGCCAGCTTGGAGAGGCCGGCCATGCGCTGCCGGCGAACTCCAAATTCGAGACGCCTGGGAAACGTGAGCGAGAACCAATTTCCTACCGCCATGCTGATCGGCGCAACCACCAGCAGACCCGCCCAAGTAGTAAGCAGGATACTGAATGGCGGGGGCGCGACGGCGATTGCAACGATAACCCAGACGAGTACCGCTTCCATCGCGACGAATACGGCCTGAAAGAGATTCTTGCCGAGCATCACTTCGCGAAACTTGACCGGCGCCAGAAAGAGCATTTGAACGCCGGAAGAGTCATAGGCAAAAGAATTGAGGAAAAGCTGGATCACCACGAGCATGGCGTACGCCACCGCACCCGGGTAGGCGAGACTCGCGCCAGAAAATCCGGGGCGGAAGGCACCAGCGCGCGCCGGCGTGTTGTGCCAAGACATCCCAAAAATCGCCACCAAAATGATAGGAACGACGAGATTCAGCAGTTGCATCGAATTCCGGAACAGATAGCGAATCTCTTTCATAAAAACGGCGGCGACCGGCCCGCTGATGATTTCCTGCGCAGATTTCGCGCGGACGATCGCGACCGGCGATGCAGAAGCGGCGGTTGCGGAATGTGCCGGAGCCTTCAGCTTGCGTGCACGCGCAGCCGGAGCCGCGGTTTCTCCGAAGTATTCACCGCGGAATTCTCCATGCAAGCGGTAGATCAATAGGACGGCAAACACAGCGGTGTATAGGGTGAGGACGCCACAGGCCCCCAGGCCCAACGCGGTCTCGCCGTCCGCAAAGGAACTGAGAGCCGCGCGGGCTTGCCCGGGAGGGAAGGCCATCCAGAACGAGGCACTCGCCCGGAAGAAATGCGCAAGCGGCGCACCCCAGCGGTGTACCAGCATCCCCGAAAATTGCACGGAGAGGAAAAACAGCATCATCAACACAAACAGAATCTCGCGCGTGCGCCGCTGCGCCAGCAAACGCTCGAGCCAGGTAAATAGCATGCGGCTGAGGAGCAGGTTCATCAACACGGAAAGCGCCACAATCAAGGCAAACTGCGCCGCAAGTGCAGATCGTGCCATCACCAATCCTGCAAACAGGCAGACATGCCAGAAGACTCCCGTGAGAGCGACCGGATCAGCAACTCCGTAAGAAAGATGCAACGCAAAAAATGAGGAGAATCGGAGCGGAAAACGCAGCAAGCCGGTGGAATCGAAGCCGGCGGCAAATTGGGAAGCTAAAATAGGAGCTAACTGCCAGAAGAGAAAAAGTCCCCAGAAGAGATAGCCGAGCGCGTCGAAGCGATCGTCGCGCAGCAGAAAATATCCGCCCAAGCCGATGGCGATGCCGATACCAAAAGCAATGAAGCTCCACAACACGCCAGCGA
Organism: Candidatus Acidiferrales bacterium; assembly: GCA_035602725.1. Lineage (GTDB taxonomy): Bacteria > Acidobacteriota > Terriglobia > Acidiferrales > UBA7541 > DASTCZ01. The sequence goes on from DATNLT010000079.1 coordinate 6,980, forward strand.
TGATGGTGCCTACGAGGCTCAGCTTGGCGGAGACACCGTGCAATCCATTGCGAAACATCCTCCAGCGCAGGCCCATCACGAGCCAGACTTGCTCGCGAATTCTTGGGAAGGCGTTTACCTCAACCATGAAAGCTCTTCTTCGGACTTGCGCACTGTGCCCTCTTGTCCGATAGCCGCGAGGAAAATCTGCTCGAGGCTCAGCGGCGTACCCGCTCCAGAGTTCACATCCAAAGAGGCGGGAACGCCGGCACGCAGCTCCTCAAGCGAGCCTTGGACGACGATGTGGCCCTTGTTGATGATGGCAATATGAGTGCAGAGGCGCTCGACGATTTCGAGCACGTGCGAGGTAAGGAAGATCGTGACCCCGCGATCGATCATGTGCTGCAGCATGGCCTTCAGCGCGCCGGCAGCAATGGCGTCCACGCCCTCGAACGGTTCGTCCAGAAAAAGAATCTTCGGGCCGTGAATTACGGCCGCAGCCAGCGCCAGCTTCTTTTTCATGCCATGGGAATAGTCGGTGATGAGCGTTTTGTTGCGATCGGCGAGATCCATGAAATCAAGAAGCTCGGCCGTGCGTTGGGCCGCGGTGGCCCGGTCGAGGCCGTACATCCGTCCGACAAAGGTGAGATATTCGCTGCCGGTCAAACGATCGAAGAGCGCCAAACCCTCGGGTACGACGCCGATCTGGCGCTTGGCTTCGACCGCATCCTTTTCAATGTCTAGCCCCAAAAGCTGGATGCGCCCGGCGGTAGGGGCGAGCAAGCCGGTGAGCATCCGGATGGTGGTGGATTTTCCGGCGCCGTTTGGGCCCAGAAAGCCGAAAAACTGCCCGGCATCCACGCGAAGATGCAGGCCATCGACGGCGATCAATTCGCCGAAACGCCGCGTCAGATTTTCCGTAAGAACTGCGGGGTCATTCATAGCGCCTCAAACGAGATAGTCCAGAGATGCCAGAATGGCCGCGCAAAAGCAAATGGCCGGGGATAGGAAGTTTTTCAGCAAAGACCGCGCTATGTGGGAACGGGCAGCGCATGGATCAGGAAAGACGCAGAGAGATGCCTGCGGGTGTTTCGTTCGCATCACGTGCGGGGAAAAGAGCGAGTACCGCGGGCAACTCAATGCGGAAAGTGGCGCCGCCTTGGGAACGATTGAAACATGCGATTTGTCCTTTGTGTTCAACGATTACGCCATAGCAGATCGAAAGGCCCAAGCCGGTGCCCTTGCCCGTGGGCTTGGTCGTGTAAAAAGGATCGAAGACGAGATGCGGCTCCTTGATGCCGGGTCCCGTGTCGGCGAACTCGATGACGACGTTCATACCGTCGCGCGAGGTACGGACGGTGAGAACCCCGCCGCCGACTTCCTCCATTGCGTCCACGGCGTTGCTGATGATGTTGAAGAAAACCTGGAGAAGCTGATTGGCGTCTCCGCGAACGCCGGGCAAGTTCGCGCGCGTCTCGAGTTCGATGCGGATGCTGCGGTCCATCAAATCGAGGCGGCGCAGCTCAAGCGCACTGGACAGGATGGAATTGATGTCGATCAACGTGCGCTCGGCAGGCAGCGGCTGCGCGAAACTCAACAGTTTGCCGACGAGGCCTTTGGTGCGGCGCGCCTGATCGCGAATTTTCTGGGCGATGTCACGCGTTTCGTTGGAGGTGTCGGCGCCGCACAGAAGCACATCCGAATAACCCAAGATGGCCGTGAGCGGATTATTGATTTCGTGCGCCGCGCCGGCCGCAAGCTTGCCCAGCGAAGCTAGCTTTTCGGATTGCACGAACTGGTTTTGGATGCGCTTTAGATTACGGATGGATTCCTGCGAATCGTGCAGCAAACGCACGCGATCTTCGTCCACCAGGCGCTGGCGCAGAAAGACGAGCGATGTAAAGACGACCATGGTGGCTAGGGTGACCATAAGCCGAAAGCGGCGTATCGCGTCGGAATTGCCGCTATTGAATTCGCACCACATCGCGAGCACCGGCAGCGAAAGGGCGGCAGCCATCGTCAAGCGCGGAGGCCAAAGAGTATCGAGCGTGGCGTTTTCGACGGATGTGCTTTCGAGCGCTTCGGCAGGGGGGCACACGCGGCGCGCCATGATACCGGTTGTGCCATACCACACAAACGATGCAATCAGCCCAAGATCGTAGAGGCTGCCGGTGTGATAGACGCCGCGCTCCATCGCGCCGCCGATGACGTTCGAAGAAAGCTGATAGCAGAGCGCGGCGCCAGAAAGATGAAGGTAGATGCGCCTCCAGCCCTTTTCGGTCGTCGAGGCCAGGTAGAGAAAGCCTCCGATCAAGAGCCAGTTTTCCGCACTGTAGAGACGGTCAAATCCAATGTTGTAGCGATCGACGTCGGGCGACACGTATTGCCACGGGATGACAATGAAGAGGTAGAGGTAGACCCACCAGCAGAGCAGCAACAGCAGATCCACATAGCCGGTACGAAGGATCCGCTCCGAGCGTGGTGCGTATGGGCGCAAGCCCAAAGCACCCAACAGCGGCACGGTGTGCAGGAAGAAGATAACGCTGCCGATAAATGGCGTCGGAATCGGCTGGTGCTGCACCACTTCAACGTAAGTCCACAGCAATTGGCCCGCGAGCCACAACCCCGAGCCCAGCGCCAAGAGCATCCAAAACGTGTTGCGACGCCAATCGGGCGATCCGGCATTGAGCAGCAACCCAGCATTGGTGAAAAGCAGCACAAGGCATTGCGCCACATCGCCGAAGGAATTCAGGGTCCGGCCGGAGGGCAGCGTTAGAGACGCGATGGCATAGCCGCCTAAGAAAAACAGCCACACCGCCAGAATGGCCTTGTTTTGACGAACCCAGAGCATGAGGGAAACCTGATCTATTTTAGGGGCGCAGGACTTGCGGGCTGCGAATGGCTACTATTCCCGTTAGCCAAAGCATTATGAAACCTTGGTACCAGTGCCGTAGTACTTTATTAGTTTGCACTCAACGAGATGCAAAAATGCAGGCCGAGCTTGGCATGCGGCGCGAATTCGGCTGCTTTCGATGGTGCTTTGGAGTGCAGTGTTTGGGGTATTTCGAGAAATGCCGGTTTGTGACCAAATGACAAAGGGAGAAAGCCCTTGCCAGACATTCAGATGCGGATTCTGATCGCGGACGACCACGCATTGTTCCGCCAAGGTGTTGCCGCGTTGTTAGCGGGGACAGATCCGCGGTTTCAAATTTGTGCGGAAGCCCGAAATGGCAAGGAAGCGGTGGAAAAGACGCTAGCGCTTCAGCCCGATATCGTCTTGATGGACGTAAGTATGCCGGTGATGGGGGGCTTCGACGCTACCCGAAACATTTTGCAGTCGTCGCCGGCGAGCCGGATCATATTCCTGACGACCTACAACAGCCCACAATTGGTGGCCGAAGCGCGCAAAGCGGGAGCGAAAGGCTACGTGGCGAAGGGAGATGTGTCGGACGTCCTGATCCAGGCGATTGATGCAGTGTCGCGCAACCAAACGTATTTCGAGGCAAGTCCGGAAAACTAGGCTAAGAAAATACCGCGATTCGAGATTTGTCACTCCTCAAGCCGCTGATGTCGAGCGTGCCGTGTTCCGACCATTTACCGCGTTGAATTTAGCGAATCATTGTTCGTCGAAGGCGGTGTCACAAAAACCAGGGACGCCAGGTAGATAACAATCCCAAGGCCAATGAGCGTTGCCGCAACAAAGGCGAAAAGCACGAACGAAAGCGGATGGAACCAAAGCAGGCTGACGATTTCAACTCCCAGGCCCACCACGATCAAAGCACTGGCAATTTGCAGCATCCGCCGCAGACCGATGGCGCTGAGCTTCATTGCCCGGGCCTCCACATTTTCAAGTGATCCACCTGCGAAGGGTTGTGCACCGTGTCGTGGCAACCGCTCGAAACGCACGACAATTGGTTCGAAGTGAGCGAGCTCATCATCGCCGAGTGGACTGGATCTTCCTCAAAGCTTCTGGCCCCCGCATGGCAATGCAAGCATTGTGCGTTCTTAAACCCGCCGGGTATGGTGATCGGGTTCGGCGGCGTGCCTACGTACTGAAAATAGATGCGCTTCAGACCTTTCATCTTGTCCTTCAAAGGACCGTAGATTGTGTAGTCGGTATGGCAGGAGTAGCAGGCCATGTCCGCCGGAACGCGATGATTTTGAAAGTGCTGCGCGGGGATGTATTTCGAATCGTCCACGTAGAGGCTTTGGCCATACGGAACCATTACGTGACAGGAGGTGCAAAACTTTGTCTGCTCCGATCGCTGCATATGCAGGTTCATGCCCCCCACAATGCAGAGTGCGGGAAGAACACAGAGCCCGATGAAGGCCACGATTTTCCCGCCGGCGGAGCGCGTCACGCCGGGTCGAATCAGGAAGATAAAGGCCAGCACAACGCTGGCAACAATTTGAACGATGAGAATTCCGACCACAAAGCCCCCTACACATCTGCCGGCAATCAACGGATGCGGTTTGGTTGACCGCAGCGCCCTTTGGAACTCGGCCTTGATGTCACGCCCCTAGGCGTAGGAATGCGGCGAGATACTTGCAGCCTCGCCGATGCCTACTTGTTGCCCAGGTCGCGAACATACGCAACCAGAGCCTGAATGTCGGCGGGCTTCAACTGTTTGTTGTATGCGGGCATCTTGTTCTTGCCATTGGCAATCACGGCGGCAAGGTCGGCGTCACTTTCACTCTTTACGTCCGGTGAGTGAAAATCGCGCGCTTTCAGCGCTTTACCGGCGGGCGTGCTACCCGTGCCGTCGGGGCCATGGCACGAAGCGCACTTACTGGCGGTATAAAGTTTCGCGCCATCCTGCGCCCGGGCCACCGAAACCGTGAACGTGGCCCACATTGCAAAAAGCAAAGCTGCCTGAACTCCGCGAAGAAAAGGTCGATTCATGGTGTCTCCTAAGTTATATAAATAAACTTCTAAACTGGGCCGACCGCACCCAAGCCTAAAATGCGTACTTCAGAGAAAACGTCACATTGCTGCCGTCGAAAGTCTGCGAAGGTAATGCGGCAAGACCTGTGGGATTGGCTACGCCGCGATAGCCATAGCCGTAATAGTTCCAAGCGGTCTTGTAACTTACACCCTTCCAGATATCAATGGTGATTGCCGCGTAGGGCTTTAGATAGTTGAAGTCAAGCGTGCCGGTGGGCGTGAGCGGATTCAGGAATGTGGTGTCCCCACGCACGATACTGCCCAGGTACCCAACCAAGGCAGTCACTCGCTTGTACGGTTTCCACATCACGTCCGCATAAAGGTAGTGATCTCGGCTCTCATACATGCTCAACGTACCCAGTGGTACCGGGGAAGTGGCCACAGGGCAGGCCTGGGTAAAGGCCGTCGATCCTGTATCGGCGAAGCAGATTTCCGTCTGCGTGTAGATATCCACATAGTTGTAACCGAAATCAATCCAGAGGGAGCTATAGGGCGAAAACGTCGTGGAGAAGCTATAGGTCCGGCCGTGCTCGGCATTGTCCACGGTGTAGACGTTGTCGCGGTTTTCATGAATATCCACCGCCGCATCGATGCTCGCCCACATCTTTGGCTTGTAGGAAGCGTGGACCTTGTAGCTTTGCAGCTGGCGCGGGCTGATGCGCGTGAAGGAATTGTCATTGTAGCCGGCCATGATGTCCGCGTTGATGCGCAATTGGTCCGTCGGCCGGGCGGCGAACCCAAATACCGCGGCGCTTTCGTGAATGTTATACAGATTCCGCGAAGAATCGTTGCCGGCTTCGGGGCCGGTTTCGGTGATGATTCCCGTGGTCTTGTTCAACGAGCAGCCGGATGGCAGAACGCCGCCCGAAAGGGCGCAATCCGCGCGGGCCGCCAGATAGTCGTTTGCCGCCATGCCGGAAGCGCCACCAGGAAGATAGATCTCATTGACGTCAAAAGTGGCGCCGAAGTCGGCAATGGTACGGGCTTCATAGAAGTAGCCGATATGCGCGCTGATGCGGTTTGTAAAGTCGTATTTCAGCTCCACCAGATTGTTGCGCACGTTCTGTCCAAGGAACTGCTGGGTGTATTCGTCTTCAACGTCCGGACCGGAACTGGAGGTGTGCTGCGGACAACTCGCGCTGTTATAGGGTGCGGCGGGACACACGGTGGCGAAATTCGCTGGAGTGGCGGGGGAAACGGTCAGCGCCAATCCAGTCTGCCCGGGTGGCGCGGGCTGCGCAAACAGGTTGGTTTCGGCGATAGCCCAGTTCGATGGAATGCGCCAGTTGTCATAATAAATTTCATCGCTGAGACTCAACTTCTCCGTAATGTGGTATTCACCAGCCCAATTGGCGTTGGCCAGCACGCGCTTTGACATGCTAGGGCCAGCGGTGGTGCTTTCACGCGTGGCGGTACGCGAAATCCAGCCGTTGAAGAGCTCGTTGAGATCGTTCAAGGTGTCGCTGCCGCTGCTATAGGAGGCAGAGCCGGACATAGAGAGATTTTTCACGTAGTCCGATTCGAAGCTCAAGCGCTCCACGGGAAAGGACGAGCGTGGGTTCGCCACCAAGCCGTAGGACAGAATGCCTGCACAGTTGGAAGTGATCGTCGGCGGCGTGGTAGCCGTGCTGGTAATCGGGTTGGCGCAGGGCGTGGTGCCGTTGAAGACTTCTCCGAGATCGACCGGAGTTCCGTTGGCGAGCTGAAACTGGTAGTTGTTGTCGGTGGCGCTATCGTCCGTCCGCGTGTAGGTGAGCAGCTCGTCAAAGGAAATAGTGGTTTTCGCCAATCCGCGGTAGTCGGCGCCAAAGCGGTAGATGTTTGTGGCGTTCTGAATGTTGGTGGAAAGCAGCCCGTAGGTAGGCTCGTACGTATCGCTTCCCAAGCCGCCGGTCGAAATATGCGAATAACCGGTGCGGAAACGCAGACGCGATTGCGGCAACAGCGTAAGGTCGTAATCCTGCATCTTGCGGTCGTAATAGAGCGCGTGTGGGGAGTTGACGATCGCCAGCGGTGTGCAGGCCGTGGTACAGCCGCTCGGAAACACGGCAGGGTTCAACGGATTGGCCAGCAGATTGTAATCGAAGAAATACTCGTCTCGCCGGAACATCGCGCGGAAGTCGTACCATTTATTTTTGTCAATGCGGAGACGGGTCACCGAATTTGGGTCGCCGCCATATCCGAAATTGCTAAAGCTGAGATTGTCAAAGAAAGCGCCCTGGTGGTTGGTGGAGCGCATGTCCAACGTGTAATCAAAGAGGCGCATGCCCGAACCCAAATTCACGAAGGTGTTGTAGTTATCCATGTTGCCGTGGATCATCGAGTCGCGATAGCCAAACTCGATGGTTTGCTGTACCTGGTAGTTGCCGGTGGTCTTGCCTTCGGTTGGCGACGTCTGGCCCGGAATTTGCTGTGGCCCTTGATCGACTTGTTGCGCTTTGGCCGTCATGGCAAAAAGCAATGCCAGCAGGAATACCAGCGCTAGCCCGGCAGGGCGAATGCGCGACACAGTCGCGCTGGACTGGGTTGCGAAAGTCGGTGCGGCGCTGGTTGGCCGCGAGGTTCTGATCTCGTTCTCCGGTGTACTTGTTGCACGCGTGCAGTTCATGGTCGCCCCGCTATTTCAAGAGGGTTGGGTCCATGTGCGAGCCATGGACCGCCGTGTGACACATCGTGCAAGCCTGATACTGCGCCGCTTGATTGTGAAAGGAGGGCGTGCCGGGCGCGTTGGCGAACGACGCGGTGTGGCAGGAAAGGCAGAGCAAGTTCACGTTGCTCACTTTGAGCAGATGTACGTTCGGCGAGCCGTGCGGCGTATGGCACGAGACGCAGCCTTCGACCTTCACTGGCTCGTGCTCGTAAACAAATGGACCGCGCTTATCTTCGTGGCAGTTATAGCAAACCGCGTCCATCGCAGAGGAGCTGCGCAGTTGGTGCGTACGCTCGGTGCCGTGGGGATTGTGGCAATCCGTGCACTGTATGAGTCCTTCGTTCACGCGGTGGTGCACGGGCAGCTCGAACTGCGGCTTTTGCGCCAAATGGCAAGAATAGCAGAGTTGCGGCTGGGACTTCACCAGCAGGAATTGAGACGACGTGGCGTGGTGCGGAGAGTGGCACGAGACGCACGAAACATCATTTTTCGAATGCAGCGAATTGATCGCATGCATCTGCTGTGAGCCGGAGGCGTGGCACGTCAAACAACGTTCGTTGATGGCCTTTACTTTGGCCGCGCCAGGACCTTCGAAAATGAAGATCTTCGTTTTGTCCACCGGATTTGCGACATGCTCCGAGCCCGGTCCGTGACAGCTTTCGCATCCCTGATGCGATGGACCACCACGGGTATCGAGCATCGTCTTCCAGTGCGGCGTCTTCTCCCAACCCTCGTAAACGTCCTGATGGCACGTCTTACAGGTGTCCGCGCCGACGTACTGCGCCGGGCCGGACGACGCCGCGGGTGGCGCAGCTGTAGACGAGGGTTTCGAAGCGTTGGAAGATTGCGCATCTTGAGCCGGTGTCGCAGACAGCGGCATCCAGGCCAAGCCCAGAGCAATAACGGCTATCCAGCGAAAGCCGGTCGAGTACCCCATCGGTCCCCCGTTCGCTGCAATGGACCTCGGCCCTTGGGCCATTTTCTCTTGCCTCTTAGTACCACCGAAGCACGGCCTTGGCTGTGATGCTTGCCACAGGAGCACGATTAAAGTTCTCTAATTCTCCAGTGTTTGCGTTGCATCTCAATTCGGGTGCCGGAATCAATTCGAGCAAGAAACGGGCCACTTTGCGTTCCGTAGATATCGGAAACGAATGCTTGCCCTCCTGCGCGCAAAAAAACTGATTTATTTACATTTATAAGTAATCCAAAAGTAAATATATGACAGTTACCTACTCACTGAACGTAGTGTAAGAGAATGTGATGGGTCGTTTTATCGCGCGGCATTGGCCGCGTATGTCAGAGACAGGTACCGGGTAAGACGTGCGCAAACCCTTCCTGTTGGCGCGGAGCGAAGTAACGCAGCAGTTTGGGCATTCGCAGCTATCGGTACGATAGCGTACGCAGAGCATACTCCCATTTTGACGTTTTGGGGAGGAATGCTTGCGCGGCTTTGCAAGAGCACAGAAGCGCGGTGTTTATCACACTAGATGAACGAGACAAGCGCGGCGACGATGCACAGGCTGAGGTACCGAATATCAAGGGTTTTACTAATAGTTTCGCGGACCGAGAAAAGTAGAGAATGGCTAGCAGCGGTTGTATTTCGTTTACACCTCGCTGATTTAGCTGGCCACAGGAGAAATTAAGAGGATGGAACTGGCACGACAACCACGACGCCGAGCCGGAGTCTCGTCACCGCTCATCGCCGCCAGCGCGGGGGGAAGATCGTCTGTGCACATCCAACTCGGAGACGGGGGGAAGCCAATGTCCCGCGGCCGGACGATGTCGATGGCGTGGATGCGGATGCCCGGAGAGAAGCAACACCACCGGTTCATGCGGATAACCTCGCGGTACCGTTGCGCCGGAAGAGCCCGAGAGGGCCTCAGGTCCGGCGCAACAGTCACACGAAGAATAAACAAAACAACCTGAGCGTTAATCCCTTGAGTATTCGTCCAGTTCCCTGATCAACGGTCGAGCTTCGGCTGGCTGCGGCACATTACCTCTCAGGATTTCCCCGCGGTCGGCGTGTCCGTACAAGTCACGGTCGTCATCGTGTTCCGCATGGACAAAGGCGCCCTCCAGGCTCGCGCCGGCGAAGACGCCGTGCGTTCGCGCATACGTCAGAATTTCAGCTTGCATGCTGACGTCCGTACCTGCAGCGGCGTCGCGCCCTACGGGCCCCGCAGCTATGCTCGCATCACCACCCAGGCTGAATTTGTCTGCCAGCAAGCGGGCCACCGCGTGGTCGTTCATAAAAAGCATTACGATGTCAGTGGAGGAAATGCCGATCTGCGGTCCAAAGCTCCCTCCGCCAACCATGATGAACACTGGATCACCCCAACCGCCGGCTGCCTTCCGGCAAACTACCACTCCCTTGCCACCCTTTTCGCCAACAAAGAACGCGACTTTTTCTTCGCCGGGGATGATGCCGATGCAGCGAGCGGACGCCAGTAAGTGGTGCGGAATCGCCTTGTCCGGTGTGTCCATGATTTCATGCAGCACCCTTGCAGCATGATCGATCCGGCGGGTGTCCTCATCGCGCGACGCCGCAGCGGCGACGACGGGGAGACCCAATCCCGCAATTAACAAGCCAATGGCGATTTTTCGTATTAGCACGTCTTTTTCCTTTCAAAGTCAAAGTTGGAGTGCGCCCAACAGTCGAATTCCTGTCGTAAGTTTGATGATCCAACCAGCCAAAAAGGGTCTTAGAGACGGGAAGACGTCCGGTCGACTTGCCGTGTTCACCTACCTTTCGGACATGCGAGGTCAGTACTTTCTCCGGGTGCGGCTGTTTTCTAACCGCAACGCAGGGCAGTTCTGGATCGTTTCTCCCGCTAATCTTATTGTGCCGTAACGCCGAGAAGCGTAGGATGCGCGCATTCTTCTTCCGGCAGGTATTCCAGGTCCACCAGAGAGGAGATTTGGGATGTCCACCCATCGAACTATTTGGGGAGCGATTGCTCTAATGTGCGTTGCCTTTGCGCCAACTGCGGTGCGAGCCACGCCACCGCCCTACGACGCGATCTATGTTTTTGGTGATAGCTATTGCGACGTCGGAAATGTCTATACCGCGACCAAGGGCGCGATTCCTGCGGCGCCCTATTACAACGGCCGGTTCTCAAATGGTCCGATTTGGATCGATCATGTGGCCAGCGCGTGGGGACTGCCGATGGCGCCGTCATTGCTTGGCGGCACGGACTTCGCGTTTGGCGGCGCTTACGTGACCAGCGACCAGAGCACTGCGTTTGGCGCCATTCCCAGCGTTCCGCACCAGGTCGCGCTGTATCTGAGCCTGACCGGCGGGCACGCCGATCCGAAGGCGCTCTACGTGATCGAGGGCGGAGGCGACGACATTTTAAACGCGACGGGCGGATCGCCGCAGAGCCTCGGCTTCGAGATCGCAGCCGGAATTGCAGAGAGTGAATTCCTACTGCGCCGCGCCGGCGCCCGGCATTTTCTGGTTCCCGATCTCCTTGACGTAGGCCAATTGCCCGCCGCGAAATTGAACGCCAGCTTCGCAACGGCGGCCAGCGTGGCGGCGAATAACGCGCTCGATGTGCTCCTCGAGGCAGAAGGGTTCATCGAGGGCGTGTTCATCCACCGGCTGGATGTATTCAGCCTGTTCCACGACGTGGCGAAGGATTCGACGCACTTCGGATTTACGGATGTTACCGACCCGTGCCTGACGTCAATGGTGTGCGCCGATCCTGTCCACACTCTGTTTTGGGATACCGAGCATCCGACGGAGTTCGGGCATGCGTTTTTTGCGGTGACGGTGGAAGCGAGCCTCGGCCGCGGCGACGTCGCCTGGAAGCCATAGTTCCCGCAACGCCACGGCGCGGGCATTTCAGAAGGAAAGACGCCCAGCGCCAGACACTATACGTCCGCGATACTTGGAACATGGGGGCGCGCTAATAAGATTCAGGGAAAAAGGATATTCTGGCGGAGAGGGTGGGATTCGAACCCACGG
>DATNLT010000082.1:0-18984 GCA_035602725.1 Candidatus Acidiferrales bacterium
CGAACTCGGCTTCGCGGAAGGGTGCGGCGACCTTGTTTTTCACGATCTTTACCTTGGTTCGCGAGCCGACTACGGTGTCGCCTTCCTTCACAGCGGCGATGCGGCGGATATCGATGCGGACAGAGGAATAGAACTTGAGCGCGCGGCCGCCGGTCGTGGTTTCGGGATTGCCGAACATCACGCCGATCTTTTCGCGGATTTGGTTGATGAAAATCAGGCACGTGCGGGATTTCGAAACGATGGCGGTGAGCTTTCGAAGAGCCTGCGACATTAACCGCGCCTGCAAGCCCATTTGTGGATCGCCCATGTCACCTTCGAGCTCGGCCTTGGGAACCAAAGCCGCGACCGAGTCCACCACGACGATATCGACGGCGCTCGAACGGATCAGAGCCTCCGCGATTTCGAGGGCCTGCTCGCCGTTATCAGGCTGTGAAACCAACAGGTTATCGACGTCCACACCGAGTTTGCGGGCATAGATAGGATCGAGAGCATGCTCGGCGTCAATGAAGGCCGCCTGGCCGCCGATCTTCTGCGCCTCGGCGATGGCGTGCAGCGCTAGAGTGGTCTTGCCGCCCGATTCCGGTCCGAAGATTTCGATCACGCGGCCGCGCGGGAACCCTCCTACGCCCAAGGCTGCGTCGAGGGAGATCGATCCTGTGGGGATTACGCTGACAGGCACGAGGACGTCGCGCGTTCCCAAGCGCATGATGGAGCCCTTGCCATACTGCTTTTCGATTTGGCTGATTGCGTTTGCTAGATTCGTTGTTTTTTCGTCGGCCATGGGCCACCTCACGCGAAAATTTCGAATGCTCGATTTCGAATGCGATCCTGGAATCCGGGAAGCGCGGAGTTTACCAAAGAGTTTATGGCCCGCATAGTACGAATTGCACTTGCCCGAAACAGCAGCCTACCGCAAAGGCGAACAAAAAGCAAATACTAATTATTCGGCCCGGGCACGCCGCTTCCCTCCGGAGTGGCTCACACCCAGTTGTTCTTGGCTTGCGCCAAATACAGGCGATTGCCGTCGGGATCCTCAAAATTGGCAAACCAGAGCTGCTCGTCGTCGCGCACGGGTCCGGAGAACTTCGCTCCCTTTGCCGTCATTTCCTCGACGCGCCTGTGGATGGAATCCTTTACCTCGATGCCCAACTGGATTGAACCCTTTACGCCGGCCGGATTTTCCTGCGAAGCCGGGTGCAAGCCAAGCGTGGCACCTCCATCGGCGGACTTGAGCTGCGCCCATTCATTGCCGAAGCGCATATCCACCTGGCAGCCAAGAACGTCCGTATAGAACTTCACGGCGCGATCCATGTCCGCGACGAAGATGGTGGTGATCATATCGCCTCCTGAAACATTCTAAGCCTTATCGTAGGGATAAAATCCGCGACCGGACTTGCGGCCGAGCCAGCCCGCGGCCACAAGTTTTCGCAGCAACGGGCTGGCGCGGTATTTCGGGTCGCCGAAACCTTTGTAGAGCACATCGAGAATATCCACGCAAACGTCGAGACCGATAAGATCAGCGAGCTCGAGCGGTCCCATGGGATGGCTCATGCCCAACTTCATTACGGCATCGACGGCTTCGGCGGTGGCCACGCCTTCCATCACGCAAAAGGCCGCCTCATTGATCATGGGCATCAGCACGCGATTGCTCACGAAGCCGGGTGCATCGTTAACAGCCACAGGTTTCTTGCCGAGCTTTTCGCAAAGCGCGATGGTGTTCGAAAACGTGTCGTCGCTCGTTTGCAAGGCGCGAATCACCTCCACCAGCGCCATCATCGGCACGGGATTCATGAAATGCATGCCGATGAATCGTTCGGGACGCTTGGTGGCCGCGGCTAATGTGGTAACCGAAATCGAGGACGTGTTGCTTGCCAAGATCACATTGGGCCGCAGCAGAGCGTCGGCTTCACGCAGGACAGCCAACTTCAGATCAAGCCGCTCGGGCACAGCCTCGACGGCAAAATCCGCGCGGGAGAGCGCTGCGATGTCGGTGGTCGGGTGAAGACGTTCCAGAACGCTAGACTTTTCCGATTCGGCGAGCTTGCCTTTTTTGATCTCGCGGTCGAGGTTTTTCGAAATGGTGTCGCGCGCGCGATCGAGATAGCGCTGCTCGACGTCTCGCAAGATCACTTCATATCCCGAGCGCACAAACACATGAGCAATGCCATTGCCCATGGTGCCCGCACCGAGCACCGCTATCGTTCGAATGGATTCCAGGTTCACGCGCACCCCAATCTCTTTCGCAACCACAAGCATGCAAGGAAGCAGCCAACCATACCGGGGTGTGGAAAATCAAGTAACAGGGGAAATCTAGAGAAGCGAGCGCGCAATGGAACATAGCCGAAGGGTGACTGGATCCCGCGCGGATTATGCCGCCCCTTCCTTTGCAATCGCGCCGCCAATCACTTCTCTAGCTCGCGCCTCGTCTTCGCGCCGCACCAAAAGGCGAATGTCGCCAGCGGAGCCGGAGATGGTCCAGCAAGGCACATCGTTTGCCAGCAAGACATCGCGCAGAGACTGGCCCCGCGACGAATCTTTTGCCGACCAAATGCACAGCGGCGTTTGCGCCCCACCGGCGGGACTCGCCGTGGCTTTGAGTGGATTGGCGTCCTCCGGTAATTCCCCGTCGAGTTCCACGGGGCCAGCGGGGACCGGTTTGAGCGCCTCTTCGGCAACGGATTTGCCGCGATCCAGGTCCGACGGATGCACGAGAATCTGCCAGTGTGGCAGTCCGTAAAAGCTGAGCGCGAAGGGCTGCGAGAGGCAGGCGGCGTAATCGCGGCTATGCGATTCGCGGTAGGGAATGGCGGCATCGGCGAGCGCGCTCAAAATTGCGGAAAATGCCACGGGGTCCTGCCCGCGCCAAAGCACCACGAGAGGCTCGCGCTGCGGGGCGCCGGACGGATCGTCAGCCGGCATGCTGCTGACGAGAGCGACACCACATTCCGCGCATTGCGTGTAGCCCTGCTGATACTCGGATTTGCAGACCGGGCAAAACATGTCTCTATTAGAGGCGCGGAATGCCAAAAACGTTTGTTTGCTGGCCGGAGCAAAACACGATTCGGGAAGCCGCGTCAAGGTGGAGGCCACGAGGTAAATGGGCGGAAAGCCCCGGGCCACCCGGCATGCATCGCCGGGTCGCCCGAGGCTACATACTAAATGCGATTCAGGGCGCGCATTTATGCGGGGGGAGCCTGGTCCACGATCTCGCGGACGATCTCTCGCGCGCGGCCTTCATCCTGTGGCAACACGAAGACTTGCGTAGCCATCATTTTCGGCGAGAGCCGTGAGCCGATGCCAATCTCACGTAAACAAACGGAGAGATTTTGGGCCATGTCCCGGTTATCACCGGACCAAACTTCACACGTGGCTTGTTCGGGATCCCAATCGCCGGGGACGTAATCCCGGCCCGGCGGGCTCGATTCTTCCACATCATCTTCGCCGGCCAGCTCGTAACCCGCCATTTCCGCCGGGTCGCCGTCGAGCGTATTCGCGGGCGCGTCGGAGTCATCGTCAGATTCGACCTGGTCCTCAATCAGCTTGGCCGCGCGCGGCAAGTCGTCCGCAAAAACGCGAATCTGCCAGACACGCGGCGCTGAGGTGAAAAAGATGGGTGTGGCCGGTTCGTGGGCCGCATAAGGAATTTTCGCTTCGCTCAAGATGCTTCGAATGTTCGCGAGCGAGTGAGGGTCGGCACCTTGCCAAAGTAGCGAGTCCGGGCGGCCATCGGCACGGGAGGTAGATCGCGAAGCCTCCGCTACGAGCGCTACGTCGCAATCATTGCAACGGGAAAATCCATCACGATATTCGGCGCCACAGGTTGGGCAGTACATGACGCTTCATTCTCCGCAGATCGGGCCCGCCGGATACGTTTCGACGGCGATTCGAATTTGCGAGACAAAGGCCGCAGGGCGCGAGGCCCTGCGCTACACAAAGGCGAACCGATCTTGCGTGGCTCGCCTTCAGGACCCGACGACACGCATGACGCGGGACGAACCCAGTTAGCGCTCGACGGCGAGCGCTACGGCGTTGCCGCCGCCGAGGCAGAGCGCGGCAATGCCGCGATGCACGTTGCGGCGCTGCATTTCGTAGAGCAGCGTGACCAATACCCGCGCGCCCGAGGCGCCGATAGGATGGCCCAACGCCACCGCGCCTCCATTTACGTTGACCTTGGCTGGGTCGAGGCGGAGTTCGCGCATCACGGCGATGGCCTGCACGGCGAAGGCTTCGTTGAGTTCGACCAAATCGACATCGCGGTCGCGATCCCAGCCCGTTTTCTTGAGCAAAGTTTCCACGGCCTGCACCGGCGCCATCATCACCCATTTGGGTTCGACACCGCTGACGGCCTGAGCGACGATGCGCGCCATCGGTTCCTTGCCGAGCCGCGCCGCGTTTCGTTCGCTAGTCACGACCACGGCCGCGGCGCCATCGTTCGTGCCAGGAGCGTTGCCGGCAGTGACGGTGCCATCTTTCTTGAAGGCGGGCTTGAGCTTCGCTAGAGTCTCCATCGAGCTATCCGGACGCGGCGATTCGTCTTTGCTAATCACAATGGGCGCGCCTTTTTTCTGCGGCACTTCGATGGGCACGATCTGCGCCTGGAAGTAGCAGGACTGCATGGCGTGTACGGCCTTCTGATGGCTTTCGAGCGCATAACGGTCCTGCTCCTCGCGCGTGATCTTGTATTTATCGGCGACGAGTTCGGCGGTCTGCCCCATGTGAAAATCATTGAAGGCGTCCCATAGGCCGTCGTGAATCATCGAGTCCACGAGTTCGCCATTGCCGAGCCGGTAGCCGTTGCGCGCGCCGGGGAGCAGGTAGGGGCAATTGGACATACTTTCCATGCCGCCGCCGATGCCGATTTCGATTTCCTCGAGGATTACACCATTGGCGATCAACGAGACGGCTTTCAAGCCCGAGCCGCAGACTTTGTTGATCGTCATTGCGGCGACGCGCGGATCGAGTCCGCCATTGAGTCCGGCCTGGCGCGCGGGATTCTGGCCGAGTCCCGCGGAGACCACGTTGCCCATGATGACTTCGTCGACTTGCTTGGGCTCGATGCCAGCGCGGCGCACCACTTCGGCGACCGCTTTGGCGCCGAGTTCGGTAGCGGAAAGCGATGCCAGGCCGCCTTGAAATTTGCCTACGGGGGTGCGGACGGCGCTTAAGATGACGGGCTTTTCCATGGCGGCCTCAGTGTTACGGCGGAAGTCTTTACGAAGAAAGTATAGGAGGGGACAGGAGCAGGGTCAATTTTGAGCGTGTGCGCAGTGCAAGGTTGCGGGGGTGCCGGCGGGCGATGCGTTTCTGGAATAAGATGAACTTCTGAGTAACGGTTGGACTAGAATCTGGAAATCGCAGTCTTTCGCGGGCTTCACTCATGTCCATCGACTTCAACGGCTCAGAGGCAATCTACGCCCAGGCTTGGATGGAGCTGGGTTTGGTGTTGGTCTACTACATCATGACGGCCGTTGTATTACGCGTGAGGCGGCATGTAATTGTGCCCGTGCGTTATGAGCCTCCCCGCGGTATTTCGCCAGGTGTTGCGGCTTATATTTTCCGGAACGGGCGTTGTGAGTGTGCGTTTATTGCTTCGTTGGTTTCGCTCGCCTGTAAGGGAGCCATCGAGATCCGGCAAGAGAAGGACTGGCTGGGCATCACTAATCTCGGCGACACGAACGGCGATGCCACGACCGAAGAAACCGAATTGCTGAGGGCGCTGTGTCCCGCACCGGGATTGCAATACACGTTTAGCTCCGCAGATTATGCGGAGTTAGGCGGCGCGTTTCAAAAGTTCAAGCGTTGCGTTGAAGACACTGCAGAACCAGAGATCCTCTCACCTCATACATTTCTGTGGGCTGGCGGAGCGGTGGCGTCCCTTGCCGTGATCCTGCTGCTTCTCTTGTCGCTTCCGTGGCCAGAGCACGCGAATTCGTTATTGGGGATCGCATATTTTAGCTTTTGGATCGTGCTGGGTCTCGCGGCCCTTGTTGGAGCGCTTACCACCTGGCCGATTACGCTGGGGAAACTCGCGTCTTACATCCCCGGCCGCGGCGTGCCTCACCGGCCGCTCAATCTTAGCGATGGGGTTCCCTTTTACATGACGGTGGCAGCAGCATTTGGATTCGCAATGCTGAGCTACTGGACCGCGCCCTTGTTCGCCGTTACGATCGCGGCGGCTGTGGTAATGACGGTGGTGTTTCGCCGCGTCCTCGAAGCGCCGACGCGCGAAGGGCGCGAAGTGCTGGCCGAATTGCACGGCTTCCGTGAGTTTCTCGAACGCGCGGACTCAGATCGGCTGAATCGAGAGAATCAGCCCGAAGAATCGCCGGCGATCCTAGAGAAAGGCACGCCGTATGCAATTGCGCTCGGCGTGGAGCAGGGCTGGGGCAAAGAACTCACAGAAAATGTGACCTCCCTGCTGGAAATGGATGAGGCGACTGAATGGCCCCCTCCTATTCGCGTAAAAGATGAAAATAACGACGAAGTCTTACAATTAGGAATTTCGAAAAGTAGGTACAGTGTTGAACGGGGACGAAAACAGGATGGAATGCAGAAACGCTAATTTCACCGGTTTCTGGAATGCGAATTTGGGCAAGAGCACTCTGCGTGGACCAGCACCCAAAGCCATTTCGGCGCGCATCGAACATAACGATCCTGAGCTAAGAGCGGAGGTGATCGTTTTGAAAATGGACGGAAGCGAACAGCGAGTCATCTTCCAATGCTGGACGGATGGACGGCCGGGCAGACAATCACTGAATGGCGAAACCGTACGTGGAAATGCACGATGGGAAGGCACCGAACTGATTCTCGAATCGTGGATCCAAGCTGGTGAACGTGAGATGCATTTCCGCGATTGCTGGTCACTATCGCCGGATGTGCAGAGATTAATTATGGAGCACCGTGATGACGACCTAGCGGGCCAGCTCACGATCCTCGACCGCGCAGATTAGATCCTCAGTAAAAGCTTCAATCCGGAGCGGCCTTAGCCGGAAAGTGCGTATCGCCGCGTGACATTGCATTGATGGCTTCAATCAAAACCTCAGAGATTTTGGGACTAAAAAGGGCTCCGCGGGCCGAGCGGCTTCCGACTTATTTCGAGCTTGCAATGATGTGTCCGGCGCGGATCGTATAGCGGACACGCGTGAAGGCGGTGAGGTCGCCCGCGGCGGGGTCGGCGGAGAGCACGGTGAGGTCGGCTTCCTGTCCGACGGCGATGCGGCCTTTGCGATCGGAAACGTGAAAGCGCTCCGCGGGGGCGGTGGTGAGCATGCGCAGAAAGTCGCGAAACGATAGGCCGGAGAGCGCGAGCTGGCGATATTCCTCCGTCAAATTGTAATCGGTGACGAATCCGGTGTCGGTGCCAAACAGGAGCGGACCGCCAAACTGGTGAAATTTTGCGACGATGGCCCGAATGGCGGCGATATCCGGATCGCCCGAAAAAAGCTTGAGCGTTGGAATCATGGCCATGTGGTGCGCAACGAGTTCACGGATCAGCGCATCGTCCACGCCCTGCACGGTATCCGGCGCGTGCGCGAGCACATCCACGCCGCTCTGCATCGCGACGCGAACGCCTTCGAGATTGGAAGGGTGCGCAAAGACAAGTTGCCCGTGCTGGTGGCCGGCTTGCACGGCCGATTGCGCGACCTCGAGCGGCATGGGCAACACGTGGCCGCGCGCGACATAAGAACCGGTGAAGAGCTTGACGATGTCCGAGCCGAAGGCGATGTTTTGCTGCACGGCGGCTGCGGCTTCGGCGGGAGTGGCGGGCTGCGGCATCAGCGCGCGTATCTCCGGCGGGAGATCGCCGAGGTAGTACGGAATCCCGTGCGGGGGATAAAGTGGCGTGCCGGCGGTGTAGATGTGCGGTCCGCCGACTTCGCCGGATTCAATGCGGCGGCGCAGAACAGGTGTATTGCGCGGGTCGGAGCCGGTGTCCACGACCGTGGTAAAGCCCGAAAGCGTGAGCATTTGCTGCAACTGACCAGTCAGTTTCGACGCGGGCTGATGCGCGGCGTCCGCCCACTTATCCTCGGTGAAGTGGACGTGATTGTTCCAGAAGCCGGCGAAGACGACGCAGTCGGGGCAATCGAGTGTTTGCGTGCCGGCGGGGACCGGCACATCTTTCCCGACCGCCGCGATTTTTGCGTTTTGAATGAGGATGGTGACGCCGGTGACGGCTTGTGCGTCGGGCGAGGCGTAAACTTTAGCGCCGACGATGGCGAGATTCTGGCTGTAAGCGGCGGCGGAAGAGGCGAGAAGCGTCAGTGTAAGCAGGGCGGTGCGCATCTAGCGATTCTAGCAAACCGAAAACCGGGAATCCGGGCGCTCGCGCCTCGGTGAAGGCTAACAGCGTCCCAAACGATTACGTCCAAAAGACGGTGCGGTCGATGCTGGCGATGGTGGGGCGTCCGGTGAGCGCCATAGCCATTTCGAATTCGCGGCGCAGGATATCCACCACGCGCGCTACCCCTGCATCTCCCGCCACACTCAGACCGTAGAGATACGGGCGGCCGATCATTGCGGCGTTCGCGCCGTTCGCGATAGCTTTCAAGACGTCCGTGCCGCGCCGCACGCCTCCATCGACGATTACGGGCACGCGTCCTGCGACTTTTTCGGCGACGAGCGGCAAAGCTTCGATCGTGGCCGGTACCGTGTCCAGATTGCGCGCGCCATGATTCGAAACCATGATTCCCGCGACGCCGGCCTTGACGGCGCGATCGGCATCCTCCGGATTCAGGATACCTTTCGTAAGCAGCGGCACCTTGGCGAAAGAAAGCAGCCAATCGAGATCTTTCCAGGTCATCGAAGGGTCGGTGGCGCTCGTGTAGATGGATTCACCGGTGGCCAGGTGCGCGGAAGGATCAGTGGCAACGGCGACGCCGCCGACCTTAAGCCCGCGCAGGTTGGGACGATCGAGCTCGGGTGGCAATTCGAATTGCGCGCGAAGTTCGCGATTGCGCGCGCCGGTGATGGGCGTGTCCACGGTGAGGCACAGCGCGCGAACGCCCGCTGCTTCGGCACGCTGCACGAGTTCGCGGGTGAAACCGCGATCGCGCTGGACGTAAAGCTGGAACCACAGCGGCTGCGTGGCGACTTTGGCGATATCTTCGATACTGGTGGTGGCGACGGTGCTGACCACCATGGTGGCGTGCGCCGCGCCCGCTCCGCGCGCGGTGGCGAGTTCGCCCTCGGGATGCGCGAGCTTGTGATAGGCGGTGGGCGCGAGAATGATGGGAAAGGCGAGCTCCTGGCCAAGCAAATGGACGCGCGTATCAATTTTTGAAACGTCCACCAGGACGTGCGGCTTCAGCTTGATGCGCTGGTAGGCCTCGAGATTCCAGCGCATGGTGATCTCGTCGGCGGCCGCGCCATTGAAAAATTCCCAGGCCATGTGTGGCACACGGCCTTTGGCGGCAGCCTCAAAATCGGAGAGGCAAGAAAGCTGCGGGTTGAGATTCGCGGCAGTTTGGGGCAAGGCGGCGGATTCCGGCGGGCCGGAGCGGGACTTCTTCGCTTCCGGGAACGCGTTGGCCATAACGGGCAAACCCGCAGCGGCGAGCATGGTTGCGCTTAAGAGTGCTTCCCTGCGGGTGATGGGCATGAGGTCCTCGCTGCGAAGCGGCGCTTCGCTGGCGGCGGGATTATAGATGAAGCGCGGGTGGAACGCGCGAAGTTTCGGGGCGGAATGGCAAGGAGGCGTTACAAAATGCAACGGGCGCGGAATGAACCCGCGCCCGTTGGCAATTCGAACCGAAATCTCGACACAAAAGATAAAAGTTCGCTGAACTACCGTCTGAACGTGAGGGCAAGTTGAGTGCCAGAAACTGCGAGAGGTAAGTGCTTTAGAAGCAGTAGCCCGACATTCGACGCCGTCGAGATATACCAACCGCTTGCAGAATATGTGCAGCGGATTAGAACTGGCTTATGCATCGGCGCAAGCCATCCATGCGACAAGAGCCGGAAGACCGTGCGCAAGAAAGGTCGGGGCGTCCGCAAAATCATGATGGACGCCCCGATCAGCAGATTTTGCTAGAAACATGAGGCTAAGAAGCTGTCCTCATGACCAGAACCTGGTTGCCGCCGTCGAAATGGATTTCCTTGAGCTGGCCGTCGGCGGCGGAAACGATGATGGTGACGCCGTTGTCGCGAAGGCCCTGCTCGATTCGCCCTTCGGCGCGTGCTACAACCTTGTGATCGCGAACGATGGTGACTTGGTTGTGGTCAACGGTGACCCAATAGTCGCCAGCCTCGAGTTGCGTGCCGCCGACGGTGGCCGGCAGGCTGAGGGAAACCACTTTTGTGAAAGGTTTCGCAAAGGCCGGTCCGGAAAATGCACTGGCCGCGAGCAATGCCAACGTTACCGCAAGTGAACTCTTACGCATCGTAACCTCCATTTTCGTCGATTTGAAGTGTTCCGCGGGCGTGCGAGACGACAAGAGGTTGACAGCGTGCGGCAGCCGCGAGTAGGCTGCCGTGGACACAGGAACCTCGCTGCACACAACCGGTGAAGTTTTGTGTCGCCGCCTCGCGGTTACCGCCGCGAGGCTTTTTTTCACCGGAATCCGATTCACACAACCGCGTGCCGGAAGTTTGCGTCCGCAGGATCGGAACAGCAAAGCCCGGCGTTTACCGCAGGCGCTATCCCGCGCTTGCGGCCAGAATGAGCCCCAGCAGATCGCGAATTCGCCGCCCGAATTTTCGGCGGCCACCCCGACCTACCCTACCAGCTTAGACGAAGAGCAGTACAGGAATGTTCTGAGGAAGTATGATTTTTTCGTGAAAGCGTGCGATGCGAAAGCGACAAAACCAACGTGTTTACTGTTCGTTTTCGAACATCCGCTTTTTACGACGTTTTACTCGTGGCGCAAGGCGACTACAGGATCGACGCGCATGGCGCGGCGCGCGGGCAAATAGGCGGCGATAGCGACGACACCGATCAGAACGGCAACGACCACGGCGAAGGTGACCGGGTCCGTGGCGCGTACACCAAACAACAAAGTAGAGATCAAGCGCGTGACTCCTAACGACGCGGCGATGCCCAGCACAATGCCGGCGAGCGCCATTTTCCCTACCCCATTGGCCATTCTGCGGAGAATGTCGCCAGGTAGCGCGCCGAGCGCCATGCGAATGCCGATCTCGCGGGTCTGGCACGCGACGGAATAGGAAACCACGCCAAAAATTCCCGCGGCAGCCAGCAGTAGCGCGAGGCCGCTGAAAATACCGAGAAGCAACGTGCGGAATCTCGGCTGCGCGACGGTCGCGTCAATGAAACTCGGCATCGTTCCGACGTCGGTCACAGGCAGGTTGCGATCAATCTTGGCGACCTGTTGTCTGACCGCGGTGGCAACGGCGCCCGGGCTCAGCGAGGTCCTGGTAACGAGTATGGCGCCCCAAAGCGGAAGCTGCGAAAAAGGCGCGTACATCATGGGTCCGGGTGCCTGGCTGAGCGAAACATCACGCACGTCCGCTACGATGCCCACCACCTGGCGGCTAACCGGGGCATCGGCGAGGAAAAAGAATTTCACGTGCTGGCCGAGGGGATCGCGATTGGCGAAATAAGTTTGCGCCATCGTCTCACTGATCAGCAGGACAGGCGGCGCCATGGCGGAGTCGTGATCGTTGAAAACGCGGCCGCGCAACAGCGGAATCCCCATCACCCGAAAATAATTCGGGCTCACCGAGGCATAGTCGGCGGTGTCCGGCATTCCCGGCGGGAGCGGCGGTCCATCCGGCAGCGAAAAGCCCAGATTGACGAAGGGATGCACAATCGGCAGCGGAAGCCCAATCGCCGTCTCCTGCATGCCGGGCTGTGCTTGCACGCGCGGGAGCAGGTCATTGGCGAAGGCGTCCCACTGCTGAGGTTTCGAATACTGAAATTGCGGCAGCGACACTTCGGCCTTTACAACGTGGGTCACATCGAATCCGGGGCTTACGGAGGTAAGCAGCAAGAAACTGCGCACCAAAAGGCCCGCGCCGACCAGCAAGATCATCGCCAGAGCAATTTCAACCACGGCCAGCAGATTTCGCACGCGTCCGCGCTTCCCCCCGGAACTTCCCCGCCCTCTTTCTTCCCGGAAGTTCGCCTGCAAATTCGTGTCCGCGGCAAATAGAGCCGGAGCCAATCCAAAGAGAACGCTCGCCGCCAAGCCCAACAGAAGCGCAAACAGCAGAACTACGCCGTTGACGTGAATCGCGTCCGCCTGGGGCAAATCGGAAGGCAGGAACGGCGCCAGCGCCTTCACCCCCCAGTACGCGAGCAGAACACCCGCGATTCCGCCGCAGAGCCCGAGCGCAGCACTTTCGGTGAGCAACTGAAAAATGATCCGACGGCGCCCGGCCCCCAGCGCGATCCGCACGGCGATTTCCTTTCCGCGCGACGTGGCGCGGGAAAGCAGAAGATTCGCGATGTTCGCACAGGCGATCAGCAGCACCAGCAGAACCGCCCCGAGCAAAACCCACAACGCCTTGCGCACGCTTCCGACGGTTACCTGTTCAAGGGGCTGCAGATGAATTTGCCAGGCGTTATTAATGGCCGGAAATTGACGCACGATATTGGTGTTGACGGCATCCATATTGGCCTGCGCCTGCGCGAGCGACACGCCGGGCTTAAGCCGCGCCACCACGCTCAGATAATGCCCTCCACGTGAGGGAAGAAATGTACCGAAGACCGGGTCTTGCACAATCGGAATCCAGATCCCTCCCTTTTTCGAAGGCGGCGGAAAGTGAAAGCCGGCCGGCATTACACCAACGACCGTAAACCCCCGTTGATCCAGCGAGACCGTCGTGCCGAGCACTTGCGGATCGGAGGAGAAGCGCTCGCGCCAGAGCTGTTCGCTCAGGATTACCACGGGCGCGGCGCCCTTCTTGTTGTCTTCCGCGAAAAATGTCCGGCCGAGCAGCGGCTTTTCCTGCAGCATGGAAAAAAGCTCGGGTGTAACGACAACGGTATGAACGGTGGTCGGATCGCCCCGTCCGGTCAGCGAGAGATCGTGCGCCTGCGTGCCACCCATTTCGGTGAAGACTGTGTTTTGTTCGCGCCACGCCTGCATATCGAGATAGGAGGCGCCGGTGGTCTTGACTCCGTTTTGAGGCTTGGCTTCGCTGACAAAAACAAGCGCGGAAGAATCGGCGTAAGGCAACGGGTTCAGAAGCACCGCGTCCACAACGCTGAAGATTGCCGTCGTTGCTCCGATGCCCAGCGCCAGCGTGAGGACGGCCACCAGCGTAAAGCCCGGGCTCTTGCGAAGCAGTCTCGCGGCATATCGCAAATCCTGACCAAGATGGTGCAGCCCGATGAGGCGCGAGGACTCGTAGAAGTGTTCCTGTGCGGTGGTCACATTACCGAAGCTGCGGCGCGCGGCGTCGAGTGCGTCCTTGGCGCTGAGGCCCTCGCCGCGAAGGCGTGCAGCCTCCAACTCGATGTGCGCCTGGATTTCTCCGGCGAAATCTTGCGCGTCCCGCTGCGGTTTCTTCAGCATGAGCTAACTCTCCGCGGTCTCAGGTCCGAGCACGCTGTGAATCGCTTTGGAGATACGCCGCCACTGCGAAGCTTCGCGTGCAAGCTGTTTCCGCCCCTGCTTCGTAAGCGTGTAAAAACGCGCCCTGCGATTATTTTCGGAGGTGCCCCATTGCGGGCTGATCCAGCCCTGCGCCTCCAGGCGCTGCAGAGCGGGATAGAGAGAGCCGTGATCCACGAGTAGGACGTCGTCGGAGCTTTGCTGGATGGCACGGGCAATCCCCTGGCCGTGCTGCGGGCCAAAGATCAAAGTACGCAGGATCAGCAAATCAAGTGTGCCCTGCAGAAGGGCAATGCGGTCGCGATCGTCTTTTTGGGTTGGCATTCGACAGGAATGTAAACCCTCTTGTGTCGAATGTCAACCCAAGAATGCCTCGCTTCCTGTAGGTCGGTGCGTTAGCAATTCGGAAGCAGGAACGGTCTGTGGGCTCGTCGGTAATGCGGCCAACCGGCGCATCCATTTCCCACCGCCGCCAAATCCGCTAGGATGAGTGGAATGTCCACTTTGTTTGATCTGCAGGGCGGCGGTGGCACGCCACCGCTCGAGCTTCTGAATCCGCAACAACGCGCCGCGGTGATTCATGGCGACGGGCCGATGCTGGTGGTGGCGGGGGCCGGCACCGGGAAAACGCGCGTAATCACCGAACGCATCCGCACGCTGCTGGAAACGCAACCCGATCTGCGCGGCGATCAAATTCTGGGCCTCACCTTTACGGACAAAGCCGCCGGCGAGATGAAATCTCGCGTAGCTGCCGCGAGCGGCGAACGCGGCAGGGATGTACAGCTCAGCACTTTTCATGCGTATTGCAAAACGCTGCTGGAAGAGCTCGATCCCGGTCTTCGCGTCCTAGACGAATACGATCACTGGATCTTGCTGCGGCGGAACCTGCGCCTGCTGGCGCTCGAGCGCTACCGCAGACTTGCCGAGCCCGGACAATTTCTGGCCGATTTCGTGAAGTTTTTCTCGCGCTGCCAGGATGAACTGGTGACGCCGGACGATTATCAACGTTACGCAGATGCTGGTACCGCACGCGCCGAGGCCGCGCAGGGGAAACTCGTGCCGGACGAGGCCCTGCTCCAGATCGAGGAGGCCGCGCGCCAGCAGGAAATCGCACGCGCCTACAGGGCCAGCGATACGCTTTTGCGCGATGGCCGGATGTTGACGTTCGGATCGATGCTGCTCGAGACCGTGCGTCGTATCGACGCCGATCCAGCGCTTGCCGCGCAATTGCGCGCTCGCTACCGCTACCTGCTGGTGGACGAATTCCAAGATACCAACATCGCGCAACTCGAATTGCTTTCGCGCCTGGCCGGCGAGCATCGCAATATTTTCGCCGTGGGCGATGACGACCAGGCGATTTATCGCTTCCGCGGAGCGTCATTCGGCAGTTTCAAGCTCTTCGTGGAACGCTTCGCGACGCCGGGCGCAAGCGCTGAATCCGTTCCCGTGCAACCGCTGACGCAAAATTTTCGCTCGACCGAGCGCATCCTGCGGGTGGCGAATCAGGTGATCGCGCAAAATGAGCGATCCGACATGTTCCCTTCGAAGGAATTGGTGGCTGCAAAAAAGGGCGGTGTGAAGATCCGGATGGCGGAATTGGCTAGCGCGGCGCACGAAGCACGCTGGGTGGCGGATGAAATCGCACGGCTGCACAAGGCGGGAGCGCGCTGGAGAAGTTTCGCGGTGCTCTATCGCGCGCACGCGAATCGCGACCGGCTTGTGAAGGAACTCGCGAAGCGCGGCATTCCCTTCGTGATTCGTAATCTTTCGATCTTGAGCAATCCCCTGGTGCGGGACCTGATCGCGTATCTGCGTGTGGCTGCCTCACCGCGAGATAGTCTGGCGCTGGCGCGCGTGATGGCCGCGCCCGGCTGGGGCTTTCACGCCAAAGATCTGGCGCGCATTGCCGAATCCGCTGGGAAAATGCACCGGGCGCCGCTTTGGGACGCGCTCCTCACGATCCTGGCCGATCCACAAAGCCGTGGAGAGCTGTCGCCCGGCAATCATGGCGCGCAACTGGTGGAATTCGTCGAGAAAATGCAGCAACGCGCGCGGCGATTTGCGGCGTCAGATTTCTTCAGCGATCTTTGCGCGGAGCTGGAAGTTAGAGTCCATACCGGCTCGGCCTATCGCCCTTACGTGGACCGGCTGACCCACTTCGTGCGTGAGTGGGAGCCGAAAAGCGAGACACAGCGCCTGCCGGAATTTGTGGAGTACCTTGATCTCTACCAGCAGGCCGGCGGGCAAATCAATCTGGAAGAAGAGTTGGGGCAAGACGCCGTGCAATTGATGACGGTGCACGCCGCCAAAGGGCTCGAGTTCGATCATGTATTTCTGATCCGCCTGACGAAAGGCAATTTCCCGAAAGCGCAGCACACACCCGTGCTGGAATTTCCAGACGAATTGATGAAGGAGGAGCGGCCGCGCGGCGACTTCCACGTGCAGGAGGAGCGGCGGCTTTTTTACGTAGCGCTTACGCGTGCGCGGGACCGGCTGACGATTACGGCGGTGGTGGATAACAAGCGCAATAAGCCTTCCACTTTTCTCGACGATATCCTGGAGAACGGTGGTCTGGTGCGGCGAGATATCGAGCGGCTCGCTCCCAAGGATAGCTTGGCAGCCAGCCCCAATGCGAGTGCCGAAAGCTCCGCGGATGCTCCCTCACAAGCCGACCTCTTCGAGGCCGAGGCGGCCGCTGCGCTCATTTTCTCGCGCGTTGCACAATGGGCGGAGACTTATCGGCCGCCGATACCGCTGCCGTTGAAACTGAGCGCATCGGCGATTGATACCTATAAGACCTGCCCGCAAAAGTTCCTATTTCGTGCATTCTGGGGGCTGCGCGAAGGTCCCCGGGGCGCGATGAGCTTCGGAAGTACCATGCACACGACGATCAAGCACTTGATGACGGAGTTGCGGGCCGGCCGATCCATTCCGTTTGAAGAGGTGGCCGCCATTTTCGAGCGCGAGTGGATTGCCGCGGGTTACGAGGACGACTACCAGCAGGAAGGTTACAAGAAAGATGGCTTGGAACAGCTTCGCGTGTTTCATTCCTTCATGCTTGCAGAATCTCAGAACGTGCACGAACAGGAAAAAGCCTTCGAGTTGCCCATGGATGGCGGAATTCTGCTCACGGGGCGCATGGACCAGATCAACGTCATTGGCCGTGGCAAGCACGAAATCGTGGATTACAAGACCGGCAAGCCCAAGTCCAGCGAACAAGCGCACAAAGACGTGCAGCTAAGCATTTACGCGCTTGCGGCCCGGGAAGTACTGGACCTGAACCCCGCGCGATTGGTGCTCCACAATTTACAGGACAACAGCCGCGTGGAAACTACGCGCGATGAAAAGCATTTCAAGAAAGTTCGCGATACGATCACGGAAATTGCCGCGGATATCCGCGCGCTGAACTTTGAGCCGCGGCCGAACGCCGGGTTCGTCTGCAAGAGTTGCGACTTCCGCATTCTCTGCCCCGCGCACGAACAAGACCTGGCCGCACTGTCATAGCCGCCCGCCGTCTGTTGCGATAATTTTACAAAACCCTTACGCGAAGCAGTGGCTCGGGCGCAACTTTTCCCATAGAATTGGTGCTTCGGCGCAAGCTGGGCACCCAGGCTTGAATATCTCCTCGAACATTTCCGCCCCGTTTATTCGCAGACCTGTCGCGACGTCACTCATGACCATCGCGATCCTGCTGGCGGGCGCCATTAGCTTCCGGTTCTTGCCGGTGGCGCCGCTGCCCCAGGTGGACTTCCCCACGATCGCGGTGAGCGCGAGCCTGCCTGGCGCCAGCCCGGCGACCATGGCCTCAGCCGTGGCAACCCCGCTCGAACGCCAGTTCGGGCGCATTGCGTCGGTTACGCAGATGACTTCATCGAGCAGCCTCGGTTCGACCAGCATCACGCTGCAGTTTGACCTGAACCGCGACATTAACGCTGCAGCCCGCGACGTACAGGCCGGAATCAACGCGGCTCGCGGGCAATTGCCCGCCGATCTTCCGGGAGAGCCCAGCTATTGGAAGATCAATCCGGCGGATTTCTCGATCCTGATTCTGGCGCTCGTTTCGGACAACATCGCGCGCCGCGACATCTATGACGCGGCCGATTCGATCCTGGCGCAAAAGATCGCCCAGGTGCCTGGCGTCGGCCAAGTGAACGTGAGTGGCGGCGCGCGTCCGGCGGTTCGCGTGGATGCCAACCCCGATCAACTGAATAGCTACGGCATCAGCCTCGAGCAAGTGCGGGCTGCGCTTTCCAGCGCGAATGCCGACAGCCCGAAAGGCGTGATCAGCGACGGCTCACATTCCTGGCAGATCAATACCACCGACCAGCTTTTCGCTGCAAAGGAATACCGTCCCTTGGTGGTGGCGTGGCGAAACGGCGCCGCCGTTCGACTCGAAGATGTCGCGAACGTAACCGATTCCGTGGAGAATTTTCGAAATGCCGGCGTTTCCAACGGCGTTCCCGCCACGCTGATGTTCATCAACCGGCAACCTGGCGCAAATATCGTAGACACCGTCGACCGGGTCCGCGCCATCCTGCCGGAGTTGCAAGCTTCGATTTCGCCCTCGATTCACATCAAGGTGGTGAACGACCGGACCACCACGATTCGCGCGTCGATTCATGACGTGGAGATTACGTTGCTGGTTTCGATCGTGCTGGTGGTTCTGGTGGTTTTTGTGTTTCTACGGAACGCCTGGGCCACGGCGATTCCCAGCATATCCGTGCCGCTCTCGCTGATCGGGACGTTTGGTGTGATGTACCTGCTCGGCTACACGCTCGATAACCTATCGCTCATGGCGCTTACGATTTCGACGGGATTCGTGGTGGATGACGCGATTGTGGTGATTGAAAATATCACGCGGCATCTGGAAGCGGGGATGCGGCCGTTTCAAGCAGCGCTGCAGGGTTCGCGGGAGATCGGCTTTACGGTGATCTCCATGAGCACTTCGCTTGTGGCCGTATTCATACCGATTCTGATGATGGCCGGGATCGTGGGAAGGCTTTTCCGGGAGTTCGCGGTGACGCTCAGCATCGCCATCGGCGTTTCGCTGCTGGTGTCGCTCACCACTACGCCGATGATGTGCGCGCGATTCTTACGCCACAGCACCAGCCGGCACAACGCCGCCTATCGCGTTACCGAGCACTTTTTCAACTGGCTTTATCATTCGTATGACGACGGCCTGCGATGGGTTTTGCGGCATCAGGCAATTGTCCTGACTATTCTAATTCTTACCGTTTGCTTGAATGGCTACCTCTTTTTTATCGTTCCCAAAGGATTCTTCCCGCAGGAAGACACGGGGCGCATCGGCGGCGCGATCATCGGAGACCAATCGAGCTCCTGGGTCTCCACGAACGGGAAGATGTTCCAACTTTGCAAGATCGTCCAGGACGACCCCGCGATCCAGACGGTGATGGCCTTCTCCGGCGGCAGCAACATCACGCGCGCTGGTATGTTCGCGCAACTCAAG
>DATNLT010000085.1:0-2031 GCA_035602725.1 Candidatus Acidiferrales bacterium
GGATTGTCGTGGCTGAGAGCGTCTTGCAGAATACCGATGGCTCCCCCGAGAAACAATCCCGACACAGGATTGCGCCTGCTGACTCCGAAATAGATGGGCACGAGCAGCGGAAGATCGATCAGCTCGGACCAGCGTCCGTATTTATGCAGAAAGGCCTGAAAAACGAGTGCGAGCAGGCAGGTCCCCAGGACGGTGCCGCCGTAAAACTTGTGCACCTCGACATTTGGCTCCGAGTGCGCTCCGAGATTCATCATGTATGCCATTTTATTGTTGAGGGGCGGGCGGCGCGGGCGCCGGACTCTTATTTACAGCCGGAGCCGGTTTAAATTTATTCGGGTCGGAGACAATCCCACCAGATCTTGGCGCTGAGGGTGCGGCCGCCGCTACGCCGGTCCCTGCCGGACTCTCTTCCGTCTTTTTCGGCGCGAGTTCTTGAAGCGAGAGCAGCACGATTACATCTTCCAGGCGGTCGAGCCGCGCGGCAGGCTGCACGGAGATGGTTTGAAATGGATTGCCCGGTCTCACGGAACCGACGGTGCCGATCACCAAGTCCTTGGGGAAAATGCGATCCTCACCGGAGGTGACGATCACATCTCCGGCCTGAAGCTTTTCTTCGTTGATGACGTATTCCATGTGCGGCTCGGGATCGCCACTGCCTCGAACGACCCCATGCGTGCGCGAAACGGCAAAAAGAGCGCCCACGCCGCTGTCTTTGTCATTGATGAGTAGAACTTGCGCGGTAGAAGGAAAGACCTCGACGATTTTCCCCACTACACCATCGGGCGTAATCACACCCATGTTGCGCCGCAGGTGATCGCGTTCGCCGCGATTGATGAAGAGTGTGTGAGACGTAGGATCGGCGCTGGCGCCAATTACTTGCGCGGCGAGCATAGGTGCTTCGGGATGCGATTCGTGAAAATTCAGCAGCGTTTCCAGGCGCTGAGCTTCGGCGGAGCGACTTTCCAGCTCGGAGTTCCGGAGGCGGAGTTTGTCCACTTCGCTGCGCAAATGCTCATTCTCCGCGCGGCTATTGCGCAAACCAACGTAGCCGCTCCAAAGACCGCCGACGTGGGAAAAGGTCCAGGTTCCGGCGCGCTCAAGAGGAGTCATCAATTGCACGGCCCAATAGCGGATCAGCCGCACATTGTTTTCCCGTTTGATCTGAAACGCGAGCAGAAGCACCTGCGCAAGAACGACAGTTGCGAGCAGAGTCAACGGGCGATGGCGTGAAAAAGTATCGATCATGGTTTCAACAGTCTATTGGCTCAATCGATGGAGACGAGCCGCAACAGCCGGAAGTCGCTGAGCATCTTCCCCGTTCCCAACACGACGGAAGCGAGCGGATCGTCGGCGATGGAAACTGGGAGCCCGGTTTCTTCGCGGATACGCTTATCAAGATTCTTGATTAACGCGCCGCCTCCGGTGAGAACGATGCCGCGGTCGCTGATGTCAGCCGAAAGTTCCGGCGGCGTGCGTTCAAGCGCCACACGAATCGCATTCAAAATGGTCGAGATGCACTCGGAGAGCGCCTCGCGAATTTCGCTGTCGTCAATCGTGACGGTGCGAGGCACGCCTTCGATCAAGTTGCGCCCTTTCACTTCCAGCGTAAGAGGTTTTTCCAGAGGGTAGGCCGAACCGATTTCGATCTTGATCTGCTCCGCGGTGCGCTCGCCGACCAACAGGTTATATTTTCGCTTCAAGTAATGCATCACCGCTTCGTCCATTTCATTTCCGGCTACGCGAACCGAGCGCGAATAGACGATTCCGCTCATGGAAATTACGGCGATATCCGTGGTGCCGCCGCCGATGTCCACCACCATGTTTCCGGAAGGTTCTTCAATTGGCAGGCCCGCGCCGATCGCGGCCGCCATTGCCTGCTCGACGAGGTAGACTTCGCTGGCGCGCGCGCGATATGCGGAATCCTGCACCGCGCGTTTTTCCACAGGAGTAATCTCGCTGGGAACGCCGATCACGATTCTGGGATGCACCAGCACACGGCGGTTGTGCGCTTTCTGAATGAAATAGGTGAGC
>DATNLT010000089.1:0-12271 GCA_035602725.1 Candidatus Acidiferrales bacterium
GACTCTCGGCGGAAGGCCGCGCGAGCGAGGTGGCAGGATTGATTCCGACAGGATGGTATCCGACGTCCGCGAGCCTGAATCGCGCAGGTACGACGCTATACGTAACGAATGGCAAAAGCGAAACTGGGCCGAATATCGGCGGTTGCCGGGACAGTACGTCATCCGATCGCGACGCCCTGGACAAATGCCACGCGCAAAATAAGTACATTCTGCAACTGGTGCGGGCGCAATTGCTTTCATTGCCGGCGCCTTCCGCCGCACAGCTTCAGGCATTGACGCAACGAGTAGAGGCGAATAACCGGTGGCCGGAGGTTGCCGCCAGCGCGGCGGCGGCGAGCACGATGCGAGAACTTCGCGGC
Source organism: Candidatus Acidiferrales bacterium (assembly GCA_035602725.1). Lineage (GTDB taxonomy): Bacteria > Acidobacteriota > Terriglobia > Acidiferrales > UBA7541 > DASTCZ01. The sequence continues at coordinate 360 of DATNLT010000089.1, forward strand.
AAAGTGCGGCACGTGATTTATATCATCAAGGAAAATCGTTCGTACGATGAGATGTTCGGCGATTTGGAAAAAGGCAACGGCGATCCAGCTCTGACGATTTTGCCGGAGCCGCTTTCGCCGAACCATCACCAACTCGCGAGGCAATTCGTGACGCTCGACAATTTCATGGCCAGCGGAGAGGTGAGCGGGGACGGCTGGAACTGGAGCACCTCGGCACGGGCGACGGACGCGACCGAGAAAAGCATTCGCGTGAATTATGCAAGCCGCGGGCTGAGCTATGATTTTGAAGGTTCGAATCGTGGCGTCAATGTGGGCGTGGCAGGATTGGAAGTGCGGCGCGAATCTGATCCGCGCGTGCCTGATGATCCGGACCTGTTGCCCGGGACCGTGGACGTGCTGGCTCCGGATGGTCCTGGAGGAGCACAAGGAGCCGGATATTTGTGGGATGCGGTGCTACGCGCGGGCCTGACGCTGAGGAATTATGGAGCGTACATTGATACGACGCGGACGGATTCGCGCGCGGGCGATCCGGGGAATATCGCGCTGATGCGCGATCCACATGCGGACGGGATCACGGTAGCGTTTCCGGCGAAGCCTGCGCTGGTAGGCCGCACCGATCCTTATTACACAGGCTTTACGTTGCGGCTGCCGGACTTCTGGCGTGAAAAAGAATGGGAACGCGAGTTCAACGATTACGTGGCACAGAATAATTTGCCGTCGCTCGAAATCATCCGGCTGCCGAACGACCACTTCGGTGATTTCGCGGGCGGAACCGACGGGGTCAACACGGTGGAAACGCAAATGGGCGACAACGACTACGCGCTCGGCAAGATCGTCGCAAAGGTGGCGAACAGCCCCTATGCGAAGGACACCGTGATTTTTTCCGTGGAAGACGACGCGCAAAACGGGCCGGATCATGTGGACGCACACCGTACAGTTGCGCTGGTGGCCGGTGCATATGTGAAGCAAGGTGCGCTCGTTTCCACGCACTACACCACGGTGAACATGCTGCGGACGATCGAGGAATTGCTGGGCACGGGACGCATGGGGTTGAACGATGCAGCCGCGGCGCCGATGGCGGATGCGTTCACGATGGAATACAAGCCGTGGAATTTTACGGCTCGGGTTCCGGCGGTGTTACGCACGACACAGCTTCCATTACCTGTGGCAGGCGGCAATCCCGGCGAGGATCCCGGCACGGACGCTGCATATGCACGTCCAAAACACACGGCGGCGTGGTGGGCGGCGCATTCGCGCGGGCAGGATTTCAGCGTGGAAGACGATCTCGATACGGACCGCTTCAATCGCGCGCTGTGGCTGGGGTTGGCGCCGAAAGGCGTGCCGTTTCCGGCGCGTCCCGTGACGAATGCCGATCTGCGCGAAAATCGCGACAAGCTGCTGGATGATTATCGGAAGCGGCGCGAAGTTTCGCCGGCGCCCGCCAATCCACAACGTTGAAATGCAAGGCCACTGGCTGGACAAGCGCGCCCGGTGCGGTTAGCTTACTCCTCGAAAATCCATGCCGAGCCAAGTGATCAAACGAAAGTCACGCGGATTTATTTGCATCAACGCGCATCCAGAGGGTTGTCGCCACAACGTCGAAGAGCAGATCGATTTCATTCAATCGGAATCCGACGAGCCGTTGCGCGGCGTGCGCAATGCGCTGGTGATTGGTGCGTCTACCGGTTATGGACTTGCTTCGCGAATTGCCGCGGCGTGGGGATTTCGCGCGCGGACACTCGGCGTATTTTTCGAGCGGGCTCCGGAAGGAGTGAAAACGGCCACGGCGGGCTATTACAACACGGTGGCGTTTCACGAATTTGCAAAGCGGGATGGGTTGGTGGCGGCGAGCCTCAACGGAGATGCGTTTTCGAATCAGACGAAAGAGGCAGCGATCCAGATAATCGAGCGCGAATTTGCACCGATCGATCTCGTCGTGTACAGCCTGGCCTCGCCCCGGCGTATACATCCGGATACGGGCAAAGTGTTTAGTTCGGCGCTGAAGCCGGTGGGACAAGCGTTCACGAATAAAACGATTGAACTTGATTCGGAGAAGGTTGTGCCGGTGAAGCTGGAGCCGGCAAGTGAAGAAGAAATTTCCGAGACGATTGCAGTGATGGGTGGTGAGGATTGGAGCCGTTGGATAGAGGTCCTGCTGGCGAATGACCTGCTGGCGCCGGGAGTGCGGACCGTTGCGTATTCTTACATCGGACCGGAAGTGACCTGGCCGATCTATAAGGACGGGACGATCGGGCAGGCGAAGAAGGACCTGGAAAAAACCGCGCACCGCTTGGATGCCAAACTGGTGACCGAACGTGGCGGTCGCGCGTGGTTGGCAGTGAACAAGGCGGTGGTGACGCAGGCGTCGGCGGCGATTCCGGTGGTGCCGCTGTATATCAGTCTATTAGGGCCGGCGTTGAAATCGAGAGAACTGGAGGAAGGGCCGATCGAACAGATGTGGCGGCTCTTCCGCGATTATTTTGCGGGTGGATCGATCGCGGGGATCGATGCGGCAGGACGCATCCGGCTGGACAATCGCGAGATGCGCAGCGACGTGCAAGACGAGATTCGCGAGAAGTGGCCGCTGGTGACCACGGAGAATTTGCGGGAGATTACGGGGTTTGCCGACTTCCAGCGCGATTTTCGAAGGCTTTTTGGATTCGAAGTGGAAGGCGTGGACTACGACGCACCGGTGGAGACGGACCTGCACTGGTAACTTCTTCAGAAATGCCGACGCTTCGGGAAAAACCCTAGAGACCAAGCTCACTATTGGCGAGTAGCGCCGCTGGACGCGGATTCGCGTTCGGGTGCCGCGTGCGGATGCTTACGTTCACGAATGTAGCCGCCGTGGGCGAGAAGTTCTGCATTGAGAATGGCGGCACCGGCCGCGCCGCGGCCGAGGTTGTGCGAAAGAAGAACGAGCCGGATATCAAGAACTGGACATGTGCGCACGCGACCTACGACGACGGCCATCCCGCCGCCAGCGTCACGGTCCAGGCGCGTTTGTGGACGGTCGGGCTCATCGCGGATTTCGATCGGTTGCGCGGGCGCGGATGGGCATCCGAGACGATGCGGCTCGGAGACGAAATTACGCAGAGCTTCGATCACATCCTGCGGCGAAGCGGCGCCGCGGAGCTTGAGCGATACCGCTTCCAGGTGGCCATCGATCACCGGCACACGATGGCATTGCGCACTAAAGCGAATCGCAGCCGGCGTGACAGCGCCGTCGCGCAAGCTGCCCAGAATTTTTCGCGGCTCGGATTCGAGTTTTTCTTCCTCGCCGGAAATATAGGGAATCACGTTGTCCATAGCGTCAAGCGAGGGCACCCCTGGGTAACCCGCGCCGGAAAGAGCCTGCATCGTTACAACGCTCGCGGCCTCGATGCCAAAAGCATCGTCAATGGGCTTGAGCGCGAGCACCAAGCCGGCGGCGGAGCAATTCGGATTCGTCGCGAGGAAGCCGGAAGTGAAGCCGCGCGATTTACGCTGCACGTCAACCAGTTTGCAATGATCGGGATTTACCTCGGGCACGAGCAAAGGAACGTCCGGCTCCATGCGATGGTTGCGGCTGTTGCTGATGACCGGGTAACCGGCGCGCGCGAGCTCTTCTTCGGCTGGGCCAGCGACGGAGGAATCGAGCGCCGAGAGACAAAAGTCGCAATCGAGGCCGGCGCCCAAGGGCTGTATCGAGAGATCCGCTGCTTCCGATGGTATGGGCGCCGTGATGCGCCAGCGCACGATATCTGCGTAGCGCTTTCCCGCCGAACGTTCCGATGCGGCGAGCGAGGTCACGCGAAACCAGGGATGGTTGTGAAGACGCCAAATGATTTGCTGGCCGACCGTGCCGGTGGCGCCCAGAACTCCTACGCGAAACTGCTTCATCGGACGCAACTCCGCGCCTCGGGGCCGATACGCGTACCGGTATGCTCGGGGCGAAAGGTATTGCGCACGCGCAAAGCAATTCCCTTCTGCCGCAGCGGCTCGATCGTTCGCGGATGAAGCACCTTGGCTCCGTTGCTCGCCAGGTGCAACGCTTCGGAATACGTCATCTCTTCGAGCAAAGTCATCGAGCCACCAGTGGTGCGCGGATCACCATCGTACACTCCGTCGACATCCGTCCAAATGCTTACTTCGGCGGCATCGAGGAGCGCGCCAACGATCGCGGCGGAATAGTCCGAGCTGTTGCGGCCGAGCGTGGTGATTCTGCCGTCGCGCGTGGCCCCGATGAAGCCGGTGACCACGGGAATTGTGCCACGTGTCAGCAGCGTGCCCAACACTTTCGTCGCGCGAGGACGAGTTTCGTCCCACAGCGGGACGGCATTTTGAAAAGAGTCGTCGGTCACTAGGAAGTCGCGCGCGTCCACAGATTCTGCTTTGAGGCCGGAGCGGCGCAGGGCGGCGGCAACCAGACGCACGCTGACGCGTTCGCCGTAAGAGAGCACGGCATCGCACCAGGCGAGGCCGGCATTCCGTGGTGACGTACGCGCGACCAACTCTCGCAATTCGCAACGCAATTCATCGAGCGCGAGCCAAGCGGCCGGCTCTTCCGCGCCGAGCTCCAGCGCGAAAAGCACAGCGCGGTGACGCGCTCCGATCGCGTTTGCTTCCACCAAAGCTTGCACAGCGCGCCCGGAACGAACCAATTCCACGATTCGGGCCAAGTGATTTGTTACGCCGCCGCAGGCGGAGCAGACGACTACAATTTCGTCCTGCTGCGCATGATCGCGGATGAGGCCCGCGACATGGCGAATGGCCTCCGCATCGAAGAGCGAGCTGCCTCCAAATTTGAGCACTTGCATTGCTCACCGCCCCGCCGTAGCGTGAAGGGCGCCAGCGATCACACGCTCAAAATCAGCCAACTTTGGGGCGATGGGTTCTTCCAGCTCGAAGCGCCCGGCGAGCGCGTCGGTGGTCTTGAGACCGTTGCCGGTGATGCAGACGACCGTTCTTTCGTTTGACTTGATGCGACCTTGGGCGATCAGTTTGTGCGTGACGCCGGTGGTGACTCCGCCCGCGGTTTCCGCGAAGATTCCTTCGGTTTCCGCGAGCAGCTCGATCGATTCGATAATCTCCCGATCGCTGATGTCTTCCGCCCAGCCGCCGCTCTTACGAATCATCTCCGCCGCGAAATTGCCGTCGGCCGGATTACCGATGGCGAGAGAACGCGCAATCGTTTGCGGCTTTTGCGGATCGAATTGTTCCTTGGCGTTCTTCACTGCGTCGGAGATTGGCGAACATCCGGTGGCTTGCGCACCGAAGAACTTGACTGGTTTAGCCTCGACGAAGTTCAACTCGACGAGTTCGTGGAAGGCCTTGGCAATTTTCCGGATCAGCGAACCGCCGGCCATGGGGACCACAACGTTGTCGGGAAGCTCCCAGCCGAGCTGTTCGGCGATTTCGAAGCCCATCGTCTTCGATCCCTCCGCGTAGTAGGGCCGCAGATTCACGTTTACGAAGCCCCAGCGATAGGCGTCGGCGACCTGAGAGCAGAGGCGGTTCACCTGGTCATAATTTCCGTTGATGCGAATCACGCGCGCGCCATAAACCTGGGTGTTGAGAACTTTTGCCGGTTCGAGATCGGCGGGGATGAAGATGCAGGCGTTCAATCCAGCGCGGGCGGCCTGCGCCGCGACCGCGTTAGCCAGGTTTCCGGTGGAAGAGCAGCTTACGACCTCAAACTCAAATCGTTGCGCCGCGGTGAGCGCGATGGCGACGACGCGGTCTTTGAACGACAAGCTTGGAAAACAGACTGCGTCGTTTTTCACATAAAGGTTGCGCGCGCCGAGGCGTTCTCCGAGGCGCTTTGCGCGGACGAGCGGCGTAAAGCCCGTAGCGAGGTCGGACCGAAAGCCCTCCGGCAGAGGCAGCAATTCCGCATAACGCCAAAGATTGGTGGGGCGCTTGGCAATACTTTCGCGCGTGATGGAACCGCGGATGGCGTTGTAATCGTAGGAAATTTCCAGCGGCGAGAAACAATCCGTGCACAGCGTGAGCGGCGCATTGCCCCAGCCACGCCCGCATTCCTTGCACCTCAACTGATAGAGATCTGCCATGGCGGTCCTCATGTGCCACGAGTCTTTGGATTGCGGTATGAAGAATTTCTCCGGCGCCGGGTGCGGTGAATGGTTACACCGCCAGCGGCTACGGAAATCCTTCAAGTCTGGGGTGAGAGTATTAGGTACTGACTGCCTAACTTCCCATGTCCCCCCGCGACTCGGGGCGGGAATTGGCACCAGTCAGCTAGCCCTTGCGCTAGCTCGGTTGCCGTGGCGTCATCGGGCCCGTTCCCTCGGCCACTCTGCATGAAAACTCAGGCGAAATAGCGGCGTGAGTTTACGAGAAAAGAGTAGCGACCGGCGCGAAATCTGTCAAGAAAAAGCTGGCGGAGGGGTGCAGCGGTATTCGTCGCGCTTTTTTCGACGAGCGTTCGCTCTGCTTTTCGATACAATCGGCGGGCATAAGGAGATCTCAGTGCAAATGATGAGCCGTGTGAACAGCCAGGTAGAAATCTTTGTATCGGCAATTCTTATTTTCGCCGCCGCGGTTTTCTGCGGCACATTGGGAAGCCGCGCCGCACGGGCGCAACAGTACGATCCATCGCTCTTTCAAGAAATGCGCTGGCGGCACATCGGCCCGTTGCGCGCGGGCCGTATGCCGGTGGGCGCTGGCGTGCCCAGCCAGCCCAATGTTTTTTATGCGGGAGCGAATAATGGAGGCGTTTGGAAGACAAATGATGCCGGATTAACCTGGACGCCCATTTTCGACGATGAGCCGACCGGCTCGATTGGAGCCATTGCGATAGCGCCTTCCGATCCCAATGTGGTGTATGTGGGCAGCGGCGAAGGTTTGCAGCGGCCGGATTTGAGCGTGGGCGATGGGATGTACAAGTCCACGGACGCGGGAAAGACGTGGACGCGACTTGGACTCGAAGATGCACTTCAAATTAGCTGGATCATCATCGATCCACGCGATCCGAATCGCGTATTCGTGGCGGCGCTGGGCCATCCGTATGGTCCCAACGAACAGCGCGGTGTGTTTCGCTCCGCCGATGGCGGGAAGAGCTGGCAGAAGGTTCTCTACAAGGATGAAAACACCGGCGCGATCGATCTGGCGTTTGATCCGCAAAATTCGCAGATCGTCTATGCGTGCTTGTGGTCGGCGCGGCGTCCGCCGTGGACGACGGGTAATTCCATCAACGGACCGACCAGTGGGCTATTCAAATCGACCGACGGCGGTGACACTTGGCGCGAACTTTCCAACGGTTTGCCGACGATTGCGGAAGGCCGCGGACGCATCGGGCTCGGGATCGCGCCATCCGACTCGAACCGCATATACGCCTGGGTAGACGCGGATAACGCCCACGGCGGAATTTTTCGCTCGGATGACGCGGGCCAGAGCTGGCAACGTGTGAATCGCGAGCAACGCATCTGGGGGCGCGGCTCGGACTTTGCGTGCGTGCGCGTGGATCCTATCGATAAAAACAAAATTTACGTGGCGAACACTTCCACTTATCGGTCGACCGATGGTGGCGAAAATTTCACGGCCATAAAGGGCGCGCCGGGAGGGGACGATTATCACCTTGTGTGGATCAACCCGGAACATCCCGAGATTATTCTGCTCGCGAGCGATCAGGGCGCGACGATCAGCGTCAACGGCGGCGAAACGTGGAGCTCTTGGTACAACCAGTACACGGCGCAGCTCTATCACGTAAGCACCGACAATCAATTTCCCTATTGGGTGTATGGCGGACAGCAAGAATCCGGCACTGCAGCGGTGGCGAGCCGAGGCGATTACGGCGAAATCACGATGCGCGATTGGCACCCCGCGACCGGCGACGAATATGGCTACGTGGTGGCCGATCCCAACAATGCCGACATCATTTATGGCGGCAAAGTGCGGAAAATGTATCAAAGCACAGGCAGCTCGCAAGACGTTTCGCCGCGGCCGCCTGCGGGAGTGCGCTATCGATACGATCGTACAGCACCGCTGGTGTGGTCGCCCGTCGATTCACATGCGCTTTACTTCGCTTCGCAGTTTCTCTTCAAGACGATTGATGGAGGGCGAAGCTGGCAGACGATCAGCCGCGACCTTACGCGACCGAATCCCGGCGTGCCACCGAATATGGGTATCTTCGCAGACTCACCCGAAGCCAAGGCCGAGCACCGCGGTGTGATTTATACGATTGCGCCGTCTTATAAAGATCCGAACCTGATCTGGATCGGCACGGACGATGGCCAGATTCAGGTGACGCGCGATGCAGGAAAGACGTGGCACAACGTGACGCCGCCGGAGATCACATCGTGGAGCAAAGTTTCGATCATGGATGCGGGAAGATTCGATGTGGGAACCGCGTATGCGGCGATCAATCGTATCCGCCTGGACGACATGCATCCGTATATTTACAGCACGCATGACGGCGGCAAGACGTGGAAGAAAATTACGCAGGGGCTGCCGGATGAGCCGGTAGACGCCGTGCGCGAAGATCCCGTCAAGCGCGGTCTCCTTTACGCGGGGACCGAGGGCGGAGTCTACGTTTCCTTTGATGATGGAGAGCGGTGGCAACCGCTGCAGCTTCATCTGCCACACAGCTCGATGCGCGACCTGTTGATTCATGAAAATGACCTGGTGGTGGGCACGCATGGCCGCGGGATTTGGATCCTGGACGACGTGGCGCCGCTGCGGCAATTGAGTGCGCAAATTGCTGCCGATGATGCGCATCTTTTTGCGCCGCCACCAGCGTATCGCGTGCGGCGCAGCAAAAATTCGGATACTCCGCTGCCGCCGGAGACGCCTGCCGGGCAAAATCCGCCGGATGGCGCGATTCTGGATTACAGTCTGAAAGCCGCGGCAAGCGGCCCGCTGACGATTGAGATTTTCGATGCGGCCGGCAAACTCGCGCGGCGTTATTCGAGCGAGGATCACCCGGCGCCGATCGACGGGCGCATGTTGAACGTACCGACGTATTGGTTCCGGTCGCCGCAAACGGAAGTGCCTTCAACGACGGCGGGCATGCACCGGTTTATCTGGAATCTGCGTTATACGGCACTCGAAGGAGGCGGCGGATTTGGGGGTGGCGGAGGAGGAACGATTCCGCACGACACACCGCGCGGGCCGTTCGGCGCGTTTGTATTGCCGGGGCGCTACACAGTGAAGCTCACCGTAGCCGGAAAGAGTTACACGCAGCCGGTGACCGTTAAAATGGATCCGCGTGTGAAGACCACTCCGGAACAACTGATGGCGCAGCACGCGCTGGAAATGCGCTTAACGGATGATGTGGACCGCGCGCGTGAGGCCGCCGATATGCTGCGGCAGATTCGCGCGCAACTGCGAACGTTGGGCGAAGGCGCGCAGGGGCAAATTGCCCAAGCGATCTCGGCGTTTGATGCGAAGGCGCTGGCGATTGCGGGGCAAGGCGGAGGCGGAGGGCGCGGCGGTGGCGGACGCGGGGCGGCTCCGGGAGGCGAGGCCAATCTTGCCGTGGTAAGCGGCGAGCTTGGCGGAGTCTACAGTTCGGTGAGCGCGAGCGACTTCGCGCCCACGATCACGCAGGCACAAGCTGCCGCAGAGGGCGAACGTGAGCTTGCCCCATTGCTGGCCAAGTGGAACACCATGCGCACCGTGGAACTGCCGGCGCTGAACGCGCAACTTCTCGCAGCGGGCCTGGCAGAAGTGAAGCTACAGAAACCTTGACGCGCCAACATGCGAGAATTTAGCGTTTCGCGCGGCGGCGAACTTTCTTCACTACGCGAGCGCCCTTGCGGCGGGCCGTTGCCGCGCCCTTCGAGACCTTGCGCTTGGTCTTGGCCGCAACGCGGCGGGCGCCAGCTCGTGCCTTCGTGAGCTTCGCGCGCGCTTTCTTGACACGCGGTTTCGCTTTGGTCTTGAGCTGGGAGACCTTGCGCTCGACCTCCTCGCCCAGCGAAGTCAGGCGGTCTTTTACAGCGTCGGTGCCTGCGGCGACCGCGCCCAGCGTGGAACCGATCTTGCGCGCAATATCATTCAAGACTTCGTTATTTGCGCCACTCCCTGGCGAATCGATCATGGAAAACCGCCTCTCCGCGCGAATTCGCGCAGCCAGCTCTTTGGTTGAAAGCTGGCGTATCCTACGAGAGTATGCCGTTCTTGGCAACACTTCTGATTGCAGCAGAACGACCGATGCAGATGCGAAGGGCATTGCCACCAAACGGGCCTATCATCGCTCAAATGAAGGGCACGACGACGCTCGATTCCCCAACCTCAAGGAGATTCCATGGCTGACAAGGGCAAGAAGTGCGCGCATCCGAATTGCACATGCATCACGACAGAGAAATACTGCAGCACAGAATGTGAAGCGATGGAAAAGACCCCCGATATCGATTGCCGGTGCGGCCATCCGGCGTGTAAGGGCCGGGCGCATTAATAAGGAATTGCTTTCGAACGGGTACCGGTGGGGTTAGCAACCCACGATCTACGGGCTAACGTGTGAGCGGAGGTCGCGGAGTTTTCCATCTGGCCGGTATAGACGCGCGGCTCAGAACCATCCTTCCATAAGAGCATCGTGGCGTAAGCGCGCCACGGACGCCAGGCTTCGGAGCGCCGCGCCAGCGATCTACAGTCGGCGTTGAAAACCTGCCGCAGATCAATATTTCCCACAGGAAACGCGTCCGGTTCCCCCAAAGCGCGCATTGCTACATATTGCGCCGTGGATTTGTCGATGCCGGAAATCTCTGATAAACGGGCGAGGAATGGACCCGATTCGGTGGTCGCGTCAAAGCTCAACTGACCTGCACAGATAGCCCGCGCGATCGCTCGGATCATGCCGGCCCGTTCGCGGCTGAGCCCCGCTCTGGTGAGATCGGAAGCAGCGAGAGTCTCCGGCTCCGGAAAGATACCGGTAAGTCCTTCGAACCCCGAGATTTGCCGGCCAAACATTCTGACAATGCGTCCCAACACGGTTGTTGCAGCGGGATCGGTCTGTTGCTCACCCGCTATGGCGCGGACGGCCAGCTCGAAGCCGTTCCAACATCCAGGCACGCGTAGCCCGGGAGCAGCCTCGAGCCGCTCCTCCAAGACAGGATCGCTTTTCAGCGCTTTGGCGATGTCCGTCCAATCGGCATTCAGATCGAACATGGCGCGAATTCGTTCGATAATGAAAAAAAGCGAACGCGGATCGGCAAACTGGATGCGTACGGCCAGCGCGTCATTTTGCTCGCTCAGCGAAACTTCCAGATAGCCCGGCTCACCCTGGACCGAAATGGAGCGGCGGTAAACGCCATCTCGCACCGCTTCCACGCCCGGGATAGCGCGTTTCGCCAGAAACGCGAGCATGCCTTCCCAATGATACGGCGGGCGAAAACGAAGGAGAAAAAGGTATGGGTTGTCGGGTTGTGGCGCCGCCGGACGGGCGAGCCGCCGGATTTGCGTGGGTGTCCGGCGATAGGTCTTTCGAATGGCGGCGTTAAATCGGCGCACGCAGCCGAATCCGGAAGCAATCGCGACCTGGGTCATCGGCAAACGGGTTTCGTCAATGAGCTTCTTTGCAAAGTGAAGCCGGCGCGTGTGGGCCACGGCAGTTGGGGTGGCGCCAAGGTGCTTCAGAAACAGGCGGCGCAGATGGCGCGAGCCAATCCCCAAGCGGCCCGCCAGGCCTTCGACGCCGCCTTCTTCGAGACCGCTTTCGCCGATCAGCCGTAACGCTCGAGAGACCGTGGTTGAGGTGCCGGACCAAGCGGGCGTGCCGGGCGAGCATTCTGGGCGGCAGCGTAGGCACGGCCGAAAACCTGCCTCGGCGGCCGCGGCAGCAGTGGAAAAGTAACGGACGTTTTTTTCCTGGCAGGTAGGCGCGGGGCAAATCGACCGGCAGTAAACGCCGCTATTCAGCGCGCCAATAAAGAATTTCCCGTCAAAGCGTGGATCGCGCGAGAGTCTGGCTC
>DATNLT010000009.1:0-23313 GCA_035602725.1 Candidatus Acidiferrales bacterium
AGTTTCTGATCCCTGCAAGATTGCGGGTTGTGGGTACTATTCCCTTTACCAGCACCGCGGCGCTCGCGGCGAAAACGGCGCGGGAGAAGCGCGCCGAACTCCAAAACAAATTCAGCTTTACCCGTCACGCTTCGGTGTTCGAAGGTGTGCCGCTCGGCTGGCGCGAAGGTGAAAGCATCCAGAAGATTATGAGCGCGCCTATTTTGGCGGATGGTAAGGCAGTGGGTGTGGTGCAAATCTCCCGCAAAGGCCGCACGCCTGAAGAGGCCGGACCGGATTTCACTTCCGACGAACTGCGCAAGCTTCAATCCGTTACCGGAACGCTCGTGCGGATCGTACAACTCGCGCACAAGACCTAAATGCCCCCGGTCAAGTCCGGAAGTGGACATTCCGCGGAGCGCGTGCCTGCATTCTCCTCGAGATTTTGGGGCGTGACGGTCTTCTGGTTTGCGCTGGAACACTCGTTTCTCGGAAATCGCATTGACAGTGCGCGAGCTTCTTGCTATTTTCGCGCTCGCTCCTAATTTTCCGTTGTAGATGTGATCGCCCCAAGTGGAGGCACCGCAGTCCGGCACGGTACATGGCGTTCGTCGCGAAAAAGATCTTCCTCACCAAGGGCGTGGGCAAACATCGGGAGCGGCTTTCCAGCTTTGAGCTGGCGCTGCGCAACGCGGGCATTGCCGCCTGCAATATCGTCCGCGTTTCCTCCATCTTTCCGCCAAACTGTAAACTGATTTCACGCAGCGAAGGGCTAAAGCACATCAAGCCCGGGCAGGTCGCGTTCACGGTGATCAGCGAGAATTCCACCAAAGAAGCGCACCGCCTGATTGCCGCTGGTGTTGGCTTGGCGCTGCCTGCCGACAAATCCATGTACGGCTATCTTTCCGAGCACCACTCTTTCGGTGAGACCGAAGAGGTGGCCGGGGAATACGCGGAAGAGCTTGCCGCGGAAATGCTCGCGACCACGCTCAACGTGGAATTTGACGCCGACTTGTCCTGGGACGAGAAGAAGGAAGTCTATCGAATTTCCAATAAAATCGTGCGCACGATGAACGTCACCCAATCCGCTGTGGGGGATAAGCGCGGGCTTTGGACGACGGTGCTATCTGCCGCGATCCTCCTTGAATCTGATTAATTTCTTGTTCCTTGTAAGCTTCCGCTCCTCTTCTCCAATCGAGCTTTTCGCGCTGGCCGATGAATTGTTCGGCGGCGCGAACGTGATAGGATTCTGGTCATGAGTGACGCCGTAACGCCACGCGCGGCCGGAAAATTCAAGATTGGGCTCGTGCAGATGCGCTCTTCGTCGAATGCCGACGAGAACCTTGCCCGTGCAGGGGATAAGATTCGCGAGGCCGCGAAGCGGGGAGCCCAGATCATTTGCCTGGACGAGCTATTTCGCTCCGAGTATTTCTGCCGCGAGGAAAATGCCGATCTTTTCGCTCTTGCCGAGCCAATTCCCGGCCCCGCCACCGAGGCGCTCGCAAAAGTTGCTCGCGAAACGGAAACCGCCCTGGTGGTGTCGCTGTTCGAGCGCCGCGCCGCCGGGATTTACCACAACTCCGCGGTCGTGATTGACGCGGACGGTTCGCTCCTCGGCCGCTATCGCAAGATGCACATTCCGGACGATCCGCTCTACTATGAAAAGTTTTACTTCACTCCCGGCGATCTTGGCTTCCCCGTGTTCGATACGCGTTACGCGCGTATCGGCGTACAGATCTGTTGGGATCAGTGGTACCCCGAGGGCGCGCGATTGATCAGTTTGCAAGGCGCCCAGGTCATTTTCTATCCGACGAGTATTGGCTGGCATCCCAGCGAGAAAGCTCAGTTCGGCGCAGCGCAACTTGACGCCTGGCGCACGATCCAACGCAGTCATGCCATTGCAAACGGTGTTTATGTGGCCGTCGCAAACCGCATTGGATTTGAAGGCACCCGCGACGCGGGTCTCGAGTTTTGGGGCAATTCCTTTGTCGCCAGCCCGTTTGGCGAAATGCTCGCCGAAGCTTCCAACACGAACGAAGAAATCCTCATCGTCGAATGCGATCCGGCGCGTTCGGAAGACACACGCAGGAATTGGCCCTTTCTCCGCGACCGCCGCATTGACGCTTACCAGCCGATCCTGCAACGCTGGCTCGCCGAATGAAATCCGCACGACGCAAGGTTGTAGAGCGCGCTGCATCGCGCCCGGCCGAACCCTCGCCGTACTCGCTCGGGTACCGCATGCCGGCCGAATGGGAGCGCCACGAAGCCACCTGGCTTGCCTGGCCGCACGAATTGACGGACTGGCCCGGCAAATTTGCGCCTATACCCTGGGTGTACGCGGAGATCGTGCGCCATCTGGCAACTGTCGAACGCGTCCGCATTCTGGTGAATGACCGCGACGCCGAATCTCGCGCCCGCGCCGTGCTGCAAAAAGCGCATGCCGATCTCGCGGCTGTGGATTTCATTCGCGTACCGACAAACCGCGGCTGGATTCGGGACTTCGGTCCGATTTTCGTGAAGAACCAGAAAAATGGCGAGGTCGCGGCGACCCATTGGCTCTTCAACGCTTGGGCGAAATATGACGATTTCAAAAGCGATTGCGTGGCGTTTACGCACGCCAATCGCCGTCTGAAGCATCGGTTTTGGCAGCCAAGCCACGCCGGACGTCGCGCCGTGCTCGAAGGTGGCAGCATTGACGTCAATGGAAGGGGCTCATTGATCACCACCGAAGAATGCCTTCTCAGCCCGGTGCAGGCTCGCAATCCGGGCGTCAGCCGCGAGGAACTCGAAAAGATCTTGCGCGACAATCTCGGCGTCACGCACGTTCTTTGGCTAAAAAATGGTATCGCCGGCGATGACACGCATGGACACGTGGACGATCTCGCGCGCTTCGTGAGCCCCTCGACCATAGTTACCGTGGTAGAGCACGAGAAGTCCGACGCGAACTATGCCCCGCTCGCGGAAAACCTCGCTCTGCTTCAAACCATGCTCGACCAGGACGGACAACCTCTGCGCATCGAGACGCTGCCCATGCCCGCGCCGGTATTCTTTGCCGGGCAGCGTTTACCGGCGAGCTACGCAAACTTTTACATTGCCAACAAAATCGTCTTGGTCCCCACGTTCAACGATCCGAATGACCGCGTCGCGCTCGAAAAGCTGGCTTCTCTTTTCCCCGACCGGCAAATTGTCGGGATCGCCTGCCGCGATCTCGTTCTCGGGCTCGGCACCATTCACTGCATGACGCAACAAGAGCCAGCACGCTCCTAAGCCTTCGCGCTTGCCGCCCGTTTTCTCTCCTCGTGAATCACATAGCGGATAGGCTATGATGCAGCCTGGTATTCCATTCGTGGAAAGCTCGTTTGGGGGAGAAGCCATGTTCGCTACATTTCTGCAACAAACTTCTCACATCTACGTCTTGGACATGCGCTATTCGCTCATAGCCTGGATTGTGATCGGCCTCATCGCCGGATGGATTGCGGGCACGATCTCTCGCGGCCGCGGCTTCGGCTGCATCGGCGATATTATCCTCGGACTAATTGGCGCCGTGCTTGGCGGCTGGATATTCTCCAAGCTCGGCATCTTCGGTGGTGGCACGCTGTATAGCCTCGCCGCGGCTACGGTTGGAGCTGTGGTGCTGGTCGCCGTCGCACGCCTCTTCTCCGGAAGTAACGACTAAGCTGTTCAGTCCGTCGCACCACAAACCGGACACATCGCGGCGGCGTTCCTTGCTAGCCGGTGCCCGTGTGATACGATAACTCTGCAATCAACACGGAGATTCGTTTGAATCAGACTTCCCTTTGGGCGATTCCCCTAGGCGGCCTGGGTGAATTCGGCATGAATATGCTCGCCCTCCGCTTTGGCGACAACATTCTTGTTATCGATGCCGGCATGATGTTTCCCGAGAGCGAACTCCTCGGCGTGGACATCGTCATCCCCGACATCGCCTATCTGAAGCAGCATCGCCATATGGTGCGCGCCATCGTTCTCACGCACTGCCATGAGGACCACATCGGAGCCCTTCCCTACATTCTGCGCGACCTCAACGTGCCGATTTACGGCACGCGCTTCACGCTCGCTCTCGTCCGCCGCAGACTCGAAGAGCACGGTTTGCTCGAAGCCGCCAAGCTCAACCTGGTGGCGCCGCGGCAAACCATCGAGATCGGTCCGTTCGGTATCGAGTTCATGTCCGTGACGCACAGCACGATCGATTGCGTTGCGCTTGCGGTGCGTACCCCGGTCGGCGTGATCATCCACACCGGCGACTTCAAAATCGACCAGACTCCGCCGGATCAACACGAATTCGATCTTCACGCGTTTGCTAGGTACGGACAGGAAGGCGTACTCGCGCTCTTTAGTGACAGCACGAATACCGAGCGCCCCGGATTTACGCCATCCGAGCGCGCCGTGGTCCCTCGTCTCGAAGAGATTTTCCGTGCGGCGCCGCGCAAAGTCCTGCTTTCGTGTTTTGCTTCCTCGATCCACCGCATCCAGCAAGTGATTGACGTGGCCGCGACTGTAGGCCGCAAGGTCGGCTTCGTTGGCCGAAGCATGGTGGATAACGTCGAGATCGCGCACGAGCTGAAGTGTCTGCGCATTCCCGACGGCATGGTGGTCCGCCCGCAGGATCTGCGAACCTTCGATCCCAAGAAGCTCGTGGTGCTGATTAGCGGCAGCCAGGCGGAGCCGATGTCATCGCTCTCGCGCATCTCGGTCGATAATCATCGCCTGATTTCAGTCGACGAAAGCGACAGCGTGATTCTTTCCGCGCGCATCATCCCCGGCAACGAAAAAGCCATCTTCCGCATGCTGGACCATATGTTCCGCCGGCGTGCGCTCGTCTACTACGACAATGACAATGGCTTGCTTCACGTCTCCGGTCACGGCAGCCAGGAAGAACAAAAGCTGTTGCTTAACATCGTGCGCCCGCGTTATTTCATTCCGGCGCACGGCGAATATCGGCAACTCTTCCGCCACGCCGCATTGGCCCACCACGTGGGCGCCGTTTCCGGCGAAATCCTGCTCATCGAAGACGGCCAGCCCATCGAGTTCACGCCCGACGGCAAGGCCTATCGCCGCGAACCGGTCACCGTTGGCCGTGTGTGCGTCGATTCCGGCTCGCTCGAAGAGATCGCCGAGGTAGTGATCCGCGACCGCCGCCATTTGGCCGAGGATGGCGTCGTCGTGCCTATCATCGCAATCGATAAACACAATGGGCGCGTCGAATCGCCGCCGGAAATCGTTACCCGCGGCTTCATTCCCTCCGATGACGGCCAGGAACTTCTCGCCGGGGCGCGTGCCGTGGTGATCCGCACCATCGAGCAATCGAACGCCGAGGAAAAATCCGACTGGGGCGTCATCAAGGAAAAGATTCGCGTGGACCTCAAGCGCTATCTCAACAAGCAAACCTCGAAGCGCCCGCTCATCCTGCCGGTGATCCTCGAAGTCTGACGTCAGGCGCAGGGCTATCATGAGCGCGAACTTTACCCTGCGGCCTTATGCGCTCGCCGACTTCGACGCACTGTATCTTCTCGACCGCGCCTGCTATCCGCCGGGAATCGCCTATTCCAAACGCATGTTGCGCTGGTACCTCGCGCTTGCCGGTGCAACCTGCATCGTGGCCGAAACGCCTGATTCGGCCATCGCGGGCTTCATTTTGGCCGATGCTGACCCGCCCGACGGCTACATCATCACTTTGGACGTCGCGCTTGGCTCCCGCCGCCTCGGTTTGGGATCGATTCTCTACACGGCCATCGAGCAGAATTTGCTCGCCAGCGGCATTCGCCAAATAGAGCTTGAAACGGCAACCGACAATACCGCCGGCGTTGCCTTCTGGACGCACCACGGCTATCGTAGCGACGGCATCTTGCGCGGCTACTATCTTGACCGCGTGGACGCCTTTCACATGCGCAAAACGCTCGCCACAGCAACTGAGGCGCGAGTAAATGCCAAGGAGCCTTGATCCCGCATGCCGCTGAATCAAGCCATCGTCCTGGCCGTCGTTCAAGGCCTCACCGAGTTTCTCCCCATTAGCAGCAGCGCCCACTTGGTCCTGGTTCCCTGGTTTTTCGGATGGCCGGAGCCTGGGCTTGCTTTTGATGTGGCGCTCCACATGGGTACGTTGCTTGCGGTCATAATTTACTTTCTCCGGGATTGGGTCGAATTGGTACTGGCGGGCTTCGGCGTTCGGACCAACTTCGTCGGCACATCAGAAGACTTTGCCTGGAAGCGGCGTCTTTTCTGGCTGCTCGTGATCGGCACGATTCCCGGGGGCATTGTCGGCGCGCTATTTGAAAAAACCATCGAAGAAAAGCTGCAACATCCCGTGTTGATTGCTTGTCTATTGATCCTCGTCGCGTTGCTGATGTGGTGGGCGGAGCGTACCCCGCGCCTCGAACGCCATATCCCGCAAGTGAACATGACCGATGCGGTCACGATCGGCGCCGCCCAGGCCCTCGCTCTCTTTCCCGGCGTGTCACGCTCCGGGATCACCATTACTGCGGGCCTCTTCCGGCGTATGACTCGCGAAAGCGCCGCCCGTTTTTCTTTCCTTTTGGCCACCCCGTTGATCGCCGGCGCCGGACTCAAGGAAATGCCTAAACTGATTCACCAGCATCGCGCGGGCGCCCTTGACCTGCCCCTCTCGACTTTGTTGATTGCTATCGCCGTTTCGGCCATCGTCGGCTATCTCGTGATCGGTTTTCTCTTGCGCTATTTGCAAACACGCACGCTCAAGGTTTTCATTGTGTACCGCATTCTCTTTGGTATAGTCGTGCTGTTGTTTGCATTCCTCCACCTGGCCAACGCACGCTAGCGCCCGCGCGAGCCAGGACTGGTCTTCACCGCTATCCGCCCGCAAGGAGAAGTGTGTGCGCTTATTGACCCCGACAGAAAACCGCCGGTTCAATGAATTGACCGGCTTTTTGGCGATCACCGTGGGCCTGCTCATCGCCCTGAGCCTGCTTTCATATAACCCACATGACGCGTCTCTCAACGTGTCCGCCACGTCCGCGGACTCGCGCGCGGCCACCAATTGGATTGGCCCCGTGGGCGCCCATGGCGCTGACTTGCTCTTCCAGGGTTTCGGCTACGCCGCTTTCTTGCTTCCCGCTGGGATTTTCGCTCTGGGTGCTCGTTGGTTCCGCAGCCGTCCGGTGGAATCGGCCGTCGCGAAACTCATTGGATACGGTCTGCTGGTGCTCTCCGCGCCCGCGCTGCTGGCGCTGTGGCATCTCCCAGGCGTGCGCGGCGGGGCGCCTCCAGGCGGCCTATTGGGCGATCTACTGGCATCCGGAGCGATCGCCGCACTCGGCAGTGTTGGAGGCCAGTTGGTTGCCATTGCGGCGCTCTTGGCGGCGTTGTTCCTCACGACGCGGTTCTCCATCATCGCCACGCAGGAATGGGCCAAGGGTCCGATCGCCAAGCTCAACCTCGTTGGCCGCGCCAAAACCTATTGGTCCGACTGGCAGGAACGCCGCGAAGAAACTCGCCGGCAGAAGCGCCTTGAGGAAGTAAAGGTTTCCGGCCGCCAACCGGTAGCGCCCCAAGTTCCTGGCGCGAAAGAAATCCTAAAGAAAGCCGCCGCCCAGACAGACGAGACCGAGGACGAGGAAACCTCGGAGCGCTCGTCCAAACGCGCTCCAGTCGTCTTGCGTTTCAAGGAGCCAAACGAACCCAAGGTGGAAGCCGAGCCCCCTGCGAAACCGGCCGCCAAGATCGCCAAGACCGCCGGAGGCTTCCGCCTTCCTCCAGCTACTTTGCTCAACAACGCCGAACGCAGCCAGAAGATCCCGGAAGACGAACTCAAGGCCTGCGCGCGCGCCATCGAGGAGAAGTGCAAGGAATTTGACGTTACCGGCTACATCACGCAGATCAACCCCGGTCCCGTCGTCACCACCTATGAGTTCAAGCCGGAAGCGGGCATCAAGTACAGCCGCATTACCGGGCTTGCCGACGATCTTTGCCTCGCCTTGCGCGCCGAGTCCCTTCTGATTGAGCGCATCCCCGGCAAGTCCACGATCGGCATCGAAGTGCCCAACCAGAATCGCCAGACCATCGCCCTGCGCGAGGAAATCGAATCCAGCGAATTCGTGAACTCACCCTCCAAGCTAACGCTGGCTATGGGCAAAGACCTGATCGGCCGCCATCGCATCACCGATCTCGCGCAGATGCCGCACTTGCTGATTGCGGGTTCCACGGGCACCGGCAAGAGCGTGTTCCTCAATTCGCTGATCATCTCCATGCTCTACAAGGCCACGCCAGACGAGCTGAAAATGGTGATGGTCGATCCGAAGCGCCTCGAGCTGGGCCTTTACGAGAATATTCCCCACTTGCTCGCGCCGGTCGTCACCGATCCGAAGGTCGCGTCCAACGTGCTGCGGAACGCCACGCGCGAAATGGAGCGCCGCTTGAAACTGCTGGCGCAGCGCGGCGTCCGCAACATCGAGCAGTACAACCGCACCTTCCAGCGCGCCGAATCGCTCTCCTTGTTTGAAGACGTCGAAGAGGCCGAGCACAAGCCGCTTCCCTTCCTGGTGATCATCATTGACGAATTGGCGGACCTCATGATGGTGGACACCAGCAACGTGGAAGAATCCATCACGCGTCTCGCGCAAATGGCTCGCGCCGTCGGCATTCACCTGATCCTCGCCACGCAGCGGCCTTCGGTGGACGTAATCACTGGCTTGATCAAAGCCAATTTCCCCGCGCGCATTTCATTCCGCGTGGCCAGCAAGGTGGATTCGCGCACGATTTTGGACGCCAACGGCGCCGAATCGCTCCTCGGCCGCGGAGACATGCTCTATCTTCCGGCCGGCTCATCGCGGCTGCACCGTATGCACGGACCGTACGTCACGGAAGATGAAATCGGCGCGGTCTGCGAATTCTGGCGTTCGCAAGCCAAGGCCGTGTACAACGAAAAGCTCCTCGAACCCCCTAAGGAAGAAAGCTCCGGCGGTGAACCCGGCAGCGCCGGTGGCGATGACGATGTGGACGACGCGCTCTATCAAGACGCCGTTCGCGTGGTCTGCGAAGCCGGCCGCGCCTCCACTTCCACGTTGCAGCGCCGCCTGCGCATTGGTTACGGCCGCGCCGCGCGCCTTATTGACATCATGGAGAAAGACGGCATCGTCGGGCCGCCCGACGGCACCAAGCCGCGCGAACTCCTCAAGAAGAAAGACTGGATGCGCGAATTCGACGCCTCGTTGAAATGACGGGCCTCAAGCGAGGCTATTTAGAGGAGTACCTGAGACTGTGGGCACGACGCGCATGTCTTGCGTGACGCCACTGAGGCCTTCGGCGCCCGTGCGGCAAACTTGCATCCGCGTCATTCAGCGATGGTTGTGTAGCGCAGGTCCTTGGACCTGCGGTCTTTCCCCAGCGATCCCGCGCCGCCGCCGATAGCCACGGCCCGCCCGACGAGTTTTGCCTCGTGGCCCCCTAACTCCGGTGTCATTCTGAGCGCAGCGAAGAGTCTATGTGCCGCACTCGCATCCGCGCAGCAATCGAGCTATGCATCCCGTCCTTGCGCTCACTTCCCCAAAAACGCCGCCAAATTCGCGCGCTGCGCCTCCCGCAGATCAATGCACGCATTGGTGCGGTCTTTCGCATTCCGCAGCGGCCGTTCCGCGCCCGGGATATTCTTTGACGCAAAGAATTCCTGCGAATCATCGCGCAGTTTCGCATCGCAGAAGTCACCTGCAATCGTCACGAAATTCGCGCCACCAATCGAGGAGCCCTGCTTCTGCTGAATCTCCGCGAAGTGCGCCTTGAACCAATCCCACGCCACCGTTTGCGTCTTGTCATCGGCCATCAGGCCATCGAAAAACAGATCCTGATTTCGCACCGCGGGCGTCATCATAAATTCCAGTGTCCGCGTCGCCAAAGCGGGGTCGTTAAAATCATCGAGCGCGCCGAAATAGCGGTAGTACTCTTCCGGCGTCCTCGCGGTCTTCATGTGCGCCATATATTTGTCATAGAGCGCCGCGTCGCCATTCTGCGCGGTCACGGCGAGCGCATTCGCTGCCAGATTTGAGTCCACCGACGCAGGATTCTGCATGTACGCGTCGGCTACCTGCCGAAGCTTCGCAATGGCCTCCGGGTCCTTGCCGTCGATCGCCAGCACCACCAATACTTGCGAACGCAAAGCGCGGCGCTCGTCCGGTTCGCCCGGCACAGCTTCGGAGCCCAGGCGACCGGCCACGGGACGCAGGTATTCGCGGACCCATTGCTCGAACGCTGGCCGCTCCGCCTCGGAAGCGATCTGCCCGTGAATCGTGGGCAAATAGTTCAACGCGGTTTCGGTCACGGCCGGCGTTTGGTCATTCTGCACCGCCTGCAGAGTCTTCAGAAATTCGCCGATATTCAGCCGCGCCACACGCACCATGCCCCAGGCGTCAGAAAGAAACCGGATGCGCTCTTCCGGCGTGAACGCCGTCTCCAATTCCGCGCTCATCTTGGCGTAAGCGTCAGGTTCGTAGGCGCTCCGGTAGTAGCCTTTGCCACCCGCATCAGCATTCACCCAGGTCGCGCAGCCCGGCAGATCGAATGTCTGTTCGTGCTCAGTCAGCAATCTGTAGGTGGCGCTCGATGCCCCTGCGGGGCGCAGCGAAACGGGAATCGTCCAG
Source organism: Candidatus Acidiferrales bacterium (assembly GCA_035602725.1). Classification (GTDB taxonomy): domain Bacteria; phylum Acidobacteriota; class Terriglobia; order Acidiferrales; family UBA7541; genus DASTCZ01. The sequence continues at coordinate 10,602 of DATNLT010000009.1, forward strand.
GTTTCCGGCGAGCCCGTCTCGAGCTTCGCGCGATCCGTGAAGTAACGCTGCTGCGAAAGTGTGACGCTCGTATGGCCGCCGCTGCAAGCGCTCTTCACCGTCACGAGCGGCGCTCCGGACTGGTTGATGAACGTCGGCATGATCTTATCCACCGGCTTGCCCGATGCTGCCGCCACCGCATTCCAGAAATCCTGCGCCGTCGCGTTGCCGAAAGCATGCGCCTGGAGGTAGGCGTTCGTGCCTTTGCGAAACAATTCCGGGCCCACGTACGCTTCGAGCATGCGCAGCACCGCGGCGGTCTTCTCATACGCGATGCCATCAAAGAGCGCGTCGATCTCCGCTGGGGTTTCCGCCTTCGCGCGGATCGGACGGATCGAGGCAATGGCGTCGGTGCCCAGCGCGCCGGCGGTTTCCTGGATCTCCTGGAGCTCCGAATGCCATTCCGGCTTCCAGGCCTCGATCGGCTTCCAGGCCATCCAGGTGGCAAAGCCTTCGTTCAGCCAGATATTGTCCCACCAATCCATCGTCACCAGATCGCCGAACCATTGGTGCGCCATTTCATGCGCCAGGTCGGACACCACCACTTCGTGTGCGCCAAGTGAAGCGGTCTTGTCGTCGATCAGCAATGCCGTCTCGCGATACGTGATCGCCCCGGCGTTTTCCATGGCGCCCGCGGAAAAATCAGGAAAGGCGATGATGTCCAGCTTCTCAAACGGATATTTCGTGTAGTAATACTTGTCGTAGAACTTCAAAATGTTTTCGGCGGAAAGGAGCCCGTAAGCGCCCAGCGCTTTCTTCTCCGGCACCGCGCACACGCGGATCGGAATTCCATCCGCCCCGCCGCTCAAGCACTCGAAATCCCCCACCATCATCGCCACCAGATACGTAGACATTTTCGCGGACGGTGAAAACACCAGCGTATGCTTTCCCTCTTGAGGGCCCGGTGTATCCGAAACAATCTTGCCATTGGAAATTGCGGTATCGCCCTTATCAACCACCAGCGTGATGCGAAACACCGCCTTGTACGCCGGCTCATCGAAGCATGGGAACGCGCGCCGGGCATCGGTGGACTCGAATTGCGTCACCGCATAGCGCCGCCGCGCCGTCTGGCTCAAGTAGAATCCGCGCAACTTGTCGTTCAGCACCCCGGTGAACCGAATGTGAATCTCCGCCGGCCCAGCGGCAATTGCGGTCGGAGCCGTCAGCGTGGCCTGATCGCTCTGCTCCTGGAATGACGCTCCGAGCTTCTGCGTGCGCCCCCCGGCCGTGATGGTGGCCTCCTGAAACGCGATCTCCGCCGAATTCAGCACCACCGAGGTCGAGGCCTCCAGCAGGTGAACACGGATCGTCTCCTCACCCGTAAACGTGGCGCTCGTCAGGTCGGGAGCAAACTTCAGGTCGTAGCTTTCCGGAACGGCATTGCCGGGCAAGCGCTGCGCAGCGCTCGAAGCGGCGAGCGCCAGTACACAAAATGCTCCCATCAGCAGGCGTCGGGTCATGAATCCCTTCCTGGAATGAACTGAAATTGTGGCTGCGGTCGCTCGGGTTGCCGCGTGCCCATCACTCTATCTGCGAAGATTATAAACTATCGCAACCGGGCAGGTTGCAGTCCTTCCGTGTTTCCGGCAAAATGTTTCGATTCCGCTTCGTGCCGGGGTAGCTCATTGGTAGAGCGCAGCCCTGAAAAGGCTGGCGTAGGCAGTTCGATTCTGCCCCCCGGCACCATTGCCGCGAAAATGAGTTTACCGCCTTAACGTGGTGGGAGTGGTTTCTGGTGGCCGGCGGATTTGCGGTGGTAGGGGCCGGGCTTGCTCGCATGCTCTCCGCGACAGACTATCGGCCGTCCAGGTTGCTGCTCAACCTATGTATCTTTGCGTGCTTTTGTGGCGGACTAGTATGCGCTCTTGGCGGTATCGCCTGTTTGGTTCGGTGGCTCGGCGGAGATTAAGCAGTCTTAGGCAGCACGCGCGCTGCTCAAGCCGAATTACTTCAGCAGACTCCTTATCACGACTCGCCGGGACCTCGGCAGAAAGACATCGCGGGCTCGGTCCTCGTGTGATCAGACCTTTCCCTGCCAACGAGGAAGTTCGATGACCGCCGCAAGGTACCGTGCGAGGGTGCGCATCTCTGGAGTGCTGCTGCTGTGCCTGGGGACAGTGGTCGCAGCCTTTGTGACGCACGCCCAAGACCCGCCGAAATATCAGGTCGATCCATCCTGGCCAAAGCAATTGCCGAAGAACTGGATCATGGGCCAGGTCGGCGGCATGGCCGTCGATCATCATGACCACATCTGGGTATTGCAACGTCCGCGCTCGCTAACACCTGACGAGTTGGGCGCGGCCCAGACTCCTCCGCGTTCGGAGTGCTGTTTCGCTGCACCCGCAGTGCTCGAGTTTGACGGGCTCGGCAATCTGCTGAAGTCCTGGGGCGGTCCCGGCTATGTCCCCGACTGGCCCACGTCCGAGCACGGCATCTGGGTGGACGCTCACGATAACGTCTGGATCGGCGGCTCGGGCGCGGAGGATCGGCAAGTGTTGAAGTTCACGAATGACGGAAAGCTGCTGCTCGAAATCGGCCATCCTTCCACGGCACCCGAGAACAATCAAGACGTTTCAATTCTGGGCCAGCCGGCCGGTATAGAAGTGGACGAGGCCGCGCACGAGGTTTACATCGCCGATGGCTATCTGAACAAGCGCGTCGTGGTGTTCGACGCCGATACCGGCGCCTTCAAACGCGGCTGGGGTGCTTACGGCATCCCGCTCAGTCAGATTGACAACGCTCCGCCCGCCCCCTACGACTCCGCAGCGGCTATAGACAAACAATTCCGCAACCCCGTTCACTGCGCGCACATTTCCTCTGACGGCCTGATCTATGTGTGCGACCGCAGCAATGACCGCATCCTGGTCTTCACCAAGCAAGGCAAGTTCGTCCGCGAATTCTTCGTGCATAAGTCCACACTCGGCATCGGCTCGGTGTGGAATCTCACTTTCTCGCATGACGAGCAGCAGAAATATCTATTGGTAGCCGATGGCGAGGACAATGTAATTTGGATCGTGCAGCGCTCCGATGGTGCCGTGGTGTCCAGCTTCGGGCACAACGGCCGAAATGCAGGCCAATTCCACTGGGTACACCAATCCGCGATGGATTCGCAGGGAAATTACTACACTGGAGAGGTCGACACAGCCAAGCGCGTGCAAAAGTTTACGCTGATTTCAGGTGCCGGAAAGTAATATCGGCAATACGCCCGCATTGTATTCGCGCGGCTACTTCAACAAACCAAAGATCGTCACGCCGCCGTCACCGGCTACATACACCTTGCCATTCGCGATCAGCGGCGCAATGAAGTTGCCGGACCCGAGCGCGTCACGCCCGCGGGCCTCCTTGCCGGAGTTATATAGCTCTCGCGAAAGATTCGTGGCGTCATACGCATGCAACACCGCCGTGTCGCCGCTTTCCACTGCCCACAAGATGCCGCCCTGATTACCGGTCGCCGAAATGGATGGCGTGGTCCCAGCTCCGCCAAAAATCGTGCTCGTCGCGCTCACCGGTGAAGTTGAGAGCCGTGCCCCGCGAATGGCAAATGCCCGAATAGCATCGCCGGCCGCCCCAAAGTAAGCCGTTTGGTTGAAATAAGCGGGCATGGTGTAAACGCCCTGCGAAGATAGCTCGCCATTAATTTCCTGGTAGGGCGTGGCGCCCAGCGCGTCCCGATTCACCAAGTAGATGCTCCCGTTCTTACCAGTGCTCACGGCCAGATGCAGCGTGGCACCCGAGGCATCCGCGAGGTCAGGCAGCAGCATCGCCCCGCCAAAACCTGTCTGCGTGCCCGCCGCGGAACCGCGTAACGTCGCAAAAAAATTGGACGCACCCGCAACCGCCAGCATGGGCGCCGAGTAAAGCCGCAGGACGCCATTTCCCGCGCCCGATAGGCTGGCGGCAGCAATTGTGCCCGGAGTCGCCAGCGCGGCATTCGCGTCGAAGAAATATAGATTCCCCGCCGCATCCGCGGCCAAACCCGAGCCGCCCGCTCCGCTCGCAATCGTGCGGGAGGCCTCGGCGACATTCAGCGAACCAGTCACCGCTAAACTCCCCTCGTCAAACGCCAGGATCCAGATATTTCCGGACGAGGCTGCGCAGTTGGCGCTCCACGAGGCGTAAACACGTCCATTCAACACGAGCAACCCGCCCGCCCCTTCATCGACACCCGGATCGAACGGCGCCGTGTTGCCGGAGCGTGTGACCACTGCGCTCGCCCCGATCTTCGCCGGTCCGCCAAGCAGTTCCGCACCCGTAGCAACATCAAGCGCGTGCAATCGCTGGATCACATTGCCGCCCGCATCGCGCGATGCCGCCAGTACATAAAGTGCGCCATGAGGCCCACGTGAAAGATCGATGCTGGGTGTGGATGTGATCGCTGCTTCGCCCGTTGCGGTATCGCACCCGGCGCTCATAGCTGGTGTCTCATCGGCTGCAAGCAATGACCTGCGCCATAGCGTCGCGCCCGATGCCGCGTTAAACGCATACACGCTGCCATGCTCCGTCGCCACGTACAACACGTCATGCGCCGCACTGCTTAGCGTCACGCCCGAAAGAAAGAGCGGCTGCGCGTCCACCCGCCCGTCCACGGGCAACGCGCCCAGCTTCCCAAAACTCGCGGAATTCACATTGGCCGGCGTCAAAATCGACTCGCGCAGATTTTGCCCGGTTCGCTCGATATCATTGCGTAGCGTCACGGCGCCGGTAGTTTGTGTGACCGTCAACTCCACGGTCGCACTCTCCGTGCTGCCCACCGAATTGCTCACGTACACGAAGAATGGCGTCTGGTTTTCGCCGATGGTCACCGGAACCGTCGTGTAGGACGCCGAGGTCGCGCCGGTGATGGGCGCGCCGTTCGCGTACCATTGGTACATCAGCGTAGCGTCGCCTGTGGCGGTCACGGTGAACGTCGCGGTTTTGCCGACGGCCGCGGTCTGCGCGGTGGGCTGCGTGGTGATCATGGGCACCCCGCTGAACGTCGCGCTTCCGCACCCCATCGCCGCCAGAGCGATCGCGTAAATCGCCAGCCAGCGCAACATCACCCGGGTATCCATTCGATTCCGCTCTCCTAAATGGTCCAAACGGTCCTGCGAGGAAGAATTTCTTTCGTGTTGATCGCGAATCACAGTCCAGGATGCATCCCTCTGCCGTTAGGATGCTTAGCGCGTGCGTGTCACGGCATTTTTGATAAGCGCGACGCGAGACCCGCTACACAAAAAATCTCCGAAATCGCCAGCGCAGTTTACCTGCTTTCGCGTCAAACCGCCAAGCCGGCCGCACCCATTCCACTGCGACGGCGGCCGCCGTATCTGCGGCGGTAGGGTGTTTGTGCGCCTTGGGTTCCCGCTTCACGATGTGGTCGGACACAAAGTTGAATGGGGCCGCAAAGCAGCCTCCCCGCGGACAAGAGTTGTTATTCGGTGAGGAAGGCCCCCGGCTGGTGAGCCGCGCCAGCTTGCGATAACGCTCGATAACGCTTATGGAAGGGTCTGCGGAAGGTACCCCCGGCACCGCAGCACCGGCAAACGCGGATACTTCACGAAATTCGGATCGATGGCCGAGAGCCTACACAGGTAAAACACAGAATCTCTTTCCGAGCGTACCTCCTGCGCGTGCACGCAGTCCAGGCACAGCCCGACGCGTGTCGCGTCGCGGCTTATTTTGTTTTGCTCGCCCACACCAGGAGCTTACTGCATTCGTGAGCCGTCTGCCCTTTCTGCCGTTCATCCACGAATGCCAAGCTATTGTAGCCACCCTTTCATTTATGCTTGTGTGTATATATTGTTTGGTATATAGTAAAGACATTCGATCGGTCCCGTGATTTCCCTGCGAGAGGAGGCCTCTCCGTGAGCCTGCGCATTGCCGCTTTAACTACGCCCTCTCACCGCCGCTGCCCGTTCTGCCGCTCAGCCGATGTCCATCGTTCCCGCAAGCGCGGCTTTGTCGATTGGATCCTCAGCTTTACGGACATTCGGCCGTATCGCTGCCACTTTTGTGAGCGCCGCCACTACGGCTATGCCCGCTTCTCGGCGCCGGGAACCAATGAGCGTTTTCTGCCGCATCCTTTCTTGCCGCCAAAGCGATTCGCGGGTCCCTACCAGCCGTCCCTCTTTCAGGCGCAGCATTTCGGTGACGCGTGGGATCGCAAACTTGGCTGAACTGCCGTCACTCATCTGTCAAAGTTGCCATGGGCGCGCCGCCGGAAAGCTGGCCGCCACCTCGCCACCAGAATCACTCGTCGCGCAGTGCCTGCATCGGATCGAGGCTCGCGGCCCGCTGGGCAGGCAGATAGCTGGCCACCGCCGCGACAATCACCAGGATGGCGACGCCCAGCGCAAGCGTGAGTGGGTCGCGGGCGTTCAGTCCGAACAATAGCGAGCTCGCCGCGCGAGCGCCCATGAGGGAAAGGACCGCGCCCGCCGCCAAGCCGATCGCCAGCAGAAGCCCCGCTTCGCCCATCACCATCCGCAGGATGGACGCGCGGCCCGCACCTAGCGCCATGCGAATGCCGATTTCATTGCGCCGCCGCGCCACCATGTAAGAGATCACACCGTAAAGTCCAACCGTGGCCAGCAGCGTCGCAAGTACGCCGAAAAACCCCGAAAGCGTCGCCATCAGGCGGTCTCGGGTGAGCGAGGCGCGCACCGTCTCCGGCAACGTCTTGAACTCGATTTGAATCGCCGGATTCATTTGCGCGAGCGCGTCCCTTTCCGCGGAGACCAGCGCCCCGAGCGGGCCATTCGAGTGCGCGACCACCGATGCATACTCGTCCTGGTCCTCGTCCTGCGCGATCGGAAAGTAGGCCACCGGTGCAAATTCGCTGTGCATGTCGGCGTATTTAGCGTTCTTCACTACACCCACGATCAAATACCGGGGCGGTGCTTTCCCGGCATCGGGCTCCAGCCGAAACGTCTGTCCCAGCGGGCTGCCGGGCGAAAGGAACTTCTGAACGAACGCCTGGTTCACGACAGCCACCTTCGGCGCCGCTAGGTTGTCCTTTTCCGTGAAATCGCGTCCTTGCAGAACGGGCGTGCCGAGTGTGGCGAAAAAGTTCGGCGTCACCCAATTGTTCCACGTTGTTCCCATGGTTTGCGTATCGGAATTCTGGCTCAACACGTTGTCATTCGATGAATTGCCGCCGATCGGCACGTTGTAAACCGCCGCCACCGCATCCACGCCGGGTGTCGCGCCGATTTGATCCACGATTTGCCGCTTGTAGGCGTACCGGTTGGCTTTGGGGATCTTGGCGTTTCTCAAGTCGAGGTAAGTGACCAGAATCCCGTCCTGGCGGAATCCTGCATCGAGCGTCATCAGATTGCGCAAGCTTCGCGAAAAAAGCAGCGCGCCGAACAGAAGCACCAACGAGAGACCGACTTGCGCCACCACAAGCGACCGGCGCAGCCCAAATCGCTCGCGGCTTGACGTGAGACCCCGCCCGTTGGCTTTGAGCACCGCGCCAGGTGCAACCTGCGTCGCCTGAATTGCGGGCGTAAGCCCGAATAAAACGCACGTAAGCACCGCCAAGCCCGCGGTAAACCCAAGCACGCGCCAATCCAAGCTCAGGTTCACCAGAAAGGGTGTGTTCGACGATACATCCAGCATCGAAACCACGAAAGCGCCAAGCCAACGCGCCAGCAATGCGCCCAGCACCGCGCCAATTCCCGCAAGCAACAAGCTTTCCGCAAGCAATTGGCGGATTAGCCGTCCGCGCGAGGCGCCAATCGCCAGCCGGACGCTCATCTCCTTTTCGCGGGCGCTAGCCCTTGCGAGCATCAGGTTCGCCAGGTTCGCGCAGGCGATCAGAAGCACGAGACCCGCAAGACCCAGCAAGAGGTAAAGCGGGTTGCTGCTGTCCCGTCTTAAGTCACTTCTACCAAGCCCGCCGGGAAACGCTCCCAGTTTGTATCCCAGGTAGTGCTTGGCGGAATCGGCATTGAATCGCGGCGGCAGCGTCGCTTCAAAGATCGCCGGAGAAATCGTTCGGAGTTGCGCGCTCGCCTTTGCGAGCGTCCAACCCGGTTTCAGCCGCCCGGTCACCGCCAGCCACCAGCCGTCGCGGCGCGCGAGTTGCGTGTCTTCTCCGCGGATCACCGGCTCCGAACACACTGGCAAGGCCACATCAAATCCGTGTCCTACTTCCAGTCCGGTAAAACCTTGCGGGGCTATGCCAATCACACCCACCGGATGGCTTTCCACGGAGATGATCCTCCCGAGGGCCGACGGGTCGCCGCCGTATTCCCGCTGCCAAAATGAATAGCTGATCACGGCGCCGGGCGTGCCACATCCGGGCTGATCGTCGGCGGGACTAAAAAAACGGCCTAGGAGTGGTTCGACTTCCGCCACCTGGAAGAACGCGCCGCTTGCGAAAATTCCAGCCACCGGCCGCACTTGGCCTTTCGGGGAGATATTGAACCTGGTCGGGCTCCACGCGGCGATTGTGGAGAACCCCTCCTGATGATCGCGAATCTGTTCCCACATCGGATTGGTCAGCTCAGAGTATCGCGAGCTGAAATTGCCGGTGCGGCCGTGGGGCTGGTCAATATAGACCTCGGCCAATTGCTCGGCGTGTGTCACTGGCAAGGTGCGCAGGGTGACGGCATCGAGCAACTGAAAGATGGCGGTGTTCGCGCCGATTCCCAAGGCCAGCGAAAGAATCGCGGCGATCGCAAATCCCGCGTTCAGCCGGAGCAAGCGCGCTCCAAACCGCAGGTCTTGCCAAAGCGTTTGCAGAAAACCGAGGCTGTTCATGTGGTAGATCTCCTCGCGAATCAAAGTTGCGTTGCCCAGTTTTCGCAGCGCCGCGTAGTGCGCCTCATCCGGGTCCATGCCCCGTGCCACGTTCTCATCGGATTCGATCTCGAGATAGGCCTCGATCTCGCGCGTGCGCTCTTCGTCCCACTTTTCACGTTTCAGAAAGCGTTTCACACGCCGCAGCCATTCGCCCATCATGGTTTCACTCCGCCGCCGGCTTTAGCACCCGGCCAATAGCCTGCACCAGTTGCTCCCAGCGGCTCGTCTGCGCAACAAGTTGCTTCCGTCCCGCTGGCGTCAATCGGTAATAGCGCGCTCGTCGGTTGTTTTCCGAAGTTCCCCAGAAAGACGAAATCCATTTGCGGTCTTCCAGCCGGTGCAGTGCCGGGTAGAGCGACCCGTGTTCCACCTGTAGCACGTCGTCCGAGCGCCGCTCGATCACGTGGGCAATCGTGTGCCCGTGCGCCGGGCCGAGTGCCAACGTCTGCAGAATCAAAAGGTCCAGCGTGCCCTGCAGCATCTCGCCCTCAAGAGGTGGTGCGCCTCGTTTTGGCATCTTATAGCGTTCTCCGGTAGATCATCTTCCTAAAGGAAGCCACGCAGGCCTCATTTAAGCTATATGACGTTCCAACTCGGAATTTGTCACGAAAAGTTTAGAAGATATTCTATGGGAGGCCTGCAGGGTCAAACGGCGATAAGGACGTGATTGCTCGGCCTGTTGGCTAGGACCGGGGCTTAGTTCCTCAATTTTCTGCCGGCGTCTTCGCCAGCGGCCGTTCCCGCGGCATGATTCCCGCCCTTCACCAGGAGATCGAGGAGCGCCACCGCCGCATGGCTCAGCTTTTCGTTGCGCCGGTACACCAGAAAGAGCCGCCGCGGAATATTGAGCTGGCGCATCTTCACCTCCGCCAGTCTTCCCTGCTCCACTTCGTGCCGCACGCACATCCCCGGCACGATGGCCACGCCCATCCCCATTTCCACGAATCGCTTGATGCTTTCAATCGTCGGCAGCTCCACCGCCCGATTGAGCGGCACATGATGCTTCTCAAAAAGCTCGATCACGCGGATCCGAAACTGCGAATCCACAATATGCGCCACGAACACTTCTTTACCAAGTTCGCCAATCTCGATGATTCGGCGCTTCGCCAAACGGTGGCGCGGATTCACCACGAAGGTTAGTTTGTCCTGCATAAATGGGATGGCGGCCAGCCGCGGTTCGCCCGGATCGTACGAGACAACTCCCAAATCGAGCTTGTAGTTCAGCAACGCACCCGGGATGTCCCGCGAGAAAACGCGCAGCACGCTGATCTTCACCTTCGGATAAAGCTGGCGATAGCGTGCGAATGCCGGCAGCAACGCGTGGATCGAACTCTCATTGACTCCCATCGAGAGCTTCCCCCGATCGAGGCCCCGCAATTCCGTGAGCCCGCGCTTGGCCTCGTCCCGCAGATTCAGCATGCGCTCCGCGTATTCCAGCAGCATCTCCCCGGCACTCGTGAGCCGCCCCGCGCGCGATCCCTTCACGAACACCGGCTCGCCCACCCACTCTTCCAGCTTTCGTATGGACATGCTGATGGCCGGTTGCGTCCGGTAAAGCTTCTCCGCCGCCCGCGAAAAGCTCTTCTCCCGCGCCACGGTCCAAAACACTTGCAATTCGTTTAGATCCATGCCGTTTCCTTAATAACCCTTTATAAGCCGAGCTTATCATACGTAGAAGAATTATAAATTGGACAGCCTCCTACCCCTGCCCTCTACTACTTCTTGAGGGGGGCTCCATGGATCGAGTGCATATTTTTGACACGACCTTGCGTGACGGCGAACAATCGCCCGGTTTCTCCATGAACGTTCCGGAAAAAGTTCGCATGGCGCGTCAACTCGAGACCCTTGGCGTGGACGTGATCGAAGCGGGCTTCCCTATCGCTTCGCCGGGCGACTTTGAGGGTGTCGCCGCTGTCGCCCGTGAAATTCGTGGATGCCGCGTCGCGGCGCTTTCCCGTACGCGACAGGCCGATCTCGATGCCGCCCTGGACGCGATCTCCTTCGCCGCACATCCGCGTCTGCACATTTTTCTCGCCACCTCGGACCTGCACCTGCACCACAAGTTGCGCATGTCCCGCCAGGACGCGCTCAACGCCATCCGCGAGAGCGTTCGCTATGGCCGGAGTCGCTGCGCTGAGGTGGAATTTTCCGCCGAAGACGGCAGCCGCAGCGACATCGAATTCCTTTGCGAAGCCGTGCAGGCCGCCGTTGACTCCGGAGCCACGATCATCAATCTTCCTGACACCGTGGGCTTCAGCGTGCCGCAGGAATATAGCGCGATCTTCCGCCGCGTGCGCGAACATCTCGGAGACCAACCCGGCATCACGCTCAGCGCGCATTGCCATAACGATCTGGGCCTTGCGGTTGCCAATTCGCTCGCCGCGATCGATGCGGGGGCGCGTCAGGTCGAGTGCACGATTAACGGCATAGGCGAACGCGCGGGCAACGCTTCACTCGAAGAGCTCGCCGTTGCACTGGCCGTACGCCAAGCTAAGTACGGCGTTTCTACAGGAGTAGTCCTCAAGGAGATTTTTCCCGCGAGCCAATTGCTCACCGAAATCACCGGCACCGGCGTCGCGCCCAACAAGGCCGTGGTTGGCGCCAACGCCTTCGCACACGAAGCCGGCATCCATCAGGACGGCATCATCAAGAATCCGCTGACCTACGAGATTATTTCGCCGGAAGCCGTGGGCGTCCCGAAGCGCAACCTTGTCCTCGGCAAACACTCCGGACGTAACGCCGTGCGCTTGCGCTTGGCCGAGCTCGGTCATCGTCCGAACGAAACCGAGTTGGACGACTGCTACTGTCGTGTAATGAAATTCGCCGACGCAAATAAGTCCGTGTCGGATCGTTCCCTGCTAGATTGTTTGCGGCAGGCTCGATTGCACCGCGAAGCCGCGCCGTTGGCGGCCGCCGCACCGAACTAAATGGAAAAGTCGCACGGCGAAACGCAATGGCAGGCTTGTTAGCCCGAGCGCCGCGAGGCGAAATAAGAGGAGCCTGTCATCCCGAGCGCAGCGAGGGATCTGCTTTTCGCCTTCGAACTCAGGGGGATCTGTAAGGTAACACCATGACTACCGTAACAAAACGTATCGTCGTACTCGCCGGCGACGGCATCGGCCCCGAAGTAACCGCGGCCGCCACGCACGTCCTGAAGGATTGCGCCGCCGAGTTCAGCCATCACTTTGAATTTATCGAAATGCCTTTCGGGGGCGCGGCCATCGACCGCTGCGGTGCGCCCTTGACCGCGGAAACGCTCGAAGCCTGCCGCGCCGCAGATGCCATTCTGCTCGGCGCCGTCGGCGGACCACGCTGGGATGCCCTGCCTCTCGAAAAGCGCCCGGAGAGCGGCCTGCTCGGCCTTCGCAAACAGCTAGGGCTTTATATCAATGTCCGCCCAATTCGCGTGCGTCCCGCGCTGCTCGACGTTTCCGCGCTCAAGCCCGAGCGCGCCCGCGGCGTGGACCTGGAAATCGTGCGCGAGCTCGCCGGCGGCATCTATTTTGGCGAGCACCGCTCCGAAGGCACGAACGGCAATTCGCGCGCCTCCGACCTCGAAGTTTACACGGCGCCCGAAATCGAACGCGTCGCACAATTCGCGTTCGAGCGTGCCGAACGCCGCGGCAATCACGTCACCTCGATTGATAAAGCCAACGTGCTCGCGAGTTCCGTGCTCTGGCGCCGCGTTGTCACCTCGGTCGGCGCCGCACATCCTGGCGTCAAGCTCGATCACATGTACGTGGATAACGCCGCGCTGCAGGTGGTCCTGGCTCCAAAACAATTTGATGTGATTGTCACTTCCAACATGTTTGGAGATATTCTGAGCGACGGCGCCGCGGGAGCTGCCGGCTCGCTCGGCTTGATCCCTTCGATGAGCTGGGGCCTC
>DATNLT010000093.1:0-7398 GCA_035602725.1 Candidatus Acidiferrales bacterium
CGCACTCCTAAGATCCATTCCACCGACGAGCGATAGAGCCATCCCGCGGAACCGCTGTACCAACTCCAGCCACCGCGCCCCGCGTGCGGGCCGCTACAGACGTCGCCAGCCAACGCGTAGGGCTCGATCTTGTATTTCTGCACGTCCTGTTTCGAGGAACGGTGGATCGGATTGAGCATGCCGAACACTTCCACAGCCTTATCGCCATTTCCAAGTGCGGCGAATGCCAGAATCGTCCACACCGCGGCGTGCGTGTATTGCCCGCCATTCTCGCGTACTCCCGGCGGATAGCCTTTGATGTATCCAGGATCGTGTGGATCATGGTCAAAAGGCGGAGTGAAGAGCTGGACGAGATTGTCGGGCTTCGAAATGAGATGAATTGCCACGGCCGTCATCGAGCGCGACGCGCGTCCACGTTCGGCGGCGTCCGTAATCACGCCCCAGGATTGCGCGATCGAATCGATTTGGCACTCGCTATTGCTGGCGGAGCCGAGCGGCGTGCCATCGTCGTAAAACGCGCGGCGGTACCATTCTCCGTCCCAAGCTTCACGCTCGATCGCCGCCTTTAAAGCCGTCACGTGCAGTCTCCAAGTCTCCGCGCGTGTGTGTTCGCCCCGCAAATCGGCAATTTTCGAAAATTCCCACAGAACGGTGTGCAGAAACCATCCGAGCCAGACGCTCTCGCCCTTACCTTCGCGTCCGACGCGATTCATGCCGTCATTCCAATCGCCCGTGCTCATCAATGGCAGTCCGTGGCTGCCCACAGCCAGGCTTCGATCCAGAGCGCGGGCGCAGTGTTCGTAAAGGGTTGCTGACGCTTCGGAGGTTTCCGGCTGGAAGTACGCATCCTCCTGTCCTTCGGCAAGCTTTGGTCCGTCCAGAAAAGGAACCTGTTCGTCCAGCAATGCCGTGTCACCCGTCGTCTCCAGGAAATGCACCAAGGCGTAGGGCAGCCATAGCGCATCGTCTGAAATTCGCGTTCTCACCCCTCGACCCGATGGCGGATGCCACCAGTGCTGGACGTCTCCCTCGACGAATTGGCGCGAGGCTGCGCGTAAGAGGTGCTCGCGCGCGACTTCTCGTTTCGAAATACACAGCGCCATCACGTCTTGGAGCTGATCGCGAAAGCCAAACGCCCCGCTTGCTTGATAGAAAGCCGTGCGTCCCCACACGCGGCAGGAAAGCGTCTGATAGAGCAGCCATCGGTTTACGAGCACGTCCATGGCGCGATCCGGCGTGCTGATCTGCACGCCGTCGGCAACGTTGTCCCATTGCCGAGTAACTTCGGCGAGCACCCTATCCAAATCGATGCTCCGATAACGGTTGACCAGCGCCGCGGCCTCCTCTCGGCTGGCAGCTTGGCCCAAAAGGAAAACGACTTCGCTTTCCGCACCCGGCTCCAATTCAACTGACGTCTGCATCGCTCCGCACGGATCGAGCGCTGCGCCCACTCTTCCGGAAAGAGTCCCGCCACCGTCGAGAGCCTTTGGCCGGCGCAGCGATCCGTTGCGTCCTGTGAATTCGGCCCGGTCCCCAGTCCAGGACTGTTGCTTGCCGGAAAAATCGGCGAATGCGATTCGCCCGCCGAACTCGCCGCCCCATGCGCTTCGTGCAAGCAATGCTTTTGTTCCCGGATCAATCTCGGTAATTAGGTACGGTGCCGATCCGCTACGAGAGCTGCCCAATACCCAGTCCACGTAACCCCAAACGCTCAATCGGCGTGTGCGATTCGAATTATTCCGCAGCGTCAGGCGTGAAATCTTGATGGGATTAATGACGGGAACAAACTGCGTAAGCGCGGAGGCTATACCGTGCGACTCATGTTCGAATCGGGTGTAGCCTTGCCCATGACAGGTCACGTAGCCTGCCTGCGCATCGCGAATGGGAAGAGCCGTCGGAGTCCAAAATTCTCCGGACGCATCATCCCGAATGTACATCACTTCACCAGCGGGATCACAGACCGGGTCATTCGACCAGGGCGTCAACTGGTTCTCATGGCTGTTGAGTGACCACGTATAGCCCGACCCGGATTCGGAAGCCAGGAAGCCAAACAAAGGATTCGCGATCACATTGATCCATGGCTCCGGCGTGTTGTGTCCTTCACGCAGCGAGATCACATATTCCCGTCCATCTCGCGAGAAGCCGCCAAGGCCATTGAAGAACTCAAGTTCATTGCCCGGCGGCGGCTCTTCCCTTTGGGGGGATGGACGAATCGCAGATCGAACTTGGGGACGCAATGGCTCAGTCCGCTGCGCCCGATTGATTTGCTCGTAGAGGGTCCCTCGACCACTTACCACCACGGTGCGCGCCACACTTCGGAGCATGGCGTTCTCATCCGGGGAGATTTGATCCGCACGTAGCACAAAGATGCCGCCGCGCCCGCCCGTGCCCTCCGGGGCCAGCCGCATCTGGCTTCGCTTTACCAGCGAGTCGAGCGAGCGCTGCAAATCCTGATCGTAAGAACTCGCCTTCTCGTTAATTATCACGACGTCTGCCGCGAACTGTTTCATCCGCCAGTATTCCTGCGCACGCAGCAATTGCCGCACCATTTCCACGTCTTCCGTGCCGTTGATGCGAACGAGCAGAATCGGCAAATCCCCCGAAATGCCATGCTTCCACAGAGCGTTGATTTCAAGCGTGGTTCGCGATAACGCGTCCGAAGCGGGGCGCAACGCGGGATCAGCGTAGATCAGGGGATTCGCCAACCGCTGGAACAGGTTCGCTTCGTCTGCATTGATCCCCAAGTGATAGAGCTGTACTTGCGCCTGCGTCCAGGCCATCGACAGCGTGCGCCTCATCATGGCTGGGTCTCGAAACTTGTCCGCCACATTCAGTGCATGCTCGCGGCTATCGGCGGCAATTGTGGTGAAAACGAGGCGCACCGTTGCGCCCGGAGGCAGTCGAACGGTGCGCCGCATGCAAATGGCGGGGTCGAGCACGAATCCGACAGTGCCCGAGAGTTCTTTGCCCTCGACGATCGCAATCGGCGAGCGCGCGTCACGCCCACGGCCGAGGAATTGCGCACGATCAGTTTCGAATTGAATTTCCGGGGCCTGTTGCCCTTCCGCGACAGCGAGATGTGCGATCCATACCGAACTCTCATCGGCTGACCGCTTGCGACGCGTTGCCAGTAGCGCGCCGGCGGACTGCACAAACTCCGTCTGCACAAAGAGATTCGAAAAGGCGGGATGCGCCTGATCCGCTCCTTGGGGCGCCATAGCCAGCTCGGCGAACGAGGTAACCTCGATTTCGCGGGTAACGCCGCCGTGGTTGGTCAATGAGACGCGTCGCAGCTCTGCATCATCTTCCGGAGAGATCGCCACTTCGAGTTTTGTATTGATCGCCCCATCGCGCCGAACGATCTCCGCGCGATCCTCATAGAAACAAGCTTGATAGAAATCAGGCTCGGCACCGACCGGTTGATAGCCCGCGGACCATACCCGGCCGCTGCGTACGTCCCGCAAATAGATGTAGGAGCCCCACGAGTCGCCCGTCGGGTCTTCCCGCCATCGGGAGATGGCCACATTTTGCCAGCGGCTATAGCCGGATCCCGCAGCGGTCAGCATCACCGAGTAGCGGCCATTGGAGAGCAGATGCGTTCGCGGCGGACTATCGTGCGGCGAACTGAACTGACGCGTCACCGGGGGAGTGAGCTCGCGCACATGCACTGCGGAGGCGACCTCCTCCTCATTTGGCTGTGCCGCGCGGATCTCTCGCGGCGGGCGCTCCTGTAACAGCAGTTCCGTCGCCTTCACGATTGGTTCGGCATGGAAGCGCGCACGCATCGCGCCGCCCATGACCGCGTTTGCGAACGCCACGATGGACATGCCCTGATGGTGCGCAAAGTAGGCGCGAACAATAGCGTGATCTTCGCCTTCCGGCACACGCGCGCGTGTGTAGTCCAGCGATTCGTAGAACCCGTAGGCGCCGCGTCCGCCCGCCGCCACAATCCGGCGAAGATTGCGGGTGGCGCTCGCCGGCTCAAACATAGCCGCAAGCGCCGTGGCGTAAGGGGCAATCACGAGATCGTCGGCCAACCCGCGTTTCAGTCCCAAACCCGGCACTCCAAAACCCGAATATTGGTAGGTAAGGTGTAAGTCGCGCTCGTTATATGCCGACTCTGAGACGCCCCAGGGCACCCCACGTTCGTCACCATATTCGATCTGCCGCCTTACCGAGAGCTCGCAAGTCTGGCGCAGCAGGCTATTGGCCGGATTGTGCATGACGAGCGCGGGCATGAGGTATTCAAACATCGAACCCGACCACGAAATCAGCACGGCGCCCCGCCCCACCGGCGTGACCGCGCGGCTCAAACGGAACCAATGCGCTGCCGGCAACTCACCCTTGGCGATGCCGATGAAGCTGGCCAGCCGCGCTTCCGACGCAAGCAGGTCGTAGCAATCGTTGTCCAGGCTCTGATCTCCCACACGATAGCCAATGGAAAGCAAACGCCGCGTCGGCTCATAGAGGAATGAAAAATCCATCCCGTAAAAGAGATCTTCGGCAGCCTGAGCCAAACTGGCTATGCGATTTGCCAAAGCCGCAGCAGTGGCAGCAGCCTGCTGAGCACCGTGCCGCAGCACCTCGATTTGCGTGGCGCCGTCAGGGCTGGAGCTTGGATCGTTCTGGCCCGCCGATTCGTCCAACTCGAGCAACAGGCGATTGAAATGCTCGGCCGCATCGTCGAGCTTTGGTAACGCCACATGTGGCAGGTCGTCTTTTCGGCGAGCGCCAGGGTCCTTCACCGCCATCGCTGCGATTCTGGCAACAGCCTGCTCCTGCAAACGGAGCATCGGAAGGAAGATTTCCGCATCGCGGCTGTGGCTCTCGACGCAACGTTTCGCCGCGTCCGCCCACGTGACCACGCCGGTATCGCTACGTCCTTCGCCGCTCTGAAAAGTGGCCGCTGAATCGCTCAGTTCCGAAGCAGCCGTTTTGAGCTGAGCGAGCCGCTTCGCTAGGCCTTCGGCGTCCCCAGCGGGCAAATCGAGTGCTGTCTCGAACGTATCCAGCGCGTCGCTAAACCGTCTGGCAGCCGCGGCATTCGCGCCTTTCAGGTTGGCCGCAGCGCCATAGGCCTCGCGCGCAAGTCGCACGGCGTCCTCGACGCCAAGAAAGAACCCTGGGCCCGCAAAAGGCTTGTTTAGAAACGCCCGGCAGGCGTTCGCCAGGGCCAGCAGGTGCCCCGCTAGATTCCCGCTGTCCACGGAGGAGATGTACCTCGGATCGAGCGGGCGAAGGCTTGTGGTGTCATACCAGTTGTAGAGATGCCCCCGGTACGATTCCATTTGCCGGATGGTCGCAAACGTGGCCTCGAGGCGATCCACCGTGTCCAGCGTGCCAATCCAGCCGAAATCATGCGCCGAAATCGCAGAAAGCAGGTAGAGACCTATGTTCGTAGGCGAAGTTCTGCGCGCGACGATCGGCACCGGATCCTCTTGAAATCCATCAGGCGGCAGAAAACGCGTTTCCTCCGTCACGAACGTCTCGAAGAACCGCCAAGTCTGTCGTGCGGTCAAACGAATCGCTCGCTTGTCCTCGGGATTCGCAGCTTGCTCGACGACGTGCTGTTGCGGCTGGCTTGTCCACAGCGCGATCGCGGGCGCCACAATCCACAAACCCAAAAACGGCCCGGCGACAACCCACACGTTTCGATGCATCGCTATCATCGCCGCAGCCGTGGCGATCGCAATCGCTACGCTGCCGTACATCAGGCCGTAGATGCCTGCTAATTCCGATCTTCGTCGCCGCTTGGCTTGCGCCGCCGTTGTCCATTGCAACAGGTTTCTGTGTGTGATGAAGAGACGCGCCAGAGTGCGCAGAATCGCGTCGGACATCAGCCACGCCTGATGCGCCAGAAAAGTGATCGTTAATCCGATTTGCCAGAGAGCGAGGACAAAATCATCGAGGACAT
Source organism: Candidatus Acidiferrales bacterium (assembly GCA_035602725.1). Taxonomy (GTDB): domain Bacteria; phylum Acidobacteriota; class Terriglobia; order Acidiferrales; family UBA7541; genus DASTCZ01. The sequence goes on from DATNLT010000093.1 coordinate 5,915, forward strand.
GCCGGAAATGAACGCGAATGGAATTCCCGCGATTGCGCAACATCAGATCGCTCACCGTGGGGATCAGCGCCGGAATGGCGATCGTGGCCAGTACAAATTCTGTCCAGAGCAGCGGTCTCTGTGGCGCCAAGAGCCAGCCGAAGACCAGCGTCAGGATCGTGGCGGGCGCCGAAAGGCTGCGTCGCAAGTTATCCAACAATTTCCAGCGCCCAAGCGCGGGGATCGTCGTGCCCCGCGACTGCTGCTTAGACAGTGGCTCACCGGAACCCACCTGCACACTCGCCGACCGCGGCGCGCGAAACCGGCGAAAAATCCAGGGTAGCAATTGCCAGTCGCCCCTGGCCCATCGGTGATGGCGGCTAGCCGCCACGTCGTAGTAGGGAGGAAATTCTTCGAAAAATTCAATGTCACTAGCAAGCGCCGTCCGCGCGAATATCCCTTCGAATAGGTCGTGGCTTAATATGGCGTTGTCGGGTACCTTGCCCGCCATCGCCGCTTCGAAAGCATCTACGTCATAAATTCCCTTCCCGGTGAACGAGCCCTCATGGAAGAGATCCTGGTAAACGTCCGACACCGCGCCCGAGTATGGATCGATTCCGCCGGGCCCGGAATAGACACGCTGAAAGAGCGAGCCTTCGCGGTCCTCCGGCAGCGTGGGCGTCACGCGTGGCTGAAGAATTCCATAGCCTTCCACTACGCGCCCGCGCTCGGGATCGAATTCCGGTCGATTCAGGGGATGCGCGATCATGCCTATGAGCTGTCGCGCCGTGTTGCGCGATAAACGTGTGTCCGCATCCACGGTCACCACATAGCGCACACGTTCGGGCGCTGCAGGTGCTTTGCCTCCAATCGCTACGAACGTCGTGTCCGTAGCTCCGCGAAGCAGCCTATTCAGTTCTTGAAGTTTGCCCCGCTTCCTTTCCCAGCCAATCCATTTCCGTTCCTTTTCGTTCCACATTCTCTTGCGATGAAAAAGGAAGAACCTCTGCCCGCCCGGTGACGGGTACTTGTCGTTGAGTCGCGTAATTCCGTTAGCGGCTTCAGCCAGAAGCTCTGCGTCACCGGAACGCTCTTCTTCCGGCGCGTCGGCCCAGTCGGACACCAGCGCGAAGTAGATTTCGCCGTCGGAATTTGCGAGGTAATGCACCTCCAGATTTTCCAGGTGCCTCTCAATCTCTGGCGGTGAAGTAAGCAATACCGGCATCACCAGGATCGTGCGCATCTCTGCCGGGACACCTTCTCGCAAAGCAAAGCGCGGTAGCTTGCGCGGCCCGAGGGTTTCCGTCGCCACGCGATTGACGAGGGCGATAGCGAGATCGGAAGCCGGGATGCCCCCGAGTATCCCCAACACTACCAGCACGTAAGTTGCGACGCCCAACCGGTGCGTGTAATACAACGGAAGGGCCAGGATTAGAGCTGTAGTGAGAAAGATCGTCCCCAAGTAGTCCGGCAGCGCGGTGCGAACATACCGCCGCACCACCCGG
>DATNLT010000007.1:0-15312 GCA_035602725.1 Candidatus Acidiferrales bacterium
AGAAGCCGCATCACGATCTTCTCGCCAAACTGCGTGGGCAATGTGGAAACGCGCGCATCCATTTGCCGCGTCGAGGTTTTCACCATGAACCGGCCGTCCTGCGGCACGCGCCGCTCGGCAATGTCCATGTCGCAAAGGATCTTGATACGGGAGACCAACGCGACGTGAAGCTGGCGCGGCAAGCGGCGCGACTCCTGCAAGATCCCGTCCAGCCGCATGCGCACCGTGGTTTCCCCAGCGAGCGGTTCAATGTGTATATCGCTGGCGCCTAGCTTGATCGCCTCCTCGACAATCGAGGAAACTTCCGTCACGGCGGGCGTGCTGCGGTTCAGCATCTCCGCCTGCAACTCGCGCATGGCCTCGATATTGCTTTGCCGTTTGCTGTTGGAGAAAAACTCGATGCCGCCGCCCGCGGATACCGCGCACGTGGTCTTTTCCACCTCGACAGGAACTTCCGGAACGCCCATCTTGTAATGCGTGCGAATGGCCTTGGAAATTTCGGCTTTGAATCCGAATCGCGGCGACAGGTCGCAACCGGCGCTGAAGCGAACTTGGGCTAGCTTATCCAGATCCTGAGGCTCGGACATCACCACGACAAGCTTGCGCCCTTCGAAACGCAGCGGAAAAGCATCATAGCGTTCGGCGATCTTTGCGGAGATAAGCTGTAGGGCCGCGGGGTCGGGCTTGGCGTTCCCGCAATCCACATAGGGAATGCTCATTAATTCGCTGAGGGCCGTTACCAGGGCTTCCTTGTCCACCAGCGAATTTTCGTAGAGCACTTCGCCCAAGCGCGTCAATTTCGACTTTTGCTCTTCGAGTGCCCGTAGCAGGTCCCGGCCGGAAATATGTCCCGCGCCCTCGAGCAACTCTCCCAGTTTCCGCTTCGACATGAACGATCCCTCAGCTTTCTAACTCGGCCTGTGGTCCCCGTATGTGAAGGCGACAAACGCCGTGGTTCCCGTAGTGGAAGATGTGCTTCTGAAATTGCTACCGGAACGATTCTCCGGCGGTTACAGCTTGGCCAAAAGATTTTGCATTTCTGTTTCGCTCAGGATGCCTTTGCGAACCAGCAAGGTGAAGAGCTCTTCGAAACATTTGCGCGGCTTTGAAGCAGCCAGTCCGGCTGCGGCGGCGGGCGCCGCGAACATAACCACGGAATGCTCTTCCTCCGGAGCCAATGCGGTGGGCAGTGCTTTCGAGGCTTCCATCGCGCCCATCCAGCGGCCAATGGTTTCCAGTTCGTTCGGTGTGAGTGTGGCAAATCCCACGCCCATGCCCAAGCCACTATGCGAGAAACGTACGGCGCCCTTCAGCTCCACCGATTGCGAGTTGCAGGAAATCCGCAGATGCAGGTTCGATCCCACGGGCAGCGGCGAAAGGCAGTCCATGTAACATCCGGAAAGGCTCAAATCCGCCACTCGAGCGGAAATGCGCATGCCGGAATTCAGGTCCAACACATCGGCGCTGGCTACCAAGACGAAACGTTGTGACGCGCGGCGCTCGGCTTCCAAGGCTGCCTTGGATGGCGCGGCCGGCGTCGAAGTGGATGGCCTCAAGTTTGTTGCCGTCGAACTGGCTGACGGCGCCATCGTCTTCGTAGCATTGCCGTGTGGCCTCGGCGCTGTGAAACGGTCGAAGCGTCCGGTATCCAAATCGTTTTGTCGCATCGTCTGCTCCCTCCCCTGCAGGGTTGGCACCGATCGAGGCTGCTTAATGATCGCTCGCATCGACAAGCACTTAGCGGATCATCGGTTCACAAAGGCTTCCAGACGGCACCGACACTGATGTCCGCTAGAGAGAGATTACGGGGCGCGGTTGTTGGGGAACATCACCCGACAGTACTTTTTTCTTGTCCGCGGCGTTATGGTACCGAGAGCCTGGGAAGTACTAGACCGGATCACGTCATGGGGCAAACAGTTACGAGAGCAGAATAAGTTGCCTGTTTTCAGCAAGTAGCACGTAAGCGTTACTGGGCACGGCCTCGGCCGATTCGCGCCAAGGCGATCTCAATGCGTCCGGCTCTTGGCTTCAAGCCAACGATGCTGAGCGCGTTGTCACGGTCGGAAATATACGCAAATTCCCCATCGTCAATCTGAACTTTCATACCGTGCATGTAAATCGTCTTCGGGCCAGGGCCCTCGGGTTGGTACGCAGAGCCAAGCCGTTCGGCATACCAGGCTTCCACCTGCTCCATGGAATCGGTCGTAGTGTAAGTGGCTCCGCCGACGCCGGCGCGCTGGTCATTCGCGCCGGTAAATTGCACGTTGCCTGCTTCACCTTGCGGTGTGGCACCCGGATAAATAGGAAGACCCAGATCGTCCGGCTTGCCGGAATTCACGGAGAGCGTGCCGCGCGGAGTGTCAATCACCACGCTATTTCCGGACTGCGACACATTCAGGTGCGTGTGAACCAGCGCGCGCACGATGAAAAGGACGGACAATACGCCGAAGATCACCACTACGCCGACGCCTGCCAGCACCCACATCAGCACATTGGATTTTTCTGCAGGAGGAGGTGTTGGGACCTGAGAATTTTGGGACCTTCCGGGGGCGTTCGGCGGAATCGGCGGTTGGGTGGACATGCGGCCTCCTTCAATGCGGCTGGACCAATCTTACGCCAGGCGAAGCGCTCGGGCACGCGATTCAGCGCTGGCGAACCGCTTCAGGCGGCGCACTATTGCCCGTAGTAGGCGGCTGGAATATGCTACGCCGTTCCTTATCAATCGCCCGGGGGATTTCATGAAAATGACGCTGCCTGTTTGCAAACCTGCTGCCTTGCCGGTGCTGTGCGCCGTGGTGCTGGCATTTGCCGTAGGCGGGCAGTCACGCGCGCAAACGCAGCAAACGGACGCCTCCGCAAATTTGAAAGATACGTTCAAGGCGATGAAGTGGCGGAATATCGGACCGAACCGCGGCGGCCGCTCGATCGCGTCGGCGGGTTCTCCTTCGCGTCCGCTGGAATATTATTTTGGAGCGGTCGGCGGCGGCCTCTGGAAAACGATCGATGGCGGCGCCACGTGGAACCCGGTCACGGACGGCCAGATTCACAGTTCGTCGGTGGGGGCGGTGGCGGTTTCCGAATCGAATCCGGACGTAATTTACATCGGCATGGGTGAGGCCTGTCTGCGCGGCAACATCATGCAGGGCGATGGCGTGTATAAATCCACGGACGCGGGCAAGACCTGGCAACACATGGGACTGGAAAACACGCAAGTGATTTCGCGCATACGCGTCAACCCCACGAACCCGGAAATCGTTTACGTTGCGGCGTTCGGCCATCCGGCGGCGCCAAACGATGATCGCGGCGTTTTCAAATCGGCCGATGGCGGCAAGACCTGGAGGAAAACCCTCTTCCGCGACGACAAGACCGGCGCGATCGATCTCTCCATGGATCGCAATAATCCGAATGTGCTCTACGCCGCGCTCTGGCAGGCCTATCGCGTCTCCTGGCAGATGTCGAGCGGCGGTCCTGGCAGCGGGCTTTTCAAATCGACCGATGGAGGCGATACCTGGACGGAAATCACGCGCAATCCGGGCCTGCCTTCCGGCGTGATCGGGCGCATCGGCGTGAGCGTATCTGCCGCCGATTCGAATCGTGTGTACGCGCTCGTGGAAAATGCAAATGGAGGGGTCTTCCGCTCCGATGATGCTGGGCAAACCTGGACGAAGACAAACGAAGAGCACAAACTGCGCCAGCGCGCGTTCTACTACACGCATATCTTTGCCGATCCCAAGGACAAAGAAACCGTCTACGCGCTAAATACCGGGATGTATCGTTCGACCGATGGCGGAAAAACCTTTGCCACGAGCCTGCACCCGCCCCACGGCGACAATCACGATCTTTGGATCGATCCCACAAATCCCAAGCGTATGATCGAGAGCAACGATGGTGGCGGGAATATTTCCGTTACTGCTGGGCAAACGTGGACCCACGAAGACTTCCCCACGGCGCAGTTCTATCACGTAGCGCTGACCAGGGATTTTCCATACCAGGTTTGCGGGGCGCAGCAGGACAACAGCACCGCTTGCGTACAAAGCACCGCCAACAGCCCTTACGGTGGCGGCAACGGCGCGTGGCCAGACCGTTACGACGTCGCCGGCGGCGAAAGCGGCTATATCGCCCCAAGCCCGACGGATCCGAATATCTTTTATGCGGGTAGCCAGGGTGCGTTGCTCACGCGTTACGATCGTCACACCGGCTTTACACGCGACGTGGAAGTCTCGCCGCGATTCTTCTCTGGCGAGGCCTCCGAAACGCTGCCGGATCGCTGGCAATGGACGTTCCCCATCGTCTTCTCACCTTTTGATGCGAACACCATTTTCACTTCTTCGCAGTTCCTTTACAAAACAAGCAACGAAGGCCAGAGCTGGACGAAGATCAGCCCCGACCTCACCAAGCACGATCCCAAAACGCTGGGCGATTCAGGCGGTCCGATCACCCACGATATGAACGGTCCGGAAGTTTTCGCCACGATTTTCAGCATTGCGCCGTCGCGCAAAGAGCGAAACACGATCTGGACCGGCTCGGATGATGGGGTTGTGTACATTACTCGTGACTCCGGTAAGAATTGGACGAACATCACGCCGCCCGACATGCCAAGCCTGGCGCGCGTGAGCCTGATCGAAGCCTCACCCAATCGCGCGGGCGCGGCTTACCTCGCGGTGAAGAATTATCTCCAGGATGATCGCGCGCCCTATATCTGGAAAACGGACGACTTCGGCAAGACGTGGAAGAAGATCGTGGACGGCATTCGCGGCGATGATTACGTCCACGCGGTTCGTGAGGATCCCAAGCGTCCTGGAATGCTCTACGCCGGGACCGAGCACGGCATCTACATTTCTTTCGACGATGGCGGCCATTGGCAATCGCTTTCGCTCAACTTGCCGGACACGCAAGTGTCTGACATCGCCGTTGCCGATAACGATCTCGTGATTGCCACCCACGGCCGCGCATTCTACGTGTTGGATGACATCGCCCCGCTGCGGCAATTCTCGCCGTCTGGTGCACAAACGAGCGAGTTGATACTGTATGCACCCGCAGGCGCCGTCCGACGTGCGCAGCCGCTCTCGATTGACTACGCGCTGAAGGCCAAAGCCGATAAGCTCACCATTGAGATTCTCGATTCGGGCGGCCACGTGATTCGCACGTTCACGGCGCCCGAAACGAAAAAGCCCGCCGCGGGCGATGACGAAGGCTACGCACCTCCGCGACCCGTGCTGGGATTGGAGGCGGGGCTGAACCGTTTCACCTGGGATCTACGCTACGTGGGTTCCACGGACTTCACCGGCATGATTTTGTGGAGCGCGGGAGTTGACGGTCCGCTCGCGTTGCCAGGCTCGTACTCCGTGCGCGTTACCGTAAATGGCGGCGAATCCAAAACGCAACCCTTTCATATCACCGAAGATCCGCGCTCGACGGCGTCGCCAGCCGATCTGCAGGCGCAATTTGATCTGGCGATGCAGGTTCGCGACAAGCTGAGCGCCGCCAACCAGGCCGTAATCGACGTGCGAAAGATTCGCGATCAGGTGAATGATCGGCTCGGAAAGACCCAGGCGGCGGACTTACATTCCGCCGGCGATGCCCTGAACAAGAAACTAACGGGCGTGGAGGAAGCGATCTATCAAGTGAAAAACCGCAGCGGCCAAGACCCACTCAACTTCCCGATCAAGTTGAACAATCGCATCGGCTATCTGCTAGGCGTAATTGAGGGCTGGCAAGACGCGCGCCCCACCGATCAGACCTACACGATTTTCAAGCAGCTATCCGCCGAGCTGGATGCGCAATTCGCGACCCTCAAAACCGCGGAGGGCACGGACCTCCCAGCATTCAACAAGCAACTCGCCGCTGCTAATCTGCAAAGCGTAGCGCTGGAATAGGGCTACTTCCACATATTAGTTTGCCGCCGCGTTTTTCAGCCTAGGGCGCGGTCATATCACTGGGCTACAAAGGCGTGCGTCGAATTTCGCGGTTACTTACTTCCGGGACTCTTAGACGAAGCGGACTTTCACGTCCGGCCGCTTATCAAGGTGTACTGTGTCAATAAAACGCACCTGCCGCTGCTCAAGCGTAAGAATCAACGAATGCGTGCGCGTGCCCTCGCCGAAGTAACGCACGCCGCGAAGCAGGTTGCCGTCCGTCACACCGGTGGCAGCGAAAATAATCCGGCGGCCGGGCGCCAGGTCCGCAGTGTCGTAAATGCGCTTCGCGTCTTTAATTCCCATTTTCGCAAGCCGCTCTTCGTGTTCGGGCTTCGAGACCACCAATCGCGCCAGAATCTGCCCGTTTAAGCAGCGCAACGCCGCTGCGGTAAGCACGCCCTCAGGCGCTCCGCCAATCCCCATCACCGCGTGAACGCCTGTGCCGCGAACCGCCGCGGAAATTCCCGCCGATAGATCGCCATCGCCAATCAATCGGATGCGCGCGCCGGCCGAGCGAATATCATCCATCAATTTCTTGTGACGGTCGCGATCGAGCACGATTACCACCAGGTCGTCGATGTCCCGGTCCAGGCGCTTGGCAATCGAGCGCAAATTGTCGGCCACCGGCGCGTCCAGATCGACCGCGCCTTTGCATGACGGCCCCACGATAATTTTTTCCATGTAGAGATCGGGCGCATTGAGCAATCCTCCGCGCTCGCTTGCGGCCAGCACGGTGATCGAACCGGGCTGCCCGGTGGCGCAGAGATTCGTGCCTTCGAGCGGATCGACGGCGATATCCACGGACGGGTACGCGCGCAACGTGTCGTGCTCGGCCGCGCCCACTTTCTCGCCGATAAAAAGCATGGGCGCGTCGTCGCGCTCGCCCTCACCGATCACAATTGTGCCGTCCATGCCCACGGTATCCATCGTGGTGCGCATGGCTTTCACGGCCGCTTCGTCGGCCTTATGGCCATCGCCCAGACCCATCGTGTGCGCAGCGGAAATCGCGGCCTGCTCGACCACGCGGAGAAATTCCAGGCTCAATTGTGCTTCCATGGTTGGCTCCCTGTGGTGGCGCTCGTGGCCTTTACGAATGCCGGGATGTTACCGGCCGCAAAAGTCCGCACATGATAGCCCATCCGGGCAAGCGGACCAAGGCATGCGCAGCGATCAACGAACGGGCTGCAGCGTGACATTTACGAGGTTCGGACTATCAAACTCGGTGCGGTCTCCGGCTTTTTTCCCGGCTACGGGCAAGAGCCGTGCCGTAAGCGGTTTCTTCAACTTGAAGGCCAGAGTGGCTACGTCTCCAATGATCCGCGAAAGTTGCTCTTCGGTCACATCGCCCGGCAGCGGAATCGTGTCGAGCCCGGTACCGCACACGGAAGAATATTGCAGAAGTTGATCCAGCGTGAGCCGGCCCTCGCTCCAGCGTTGCGCCAGCCGCGAATCTTCGAGCACCGGCATCATCAGGCCCGCATAGCCCACCGGCGAAACAACCGGTTCGGTCTTCAGCACGTCCGTGACGAGCGCCGCCACGCTCAAAGTTCCCGCCGATCCAAACGGCGCATTCAATAGCGATTCAAATGCCGCGCCAATCGAGACTTCCCTCAGCGGGGCGGGCGAATCGTCGATTCCGGTGAACTCCCACCCGCTCGAAGCCTGGTGCGCCAGTTCCTGGATCGCCGTGATCTGCACTCCCAGGGCATTGAATAAAGCCTTGTGCGCTGTTTCCAAATCTCCCTTTGCATTTGCAAACGACTCCGCAACAACACTCGCTGCCTGCATGCCAATCGCGAATTGATGGCCTGCGCCAATGTGGTAAGAGGCTGGATAGAACGGTCCGCCGGGCTCAACGCGCGCCGCGGCGGCAAAGGTGAAATTTCCCTGGCTGAGGGGGGTGTGTTCGGAAAGGTCCTTCATCACATGCGCGGCGGCGCGCACGCTCTTCCATGCGATGCCGTCCTGATCCGCAACCATCAGGCATCCATCGAGTTCCGGATGCTGCGCTAGAATTTGCGTGTAGAGCTCGAGCGTCTTCGCGTCCAGATCGTCCGCCGCGCGCAGGTTGGGCGGCCCGATCGCGGAAACGACCCCGGCCTTCTTCGCCATCGCCGCATAATCCGAATAAAACGATGCAATCGCATCGCGGGACATTCCGCGCGTCAGCGCCGCAAATGCTTGCGGGGTGATGCGCAAAGTTTGTACCTGGTAGCCGGCGCCCTCGAAAACTGTCTTCGCGTGTTGCAGAAATTTTACGGCCTCGTCAAATTGCTGCGCGAGTTGCGAGCGATCGCGATCGAAGCGCACAAACGCGGTGATCGTCCGAATGGCCGGCTTTTCGGGAGATGGCGCGGGAGGAGCGGCTAAAGCTACGAATGGAAGGAGAAACAGTATAGCCGCCAAACAAGAAATCACGCGGCCTGCCCGATACCCTTCCATGCATCCTCCAAGAAATTCTTCAAAAATAGGCGGGAATACCGGTGATGCGTTCGCCGATGATCAGCTTGTGAATGTCGTGCGTGCCCTCGTAGGTATATACCGATTCCAGGTTGTTCATGTGGCGCATGATGCAGTAATCGTCCACGATGCCGTTGGCACCCAGAATGTCGCGGGCCTTGCGCGCGGATTCGAGCGCCATCCACACGTTGTTCATCTTCAGCATCGAGACGTGCGTGAAATCCACCCGCCCTGCGTCCTTCAGCTTGCCTACTTGCAGCGCCAGGAGCTGCGCCTTGGTGATCTCCGTGATCATAAAGACGAGCTTATCCTGCACGAGCTGGTGTGACGCGATGGGCTTGTTCGCAAACTGCTTCCGCTGCTTGCTATATTGCAACGCGGTATCGTAGCAGGCCATGGCTGCACCGATCGCGCCCCAGCCGATGCCGTAGCGCGCCTGCGTCAGGCAGCTTAGCGGCCCGCGCAAACCATCCACTCCCGGAAGCACATTTTCGAGCGGGATTTCGCAGTCCGTCATGGCCAAGCCGGAGGTAACTGAGGCGCGGAGCGAATATTTTCCGTGTACATCCCAGGCCTTGAATCCCTTCGTGCCTTTCTCGATCAGGAATCCGCGGATTCTGTCGTCTTCGCATTTCGCCCAGACGAGCGCCACATCGGCGATCGAGCCACTGGTAATCCACATTTTTTCGCCATTGAGCACCCAGCGGTCGCCGCGCTTCACCGCGCGCGTCAACATGCCGCCGGGATTCGATCCGAATTGCGGCTCCGTGAGCCCGAAACATCCCAGCGCTTCGCCGGTCTGCATCTTGGGCAGCCACTTGTCTTTTTGCGTCGGACTGCCGTAGGCGTGGATCGGGTACATCACCAGCGCGCTCTGCACGCTCACAAAACTGCGCAGACCGGAATCGCCGCGCTCGAGTTCCTGCATCACCAATCCGTAGCCGACGTTGGACATTCCCGCGCAGCCATAGCCGTGGAGGCTCGCGCCGAAAAATCCCAGCTCGCCCAGTTGCGGCACAAGTTGCTTGGGGAAATGGCCCTCGCGGTTGTACTTCTCAATGATCGGCAGGATCTGTTCGTCCACAAATTGGCGCGCGGTCTGCCGTACCAGCCGCTCTTCGTCGTTAAGCAGCGCGTCAAACTCGATGAAATCCACTCCAGGAAACCCGGGCATTCCAAACTCTCCTTGAACCACTCGGTTACAAGACGAAAACCTCGCGCTTGTGAAAGGGAATTTCGGAGCCACGCGAGAAGCGGAATCTTAACAGGCCCGCGACAATGCCAGCAAGGCTCGGCGGGCGCTTGCACAAGCTGCGTACAACTTACTCGGTCTTGCCGGGAATCATCACCGAGGCCACCGCGGAGCTTGCCAAGGAAAGACCCGCGCAGATTAGCATCACGGTTCGAAATCCAAACACGAACGCATGGTAAATCGAGGCCTGTGCGAACGTCGTGAGGTGCGCATCCAGGCTGGGAGGCAAATCAAGGCCGGCGAGCTTGATCTCGTTCGATCGAATGTAGTCGAGAATGCCGGGCGGAAATCGCTGGCTCGTGAGACTACGGCCCAAGCTGGCGCTGAACAGTTTCACCATCACGATTCCAAGCACAGCGATGGCCAGCACGCCCGCTATGCGCGCAACGGCGTTATTGATGCCCGAGGCAGCGCCAGCGCGCTCCTGGCCTGCTGAACTCATGACGACCGTGGTAAGAGGGGCCACGCTAATCGCCATCCCCAAGCCGAGAACGACAAACGCTGGGAAGAATGCTGTCCAATAGCCGGCGCTGGTTCCGGGTAAGGCGAAAAGAGCGAATCCCGCCGCCGCAATCATAGGTCCAATAACCAACGGCAGACGAGGACCGTAACGCTGGACCAGTCCGCCAGACCAGCGCGAAAGAAAGAACATCAGCAAAATCAGCGGCAGCGCGGCCGCGCCGGTTGCGGTTGTCGAGTACCCCTGCACCTGGATCAAGTTCATCGGGAACAGAAAAAAGAGGATCCCGATTGCGGCGTAAAGAAACAAAGTCAGCAGGTTGGCGCCGCTGAAACTCCGCGACGCAAACAATGTGAGCGGAACCATCGGCGAGCGAACTTTGGACTCCACGAACGCGAAACCAATCAAACTGGCGGTACCCAGAAGAAGGCTTCCAAAAACAACGGGATCGCGCCAACCGAGATTTGTGGACTCGATGAAACCATAGACCACACCACTTAGGCCCACGGTCGCAACCAGCGCGCCCAGCCAATCTGCACGACCGGCGCTGGCATTACGACTCTCGGCGACATGCCATAGCGAGATTGCGATCACCGCGGCGGCGATCGGGACGTTAATGAAAAATACCCAACGCCAGGAGGCATGCTGAATCAACCATCCGCCGAGAACCGGTCCCGCCGCTGTGGTGATGGCGGTGAAGCCGGACCACGTGCCGATCGCTTGACCGCGCGTGCGCGCGTCGAAGGATGCGCTGATGATCGAAAGACTGCCCGGCACAAGAAAAGCGGCGCCCACACCTTGGATACTTCGCGCGATCACAAGTTGCTGAATGTTTAGGGAGAAACCACAGGCAATGGACGCAGCCGCGAAAAGCCCTACTCCAATCAGGAACATCAGCCGGCGCCCAAACAAGTCACCTAGCGAGCCCCCAGCGAGAATCAACGCGCCCAAAAACAGCCCGTAAGATTCCACCACCCATTGCACGCCAACGACGGTGGCATCGAGATTTGCTTGCAGCGCAGGTAGGGCTACATTGACGGCGGTACTATCGATAAACGCCATGCTGGAGCCGAGGATGGTTGCGGCGAGAATCCAGCGTGCGGCTTGCCGAGAGCACGGAACCTCGGCGCTTGCCGACCGAATCCAAGTTTCATCGCATGGCGGTTTCATGAAATTCAGAAATGTAAGCTCGTCATTCCTTCTCTTGCGATTCGGATTTCAGAGGAACCTAATCAGCGCGTCGGTCGTCTCCTTCGGACTCTCCTCCATCACCCAATGCCCTGTGTTCAGTAGCACAACCACGGTCACCTGGGTCGCGACTAACTTGGCTTGCTCTCCGAGCGCTTCTCCCAGCGACTTGTCGCCGCCGATGGTCAGCAGGGGCATGGTCAGCTTCGTCTGCGAGAGCTGCGCGAAATCCTTCGCCGCCTGCAGGAACGAAACGAAATAGGCCCACCCGGCATGCATGCGTCCAGGCCGTGAATAAGCGGCGATGTAGGCTTCGCGATCGGCCTGCGGAAGCGAACGGTTCTTGTCAGCAGCCAAATCGTTCCAAAAATATTCGAAGTAAGTTCGCTCGCGGCCCCGAACCAGCGCTTCTGGCGTGGGTCCGTTGAAGCGGAAATGCCAGATGTGAGGATCGTTATAAATGGCTTCCCAGCCAGGCACGCCGGGGAGGAACGCATCCATCAAAACGAGTTTCGTTACTTCCGCGGGGAACTGCGCGGCGTAAGCATAGGCGACCATCAGCCCGATATCGTGTCCCACAACCTCGGCCCTCTGCACGCCGAGCGACTTCGCAAGATCGTGAATGCGAATGGCGGCGCTCTTCATATTCAGGCCGTCCGTGGGAATGCCCGAGTCGCCGATGCCGGGAAGATCGGGCGCTATTACGGTGAAGCGCTTGGCCAGGACGGGCATAATCGGCCGCCACATCCGCGAAGTCTCCGCATAACCGTGCAGCAGGATGAGCGGTGTGCCGTGGCCGGCCGTCAGGTAGTGGAGCGTGACGCCGCCAATCTTCGCCGTACGCGAAACGATTGTCTCTGCCGCGGCGGTTTGCGCCCGGGCCTGCGCGGAAGCTGCCGTGAAAAAAAAGAGTGAACCGCATAGGGCTATGCTCGCGAGAAACTGCAATGCGCGTTTCATAAGAATCTCCTAGCGAGAAGGCGCGTAAGTATGTTCTGACGGAAAGGCCGACCGTAAGGGTATCCCAAACCGCTGGATGAACCCAGGTAAGTCCTGCACAGGTGAATTGCGGAGGACTTACTGGGTCTGTGACGATTACCGGTGCTTGATGAAGCCGCCGGTATTCAGTTCGGCGATGGCTTGGCGCAATTGTTCCTGCGTGTTCATTACGATCGGGCCGTACCAGGCAACCGGTTCCTCGATCGGCTTGCCGGATACCAACAAGAAGCGGATGCCTTCGTCGCCGGCTTGCACCGCGATTTCGTCCCCGCGATCAAAGAGCACCAGCGAGTGATTGCTCGCGTCGTACACCGGCGCCGCAACCGGGTCTGCAGCCTGCTCGGTTAAGACGGCGCGGGGCGCGGAGGAATCGCGGAAAGTCCCGGAACCCGCGAACACATAGGCGAAAGCGTTGCGCGTGGTCTCGATCTTGATTCGCTTGCGCTGTCCAGGAGCCACCGAGATATCGAGATAGCTCGGATCAGCCGCCACCCCTTCGACCGGCCCCTTCTTTCCCCAGAACTCGCCGCAGATCACGCGCACGCGCGTGCCATCATCGTCGGTAACCTCCGGAATCGCGCTGGCAGGAATATCCTGATAGCGCGGATCGGTCATCTTCAAAGCGGCAGGCAGGTTGGCCCAGAGCTGGAATCCGTGCATGCGGCCGCGCTCGTCGCCCTTGGGCATTTCTTGATGCAGGATTCCGCTCCCTGCCGTCATCCACTGCACGTCTCCAGCGGTCATTTTGCCTTTGTTGCCGAGGCTATCCCCGTGCTCAACCGAACCGGCCAGCACGTACGTGATCGTTTCGATGCCACGGTGCGGGTGCCACGGAAAGCCAGCGAGATAATCCTTCGGATTCTCGTTGCGGAAGTCGTCCAGCAAAAGAAAAGGATCGAACTCCTTCGTCTTGCCAAACCCAAAGGCGCGCTGCAATTTCACGCCCGCGCCTTCCAGGGTGGGCGTTGTTTGTATGATCTGTCGAATTGGTCTCAGTGACATTGCGTTCTCTTTCTACGGCCGGCCGCATCGTCTTGACTCTGCGTGGCCCTCAGCATAATTCAAGCTTTCACGAACTGCACGTCGAGCGTGATGGTTACGTCATCGCCGACAAGAAATCCGCCAGTTTCGAGCGCCGCGTTCCAGGCCAAGCCAAAGTCCTTGCGGCTGACCCTCGTGGTGGCTGACAAACCGAGCCGCGTATTTCCCCACGGATCTTTGGCGGGCGGAGTGGGCCCTTCGACGTCAAACACCACACCCTGGGTGACGCCACGAATCGTGAGGTCGCCCGTCACGGAAAGTTCCGTATCACCCTTACGGGTGATGCGCGTGGATTTGAATGTCAGCTCCGGGAACTTCTCCGCGTCAAAGAAATCGGAGCTCTTCAGATGCGCATCGCGCTGCGCGTCACGCGTGTTGATCGAAGCCGCTTCAATCGAAGCCTCAATCTGGGACTTCGTCACATCGGCTTCGTCCAGGCGCAGCAGCCCCTTGACGTTAGTGAACTGGCCCTTCACGTTGGAAATCATCATGTGCTTCACCTTGAATTCCGCGACCGAGTGAACCGGGTCGAGGTTCCAGGTCGATTGGGCCGTTTGCGGTATGGGTTGTGCGCTCATGTCAGTTTCCTTTCGAGTTTTTGAATGCGAGCATAGGCATTGGATGCGTTACACCGATAATCGTTGCAACAGCTATATAGGACAAAAATTAGACCACATCTTTGCGCGAGGCCCGCAAAAGTTCCGCAAGGTTATGCACGCGCTCCCGCCCTAAGTGCTGTAGTTGCTTGCGATGGGCCGCTTGCACCGGCTCATCCAGCCGGGCGAGCATATCCAGACCATCTGGTGTGATGCGGACCATAACTGTCCGCCGGTCGCCGGTTTCGCGGCATCGGGAGATCAAGCCGCGCTTTTCCAACCGATCTAGAAGACGTGTGATGTCCGGATCGCGCGTGATCATACGGCTCGCAATTTCCCCGCATGCCAACCCCTCCGGCGTGCCGCGCAGGATCCGGAGCACGTTGTATTGGGTGCCTGACAGATTTTCTGTCTTGAGCACTTGGCTTGGCCCGCGCGACAGAATGTCCGTCGCGCGCAACAGCTCCAGGAACAGCGCTTCCTCAGGGCAGCCCACATGCGACGGGGCTTTTTCGGAATGCCTGGGCTCCTTCATTGAAGCGATAATAGTCGTCATAACGACATTTGTCAAGGGGCTGGACTTGGGCGGCATCCCGCGTACGTTTACCCAGAAAACTCATCTTTCTAGCGACTTACGGTCCCAATGTCCGAGTTTCGCCGCAACATCGTACGTACTCTCGCAAAAGTCTAGCAGGGCGGCAGTCGGCGCTTGGCCGGTTCGAACCTCGTCATACATCAGGATGAATTCACCCACCTGCGCGTCATAGTGCGCTGCTGCGGGCCGAACCTGAGCCTCGCGGAAGCCCTGCGGCTCGGGAGCCGCATAGGAATAGAATGCCGGGCCTGCGATAGGGCCGCTACCGGGCCAGAATCCCACACTACTAACTTCGTGCGAGTAGGCCTCACGCGTGATGGCGTCGGCTCCGGGCTTGGCTGGCGCCGGCCGGCCGGAAAATCGCGTCACAGCAAGATCAAAGCTTCCCCAGAAGAAATGCACGGGGCTTGATTTGCCCTCGAATCGCGACCGAAACTGGTTGAAGACCGTGTCCGCGGAAAGCAAAATGCGCCAGAGTTTTTCCACCGATTTCCGATCATAGGAAGCGTGCATGCGATCCTGATCGAACGGAATCGGGTCTGGAATTTCGACCGGCATTTTCCAAATTTGCATTTCGATACCCGCCGACCGAAGCATTCCCATAAATTCCTGGTAGAAATCAGCCACGGAACGTGGCTCCAGGGGAAGCGTCTTCACCAGCCCGTCACACGTCTCGAGCACGAGCTGGTGCCGAATGAAATCGAACCATAATTCGAAGGCCCTTCCGCCGTACGGGATTCGCGCTGTGGTGAGGCCGCGAGCGGACACGTATAGAGGAACGTTCCACCAGTGATTGACCAGAG
>DATNLT010000025.1:0-2080 GCA_035602725.1 Candidatus Acidiferrales bacterium
CAGTCAGGCAAAACAGTGATCGAAGATGATGTCGAAATTCAGGCCCACAGCGCGGTCGACCGCGCCACCATTGGCGAGACTCGTATAGGACGCGGCACAAAGATCGATAACCTGGTACAGGTCGGGCACGCCTCCAAAGTCGGCGAGGACACTATGCTTTGCGGCCAAGTTGGCCTGGCCTGCACCACCCGAGTTGGGAATAAATGCATTTTAGCGGGTCAAGTGGGTGTCGCTGGACATCTCTCGATCGGTGACGGTTCGACGCTGACGGCGCAAACTGGTGTGCCCCACGATGTACCAGCCGGGGTCGTTTATTCCGGCTATCCCGCGATGGACGGTTTGGCGTGGCGAAAATCGGTGGCGGTCTTCGGGCGATTACCCGAACTTCAAAAGGAATTGCGCGAGCTTCAAAAGGCAGTTTCGAAGCTAGCCTCGCGTTCAGGAACAAGCTAACGCTGCGGTCTTTAACTGCTGCCGGCTTGCCGTCGCACGTCAACTATCAGAGCGAACAGGTCTCAACGGCTTTTGATCTTCAGGAAGTCCCGCAGCCACCAGTTCTTCAACTCGCGCCATCAAATCGGCACGCTGCTCCACGGTGTAACGCGAAACATCGACGGCCGGTCCAAATCGTACGGTGACTTCTCCCGGATGGACGCTCGATTCCCCTTTGCGCAACAAATCCTGGGCGCCCACGATCGATACCGGCACAACTGGAACGCCCGCACGGATCGCCATCACGAACGTCCCCTTTTTGAAAGGCAGCAAACGGCCGTCACGGCTCCGAGTTCCTTCGGGATAAACCGCAAAGGACAGCCCGGCTTTCAAATATTTCACCGCGGTCTCCACGCTTCCCGCGGCTGCTTCCCTGTTGTCGCGATCCACAGGAATAAGTTTTGCCATGCGCATCGCCTTACCAAGGATCGGAATTCGAAACACTTCTTTTTTCACCAGGATCGCCACCCGGCGCGGTATCGCCGGAACGAATGCGAGCGGGTCCATGTTCGACACATGATTCGCGGCGAAAACGCAGACGCCAGGCGGGATATTGGCGGTGCCTTCCACACGCACGCGAACACCCGCAATCCGCACCGCCGCGCGCACCACCTTCATCGCTACGCCATACATGAAATCCGCGCTGCCGGTCGCGAGACTCCACAGAATCAGCCACGGCATCACCAGAAATATTCCCAGTGCGAGGTAAACGACGGCAAGAATTGTTCGAATCATGGAGCGTGTATTTAATTGACGGTGCCGCGCAGCCAGCCTTCCCTGATTCTTTTCTGCTTGTCGGTGGCATGCGAGACTTCCGAAATTGAATAATTGTTCACGTCGTTCGATCCGAGAGCGAATGAGAGGTCCATTTCCTTGGTGTCCCGTTTCACCCGCAGCTTGATGATTTCGCCGGGTGAGTGCACGCGCATTCGCCCCGCAAGATATCGTGGCACTGCTTCGCCGTTCAATTGCAGCAGAACATCACCGCTGAGGAGTCCTGCAGCCTCCGCGGAGCTCCCCGGAACGACTTGAGACACCGTCACAGCGGAAGATGGAGACCGTCCGCCGGCGGTCCAGAAACCCAAGTCGGCCATCTTGACCGTTTCCGATTTTAATTCCAACCCCGCGGAGCCTAGAAATTTGTCGTACGGTATCTCATCTGTGCCGGCGACGTACCGCTGAAAGAAATCCTCGAAACTTGTTCCAGCTACTTCTTCGGCAACGGCGCGAATTCCGTTGCTGTCGTCATAATATTTTCCCTTTTTCGCATACTCGTCATTCATGCGCCTCATGACGTCGTCTAGCGATTTATGGTTGTCCGTGGCATCGCGAATCGCAAGGTCGAGAATCTCTCCGACGATTTGGCCCTTGTTGTAGTAAGAAATGCTGCGGTCGGGCCGGCCATAATCGTCATATTTTTCAAGCCAAGCGTCCAGGCTGGATTCCTCCACGCTCTGCCACAGGCGCGCCGGACGCGAGTCGAGCTCGCTGATCTGCGATGCCAAATCTGCATAGAATCTCTCTTTCGGCCAAATGCCGCTGCGCTCGAGCGTGTAGGCGGCATAGGTGCTCGTGACGCCTTCGGCGA
>DATNLT010000049.1:0-70696 GCA_035602725.1 Candidatus Acidiferrales bacterium
GGCACCTCGATGTCGGCTCATCGCATCCTGGGGCTGTAGAAGGTCCCAAGGGTTAGGCTGTTCGCCTATTAAAGCGGTACGTGAGCTGGGTTCAGAACGTCGCGAGACAGTTCGGTCCCTATCTGGTGTGGGCG
This sequence comes from Candidatus Acidiferrales bacterium, assembly GCA_035602725.1. Taxonomy (GTDB): domain Bacteria; phylum Acidobacteriota; class Terriglobia; order Acidiferrales; family UBA7541; genus DASTCZ01. The sequence continues at coordinate 135 of DATNLT010000049.1, forward strand.
CAGGAGATTTGAGGGGAGCTGTCCCTAGTACGAGAGGACCGGGATGGATTGACCTCTTGTGTACGAGCTGTCGCGCCAGCGGCATCGCTCGGTAGCGAAGTCAAGAAGAGATAATCGCTGAATGCATCTAAGCGAGAAGCTCGCCCCGAGATAAGATCTCCCAAGTCCGATTCGTCGGACTAAGAAGGCCGGTCGAAGACTACGACCTTGATAGGCGGGGGGTGTAAGCGCAGTAATGCGTGAAGCTGACCCGTACTAATCGGCCGTTCGGCTTAACCATAAAACTTTCCTAAATCGTCGCACGATTCAGGCAAGTATGTTTCAAAGCCTATTCAGTTGTTAATGAATGTTTGGCTGTGGGAATTCGAGGCTCAAACTTCGAATTCCCACTTCAAACTTTCAACGATTTCTTGGTGGCCATACCGCGAGGGTCACACCCGTTCCCATCCCGAACACGGAAGTTAAGCCTCGCAGGGCCGATGATACTGCACGGGTAACTGTGTGGGAACGTAGGTCGCCGCCAGGATTAAACTAGAAGGCCGTCCGCTTTTGCGGACGGCCTTTTTTGTTTTGGCGGCGAAAATTCTATGCTGCTGCGTGAGATCGTCCGGAAGGAGGACCGCTAGAGAGGCGGCCAAAAACCGCAGGGTCAAGGCCCTGCGCTAGACAAGCTGCAGTCGAAGAAGCCCGTTAGTGGCGAACCGCAGTGGAGCTGGCGGGTGCTGCGCCGGAACGTGCAGGCATGGAGGCGGAGGATGCGGCAACCGCAGGGCCTGCGGTGCGGCTCATTCCGGGGCTGCTTGTCGCCGGGGAGGGTCCTCCATAGTTTGCCCCGCCATAACCGGAGCGATAGGCGGCGAAGGCTCCTGCGGCGACCGGCGCGGAATGCGGAGCTTGCGAAACCGGCCGCGCCGCTACGAAATTGCTGTGCGGGGCGGCGCTGAACCGTGGGGCCTGCAGACGCACAGGCCCGGCTTGGCCGGACGTTACGCTGGAGGCAACCGTAGAGACCGTTGCGACGCGGGCCGCGGAGTGCGACCACTGCAGAGCGGGTGGCGGAGCGGAAGCTGCAGAAAGTCCGTTGGGTCCGTCGACGATCATGCGTGCTCCCGCGCGGATCACGTTTCCCGATCCTGCGGCGGACGCCAAAATCACCTGATTCGTTCTAGGTAAACCGTTGGCAGGATTCTTCACCGGTTTTGTGGGAACGGCCGTCAGTGGTACCCAACCGGTCTGGCCGCCCAAGTTTACCCAGTTTGCTGTGCCGGGCTGCCACGCTTGCCACATTTGCTGGTTCCCGGGCACCCACAGCCAGCCTTGCCCTGGTAGGTCAACCCAGCCTCCGTAGTGGTACGGCAGCCAGCCCCAAGGCTCGCCGCTCATCCACGTCCAACCCATATCAGACATAAAGCTCCACTGGCCGTCCATAAACGGCATCCAGCCTGGGCCAACTCCAAAGGGCTGCCAAGCTACGCCGTAGCCCGGCAGGTTGTACCATTCGCCGAACTCCTGCAAATCCGCGAAGCCAGTGGTGTATCCGTGGGAGGAGAGATTATCGGTGGCATCGGCCGAGGCGATCTGGCGAACCTGTTCCCTCTGGTTCACCCACTTATCGAACGCGTCGGGCGCCGTACTCTTCGCAATCTCGAGAGGCGCGGACCCGGTCGAGTCCTCACGCAACGTGTGCCCTTTCCCCAATTCCGTGACGCCGCTTGCCGCTTCCACGTCAATATTTCCATGCAACACTGTTACCCAGGCGCCGCTCGGATCCACATCCACGCGAAAATTCCCGCTGTGCGGGATAGACAACTTCATGTTTGCGGCAGAAAGCGAAAGCACTTCGCCATGGGAGAGACTTGCCGTAACAATTGCGGTGCCTCGCGCCAGATCAAGATGAGTCGTTCGCACACCGTCCACTAGCGCCAATTCGGTGAATTGCACGGCCGAATTTTGCGCCAATCGCAGCATCAAGCCATTTTCAAATTCCACTTCCGCGAATCCCGCTTGTGTTTGGATCGAAAAACCCTGTTCGATTGGCAAGTTCGTGGCCGCAGCTTGCCAGCCCTCGCTGCCGCGCTGATATTGCACCTGGCCTTCGACAAAGCTCAGGCGCACGATGCGGATATGGCTATATTCCGTGGCGCCCGCAGGTTTGGCCATGGGTGCAAAAGAAGCAAGCAAACAGCAAAACAGGAGGGCGAAACCACTGCGGGCCATAGAGGCCTCCCCGGGAAAAAGACCAAAACCGCGACGATATTCTACGCACGGCGGCCACACCCAAAGGATCCACCGTCGTACGTTGATGTTGCGCCGAAAAGGGGCGGAAGGCAAGCGCAATCCAGCCGTGTTCTTATTCCGAAGGCTACTTTGCCCCGCGAATCCGGGCCGCAATTGATCTAGCGCGTTCGCGGGCGATATCGACAATGCGGTTGTCGTTAGCAATCTGCTCGAGGACGGGGAGAAGGCGCTCGGGCTCGGGGATAAGTTTGCGGTCGTAATCGGTCTCGAACGTCATCAGGGCTTCATTCAGCCCCAGCCGGTCATAGCGCATCCGGCGCTGCAATACGAGAATGTGCTCCTGCTGGCGGGTGAGGCCCTCAAAGATCTGATAGAGCTGACTCGCCGAAGGATTGGTAGTGTAATTGAATGTGGTCTCGTGTACTTCCGAACCTTTTTCATAGCGAAACGTTTTGTCGCCCAAGTTTGCAATGCGCCGATGAACATCGAGATCGGCTCCGCGAAAATCATTGAGATCGCCGGCCAGGGCAAAGATTTTCAAACGCAGCGCGTCCCCTATTTCAAAGGGTTGTGGGTCGGCTTCTTCGCTGAGCTGGCGAATGTCAAAAGTACATTTACCGGATTGCGTGACCTTAATTTCCGTAAATTCGGGCACGCTCCCTTTGAAGATTTTCCGGTAGGTGATGACGGCGTCTTGATCCGCCGAGACGCAGGACGCTACGAGCAGAAATAAGACCAGGAAACGCAACGCATAACGACACATGCCGTTCATCTTGCGGAAAGGATGCGGGGAACACGCGGGAGGTTACGCCGCGCCACGCGCGGAGCGGCCAGCAAACGTGCCGGAGCGCCAAAGCGCGCCTCGGCTTGCGCAAAGCGGATGTGACAGAGCGCGACGGCCAGCGCATCAGCAGCATCGCAAGGCTGCGGAAGTGCTTCCAGATCCAAGATGGCGCGCACCATTTGCTGCACTTGTTCCTTGGCGGCGTGGCCATACCCGGCGATGGTCGCTTTCACTTCGCGCGGAGAATAGCTGTGCACGGGCAGTTCGCGCTGCGCGGCCGCCAAAAGGATCACGCCGCGAACTTCGGCGAGCCGCAGGGCCGTCTTCACGTTAAGGGCGGCGAAAATCGCCTCGAGAGCGACATGCGCCGGCGTAAATTCATCGATCAGCCTGGCGATTTGAGTATGGATTTCATGGAGACGTCCGGGCAGATCGCGCGCCGCATCGCGCGCGGCGGGAATCACGCCAAAAGAAATCGAGGTGCAATGGTTTCCGATCGCTTCCACGATGGCATAGCCGGTAGCGCCGGCGGAAGCAGGATCCACACCAAGAACTCGAAATCGCGCAGGAAGCGAGGATATTTCCGGCATCGCCGCAAGTGTACGGCGTGATAGAAGGCGGGGCCAGAGTTTTCTTGTAATTCGAAGGAAGGACGTAGCGCGGCAGATAACGTGCGTTTTCGCCGGAGCCCGGGCAATTCTAGGACTCGACGGAGGCCTGCAGTTCTTTTTCGTCCACATCGAAATTCGAGTAGACGTGCTGCACGTCGTCCTGCTCCTCGAGCAAATCAATCAAGCGGATCATTTGCTGCGCTTGCTGTCCGGAGAGCTTAATGTAGCTTTTCGGGACCATGCCAATCTCGGCAGATTCCGGCGTGATGCCACCTGCGACGAGGGCGTCACGCACGGATTCAAACGCATCGGGCGGCGTTACCACCTCCCAAGCGGAGCCATCATCGCGCAAGTCCTCGGCTCCGGCGTCGAGAGCGATGCCCATGAGCTTGTCTTCGCTGGCGACTTCTTTTGAGACGGAAATCTCGCCCTTACGCTCAAACATCCAGCCGACCGCGCCGGCTTCGGCCATGTTGCCACCGTTGCGGCTGAAGGCATGGCGGATTTCACTGACGGTACGATTGCGGCTGCTCGTTACGACCTGTACCAGAAGAGCAATTCCACCAGGACCGTAGCCCTCGAAAGTGACTTCATCGAGCTGCTCGCCTTCCAATTTTCCACTGCCGCGCAAGATGGCGCGCTCGATATTGTCGCTGGGCATGTTTTCATTCTTTGCGGCGGAAATCGCGGTGCGAAGCCGAGCGTTGGTTGTCGGATCAGCGCCGGCGCGAGCGGCGATGGCAATTTCGCGAATCAGGCGGGTGAAAATGCGGCCGCGTTTGGCGTCTGTCGCCGCTTTCTTATGCTTGATTGTTGCCCATTTTGAGTGGCCAGACATGCGAGCGCCTCATTCCGCGAGATTTCGGGTTGTGCCGCGACCGCGCATAGCGCGATGGCCGCTCTTCAAGAAGAGCCGTACAAAGCCCCTACCCGATAGTCGGCACGCATTTTAGCATACGCACGCCGGGAATCGGAATATGCCGATACCACCCCATTCCGCTCCAAGCCATCCAACTAGATAGGGGTTGAGCCAAACAGGCCGCTATGACGCGGCGATAATTGCGCCAAAGGATCTCCGCGGCGCAACGCAGTCTAGGAGGTAAGTGATGAGCCGAAAAGGATTCGCTATTCTTTGTGGGTTTTGCTCCATCCTATTTATAGCACGCACGAGTCATTCCCAGGACAAGACAGCCACCACCGGCGGCACACCCGTGACCGTGACGGTGACGGCTACGTCCCATGGCAACACGAGCCCTTCGGCGGTGCCACAGAACGAGGTGGTGGTAAAGCAGCACGATAATGTGCGCCGCATCGTTTCCTGGACGCCGATCCAGCAGGACCAATCCAATCTGGAAATCGTGGTGATGCTGGACGATTCACTTTCCACGAGAATTGCCTCGCAGTTCGACGATCTGCGAAATTTCGTCACGACGCTGCCTCCGGACGCCCGCGTGGCCGTAGTCTACGCGCAGAACGGTTCGGCACATTTCGTACAACCGTTCACAACGGATCACGCCCAGGCAGCCAAGGCGTTTCGCGTGCCACAAGCTGTTCCGGGGTCGGCGGTTGGGATTTATGATGCGACCCGCGATTTGTTCAAGCATTGGACGCCCACGGAAGGGAGCCGGCATGTGCTCGTCGTCTTGAGCAGCGGCGTGGATTTGAGCGAAGGCTATCAGGATACGAACCCTGCGCTCAACATGCCCCTGCAACAGGCGGTTGAGGCTGCGCAGCGCGCTCGCGTGGTGGTCTACACGATTTATGCGCCCGATCCGGGCCAGGCTTTGCGCGGAGGTTGGCTGAATCTGAACGGACAAGGCAGTCTCGCGGAACTTGCTGCGGAAACCGGCGGACAGGATTTCTACGAAGGCTCGGGGAATCCCGTATCGTTGCAGCCGTTCTTGCAAAACGTTCACCGTCTTCTGGGCCAGCAGTATCTGCTTACGTTTCTCGCGCAAGCGGGTCCCAAAGGAGACCTTGTTTCCCTGCGCGTAACCTCTGAACAGAGCGGCATCCAGTTGCACGCACCGCAGCACGTTTACGTGCCAGCAGCTCAGTAGCGGATTCCATTCCAGTTGGCGATTCTCCCGCGGAAGGTTCGCGGGAGAATTTTTATGTTGACACTATATCGTTATGCGCTATATTATGCCGCAAGCAGATATAGCGTCTACCAATAGAGATTGGCATGAGGGGGCTTGCTTGCCGGACACTCGTTCTCCTGAACCTTTGCTTCCGCTTACATCCGCAGTCTTTCACGTGCTGATCGCGCTGGCCGATGGGAATAAGCATGGTTACGCGATCATGAAAGAGGTCACCCGCCTGACCGATGGCGCCGTGAGCCTGACCGCGGGGACCCTGTACGGAATTCTGCGGCGCTTGGTGAGTGATGGTTTGGTGGTGGAAACCGAGGACCGCCCCGCTCGTGAACTGGATGACGAACGCCGCCGCTACTATCACCTAACGGCTTTCGGACGCAGGGTCGCCGTCGCGGAGGCCGAACGTTTGGCGGACATGTTGGCGTTGGCGCGGTCGAAGCATTTGTTGGCCCGCACGGGCGCGGCGTAAGAGGCAAAAATGGAATCGCGAAGAAACCCACTCGCCGATCGAGCCTTTCGGGTTCTGCTACGTTTTTTTCCGTCCGAGTTCCGCGGCGATTACGGGCGCGAGATGGAACAGATGTTCCAGCAGCAGCGCCGCGACGCGAGCGAAAAAAAGGCCGGCATACTGCGGCTTTGGGCGGAGACGATTGCGGGTATTTTTCGGGTGGCGCCGGCCGAACATGTGGAGATGTTTCGCCAGGATGGCGGCCACGCGCTACGAATGATGCGGCAGAACCTGGGATTTACGATCCTGGTGGTTTTCATCCTCGCACTGGGCATTGGAGCCAACACGGCCATATTCAGCGTGGTGGATGGAGTGCTGCTGCGACCTCTTCCGTACCGCGATGGCGATCGGCTGGTGGTCTTGACACAGGAAGCGCCAGGCGCCGGAATTTCGGACCTCAGTTTTTCGGTATCCGAAATTCAGGATTACCGGGAACAGGCGCGCACGGTCAAGTCGCTCGTGGAATATCACAACATGAATTTTGATTTGATCGGGCAGGGAGAGCCGCGCCGCGTCCAGACGGGTGTAGTGTCGGCGAATTTTTTTGACGTGCTGGGCGTGAAACCGCTATTGGGTCGCACTTTTGTTCCCGCGGACGAGATACCGGGAGCGCCGGCGGTTTTGGTTTTCAGCTACGAATACTGGAAGCGGAATTACGGCGCCGATCCGACGATTGTGGGCCGCACATTTCGGATGAATGACAAGGTCCACACCGTGGTTGGGGTGCTTCCGCCGGTGCCGCAATATCCGGACGACAACGACGTTTACATGCCGACGTCGGCATGCCCTTTCCGATCGAATCCGAAATTTATCTCCGACCGAACGAGCCGCATGATGAGCGTGTTCGGACGCTTGCAGCCGGGCGTGACGCTGGCACAATCGCAGCAAGAGCTCTCCTCCATCGCGCAGCGGATGCAGCAGACCAATCCCGTCGTCTATCCCAAGAATCTGGGGTACGGTATAACGCCCTCTTTCTTGCAGGCGGACTTAACAAAACGCGCGCGACCGACCTTCCTGATTCTGCTGGCCACGTCGGGACTCGTGCTTTTCGTGGTTTGCCTAAATGTGGCCAACCTGAGCCTCGCGCGGCAAGTGCGGCGAGAGCGCGAGCTGGCCATTCGTGCTGCGCTGGGCGCGAGCCGAAGCCGCTTGCTGCGGCAGATGGTGACGGAGAGCATGATCCTTTCGCTGCTGGGCGGCCTGTTGGGAATCCTGCTGGCATGGTGGGGATTGCCGCCGCTGATTGCTTTTGCGGAGAGATTTACCCCGCGGGCGCATGAAATCGGCCTGGACTGGCGCGTGCTTGTGTTTTGCCTAGGGATATCGTTGCTGGCCGGAATCATTTTTGGATCGATCCCGGCGAGCGCCTCGCAGATGAATCTCTCGGCGCCGCTCAAGGAAAGCTCCGCGAGCGCCACGATGGGCGTGTCACGGCAGCGGGTTCGGAATCTGCTGGTGGTGTCACAAGTGGCGCTTTCCTTTGCGCTGCTGGCGGGGGCGGGGCTGATGCTGCGCAGCTTTTACAATCTCACGCGCGTGGACCCCGGGTTCAAGCCGGAAAATGTTATCTCCATGTTCATTCAACTGGATTGGTCGCGATATCAGAAGGATGCAGATATTGTTGCGTTTCATGACCGCTTGCTGGAGAAGGTAAACGAGAACCCCGGCGTGGTCTCGGCGGCCATCGCGCGCACCTACCCCCTCAACGAAACGCAGCCGTCTATCGCGAAATTCGAGGTGGATGGCCACAAGCGCGCCGCCGGCGATGCGCAGCCACGGTTCGATTGGCGGTCGGTAACGCCTGGGTACTTCCGGACGATGGGAATTCCTCTGGATCGCGGGCGCTATTTCACCGATGCGGACGGCGCCAAAGCGCCCATCGTGGCAATTATCAACCGGACGATGGCGCGGCACTACTGGCCGGGCGAAGACCCGCTAGGCCATCGAGTGCTGATCGATGATGGCAAGACTCCGATCATGGTGGTCGGCGTGGTCGGCGATGTGACGCAATACGGCCTAGATAAGCCACCGGCGGACGAATTCTATCTGCCAGAAGGCCACGTTCCGACGCAAATCGCGAGCTTGCTGGTGCGGACCAGGCAGGATCCGGCTGCTCTGATTCACGAGTTTGTTTCCGACGTGTATGCCATCGATCCGCAGCAACCGGTGGCGAAGATCAGAACCGTCGAGCAAGTGCGGTCAGAATCGCTCGCGCCGGCGCGGTTGACGAGCACATTGCTGGGCTGTTTCGCGTTGCTCGCTTTGGTCATCACAGGAGCCGGAGTGGCGGGCGTGATGGGGTTGGCTGTGAGCCAGCGCGTGAAGGAGATCGGCATTCGCATGGCGCTCGGCGCGACGCGAGCCGACGTGCTCCGGATGGTACTCGGCCAGGGACTCTTGTTGGTGGGCATAGGTCTCGCGGCGGGCTTCGCGCTTTCGCTGGCGGGCACGCGATTGATCGGCGGACTGCTTTTCCGCGTACAGCCGAACGACCCGTTGACGCTGGTGGGCGTTACGCTGCTCTTTTTGGCGATTGGGGGCGCGGCCTGTTACGGGCCGGCGCGGCGGGCTACGGGAGTGGACCCGCTTACGGCGTTGCGTTCGGAGTAAGGCTTGGGCGCGCGGCGACAGCTCGAGAATCATCCGAGGAGTTAAGACATGAGAACGGTGCGTTCGTGGTTTGTGTTGCTGATGACGTTGATGAGCTGCGCATTTGCGCCCGGGCTTTTCGCGGCGTCCTCAGCGTGCGGCGCTCATGGAACGCATGACACGATGCTGGTCTCCACTTCCTGGCTTGCCAATCACATGAGCGATCCTAGTCTGGTGATCTTCTCGGTGGGAGAAAAGAGCGATTACGACGAGAGCCATATTCCGGGAGCGCGCTGGCTCGATTACATGCAGACGCACGCGATGAGTGCCACGTCGGGCGGGCAGACACTTACTCTTGAACTCGCGCCGCCGCAAGAGTTAGCGGAGACGCTAGGCAAATTGGGCGTATCAAACGACTCGTTCATCGTGCTCTATCAGAGCAAAGATTGGGTGTCGCCGACCGCGCGGATTTACATGACGCTGGACGCCATGGGGCTTGGCGCGCGGACGGCAATCCTGGACGGCGGCTATCCTATTTGGAAGGGCGAGAACCGCACGGTCTCAACCGAGGTCCCCAGCATTACGCCGAAGACCGTGCAGCTTTGTCCGGTAGGCGACGTGATCGCGAAGTTGCCAGACGTGACCGCTGCGTTGCATCAGCCGGGTATCGCCATTGTGGACGGTCGCGCTCCCGAATATTATTCCGGGGCGGAACAGGGAATGGGCAAAGCGAAGGGCCACATTCCTGGCGCGGGCAGCGTACCTTACACGTCGCTCTTTGACGCTCAGGGTAAGCTGAAGTCACCGGAGGCTCTTGAGGCTTTGTTCCGTAGCGGAGGAGTGAAGCCGGGCGACCGCATCATCGCGTATTGCCATATCGGCCAGCAGGCGAGCGCCGTCTATTTCGCGGCGCGGTATCTAGGATATGACGTGCGGCTTTATGACGGCTCGTGGGAAGAGTGGTCGTCTCACGCGGAATTGCCCAGAGAAAGCGCGCATTCCACTACGCACCCTTGACCGAGACTTGGGCGAAGGCGGAACGTCGACCTCTGTACCACTTTGCTACACGTTCCTACGGACAGTAGATTTCATGCGCCGGCGATGAAACAATTATGTGCCGCACTGTGCGCACATGATTGAACCCTGCCATGCAACGGGCTGTAAGGTAGAGGTCCCTCCAGAGTTGAGAGGCGAGGGGATGTGTTTGCAGCACTTTACGCTGCGCCTCGAACAGCTTTGTGCGGAACTTCGCCGCGAAACGGTTGCGGGTTATGCGAGCCATGAGCGCCAAATCGAGATCATTCGTTTTATTGCCAACCAAGGTGAAATGCTGGCGCGGGTCTCCACCAGTGGATTGCACATGCAGGACGAATTGAAGGCTCGTGTGCTGAGCACCTTTCTGACCTTGATGAATTTGCGGGAAAGTCTCGACCGCGCCGCGCTGCGCACCGCTCCTGGGCGCACTGTTCTGCGTTAATTTCGAAATAGATCGACACCAGTCTGGATCAGTTCAGGCGCCAAGATAGCGTGCATAGAGGGCACGGGCCGCTGCGGGATCCTTCGTGCCCTTAATAATGGCGCGGCCGTCGCTAAAAACCGTCACCTCGTAAGAATTCACGCTAAAGCGCAGTAAGAAACCATTTTGGCGGACGTTGGCAGCAACGGGGGCGAGCTGCTTTTCCAGGGAAACCAGGTCCAGCGCCCGGCCATGCTCGTGAATTTGCACGGAGTCCCGGCCGCACAGCGTGATATGCGGCACGGCTTCGCCCTCCAAATAACGGAATTCGCGGCGGATGCAGGCTCGGCAGTTGGCGTCACGAACGACTTGCACTGACCGGAACTGCCCGGTCCAGACGTCACAGGAAACAAGTCTGGTAGCGGGCGGGCGATCCCCCACGAGGGTGAGAATCTTCATCGCCTCGCCTGCGGCCAGAGAAGCTGCTACGCCAGCCGCCGGACCCAGGACGCCAACCGTGTCGCAGGTATCTTCAAGGCCAGGGGCGCCAGGGGCTTTATCAGGTTCGGCAAGGCAGGCGAGACAAGCAGTGCGCCCCGGATGAATCGGCAGGGTCACGCCATAGCTCGCGACAACGGCGGAATAAATCCAGGGGATGCGGAGCTTCACGGCAACGTCGTTCACCAGGAAGCGCGTTTCGAAATTATCGGTGCCGTCGAGAAGGAGGTCGAATCCCGCGAGCAGATCCTCTGCATTGGCGGGCGTAACGTCGGCGACGATGCCCTCGATTTGGACCCCGGCGTTGATGGCCCGCAGGCGCCTTTCGGCGGCAACGGCCTTCGGGAAGGACTCGCGGGCGTCGGCCTCCTCAAAGAGCATTTGGCGTTGGAGGTTCGATTCCTCGACGAAATCGCGATCGATCACACGAAGAGCGCCCACACCGGCGCGAACCAGCAAATTCGCGATCGCGGTTCCCAAGGCCCCACAGCCAACGAGCGCCACGCGAGATGCCAGGAGCCGCTCCTGGCCCCTTTCGCCGATGCCGGTGAACAGAATCTGCCGCGAATATCTTTCGTAGAGTTTGGGTTTCATAGGCTTGAGATGACCGCGCAGAGACATGATATCGCCGATGGCTGCGGATTCGTAGGCGGCGCGGACCGCACATCAGGCCTGTGTTGAGACAACACGATTGCCGAGAGCTGTAAAGGCCACGCAACCGCTTGTGCTAACCTGTCGTCCTCTGGTTATGCGGGGATTTTTCGCTCAAACCTGCCTTCGGTTAGCTCTTCTTGCGGCTGCTATGGTGTTCCTCAGCGTCGCGCTGCCCGCCCAGGCGCCACCTGCTCCGCCGCCACAGGAGGCTACCGCGCAGGAAATATCCCAATTCGAAGGCCAAACTGTAGTGGAAATTCGCATCCTAGCCGATGGCGGTGAGACGCTCTCGGAGAATCCCACGGATCTGGCACAGAAAGCGGGAGAGCCGTATGACACGGAAAATGTTCGAAAGGCGCTGCGGCAGCTCTACGCCAGCGGCGATTATTCGAACGTGGTAGCGGAAGCTTCACGGAGTTCGAATGGGCTCCGCATGGATTTTGTCGTAACGCGTAATTTCTTCATTGGCGTGGTGGTGATCGACGGTCTCAAAGAACCGCCCAACGAATCCACCGCGTACGCGGCGTTGCGGCTCAGGGTAGGCGATCCGTACAACAAAGCCGCGCTGGACGATTCGCTACAAAGTTTGAAACAGGCCCTCGCGCTGGATGGGCTGTATCAAGGAGAGGTCCGCGCAGATTTGCATCCCGATCCAACGCACCGCCAGATGGATTTAAGCGTGCACGTAATCCCCGGACCACGCGCCCTCTCTGGAGTGATTACCCTGAAGAACAGCACCCCGTACACTGATCGTGACTTGCTCTCGAAGGCCAAGATTAAGCCGAAGCAGCAGATGGACTCGAAGAAATTGCAGCACGCCGAAGATCGCGTGAGAGATTATCTGGTGAAGCAAGATTATCTTGGCGCGCGGGCGAGCATCCATCGGGGCACCTACAATGCCAGTACGAACACATTGCCGCTCGAACTCGACGTAGAGGCTGGGCCCAGAGTTCGCGTGGTGATTGCGGGCGCGAAGATCCCAGGAAAAGAGCTGAAGCGGCGCGTTCCGGTATTCGAGGAAGGAGCCGTGGACCCGGACCTCCTGGCCGAAGGACGGCGCTCGTTGCGTGACTATTTCGAAGGCCAGGGGTACTTCAGCGCCACCGTCGAATATAAGACGAGCGAGGCTGAAGCGAGCGGACCAGGCGCCGCAAAGCAACCCGAGCAAGTGATCACATACGAAGTGAATCGCGGGCCGCGACAGAAGTTTGTGGGCGTGACGTTCGAGGGCAATCGCTATTTCAACTCAGACATCCTAAAAGGCCGGCTCGCGATCCAGCCGGCATCGTTCGGCTCGCCAGGCCGCTTTAGCCAGCGGTTGCTGGATGCGGATATCGATTCGATCCGTGAGCTTTACATGGCCAACGGATTTCGCTCGGCTGTAGCGACCAGCCAACTCGAGCAGGATTATCACGGCAAAGAAGGCGATCTCTTCGTGCGCATTCGCATTCAGGAAGGCGAACAGACGCTGGTAGGCAGTTTCCAACTGGAGGGAAACAAAGCCGTAAAAGAGAAAGAACTAATGAATGTAATCAGCTCGACACCCGGGGAACCGTACTCAGACTTTAACGTTTCGACCGATCGCGACAACGTCCTGGCTCAGTACTACAACGAAGGATTTCCCGACGCGCACTTGACGGCCACCTCGACAGATATTCCGGTGGCGAGCAGCCCTCTCACGGTGACCCCGTCTCCGGAAAGCGCAGCACCGGCGGGGGGCCACCCTGCGACCGTGATCCAGCCGAGAGTTGCGCTCGTTTACCACATCGAGGAAGGCACGCAAGTCCGCGTCTCCGACATTCTGATCTCAGGCTACGATCGCACGCGCCGTGGCGTGATCGCGCGCGAAGTCCAGGTAAAAGCGGGTGGACCTTTGCGCGAAGGCGAAGTCATCGACACGCAACGCTTGCTCTATAACCTCGGCATTTTCTCGCGTGTGACGATTGCGCCGCAAAATCCGGATGGGGCCGACCCGCAAAAGGCCTTGGATGTGGTCGTCGAAGAGGCGAAGCGGTATACGCTGGGCTATGGCGGGGGGATCGAAGTGCAGCGACTGGGTGGCACAGGATCCTCGGCGGTGGGCGGCGCGATTGATGCCAGCCCGCGGGTGATCTTCGAAATCACCAAGGACAATCTCACCGGCCGCGCGGACAGCCTATCGCTGAAAGTACGCGCGAGCACGTTGCAATATCGCGGCCTGGCCAGTTACAACACGCAGAATTATTTCGGGAAGCCAAATTTAAGCCTGCAATTCACGTTGCTCGCCGACAAGTCTCAGGAAGTGACTACCTTTACGTCCACACGCTACGAAGGAACGCTGCAATTGACGCAGAAGGCGTCACGGTCTACGACTCTGCTTTATCGCTACACGTATCGAAAGGTATTCGTGCCGGCGGTTTCCTTGAAGATTGCTTCGGAGCTGGTGCCGCTCTACAGCCAGCCCACGCAGGTTTCCGAGTTCGGTGTTTCTTGGATTCGCGAGCACCGTGATAATCCCACGGACGCTACGAAGGGTTCCTACAACACCTCTGACTTCGAACTGGCCGAGAAACCCATCGGCTCAAAATCGAGTTTTGCAAGGTTCTTCTTCCAAAATTCCACCTACTATCCATTCGGAACAAAGCTTGTGTTTGCACGCTCTTTTCAATTTGGCGTGCAGCAGGCGTTGGGCGACACGCTTTCGGCAGACATTCCATTGCCGGAGCGTTTCTTCGGCGGCGGCGGGAATTCATTACGAGGCTTTTCGTTGAACGAAGCGGGGCCACGCGACCCTGATACGGGCTACCCGATTGGCGGTGAAGCGCTGCTGGTTTTTCAGCAAGAACTGCGCTTTCCGATGCACCTGCCGAAGTTAGGCTCGAAGCTTGGCGGAGCGCTGTTCTACGATGCAGGCAACGTGTTCAGCAGCATCAGCGCGATTACGCTGAGGACTTCGCCTACAACCGAGTCGCAATTGAATGGCAACTTGTCTTATTTCTCGCACACGTTAGGCATCGGCCTGCGCTATGCCACGCCGATCGGCGCTATCCGCCTGGATTTGGGCTACCAATTGAATCCTGCTGAATTCTATTCCTGCACTCTGGCGCCTGCGGGAGGTTGCGCCACCGTGCCGGCGCTTTCACGGATGCCGCACTTCCAATTCTTCTTCAATCTGGGGTCAATTTTCTGATGAGGCGAGTCTGGATTGTTCTTGGCGTGAGTTTCTTGGCGTTAGCGCCGTTGGCGGGCCATGCGCTCCCCAGCAGCGTACCTGCGCAACAGGTGGTGGATCGCGTGGTCGCGAAAGTGGACGACGACATTCTATTGCTCAGCGATCTGCGCGAACTCGGAGAATTCCAGGATCTATTGGAAGGAAAAGCCGAGCCGGCGAACAAACGGCTCGACGAGCTGATCGACCAATGGATTGCGACGCGCGAGGCCATGGCAGGGCAGTTTGCGCAGCCTTCGGATGCCGACGTGAAAGCGGCACACGCACAGCTTACGAAAGAACTTGGCGGAGAACAGGCTTTTGCGGCACGCCAAACGCAAGCGGGCCTGACGGCGGCCGCGGTTGACCGCCAGTTGCGGCGCGAGCTCTTTGTAAGCCGATATTTGGATTACAAGTTCCGGCCTGCGTCACAGGTCGATGCGGATGCGATCCAGAAATATTACAACGAGCAATTTTCCGCCCAACTAAAGGCACAAGGCCAAGCAGTGCCGCCGCTCGATTCCGTTCGCGGCGAGATCCGGGAGCTGCTGGTGCAGCAAGAGATATCCGAACATGCGACGCAATGGCTTGCGGAAAGCAGGTCGCGGTTAAAGGTCGAGGAGTTCTTGCCGGCTGCTAACCAGACGAACCAATGACGAAAGAGCTCCAGCCGAAACGAAGACGGCGGTGGTGGCGATGGCTTGCCGCCGGGTTTGCCGGAGTTGTCGTCATGATTGTCGTGTTGGGTCTGGCGTTCGAATGGGGTTGGTTTGATACACCCGTACGGGACCTGGTGGTGCGGCGGCTCTCGCAATTGACCGGAGGCGAAGTGGAAATGCAGCGCTTCCACTTCGATTTGTTTACGCTGCGAGTAAACCTGGAAGGGATCACCATCCGCGGCAAAGAGCCGAGCGGGACGCCCCCGCTTTTTCATGCCGACTCAATGACGGCTGGAATCCAGGTGGATTCTTTCTGGAACAAGAAGTTTTCTTTGCGCGATCTGCGCGCCGTACATCCTGCGGTGCACGTCCGGTTCAATGGAGATGGCTCCTCGAATTTGCCGGTGCTCAAACCACCAAAGGCGGGCGCCAAGCCACTGCGCGAGCGCCTTTTCGAATTTGCGATCCATCATCTCGAACTCGACGACGGGTCGCTTCTTTACAACGACGTGCGCGTGCCATTGGTGGCGCAAGGCGACAATTTCAATTTCGCGATCGATTTGGGACATGCGGCAGGGGGTTCGCCGATGTATGTGGGCAAGCTAACCTGGCAGGAATTCACGCTGGTTGCGAGGCGATATCTGCCGATGGCGTCGGACCTCTTGCTGAAGTTCTCGCTCACGCCAGACGCTTTCGAAGTGAGCCAACTGCACTTCAAGGTCGCGCGATCGGTTTTTGACGTCCAAGCGAATATTCCGGACTTAGCACATCCCAGCGCGACCTTTCGCTATCGAGGGTGGCTCGACCTAGCGGATATCCGAACCTCGCTCCGCAAGGAACAAACGCCCACCGGCTTAGTAGACTTCGGCGGCGAAGGCAGTTTTCGGGGAGGCGAGTGGCTTTCCACGGGCCACTATATGGCGCGCGACATCGATATGGAGTACCAATGGTTTCACAGCGCTGGAATTTCCAGCCGCGGGAACTACCGGATCGCGCGCAAAGAGCTGCTGGTATCGGATTTTGAGGCTCAGGCCCTGGGCGGCGAAGTAACGGGCCAAGTGCACCTGAATTTTAAAGGCTTGGTCTTCCGCGCCGATTCCCACACGACAAATATGAATCTGGCTACGGTGCTGGCGGCGGTGGATAACGAAAGCCTTCCTATCAGGCCGCTCCATTGGGATGGAACCGTGCAGGTCGATGCCGTGACTACCTGGACGGCGGCATTTGAGCACCTGGAATCGAGTGGTACGTCTGTATGGTCGCCCGTGGGGCAACTGGCTCCCGGAATGATTCCTGCCACAGCGCATTTGAATTACGACTACGTAGCCGGAAAACACATGGTTGCGATTCGAGATAGCGAAATTGATACGTCCACGAGCCGTCTGCATATAGACGGCGCGCTCGCTTCCGTGGATTCATTGCTAAATGTGAACGCAAATTTTAGCGATTTACTTCCGTGGAACGATTTCATCAACCGGATTCGCGGACTACACGCGGAGCCCGTAACGATCACGGGCGCGGCCACGTGGCAGGGAAAAATCTCCGGCCCGATCACCGGCCCCACCTTCAATGGGCACGCTGTGGTTCATAACGCGCACTACGGCTCGCTCTTTTGGGATGAGGCGGAGGGCGATATTGACTATTCGCCTGACGGCTTCACGCTGGCTCACGCCAGGGCGAGCCGCGGCGGCTCCTCCGCGCAAATCGAATTGGCTTTGGAACTGGACGAGTGGAGCTTCGCGCCCGATTCGAATTGGCGGTTTGATGCCGATTTGGCGCAGACCCCGACCGAGGGTTTGCAGGAGATGTTTAGCTGGTCGTATCCGGTACATGGATTACTTTCCGGACAGTTTCACATGCGCGGCACTCGAGCAAACCCACAACTCACAGGTTTATTTGACCTCGCACAAGTTACGGCTTGGGGTTGGACAGTGGACCGCGCCCGCGGTGAACTTGCTCTTGACCAAGGCGAGATACACATCACGAACGCCGACGTCCGGCTGACGCCGCTATCCGGCTCACACTCACCGGGAATTGTGACCGGGAATCTTTCGTATCGGTTTGCTGACGCGAATATCGGATTCGACCTTACCGGCGCCGTGATTCCCATGGAGAATATCCGGAGCCTGCAATCGCCGCGGCTTCCGATTGGCGGACAGCTCAATTTTCAATTGCACGGTAGCGGTCCGATTTTCGCGCCCTCCACGCAAGGCTCGATCCGCTTGGTGGACCTCCGCACGGGAAGCGAGGTGCTTGGAAGTTTTGAAGCCAAGGTGAACGCGGATGGAAAACGGCTGCGCCTCGATCTGTCTTCAGCGTTGCCGGAGGATCGGTTACAAGGATTCGTAGAACTCGGATTTTCCGGTGATCTCCCTTTGAACGGGGAACTCAATATCCGCGCGATGGACCTTGATCCCTTGATCCAAGTTGCATTGCACCTAAACGCGCTCACCGGCCACAGCAGCGTAGATGGACATCTGAAGCTGACCGGAAACTTGCTGCGCCCGGATACCATCACCGTAGAGACCGATTTCTCGCGGATGGTTTTCGACTACGATTACGTAAAACTGGAAAACAACGGACCGGTACGGATCGCCTATCGCCGCAACGAGGTACACGTCGAGCAGGCGAACCTGCGCGGTACCGGCTCGGATTTCAAAATCACCGGTTTGGCGCGTTTTGCGGGCGATCGAAATGTCAGTTTGAATATCTTGGGCACCGTGAACCTGCAACTGCTGGGCGGGTTTATCAACGCACTGGATGCGCGCGGCTCGGCAAACGTGAACGCGGACATCGAAGGCACGCTGGATACGCCACATATCAACGGGCGCTTTGAGGTGCAGAGCGTGTCGGTAACGTACGACGAATTTCCGGCCGGCCTTAGCAAGGTCAGCGGCATATTTATCTTTGATACGAACCGGCTGCTTTTCGACAATGTGCGGGCGGAAACGGGCGGCGGTCAAATGCAACTTTCCGGATCGCTCAGTTACGGGGAAGGTTTCAATGCGATGCGCTATGACATCAATGCACGCGCGACCAGCGTGCGCATCCGCTATCCCGAGGGGATGAGCTGGCTGGCCAATGGGACGCTGCGTTTCTCCGGCAATCTGCAATCGGGACAGATCTCCGGGAACGTGACCGTGGATCGCGTGCTGATGTCCCAAGGATTTGACCTAGTCACGCTGATTGGCGGATCGAATGCGCCGGTGCGCGCGCCGAGCACTTCTTCACCTTTTCTGAGAGAGTTGCGGTTTGACATCCAGGCGGCTTCTGCTCCAGATGCACGCGTGGAGTGGAACGGGGCGCGTTTCGATAGCGAAGCGAATCTTCGCGTGCGCGGCACGTGGGAAAATCCGGTCCTGCTGGGGCACATCGCGCTGCGAAATGGCGAGCTCATGTTTTCGGGGAATCGCTATACGGTAACGCGCGGCGACATCGATTTTTCGAATCCGTTTCGTCTCGACCCAGTGCTGAACATCCAAGCAACTACGACGATTTCGCAATATGAGGTAACGCTCGATCTTTCAGGGCCGGCGAGCCGGCTGACCCTGAGTTACCGCTCCGACCCGCCGCTGCCGACCAGCGACATCGTCAACCTGCTAGCGCTCGGACAGGCGACCGAATCCACGCAATATCTGGGTGGAACCGCAGCGCAATCTCCACAGATGGGCGCCACGACGCTGCTCTCCGAAGCGGTTTCAAGCCAACTGGGCGGGCGCATGCAGAAATTCTTTGGGATCAGCAGCTTCCGCGTGGACCCATTTTTAGTGGCGGGCACCGGAACCGAGCAGAGTGCGGCCACGCGCGTCACGGTGCAGCAGCAGGTCTCGCATAACTTGACCATCACCTACAGCAGTAACGTTACCGGGTCTTCCGAACAAGTGATTCAGATCGAGTACAATGTCCGGCCAGATATCAGTATCGTCGCTTTGCGCGACCTGAACGGTACGTTCTCTTTGGCAGTTGAATTCAAAAAGCGATTTAAATAGGTGCGAGGGAGCTTTTGATGGACGAACTGCTCCGCTGGCGTGAGGGATTTCCCATCCTCGCGAAGACTACCTACCTGATCAGCAATTCGCTCGGGGCCATGCCTCGTGCGGTGCAAGACCGCTTGCGCCAATACGCGGATGTTTGGGCCACTCGCGGCGTGCGCGCCTGGCACGAGGGTTGGTGGGAAATGGCGGTGGAGACGGGGGACCGCGTTGGCCGGCTGATCGGCGCGCGGCCGGGTGAAATTTCGCTGCACCAGAATGTGACGATCATCCAGGCGATCCTGGCCTCTTGCTTCAATTTGCGTGGCCGCCGCAACAAGATCGTGATGTCCGATCTGGAATTTCCCTCGACGATCTATTTTTATCTGGAACAACGCCGCAACGGCGCACGCGTTGAAATCGTTCGCTCCGGAAATCCGTTGCGGATTCCGATGGACAAATTTTTGCAGGCGATCGACGAACGGACCCTGCTGGTGCCGATCTCGTTGGTGCTCTTTCGCAGCGCTACGATTGTGGAGATCAAGCGCATCATCCAGCGCGCGCATGAAGTGGGGGCGCTTGTAATACTGGATCTGTTTCAAGCGGCGGGGACGATGCCGGTGGATGTGCGCGCGCTCGACACTGATTTCGCGACGGGTGGCGTCTTGAAATGGCTGTGCGGCGGGCCTGGCGTAGGGTATCTCTACGTTCGGGCCGATCTCCGCAAGAAACTCAAGCCGGCGTTCACGGGATGGATGGCGGACCGGCGACCCTTCGAATTTCGCGCAGCCGCCGTGGACCGGCGGCCGGATTCATTTCGTTTCCTGAACGGCACACCACCGATTCCGGCGCTCTACGCTTGCCAGCCCGGGCTTGAAATTATCGCGGCCGTCGGCGTGGACGCAATCCGCAAGAAATCGGTGCGGCAGACCGAGAGGCTGATCGCGGGCGCCGAGGCGCGTGGATGGCGCGTGAATTCGCCTCGCGAGACTGCCGAGCGTGGAGGCACGGTGTCAATCGATTGCCCGCACGCCCGGGAAGTTACGGCGGAGTTGATCGCGCGGGAGATTCTCGTGGACTTCCGTCCCGGGGGCGGAATTCGGCTTTCGCCTCATTTCTACAATCGGGACGAGGAAATCGATTTCGCGCTCGAGCAGATCGAGCAAATCCTTGCAATACGTGGCTGGAATCGTGGCCGCATCCGCACCGCCAAACGCCGGGAGCGCGCCCCGCGCATCGCCGAGCCGGTGCTATAATCCCGCAGCGTTCTTCGCACGGAATCATTTCCAAACGGTTTCCTACCGGCCGGAAGGCCGCAACGAGGGGTCATGCGCAACCGAGCAAAACTCATTGTCTCTATGGTCATTTGTACCGTCTTGTTTTTTGTAAGTTCGCAAGTATTTCGCGGCGCGCAGCGCGTTTCGAACGAGCCGGCACCGACCGGAATAGCGCCGCTTTACGATCCGGGCGTTTCCCCAGATGGTTCCGAAATTGCATTTGTTTCCGGGGGTGATATTTGGACGGTGCCCGCTGCAGGAGGAGTGGCGCACCTACTGATTTCCGATCCCGCCACGGAGTCGCGACCCGTCTATTCGCCGGACGGAAAGACGCTTGCGTTTGTTTCCACGCGGACGGGCAATGGCGACATTTACATCTTCGATTTTGCAACGGGCCAGGTGCGACGGCTTACCTTTGACGATGCGCCCGATCAACTCAGTGCGTGGTCGCACGATGGCCGCTGGATTTATTTCTCCACCGCGAGCCACGATATTTCCGGCCAGAATGACATTTATCGCATCAGCGCCGACGGCGGAACGCCCATGCCCGTGTGTGCTGACCGCTACGTGAATGAGTTTTTTGCCGCGCCCGCTCCCGACGGCGAGACCATCGCGATCAACGATCGCGGCATAGCCTCAAGCCAATGGTGGCGCCGCGGGCATAGCCATCTGGATGAAAGCCAGATCGTACTGTGCCATACAGGCGCGCCGCCGAAATATGAGAGCGTCACGGACGGACAGGCCAAGGAGCTTTGGCCGATGTGGGGCGCAGACGGCAAAACGCTGTACTACATGTCCGACCGCAGCGGCGCTGAAAATATCTGGAGCAAGCCTCGGTCCAGCCCCCCGAAGGAAATTACACACTTTCGCGACGGCCGGGTTTTGTGGCCGGCGATTTCGAGTGATGGCCGCACAATCGTTTTCGAACGCGACTTCGGGATCTGGAAGCTGGATGCTTCGTCGGGTGAGGCGCACAAGGTCGCTATTACGCTGCGTGGGGCGCCGTCCGGCGCTGGCGTCGAGCACCGCAGCCTGACCAACGGATTTGAGGAGCTGCAACTCTCGCCCGATGGGAAAAAGGTCGCATTCGCGGTACACGGGCAGATCTTTGCCGCCTCGGCAAAGGATGGGGGTGATGCCGCTCACGTCACCACGAGCAACGGCAAGGAAGATGAGCTGAACTGGTCGCCCGACAGCCGCCACCTCGTGTACGTTTCGGACCGGGATGGCAGGCCAAACTTATTCCTCTATGATTTCGCGTCACGCGAGGAAAAGCAGCTCACCAAGGGCACCGACGCCGACACGCAACCGCAGTTTTCTCCGGACGGCAAACAGATTGCCTTCCTGCGTGAAGCGAAAAAGTTGATGGTAATGGATGCGGGTGGCCAGAAGGAGCGCATGCTTGCGACTGGCGCCTTAGACCGGCCGCCGCTGGGATCGAACCGGCCCTTCATTTGGTCGCCAGATAGCAAGTGGATCGCTTTCCTGTCGGTGGGCGAAAAAGACTTTAGAAATGTAATGATTGTCCCGGCGGCGGAGAACAGTTCCGAAGCCAAGCCCGCGACGTTCCTGGCGAACGCATTTTCGGATGATTTGACCTGGAGCCCGGACGGCGCCTATCTGCTTTTCAACACGAGCCAACGCACCGAGGAAGTCCAGGTGGCACGCGTCGACCTGGTGCCGCATGCGCCACGCTTTCGCGAAGACGAGTTTCGCGATCTTTTCCGCGAAGAGACGCCGCGTACCATGCCGTCATCCCCACGCCAAACCGAGCCTGCTCCGGCGCCATTAACGACTCCCGCGCCGGCGAAGCCCGAACCTACCGCAGCCGATACTAACGGCAAGAAGAAGGAGCCCAAGCCCGTTCAAATCGTATGGGACGACATTCGAAGGCGACTGAGCTTCCTGCCGATCGGGCTGAGCGTCGGTTCGCTGAGCATCAGTCCAGACGGAAAGTTGCTCCTCGTGACGGCCACTGTCGCCGGCCAGCAGAACTTATACCTCTATTCACTCGATGAGTTGGCTAAGGAACCGGCAGTGGCGCGGCAACTCACCTCCACGCCGGGTGGCAAACGCGGCGCGCAATTCTCACCGGATGGTAAAGATGTCTATTACCTGCACCAAGGCCGCGTGGAAATCGCCAATGTGGAGTCACATCAATCGAAACCGCTGGCGATCACGGCAGAGATGGAGGTTGATTTTTCTCGCGAGAAGATGGAGGTGTTTCACGAAGCCTGGTCCTATCTCGGTGACAATTATTTCAATCCGAAAATGAATGGACTCGACTGGCCGGCCGAGCGTGCGAAATATGAACCGTACGTGGCAGGATCGGCGACGCCTGACGAGATGCGTCGCGTGATCTCTCTGATGATCGGCGATATGAACTCCTCCCACTCCGGGATCGGCGCCGGCGGGGCGGGCGGGCCGAGATTCGCGACGGGGCGCCTGGGGGTAATGTTCGATCCCGCCGAGTACGATCGCACCGCCAAGCTCCGCATCAGCGAAATTATTCCATTGGGTCCTGTGGACCTTACCAAGGAAATCAAAGTAGGGGATTTCCTTCTCGCCGTGGACGGCGCTCCCATTGGGAAGCAGAGTAACCTGGATGAGCTGCTCGAAAACAAGGTGGATCGCCGTGTAGAACTGGAAATCGCGTCATCGGCGGAAGGCGCTGGAAAACATACGGTTGCTGTGGAGACGATTAGCCGCGCTACCGATGCGGCATTGCTTTACCGCGATTGGGTGGAACGAAATCGAGGCTACGTGGCGAAAACCAGCAACGGCCGGCTGGGCTACGTGCACATGCTGGATATGTCTCAAGAATCGCTCGAGAGACTTTTTCTCGATCTCGACGCGCAAAACCAGAGCTACGAAGGTGTGGTGGTGGATGTGCGCAACAACAACGGCGGTTTCGTCAATGTCTATGCCATTGATGTGCTCGCGCGGCAAAGCTATCTGACGATGACGACCCGAGGTTTGCCGTCCGCTCCGGCGCGTACATTGCTTGGACAACGGGTACTAGAGCACCCGACCATCCTGGTCACCAATGAAGCTTCGCTTTCCGATGCGGAGGACTTCACCGAAGGCTATCGCACGCTGCATCTGGGAAAGGTGGTTGGTGAGCCCACCGCGGGATGGATCATCTACACCTCAAACGTTTCTCTCGTCGATGGATCAAGCCTGCGCATCCCATTTATCCGCGTGCAGGGCCATGACGGCTCCGACATGGAACTTCACCCGCGCCCCGTGGATATCGAGGTGGTCCGTCCGTTTGGAGAGACTTACGCGGGAAAGGATTCGCAGCTCGACGCGGCCGTGAAGGAGCTATTGAGCGAACTCACCTCAAAATCGCGCCAGTGAGCCCGCGCATCCAACGGGCAGCAGGTGTGAAGGAGAGCGCGATTCCTGTCGATGGCAGTCCGGAGGATGAAAGGCTTAGCGCTCTTCGGCGCGTGATGGTGGAAGAACAAATTCGAGCGCGAGGGATCAGTTCTGAACGAGTGCTGGAAGCGATGCGCACCGTGCCGCGCCATCTTTTTGTGCCACCCGAACGCATCGATTTCGCTTACGCCGATCACCCTATTGAAATCGGTGAAGGGCAGACCATTTCACAGCCCTTCATGGTTGCGGCTATGGCGGCGGTGTTGGAACTCCGCGGCACGGAAACCGTTCTTGAAGTGGGCACGGGGTCGGGTTATTCGGCGGCGGTGTTGTCGTTGCTTGCTGCGAGGGTTTATACCGTCGAGAAATATCCAATGTTGGCTGAAGGCGCCCGGCAAAGGCTTGATGGTCTGGGCTATCGGAATGTGTTTGTGGAAATTGGAGATGGATCAGCTGGGTTTCCTTCCGGTGCACCGTTTGATGCCATTGCCGTGGCCGCCGCAGCGCCGAAAGTGCCTGCGCCGCTGGCGGAGCAACTCGCCGAAGGCGGACGCTTGGTTGTTCCCGTAGGCGAAGGCGAAAATCAGGAATTGGTTCTGGCCACGAAGACGAACGGGACAATCAGTTCTCGAGTCGTAGCTTACTGCCGCTTTGTGCCGCTTATGGGCCGATATGGCTTTGGGGGCTGAAGGGCAGAATATGACTTTACCCTGCCCGCAGCTCTCGATCGTGATCCCAGCATACAACGAAGAGGCGCGGCTGCCCCGCACGCTCAAGAGAATTCAAAGCTGGCTGGACTATCGAAAGCTGTCGGCGGAAGTGATCGTTGTGGACGACGGATCGACCGATGCCACCGCGCGTCTGGTCACCGAGTGGCAGCTCCCGTGGCCGGAGTTAAAGCTTGTGGCGAATCCTGGGAATTGCGGGAAAGGATACAGCGTCCGGCACGGCACGCTCGAGGCTCGCGGCGACATTGTACTCTTCACGGACGCCGACCTTTCTGCTCCCATCGAGGAAGCTGACAAACTGCTCGCCGCCCTCCAGACGCACGATTTTGCAATCGGGTCACGGGCCTTGAATCGAAAGTTGATCGCGGTGCATGAATCGCCCTTCCGGGAATTCGCAGGAATCGTCTTCAATTACATCGTACGCCTGGTGCTTTGGCTGCCCTTTGCCGATACGCAATGCGGCTTCAAGGCTTTTTATCGGGAGCGTGCCCGCATTGTGTTCGAGCAGCAGCGAGTGGATCGCTTCGGTTTCGATCCCGAACTGCTCTTTCTCGCGCTGCGCCACGGACTCACCGTTGCGGAGGTCCCCGTCCGATGGGCGCATGATCCGCGGACAAGAGTAGCAATGGCACGGGACAGCCTGAGGATGTTTGCGGAGGTATGGTGGATCCGCTGGAATGCGCTGATGGGAAGATATCCGACAGGGGGGAAAAGGCGTTAGCTTTACCGCGCAAAGTACTTGACAGGAATTGAAAAACGCGTATGCTGAATCCTATGCGGGCACGTTCCTCCTCGGTTGCCGTCGAACCTGTACGGCTCGAAGTTCGCGCGGCCGATAACCTTCGCTTCATCCGCGAGACCATGGAAAGCGCGGGCCGCTTTACAGCCGTGCCCGGCTGGGGCGGCGTGGGTATGGGGTTAACGGCATTGGCGGCGGCCGTAATCGCGGCGGAGCAGGTGTTGCCGTTGCGTTGGTTGACGGTATGGCTTGTAGAACTGGCCCTGGCCGTGGCCATTGCTTCCGGCGCCACCGTTCGAAAAGCACGCGCTTCGAAAAGTAAAGTTTTTTCCGCCCCCGGCCAGAAGTTCGTTCTGAGTTTTCTGCCCCCGCTGGTGGTCGGCGCCCTGATAACGGTGATTCTGGTGCATGCTGGACTTTTCTCCGCGCTACCGGGCACGTGGCTTCTTCTGTATGGCGCGGCAGTGGTAACGGGCGGAGCATTCTCCGTGCGCGTGGTTCCCGTGATGGGACTCTGCTTGATGGTAATCGGGACCGTGGCGCTGTTCACGCCAGCGAATTGGGGAAATATTTGGATGGGCGCGGGCTTTGGCGGTCTGCAGATTGTATTCGGCGTGATGATCGCTTTGCGATACGGAGGCTGAAAGGTTCGGCTGTGGCAAAATCAAGTTCACTGGCGCAGGATCGAACGGCTAGAGGCCGCAGCAACTCCGCGGAAGCTCTGAAAATCAGCCGCGCCCACCCGGAAGCCGTCGCGCCCGATCTGGATCGGTTGATCCATGAGCGCATGCGGCTGGGAATCGTGAGCGCGCTGGCGGTGAACGATTCGTTGACGTTCAATCAACTCAAGGCTCTGCTCAAAACGACGGACGGCAATCTGAGCGTGCATGCCCGCAAGCTTGAGGAAGCGGCTTATATTACGTGTTCCAAGTCATTCGACGGACGTCTGCCGAAGACCGAGTTTCATCTCACCGCGTCCGGGCGGAAGGCTCTCGAGCGTTATCTGGACCATATGGAAGCTTTGATTCGTTCCATGCGCGACCGCTAAGAGGCATAGCAAATTTTTTTGCGTAGTGACTTTGTAATAGAAAGTAATTTGCAGTTAGCAAGCAGCCTTAAGGAAATGCCATGAGCCCGATGACCTCTTGTCCCTTGCATGTTGCCATCATGATGGATGGCAATGGCCGCTGGGCGCTCCGCCGCGGCGAGCCCCGTTCGAGCGGCCACCAGCGCGGCGCGGAAAATGTACGCGCCATTGTGCAGGCCGCGGTCGAGTTGGGCGTTGCCACGCTTACGCTGCACGCTTTCTCTTCTGACAACTGGCGGCGGCCCACGCGGGAAGTCGCCGCTCTGATGCGCCTGCTCCACGATTACCTGGAGAAGGAAGCGGCGCATTGCGCGCGACACGACATTCGTATTTCCGTGATTGGGCGCCGCGATCGTTTGCCGGCGGTCCTGCGCCAGACCATCGAAGCTGCCGAAACCGCCACGGCTGCGGGCAGCCGATTCCATTTGCGTCTGGCCGTGGATTATTCCGCCCGCGAAGCGATCTTCCGCGCCGCATGCCGCTTCTACAAGGCCACGCGCGTATCGCGCGAATCCTTCGAGGAAGTATTGGGCGAAGTCAGCCACGGAGGCGTGCCCGAGCTGGATTTCCTGATTCGCACCGGCGGCGAGCAACGCCTCAGCGATTTTCTTCTGTGGGAATGCGCTTACGCGGAACTCTACTTCACGCGAAAAATGTGGCCGGAGTTTACCGCCCAGGATTTCGCCGCTGCGCTCGCCGAATTTCGTTCCCGCGACCGCCGCTTCGGAAGCGTTCCGGAAGCGGTTGCAAGCTAACCCCCTGCAAAGGAGGACTCTCCATGGCACGCATGCCGATGTTCGCCCCGCTGGCCGTTCTCGCCTTTCTCGGCGCCGGCGCAGGGCTTTTTCTGATGGTCATTGTTTTTCTTTTTGGCGTCTTCAGCCGCAAATATACCGTCGCGAAGATCGGCGCCTCCGTCGCACTCGCCGGTGTAATTTTCTATGCCGTCCTGCTTTTCTCGTTTTCGGCGGCCAGCCATGAACAGACGCTTGCCATGGGAGAGCATAAGTATTTCTGCGAGGTGGACTGCCACATCGCCTATTCCGTCCAGAGCGTCACCCGGCAGCGTTCCCTTGGCCCGGCCTCGGCACCTCTCGATGCCGCCGGCGTGTTTTACATCGTCCGTTTGCAAACTTGGTTCGATCCCGCCACCATTTCCGCGACGCGCGGAGACGGTCCGCTTATGCCCTCACCGCACCGAGCCGTGATCGTAGACGGGGCGGGCCGTGAATACCCATCTTCATGTCTGGCGCTTGCCGAGCTGGGCCCGGACTCCGCCAAAACACCATTGCTGACCCCGCTTCGCCCCGGCGAGTCCTATGTCACCGACTTTGTCTTCGATTTGCCGGCAACCATTTCGAACCCGCGCTTGCTGGTTAAGGACGATGACTTCGTGACGTCTTTCGTCATTGGCCATGAAGATAGCCCTTTTCACAAGAAAGTCCTCTTCGCGCTCAATCCCGCCAACTCCGCGACGCTGCGCTGAAGCGTGACCGGAAAAGCTTTCTGTTCGCTGTATATTCAGCGGGTTACCCCGCCCCTGACACTTCGCCACCTCCCGCCGTCTAAGTAGGTGAGAAAGAAAGTGATGGGAGAGCGGCGGTGCAGTTCGAAGGTACACTGAGCTGGCAAGGCGCCGTCCAGGAGTTCGGTTTGTCCAGGCCTGATGACCCGGCACTCGTGCGTTCTCGCGAGGAAGCACGCGCAGAGGACTCTCTGCTCGCGGACGCATGCCGGAGCGGGGCCGTGGATGCATACGAACGGCTCTACCAGTTGCAAGGCGCACGCATGAAGAGTATCGCGATGAACCTGCTGGGAAATGCCCACGACGCGGAAGACGTCGTGCAGGAAACGTTCTTGAAGGTGCATCGCGGGATACACCACTTCAAAGGGCAATCGGCCTTTTCCACCTGGGTGTATCGCATCTTGTTGAATTCCTGTTACGACGCGCGCCGGCGGCGCATCCGGCATCCGGAAACGTCCGAGCAGGATCTTGTGGAAGAAGGCGAGACCTACGAGACGCCAACGAAGGGCAGCAATCATCCGCTGCGGCTGACGCTCGAGAAATGCGTGGCGGCGCTCACGCCGCACTTACGCTCGGTCTTTTTGCTTTACGAAGTAGAAGGCTTCAAGCACTCGGAGATCGGCAACATTTTGGGCGTCTCGGAAATGGCATCAAAAAACGCGCTATATCAGGCGAAGCGAAAGTTGCGCGACATGTTGACAGAGCGGGGCGGAGCGAGCGCGGTGGCAGGCGGCCGCGACGCATGAGGGACATGATGGCGAGCCAAAGAACATTTCAATGCAGGGATCTCGAAGAGGCGCTTCGAGAAGAATCGCCCGAGCTGATGGCGGCGCTTGAGGTTCACGCCAAGAGTTGTACTGCGTGCGAACAGGAGCTGCTCGTGTGGCGCGAAATCTCCGTAGCCGCGCAGGAGATGAAGAAGGAGTGGTCCAGTCCCACGCTGTGGCCCCGGATCGCGCAAGGTCTGAAGGAAGAGGCGGCGAAGCCCAAGACTTGGCGAACCTGGTTTGCGATGCCGGGTGGGATTCCGTTGGTGCGTTGGCAACTGGCTCTGGCAGCGGCCTTGTTGCTGATGATTTCGGGTATGAGCGGCTGGCTGATGCTGCACCGGGCTGCGCGCATCGCGCCGGATAACCAGCACCTCCTGACGGACCAGGCCGTGCGCGACGTGGAAAAAGCGCAGCAGGCCTACGAGCAATCCATCGATAAATTGGCCGCGCTGGCGCAGCCGAAACTTGATAGCGCTGCGACTCCGCTGATGATGAACTATCGCGAAAAGCTAGAGTTATTAAATGCGGCGATCGCGGATTGCCGTACAAACCTCGCACAAAATCAGGCGAATGCCTACTTGCGGCGGCAGTTGCTTGGCTTTTATCAGGAAAAAGAACGCACGCTGCAAGACGTGCTGCAGGGAGAATGACGTGAACCGATCAGGAATATATACGTTTAGCGCGGCCATGCTGCTCTTGATGAGCGCGGCAGCGGCTCCGGCGCGGACGCCGCAGCCGAGCGGACCGCAGCAAGAGGTAAAACACACGTTTGATAAGACGGTGCCACTGCCCTCCGGGCAATCTCTTCGCATCGAACATCGCCTCGGCAGCATTACGGTGCGGACACATTCATCGAGCGATGTGCATGTGAGTGCGAACATTCGCGTGGCCGCTTCGTCGCAGGAGGATGCCGAGAGCTTCGCGAACCAGGTCCAGATTCGCCTGGAGTCTTCTACGGCGGGTGTTCTGGTACGCACCGAGTATCCGGAGCAGAACAATTCGTTCTGGAACCGGCGGAACATCTCCTTTTCAGTCGACTATGAAATTGAAATGCCGGAAAGCGCGCCGCTGACTGTGCGTAACAGTTTCGGCAGCGTCACCGTATTCGGCCTGAAGGCTGCGACGGATATAGATAACAAGCAAGGAACCGTAACCGTGCATGACGGCGCGGGGAATCAACTTCTGCGCGATTCGTTTGGCGGGATCGAGTTAGCCAACAATGACGGCAACGCAGACGTCGGCACGAACAACGGCTCGGTGCAAGTCTCGCAGATTCGCGGATCACTCACGGTGAATGACCGGTTTGGCAGCGTGAACGCGAGCGGAATTACCCGCACCGCTTCGATCACCAACAGCAATGGTACCGTGGAACTGCACCAAGCCATGGGGCCTTCGAGCATCAACAATTCGTTCGGCTCGGTGACGGTTTCCGATATCACGGGCGACCTTACAGTGCGCAATGCCAACGGCGCTGTGGATGTTCGCAACGTCAGCGGCGCGGCGGATTTGCAGACGTCATTTGCGTCACTTTCCTTTTCAAGCGTTCACGGAAAGTTGACCTGCCGATCGTCAAATGGCAGCGTTTCCGGAAGCGGCGCGGGTGAGGGCGGCTCCATTCACACGAGCTTTGCCAGTGTGGACGTGCACGACATCGGCGGACCGCTGGATATCGAGGACAACAACGGCAAAGTGTCGGCGCGCGATATTCGCGGTCCGCTGCAAGTACGTAGTTCGTTTGGCGGAGTGGAAGCCTCTGGAATTCACGGCGATCTCAACATCAACGCCACCAATTCCCCGATGGAAATCTCGCAAATCGAGGGGGCGGTGCAGGCGGAAGGTTCCTTTGGCAAAGTGGAAATTTCGGGCGTACGTCGCGGCGTGCGTGTCGTCACCGGCAACGCCGGGGTTGCCGTACTGGATGCCGGCGGGGAAACCTACATTAAGACTACATTTGGGCTGGTTCGCGCCGAACGCATCAATGGCTCGCTGTCCGTGGAGGATTCGAACGGCAGTGTGAAGGCCGTGACCGTCCACGGCGCCGCGAGCATTCGAACTTCCTTTGGGTCGGTCAATTTGAGTGCTGTGGACGGCCGCGTAGACGTAGACGACCAGAACGGATCGGTGGATGTCTCGGGCGTGCAGGCAAAAAATGGCTCCGGGGCGTGCAACGCGATTAACCTGCGCTCTTCATTCGCGCCCGTTCGCGTTGCGCTTCCGGATGGCGCAGGCTATGACTTAAGGTCGCACACCTCGTTCGGCAAGGTGTCGAGTGATGTGGACGTAACCGCCTCCGGCGTCCTGGGTGGAGATTCGCTCAGCGGCCGAATTGGCGGGGGTGGCTGTCCCTTGCAACTCACCAACAGCAACGGCAACATCGAAATTTTAAAGGCCTCCAGCAGACGATTGTAGCGCCACAGTAAAAGCCCAGAGCGGCCGGAATCACGCATTCGATCTGGCGCGGGCGAGCGTAAAGGCTGTCCGCACGACACGAGTTGCCGTGGGAGTTAGGCAAAAACGTTCCAGTTCCTCTTCGGTGGCGAAGGCCACATCCGTAACATCACCCCCTGCATGAGGCTCCCCATCGAGCGCCTCGCAGAGATAATCCAGAATCACGAAGTGGTAGAGAGGTCCCTGGTGGAGGGCGTTAACGGGCTCGGTTTGGGCAGGGACCACAGCCGGGACTTCCACAGCCGGTTGGCCAAAATGAGTTCCCGCCCGCGCGATGGAGGTTTCGGAAACCTCGGGCGGAGGAGCGGGGAAGATTCGCTCAAACACTTCAATTAGCTCTATGACTCTGACTTCGAGGCCGGTTTCTTCCAGCAACTCTCGTTTCACGCCCTCCGCGATCGTTTCGCCGAGCTCCAGCAACCCACCGGGGATGGACCATTCGCCTTTCAGGGGCTCGGTACCGCGGCGGATCAAAAGCGCCCGATTTTTTCGAATAACGACGCCTCCAACCCCTACCATCGGCAATTCTGGGTATTGGCGCCTGCTCTTCACCCTAGTGTGCCCCCGGATTGAAAGCGTAACGACTGTTTTCCTTTTGCCGTGAGAGTGCGTTATATAATACTGCGAATCGCGGTAGTTCGATTCCCGAAGGAGGCAGCAACGTGGTTCGGTGTCCTGAATGCGGTACCGAAATTGATGCGGATGAAGAGGAAGTCGAGGAAGGCGAGATTTTGACCTGCCCCGAGTGCGAGGCAGAGCTTGAGGTCATACAGACCCATCCGGTCAAACTCAACGTCATCTCGGAAGGTGATGACGATGATGAAGATGACGAGGAAGAGGATGGGGATGATGAAGACAAAGATGACGAAGAAGGGGACGAAGGTGAGCTAGACCACGGCGAAGACGAAGAGGAAGATTACGAATAGGATCGTGACAGCCTTCGCGACGGGCGGGGTGTTTCTTCGTGACACCTTCAGCGATAGCGCCGGCTGGCGGCCGCGGGAATGGAGAGCGGCTTTAACCGTGATGGCGCTAATCGGTCTGCAGTTTTTTACTGTCGGCGTGATCTCCACGACGCACGCACAACAGAAACCGAGCTATACAGATTGCATCCTTTACGGGAATGTCTTCACGGCAGACGGACACTTGTTCACGGGGGCAGACGTGCATGTTCGCCGCGCCACTGACAAAAAGCCAAAGTGGGAGGCGACTTCGGATCGGCGCGGGGAGTTCGCGATTCGGGTGCCTCCCGGTTCCGATTACGTGATCGAGATAAAAGCGAAAGGCTTTGTCACACAACAGCAAACCGTGACGGCGCAAACCGGCCGGCAGGACCTCGTATTTCACATGGCGGAAGAACCGGGCAAACGGAAATGAAGCGCACATTGCTCGTACTGGCGGCGCTGGTTGTACTGTTTGGGCTTGCGCATGGCGTTTGTGGCCAAGTGACGGACGCGCGCACCGTGCATGGCCAGGTCGTAGATCAGCAAGGGAATCAAATCAAGGGTGGCGTAGTCTATTTGAAGAGTCTGGCCACACAAATTGTGCGCAGCTACATCAGCGACGATGAAGGGCAATATCGGTTTAGCGGGCTCGATCCCAATGCAGACTACGAGATTCACGCAGAAACGGCCGACCAGACCTCGGCAACGCGCAAGATTTCGCGTTACGACGACCGCAAAGATGTCGTTTTGATCCTACGAGTCGACAAGAAGAAGGGCGATAAGTAGCATTTACGCACCGGCTTTTTTCCAAGGTATTCACACGGCATATAATTCACCCATGCGCGAATTGATTCTTGGTATGGGCATCGGCAACGCGATTTCGGGTTGATTGAAAACCAGGGCTGTGCCACAGGCGTGATCACCCTCAAATACCAGAGATCGCGGAGGCGAGCATTGGGTTTTATTGAAGGGGAGCGCTCCCGGGCCGGCGAGCCTGGAATAACCGCCTAAACAGAAGCAAGCTCTTGGAAACGCTGCGTTTATCAATTAGCGAAGGCCGGCAGAGAGTCGGCAGCGTCTTTCATTGACCCCTGGGCTAACCGCGTAGGATAATTATTAAAGAGCTATGAAATTCCCTCGTGTCAGCGTATTGGCGCCGGTGCTTGTGATGGTGGTGGCTCTTGGCGTTCTGCAACACCCGGCGGCGGCGCAGGATGCGGCTGCGCCTTCAAGTGCTTCCGACGCCTCCGGTTATTCGCAGCCCGACGCTGCAAAACGAGCGGAAGCCTACTACAACTACACCATGGGCCATTTGAACGAGGTCTACTATCTCGGCACGAGCCGCAGCGAATTTGCGAACGCCGCCATTGAGTTCTACAAGAAGGCTTACGAGCTTGATCCTAGTTCGCAACTGATCGCGGAGCATCTGGCCGAGATGTATTACCAGGCGCAGCGAACCCGGGACGCCGTGTTGGAAGCGCAGGGAATCCTCCAAAAAGACCCCAATAATTTGCCGGCGCGGAGGCTGCTGGTACGAATCTATCTGCGCACGCTGGGAGATTTAAGCGGCGCGTCGGCGCAGAAAGAGACGGCCACACGCGCGATCGAGCAATTAGAGGCGATTCGCCGTCTCGATCCAAGCGACAAGGATTCCGCAATCTGGCTGGCTCGTCTCTATCGGGTGCGCGGTGACAACCAAAAGGCTGCGGATGTGCTCAGCGGAATTCTGGCCCAGAATCCCACGGATCCTGCGGCGGTGGAGCAATTAGCACAGCTCGATTTGGACCAAGGGCGCGGCGAGGACGCCATCAAACTGCTCGAGGACGCCACGAAATCCGATCCCAAAGCGGGTTTGCTCGATCTTTTGGGCGATGCGTATTCGCAACTTCATCAGCCGGTGAAGGCTGAAGCGGTCTACCGGCAAGCGATCGGAATTGAGCCTGATGAACCCAGCCATCATCGCGGTCTAGCGCAAGTGCTGATGGCGGAAGAAAAACTGCCGCAGGCGCTGGAGCAGTACAGGGGTCTTTCGGCATTGGACCCCGACGATCCCGATAACTATCTGCGTATTGCGGAAATTGACCGCCAGTTGCACAAACTGGACGATGCCGAGCAGGCCATCGCGCAGGCGAAGGAACGCGCCCCTGGCAACCTGGAAGTCACTTACAGCGAGGCCATGATTTACGAAGCCCAAGGCCGCTATGACGACGCAATCCGTTTGCTATCAAGTGCGGTAACCTCCGTTAAATCCGGGACGGAACCTGCGCCATCGAACCGCCGCACACTGGCGATTCTCTACGAACAGCTCGGGCGCGTGTATCGGGAAGCCGGGAATAACGCCGCCGCTCTGAATACTTTCGCCGATCTGGCCACGCTCGGCGACGAAGAAGAACAGCGCGCGGATGTGATGATCATCGATACATATCGCGCGGATCGTGATCTGCCGCACGCGCTCGAAGCCGCGGATAAGGCCATTGCAAAGTTTCCGCAGGATCACGACCTGCGCATCACGCGGGCACTGTTGCTGGGGGACAAAGGGGATGCCGATGCCGCCGCGGCGCAGTTGCGGGAGATGCTGACGCACACGCCGCAGGACTTGGAAATCGATCTCGATCTATCCCAAGTCTTCGAACAAAGCCATCGCTATACGGACGCGGAAAGCGTTCTGGCGCAAGCGGGGCAAGTGGCTACGCGCGGCTCCGATAAGGAAATGGTCGATTTCATGCTTGGCGGGCTTTTCGAACGCGAAAAGAAGTACGATCAGGCCGAGAGTGAATTCAAACAAGTGCTGGCGCTGAATCCGCGCAATGCCGCGACGCTCAACTATTACGGCTACATGCTGGCGGATCGGGGAGTGCGATTAGGCGAAGCGACGGAGTTGGTGAAGCGCGCTCTGGCAGAAGATCCGCAAAACGGCGCTTATCTAGATAGCCTTGGCTGGGCCTATTACAAACAGGAGCGGCTGCCGGAGGCTGAAGAGGCGCTACGAAAGGCCGCCGAACGCGAGCGCGACGATCCCACGATCCTCGAACATCTGGGGGATGTCTACTTTAAGAGCGGAAAGGTCGATTTGGCTGTCACCCAGTGGCAGCGGGCGCTCGAGCAATGGCGCCACGTGCTGCCGGCCGAAAATGATCCGGAAAAAGTAGCCGCCCTGGAAGCAAAGCTTTCCACGGCAAAGCGGCACGTGGCGGAAGCGAAGAAAACAAACGGCCCCTCCGCCCTCCGTTAGCAAGCCTGCGATGCCCAGCGCCAGTTTCCCCGCTTTCGCGAAAATTAATCTGCGCCTACATGTGCTCGGTGCACGTCCCGATGGGTATCACGAACTACGCACGGTTTTTCAGGCAATCTCACTACGCGATACGCTGGAGCTGGAAATCCAGCGCACTCCCCGCATCGACCTGATAATTCAAGGTGATCGGACATTAGCGGCGGAAGGTGCGAGCAATAATCTGGTCTATCGCGCTTTAGCCGCGGCGCGAAAGGAATTGCAGCTTCGGCACGGTGTGCGCGCAACCCTCACAAAGCGCATTCCGGTGGGCCGCGGTCTCGGCGGAGGATCAAGCGATGCGGCAACGGCCCTCACCGGCCTTGCGCATTTGGCCAAGAAAAATATTGCACCGCATCGGTTGATTGAGATCGGATCGAGCCTCGGTGCGGACGTGCCCTTTTTTCTGTTCGGCGGACGAGCCCTGGGGATTGGCCGCGGGGATGAGATTTATCCTCTGCCAGACGGCGTGCGCCAAACTGTGCTGGTGGTTTCGCCGCGCGACATCGCCGTGCGCACGGCCGATGCCTACGGCTGGCTGCGCTCCGGATTGACAAAGTCCGGCGCCGCTTCTACACTATCTTCTTTCTGCGCCCTTTGCTGGAGCTCGCAGGAAAGCGGCACCTGGAATGATTTTGAGGCTGCCGTTTTCCCGCGCCATTCACGCCTGAGAAATATCAAGCGGAATCTGCTCCGAGCCGGGGCCGCGGAAGCCTCGCTGGCGGGTAGCGGTTCGGCGGTGTTCGCACTGTTCCGAAGCCCAGCGCAGGCGCGCCGAGCCGCCCAAGCGTTTCCGAGCGACCAGACGTTTATCTGCTCGACTTTGTCCCGGGGAGAATATTGCCGTGCCCAGTGTGGCCGGGGAAGCGCGGGAACTCGTTCCCGTAGCCGACGACAAATTTAAGATCTTCTCGGGGACCGCGAACTCTCCCTTAGCGGAAGAGATCTGCGGCTATTTAGGCGTGCAGCGCGGGCGTACCGTTTTGGGGAAGTTCAGCGACGGCGAAATCTATTTTCAGATTCTAGAAAACGTGCGCGGCGCAGATGTTTTCGTGGTGCAGCCTTGCTCGCAGCCGGCAGATTTTCATTTGATGGAACTGCTGCTGATGATCGACGCGTTCAAGCGCGCATCGGCTTGGCGGATCACGGCGGTGGTTCCGTATTACTGCTACGCGCGGCAGGATCGGAAGGATAAGCCGCGGGTGCCGATCTCAGCGAAGCTTGTGGCGGATTTGTTGGAAACGGCCGGGGCGAGCCGGGCGCTGTTGCTAGACTTGCACGCCCCGCAGATTCAGGGCTATTTCAACGTGCCGGTCGATCACGTTTACGCTTCCCCGGTGATGGTGGAGCATTTCCGGCAGTTGGACATGCCAAAGCTGACGGTGGTCTCTCCGGATGCCGGCGGCGTCGAACGCGCTCGGGCCTTTGCCAAGAAATTGGGCGCACCGCTGGCCATCGTGGATAAACGCCGTGTGGATATGAACGTGGCGGAAGTGATGCACCTGATCGGCGACGTGCGCGGCAGGACGGCGCTGATCGTAGACGATATTATCGACACCGCCGGAACGCTCGTGAAAACAGCGGAGGCATTGCTCGCCGAAGGCGCGACCGGCGTATATGCCGCCGCTACGCATGCCGTACTTTCCGGGCCGGCGGTCGACCGAATCTCGCAATCGGCGATCAAGGAAGTGGTGGTGACGAATTCGGTGCCGTTGTGCGAGGCGGGACAAAAAATCGGCAAGATTCGCGTGCTCAGCGTGGCAGCATTGTTAGCTCGCGGCATTCGTTCGATTCACGAAGAAACGTCGATCAGCGAGCTATTTATATAAGGATGTTTTTGTGGCGCGGTGCAAGCGCCCGGCGGTTCAAGAGATTTAAGCGAAGTTATCGTAAGGAAGGACGTATGGCGAATATCACGATCGAAGCAACGCATCGCGAGGACCGCGGCAAGAATAATGCCAGGCGTTTGCGGACCACAGGGCAAGTCCCGGGCGTTATTTATGGCGGGAAGGGCGGCGCCGAGGCCGTATCCGTCAATGCCAAGCAGGTGGCCAGCATTTTGCGGTCGCAGGCAGGGCACAACACGATCTTCCGATTGAAGCTTCCGGGCGGCGAATCGAACGCCATGCTCAAGGACTGGCAGGTCGATCCATTGCGCGGCGTCTTGCTGCACGTGGACATGATGCGCGTCGCAATGGACGTAAAGATGCGCGTAAAGATTCCCGTGCACACATTTGGCGAACCGCAAGGCGTGAAATTGCAGGGCGGCATTTTTGAAATGGTCACGCGTGAGATTGAAATCGAATGCTTGCCGGGTGAGATTCCAGAGGAATTTCGTGTCGATATAACCGACATGATGATCGGCAAGCAGCTACGCGCCGGCGATATTCCGCTCGATCCCGCAAAAGCCACACTGGTAACCGATCCAGTGCGCGTGATCGCTCACGTGGTTGCGCTCCGCGAAGAGGAAGAAAAGCCCGCGGAGGCGGCCGCAGTCGAAGGCGCGCCGGCCGAGCCCGAGGTCATCAAGAAGGGCAAGAAGGAAGCCGAAGAAGGCGAAGAAGCCGCGGAAGGCAAGCCCGAGGCAAAGGGCAAGCCCGAACCCAAGGGCAAGCCCGAACCCAAGGCCAAAGAAAAATAGCCGCGACGCGCAGGTGGGCAAACGGCCGGGCACATGCGACTTATCGTGGGACTCGGCAATCCAGGCATCGAATACGCCTGGACGCCGCATAATCTGGGCTTTCTGGCGGTGGACCGCTTGGCAGAAGCGAGCGGCGTGCGCGTCGAGCGTCCCGAGGCGAAGTCGTACATCGGGCGCGGCAGTCTGGGCGGCGAAGAGGTTGTGCTCGCTAAGCCGCAGACGATGATGAATCTTAGTGGGTTGGCCGTCCGGGAATTGATCGATCGGCTTGAAATCGGCTCTAACGAGTTGATCGTGCTCTGGGACGAAGTGGCGTTGCCCTGGGCCACAGTCCGAGTGGGAGTCGAGGGAAGCGCTGGCGGTCACAATGGCGCGAAGTCCGTGATCGGCGCTTTGGGCACGCAAGAATTTTGCCGGGTGCGGTTGGGCGTGCAGCCGGACCATCCGGTGGGTGATCTCGCGGCCTACGTGTTGCACCCGATGCGGCGCAGCGAAATGGAGTTGGCGGCGGAGACCGTGGAGCTAGCGGCTCAGGCCGTGGAAATGATTCTGAAAGAAGGACCGGCGAAGGCGATGAACCAGTTCAATCGGCGCAACGCTTCACCGGAAAATACGGAATCTTAGCGTAACGAAGCGTTCTGTAGGATCGAGGAAATATGGAAGAGAGACTTTACGACCTGATCTTTATTTGCCGTCCGGCAACTCCAGAGGAAGAAATCACCAAGCTGACCCATATGCTCGAGCATACGGCTTCCGAGCACGGCGGCAAGGTGGAGAAATCTGAAAATTGGGGCACGCGACGCCTGGCCTATCGCGTGAGCAAGCATCGCGAAGCCATTTATGTCTACATGCAGCTCAAGAGCACGCAAGGCGAGCTAATCAAGGAGCTCGAGCGCCGCTTAAAAGTGGCCGAGCCGGTGATCAAGTATCAAACCGTTCGGCTGGACGAAGAAATGAAACGGCAGAAGAAGCTCGGTGGCATACGCGAGAAGAGACTCGCGCGGAAGCCCCGTAAGACTGCTGCGGCTGCAACGCCCGCGGCGCCAGCAACGCCCGCGCCGGAATCAGCCCCGGCAGCCAGCGCCAGCTAAACGAAATTGTGATTGTTTTTACGTTGAAAGGATGAGTGCTTAGATGTCGGAACAAGCAAATCCGCAAGCGAATCTACAGGCTTCCACGCCATCAGCGGCACCATCGCCCGCTCCATCACATGGCGGCGGAGGCGGGGGAAGAGGTCCGGGAGGCGGCGGCCGCCCGGGAGGGCACGGCGGCGGTCATGGGAGACCTCGCGAAGGCGGCGGGCCCGGAGGCGGGCCAGGTGGACGCAAAGGCAAGCGGCAATATTTCCGTAAGAAGAAAGTGTGCCGCTTCTGCGTCGATAAGGTCGATTTCATCGATTACAAGAAAGCGGAGACGCTGCAGCCCTTCGTGCAGGAGCGCGGCAAGATTCTGCCTCGCCGCATGACGGGTACCTGCTCGCGGCACCAGCGCTGGCTCTGCGAAGCCATTAAGCGGGCGCGCAATATCGCGTTGCTGCCATTTGCGACAGAACTCTAGCTTCCCAGACTCCAAACGAGAGAAGAACCATGCAGATCATCTTGCAAGAAGACGTGGAAAAACTCGGATCGCGCGGCGAGGTTGTCACCGTCGCGGAAGGTTACGCGCGCAACTATCTGCTGCCGCGTAAGCTGGCTCTGCCCGCTTCGGCGGGCAATTTAAAGCGGCTAGAGAAGATACGCACCGTTTTGGCGAAGAAAACGGCAAATGAGCGTGATGTCTCCCACAAGCAAGCGGAAGGTCTGAATGCGGTGACGCTGACCCTCGTACGCAAGGCAGGCGAAAACGACCAGCTCTTCGGTTCCGTAACGTCCGCAGATTTGGCAGAAGCGCTCGCGGCCCAGGGGCATGAAGTGGATAAGCGGCAAATCCAGCTCGGTGACCCCATCAAGGTCATCGGGGAGTACCAAGTGCCGGTGAAGTTGCACCGTGAGGTCACTGCGGAGATCAAGGTGATCGTTCAGCGCGAAGGCGAGACGGAAAAGAAGGAATAAGCCTCTCACTCTCGATCGAAGCTGGATTGCCCTTCTTTGAGGGCCTCCGTTTTGCACTGAATCCACAGCGTGGAAACTTTTCCTCCGTTCTGAGGCTTGGCTTGCACCCCCGCGCCGTCCAAACTTGCAACACGCTCGGACTTTTACATGCACTTGACGCCCTTGTGTAGGCGAAACTAAGGCGAAATAACTGCCGGCAGGAACACCCATGGCTACCACTTCCGCGATCGAAAGACCTCTTCCGCAGAACATCGAAGCGGAGCGTTCTGTTCTAGGCGCTATCGTGCTGGATAACCATCAACTCGATGTGGCCTTGGACAAGATTAAGCCGGAAGATTTTTTTCACGATCCACATCGGCGCATCTTCTTGCAAATGATCGAGCTGGGCGAGCGGCACCAAGCGATCGACCTCGTCACCTTGAACGATCAATTGGCGCGCAAGGGCGAGCTCGAAAGTGTGGGGGGCACCGCTTACCTTTCTTCGCTGGTGGATGGTGTGCCGCGCGTCAGCAATATCGAGCACTACGCGCGCATCGTGAAAGAAAAGGCTTTGCTGCGCAGCGTGATTCACACCACGCAGGCCATCCAACAGGAAGCGCTCGAAGCGGAAGAAGACGCGGATGCGATTCTGGATCGCGCCGAGTCGCGGATCTTCGAGCTGGCTGAAGATCGAGTGCGTGCCGGGCTCATCGGTATGGGCGATCTGGTGCGCGATAACTACGAGCGCATCTCGCAGCTTTTCGACGAGGGCAAACGAGTCACCGGGCTTTCGACGGGCTATCACCAACTCGATGATTTGACCTCCGGCCTGCAACCTTCGGAATTGATCGTGATCGCGGCGCGGCCCTCAGTAGGCAAGACCGCGTTCGCATTAAATATCGCTGCGAACGTTGCGCTGCACGGGCAGCGGCAAGTTGCCATCTTTAGCCTGGAAATGTCCAAGGAATCGCTGCTGATGCGCTTGCTTTCGGACCACGCGCGGATTGATGCGCATAAATTCCGCACCGGACATCTTTCACGGGACGACCGTTCGAAGATTACCCGCTCGCTGATGGAATTGGCCGAAGTGCCCTTGTGGATCGACGATGCCGGCGGAACGACGGTGCTGGAGATGGGTGCCAAGTGCCGCAGGATGGCGCGCGATAAGGGCTTGTCGCTCATTCTGGTGGATTACTTGCAACTCGTAACCGGGCGCGGCCGCTTCAATACACGCAATGAAGAAGTGGCCAGCATCACGCGAGGTCTGAAAGCGATTGCAAAGGAATTGAAGGTCCCGGTGGTGGTGTTGAGCCAGCTTACGCGCGCGCCCGAAAAGGATGACCGCGGGCCGCGTCTTTCAGACCTGCGTGACTCGGGCGCCATCGAGCAGGATGCCGACGTGGTGATGTTTATTCACCGGCCCAAAATGTTTAAGGAAGGGGTAACACCAGAGGAACGCGGCGAGACGGAATTGAATATCGCGAAACAGCGCAACGGCCCTACGGACATGTTGAAGTATGTGTTTTTGCATCAATTCACGCGTTTTGAAGAAGCTGCGCGATAATTGAACGATCTGAATTCTCCGCCGTCCGCACGCTGTGAACGGCAGACACGCCGCTGTCTCCTGCCGGACGCGATTCGCATCAAGTCCTCAGCTCACCGCAGCGCGGTAACCGCTGTACAGTCAATAGCTTATTGGGTTTTGAGCGTCGCAAAAGCGTCGGCTGACCGCGTGCTCTAGTATGGCTGTTAACTAACCCGAGCGATTGCTGCGCCGCTAGATCTTCGCGGTCCGGTGAATTGAACTATGCTCATAGGCTACATGTAGTGCAAGCCGAGCTCAGAAGGAGCGGTGGGGCGCATGTCTGGTGACATCAAAATAAAAGGGCGGCCTGTTTGGGCCGAAGTTCATACTCCAACCCTCGAAGCGAACTTTCGCGCGATTCGCGCACATTTGAACGGGGCAAACGCCAGTGCCAGGCGCTCGAAGACGGCGCTTGAAAAAGCGAAGCGCGTGCAGGTTCTTGCCGTCGTTAAGGGCAACGGTTACGGCCATGGAGTAACTGCTGCAGCGAGGGCATTTGCTCGTGCAGGCGCGGATTGGTTTGGCGTCACGTGCGCGGACGAGGGCGAGGAACTCCGCCGTGGCG
This sequence comes from Candidatus Acidiferrales bacterium, assembly GCA_035602725.1. GTDB lineage: Bacteria > Acidobacteriota > Terriglobia > Acidiferrales > UBA7541 > DASTCZ01. The sequence continues at coordinate 42,374 of DATNLT010000049.1, forward strand.
GCATTCGCAAGCCCGTGCTGGTAATGACGGGGTTCTGGCGCGGCGAGGAAGCGAAGCTTCTGGAGTACAACCTGACGCCCGCGGTGACAGATTGCGCCCAACTCCGCGATCTCGATCGCGCCGCCAAACGCGCGGGAAAAACTGCAAAGGCTCCGTTCGGTTTTCATTTGAAAATTGACACTGGCATGAACCGCCTCGGCATTTCTCCGGATTCGATCGACTGCTTCGGTCGGACGCTCGGTGACTGCCCGCACTTGCGATTGACTGGAACTCTTACTCACCTGGCGTCTTCCGAGGATTTCAGTTCGTCACAAACGGCAGAGCAGCGAGATATTTTTCTAGGCGCCATCGAGCGTATGCGGGCTTGCAAACTTTCACCCGGCTTGGTGCATATGGCCAACAGCGCGGCGGTGATTTCGCGGCCGGATACCTGGATGGACATGGTCCGTCCGGGGGCGATTCTTTACGGTTACCACCAGAACTACAATCCACCGGAAATGCGCAGGGAAGCAATGAAAGAGGTGCCGATTGCCGCAGCCTTCAGCTTTCGGGCGCGGGTCGTGGCCATCAAGGATGTTGCCGCGGGAACCGGGGTGGGCTACAACGCGCGATTCCGTGCGGCGCAGCCTTCGCGCGTCGCGATTTTTTCGGCGGGCTATGCGGACGGTCTGCCGCGAGCCCTTACGAATCGCGGCAGGGTGGTGATCCGCGGGAAATTCGCTTCGCACGTAGGCGTGATCTCCATGGACTTGAGCGCGGCGGATGTGACCGGTATTGAGCAGGTACAAGTCGGCGACGTGGTTACGGTCTATGGACCTGGCCCGCGAGGAGCGTCCGCCTCTGACGATTTTCAGGACGCTTCCGACGTGGCACGCCTCCTCGGGACGGCTACCTCTGACCTCCTCTGCGCGATCGGCAAGCGCGTGCCGCGTATTTACACCCACTGAACGCTAGCCCCTGAGTATCAGCGATCTTGACCCACCCGAGAGCAGGGTGTATACCTGCCTCCAGCGTAGTCGGACACATATTGTTCCAGGCCTGACGTTCATCGAATCGTATTTCTTATGGGATCTTTCATTCATAGAATGAGCGAAAACCTATTTATACGGTTCATACGAGGTGGCAATGCCGCGTACTTATACAAAGTCAAATCAACCTGAAACACCCAATTTGGTAGAGATTCCCGTTCGCAAAGGAACCCCCCGCCACTCCTTGCAAGAAGGAAGCCTAGGAAGTTCGTGGGATCAATTCGCTCTCGGCGCCGTTTTCGTAATCGCCTTTATGGCGATCGGCTATCACTTTCATCCATTCAACCTGAAGCCACCGGTTGCGGCCGGGACGGGGCTCGTCTTTGCGCTGATCGTTTTTGCCGTGGAGATCCGTCTGAAGAACACCAGCCTGAGGCGGCTGATCGGGGCATCCGTGGGACTGATTCTAGGGATTCTGGGCGCCTACCTAATGAACCTGGTGCTGGCGTATACGTCCATGCCGGAAGGTTCGCGATCATTCCTCGGGATGGCTGTCCTTCTGATCATGACGTACATCGGCATGGTGGTCGGAGCGAGCAAGGGAGAAATGCTGAACTTGCAAGCATTTGGCGGCGTTTTCGGGAACGAACGTAGTCCACAGCGCATGATGAAGGTGTTTGACACCAGCGTAATCATCGATGGGCGCGTGGCGGATATCTGCGAGACACATTTCGTAGACGGAACGCTGCTGATCCCCAATTTTGTTTTGCGCGAGCTGCAGATGGTTGCCGATTCAGCCGATCCGCTGAAGCGCCAACGGGGGCGTCGCGGCCTTGAAGTGCTCCAGCGCATCCAGAAAATGTCGCATCTGGATGTAGAGGTGGTAGACGACGATTATCCGCAAATCGCCGAAGTGGATCTGAAGCTGATCGAACTGGCAAAGCGTTACGATTGCAAGATCGTCACCAATGATTTCAATTTGAACAAAGTAGCGGCGGTCCAGGGCATTGATGTGCTGAACGTCAACCAATTGGCAAATGCGCTAAAGCCCGTGGTTTTGCCCGGCGAAGCGATGCGCGTATTCATACTGCGCGAAGGCAAGGAGTACAACCAAGGCGTGGCATATCTCGACGACGGCACGATGGTGGTGGTAGATGGCGCGCGGCGGATGATCAACAAGACGATCGATATTATTGTAACTTCCGTTCACCAGACGACCGCTGGGAAGATGATTTTCGGCAAGTTCGATGACCGTAACGAAATGGTGCGAGCTGCGGGCGCGGGTAGCATGGATTTGAACCGCCCGGACGCCGTGGTCCGCCCGGCCGAAGTGATCGATCGCGCGCCGCGATCCGTAACGCCGGAATCGACCCGCGAATAAGGATCCAAGTCCGCGCCGGCGAATTCAAGATGCGTTCGTCCGCAAGCTTCTGCATTGCTTAAGTTTCCTAACTAGTATAAAGCCCTCTTACTTCCTTCGCAGGAGCAGACACTATGCCCAAGCCCAGGCCGGTCATTCCCCCGAACTATGAGATCGCGGAGCCTCTGGCCAGTGGAATGTTTTCGCCACAATCGGCCCCCTTGGAACAGCCCGGGTTCACCAAAGCTCCGCGCGTTCGAAAAGACGAAATCGAAAAGCGGGCTGTTTGGATCGTTCATGGTATGGGTCAGCAAATACCCTTCGAAACTTTGGACAGCCTCACCGAAGGAGTGATGAGTGTTGCCAGTCCCCCAGCCGGCCAGGACGCATTTTCTCCGAAAGCGCGTTCCGTTCGCGTCGGCGATCAGGTCTTGCAGCGCGTGGAACTTCAAGTCGCAGGCGATAGCGGCAAAACATACGAATTGCATCTTTACGAGGCGTATTGGGCGCCGCTGACGGAAGGGGTCGCCAAACTGAAGGATGTGACTGGTTTCTTGCTGAATGGCGCGTTACGCGGTGTCCTGAACTCGGTGAAGAAATTCCAGCGGGCTATCTTCGGAAAAGTGTGGTGCTATCGAATCAGTTGGCACACCCCGGTTTACATCTCAGCCGTTTTACTGGTGCTGGCGGCGCTGGCGGCCATGAACGCGGTGATTCTGGCAGCGAGTGCGACGCAGCTTGAGGTCTTTTCGCTCAATCTTCCTATTGGCACAGAGCAATGGAAGATGCTCGCGGCGCTCGGAAGCGCCATCAGCGCGGTGGCTATTAGCTTAGGCGCCGTTTTATTTATGGCCGAGCTTTGCAAGTCACCGCAACTCTCTTCGTTCCGGCGCCTCGCGCTCGGCTTTTTGTCCTGGGCAGGCACGATTCTGACGGCGGCGGCCATCATTGCCGGTGGAGCATTATTTCTGCTCGTTGCGGCCGAGGATCGCATTCGAGATTGGGTATCACCAGCGCCTCCATCGGATCCTCCGGCATTCGCTGTGACTTCAGCCAAAGACATCTGGCACTGGCTATCGCGTACCTGCGGGCCATCTCTGCAGAGAGACTCGACGTTGCTGATTCTCGCGTGCTTTGCGGTGATTGCCGCGGCGTTATGCGCTCGCGGATGGAAACGCTCGAACCGCTCACACCGCTCGGATTTTTCGGGCAGCGTTTTGCTCTCCGTTCTGCTGGGAGCCGCTTTTGTGGTCCACATCGTCGCGATCGCCAGCCCTTTTGCCGCGGGCTTGCGCGAGTGGCTTGCAAGTCTCGCGTCACAAGCGTGGCTTGCGAGTTCTTGGTGGGTTTGGCCATTTGTGATATTTGTCAGCGCGCAAGTCCGGTGGTTCCTGATCGAATATGTGGGGGATGTTGCGATCTACATCACACCGAATAAAGTGGATCGCTTCGACGAAGTGCGCGACAAGATTAAAGACACAGCGCTGCAATCCGCGTCGGCCGTCTATCTAGCTATGAATGAAGACGGCAGCGACTTTGCCTACCAGCAAGTAGCGGTGATCGGCCATTCGCTCGGCTCCGTAATCGCCTACGATACGCTCAACCGCCTCATCAACGATGACCGGCTGGCTCAGGACAAGTTGAAGATTGCCAAGCGGACGTGCCTCTTCGAGACGTTCGGCTCACCTCTCAACAAAATCGCATTTCTTTTTACCATTCAAGGCACGGATAGCTTCCAGATTCGCGAGCAACTCGCGGAAGTGGTGCAGCCGATGATCATGAACTACTCCTATCGCCAGTTTCCTTGGGTCAACGTACGTTCAAGAAATGACATTATTTCCGGCGAGGTCTATCTTTACGATGTGGATCCGGGTTTCAGCACTGACTGCTCGAGCGGCCAACCTGTTTCCGCTCCGGCAGGGGCCATCCCGCTGTGGACTTGATCGATAAGGATGCGGCGGTAGCACTCACAGCGCACGTGGATTACTGGAAGAATCAAACGGTGTGGCGGCAGCTTTTGGGCCACATTGCACCGTGAGCCTGGTTCGGTCGGATTCCAGGCCGCCCGCTAATCAGGAGGCCATCAAGCGCCCCAAAAGTTTACGCCGCAGACGCTTATCAGTTAGACTTTCTGTCCCGCCCTGCGTGGCGCTGCACCGAAGGAGTTTCTCTAAATCATGGGACGTACCGTAGCCATTCTTCCCGCCGCCGGATTGGGCACCCGCATGGGCGCGGAGACCCCCAAACAGTTTCTCGAACTGGATCAACTTCCGCTCGTGATTTTTACGCTCAGACGGTTGGCGGCCTGCTCAGAGATCGCGGAATTCCTTATCGCCACACTTGCCGACGAGGCAGAGTCTCTTGCCGCGCGCATTTCCAAGGAGAAACTCGGCCGGCCGGTGCGCGTGGTGCGCGGCGGCGGATCGCGCCAGGAGTCCGTGGGCAATGCGCTCGCCGAGGTCCAAACTGACACCGAAATCATCTTGGTGCACGATGCCGTGCGGCCTCTGGTGACCTGCGAACAAATCGACCGCGTGATTGCTGCCGCTCGGGAGCATGGAGCGGCGATTCTGGGCGTACCGGCTCTCGACACCGTGAAAGAGGTGAAGCGCACCAGCTTGCCGGGCGATGTGGCGCTGATCACGGCGACGATCCCGCGCGAGCGTGTGGTTTTGGCACAGACACCGCAGGTTTTCCAGACCTCGCTTCTGCGCGAGGCGTACGCGCAGGCGGCTCGGGATGGCTATAGCGCCTCGGATGAGGCTGGTCTTGTAGAGCGACTGGGGCATGACGTCTATGTAGTTCTCGGCTCGACACGCAATTTGAAGGTAACGCGTCCTGGAGACATGGAATTGGCGCGTTTCTACCTCCAACAGGAGCGTTCCTCCCAATCGTGATGCTCGAAAGTTTCCCCGCCAATCTGCGCCGTGCGATGTTTTTTGCGCGAAACGAAGCCGTTCAAGATGGTTCCCCCTACATTGAATGCCGCCACCTTCTCTTGGGGCTGCTCCGGCAAATGCCGACGCTCGCCGCGCACATCGCAGTTCGAGAGGACCAAATCCGTCGCGGTCGGATCCAAGAGGTCACCGACCCTGAGCGAGAGGGCGCGGTGGCCACGGCGCCGGAATTGCCTCTCTCCTCCAATGCGAAGACGGCCATGCATCTAGCTGCCGCCGCGGCCGACCAGGTAGGGGCTTCGGAGATCGGCGCCGAGCACCTGCTCTGCGGGTTATTTCTCGCGGATACCGAGCTTCGCTCGGACCTCGAAACAGCCGGCTTGACGCAGGAAAAGTTGACCGAATTGCTGCCGGGGCTGATGCACGGCATTCGGAAATCTACGAATAGCGCACCGACAGAGCCGGGCGAATCTCTTCGCCAGCCGCCAACACAAAACCGAGTCCGCTGCGGAATTGGCTACGATCTTCACCGATTGCACGCGGGCCGGAAAATGATGATCGGCGGTATTGAAGTGCCGTTCGACCGCGGGCCCGTGGGGCATTCTGATGGCGATGTCCTGGTCCACGCACTTTGTGATGCGCTCCTTGGCGCCGCCGCTTTGGGGGATATCGGCACACATTTCCCGGATACCGACCCGAAGTGGAAAGACGCAGCTAGCCTTTCGTTCCTCGTACACGTACGAGAACTGCTCGCCGATCGAAAAATCGAGATCGTTTTCATCGACGCAGTTGTCATCACCGAGCGCCCGAAGCTCGCCCCACACTTTCCGAAAATGCGGGTGGCTCTCGCAGGTTCGCTGGGGATTGAGACGGATCGCATCAATCTAAAAGCAAAGACGAACGAAGGCATGGACGCCATCGGACGCGGCGAAGCCATCGCAGCGCACGTCTTGGCCACTTTGCAGGGTTGAATCGTGATGATGACCGTCGGCGATTCGGTACCGTCCGGCGAGCCTCGAGCGAACCCGTACGTCGCTTCGGATGTTGAAGCAATTCTTGTGGAGCGTGGCTGGCTGGACATTTCGCTTCGGTGCGAAGCGCAAGAATGGATCACGCTCGCGGTTCGCCTGCTCGGCCCTCACGCCTCCGATCGCGCCGCACTCGGCGAACTCGTCAGCCTATGTTTCGAGTATGACGCTCGAAGCATTTTAAGCGCGGCCGCGACGCACGCGGTGCTGGCGCGCGAAGGCGCCCGCGAAGTGATCCGCGCGTTAGCCCTGGAAACGATTGCGGCGGAGCCTGTGGATTCGGACCGATTCCGCATGATTGTAGAGGCCATCAAAGCCCGCGTCCCGTATCGAAGTAGATTGCTTTTTCATCCGATCCGGCTGACGTTAACAGGACGTGCGGGAGAAGGGGAACTCGACCGGGTAATTCTGTTACTTGACGCTGCCGCGCACACGCTCGGGCTGGCGCCCGTCAAAACCGTGCGGCGGCGCATACTCGAATTCTGTTCTACGCTGGACTGAGGAACGATGGACCGCTTAACCGGTATTCACGCGGTGAAAGAGGCTCTCGAAAGCGGTCGTGCGCTCGAGCGCATTGTGATCGCGCGCGGACGCCACGGCGACCGTATGGAAGAAATCGTGGCCCGCGCCAGGGAGCGCGGCGTTCCGGTACGATTTGAAGAACGGAGCCAATTGGATCGTTTGGCGGGGGGCTCGCAGCACCAGGGTATCGTTGCCCTGACTTCGGCAAAACAAGCGGGAAGTCTCGAAGACATTCTCGTGGCCTCATCTCGATCCGATCGGCCGGGAATACTTGTGCTGTTGGATGGAGTGGAAGATCCCCACAATCTCGGCGCAATTCTGCGGTCGGCGCTCGCAGCGGGCGCCGCGGCTGTAATTGTTCCGGAGCGTCGAGCTGCCGGGCTGGGAGATACCGTTGCGCGAGCGGCAGCGGGGGCGCTCGAGCATATTCCGGTGGCGCGCGTGGTGAACATTGCGCGGGCGATGGAAGATTTGAAGAAGGCAGGATACTGGCTGGTTGGGCTGGACGAACGAGCGGAGCGTGAGGTCAGTGCGGTCGATCTTACCGGGGCAATCGGTCTGGTGCTGGGCGGTGAAGGTGGCGGATTGCACGAACTCGTGCGAAAGCGCTGCGACTTCCTGGCTTCGATTCCGACCACGGGTCCCCTGCGTTCTCTTAACGTCTCCGTGGCGGCAGGAATCGTGTTGTTTGAAGCAGTGCGTCAGCGGCGAGCAAAAGCTCGCTGACCATACGAAGTGGCTCGCTAGGCGAAATTTTCGTTCGGCACTATTTGTCGTATTGCATTAAGGAAAAAACGTCCAGCCCGGGCAGTTTCTTGCGTCCGTTCAGAAAGCTAAGTTCCACAGCAAATGCCGCTCCGGTCACTTCGCCGCCCATTTGTCGCACCAGTTTCACGGTCGCCGCAGCGGTTCCTCCCGTTGCAAGCAGGTCGTCGCAAATGATTACACGCTGGCCGCGGGTGATGGCGTCCTCGTGAATTTCGAGCGTATCGGTACCATACTCCAGGTCATACGTTACTTTCGCGGTGCTTGCCGGAAGTTTCTTTGGCTTCCGAACGGGAACAAAACCCGCTCCAAGCGAATATGCGAGTGCTGGAGCGAAAATGAACCCGCGTGCCTCAATTCCTACCACGATATCCACATGGGCGTTCGCATAGTGCGCGCAAAGGTTATCGATTAGGGAATGGAAACCCTGCTTGTCCTTTAGCAGCGTGGTGACGTCGTAAAAGAGGATTCCGGGCTTGGGGTAGTCTGGAATCTCGCGAATCAGTTGTTTTAAGTTGTCCATTCAGTTCGGGTGCTCCTCGCACTTGCCTGCTTAATCTTACGATTCGATGGAAAAGCCGGCGCTAAATTGCGCCAGTACGTCTGCATCTTCTGTGGCTATGTTCTCTACGCTGGCCCCGCTCGGTCCCTGTCGCAAGTCGCGCGCAAAGTTTTTTAACTGTTCAGCCGATCCGATCGCGTAGACTTCCACACGGCCATCGGACAAGTTCTTCGCATATCCGCCAATTCCCAGTTTTGCGGCCGCGCGTCGCGCAAAGAAGCGAAAGCCGACACCTTGCACCAGCCCGGAAATATAGAAGCGCTTTGCCAAGGGTGCCGTCACGTGCAGCGGGGCATTCTACCAAAGCGTGTACGCTCGCCGAAGGCGTGGAGCTTGCCGTGTTCGAGTTCGATCGCCGCTCGTGTAAGATGCTGGTCAGGTAGCGCCGATGGAACATTCGGGCACAATTCCCATGCGGAAATGGATGTTGTTTGTTGCCTCGGTATTCATGTTGCTACTTTACGGCCGCGCACCGAGCCAGGGTCAGGACATGGGTACCCGTATCGCATCTACTATGCGGGAGCGTTCTGATCAACGACCGGGCGCGTACGTTGTCCGTGTGAAGGGTTACGCGGAGCTACAGGTGGATGGCCAGCCTTTTTTTGTTTACGCTGCCGCATTCCCCTACTACGGCGTACCGCACGACCTCTGGGCCTCTTCCCTCGATCGTTATCGAGAATTGGGAATCAATACAATTGAATTGCGTATCCCCTGGAACTGGCACGAACCTCAGGAAGGCGAATTTGATTTTGATGGACACACCGCACCGGGACGGGATTTGCGGGGCCTATTGCGATTGATCGCCGTCAAAGGCTTTAAGCTTATCCTTAGGCCAGGACCAATCGGCGGTGGTGGATGGCGCAACGCCGGATATCCTAGTTGGCTTCTCGCCAAACGTGAATTCGATACCGCATCGACCGCACGCGTTACAGGCGAGTCGCCTACAAACGTCCCTGAAGGGAGCGCGGGTTCGACCGGTTCGAGCGTGCTTGGCAATCGGGAATTAACCCGGGTCAGGACTCTTTGGCTTTCGGCGCTGGCGCGTGAGATTAGTTCTTACAATGGACCCGAGAAGGGGAGCAAACCGGACATCGCTCGATCCAATCCGCCTCTCTGCGTCGTGATGGACCAACCCATCGGGCTGGACGTCGAATCGTCCATACCAGACGATACATACTTGGTGAATTCACGAGCAGCTTGGACTGCCGGCGGACCTGATCCGCCGTGTTTTGCGGGCGCGATTCGGGCCGTAACCACAGCCGATGCATCGATACCCGAGTCCTTCCCAATGGCCGGGCAATGGCGGGTAAGCGACTTAGACGCTAATACGCCGGACGGAACTGAATCTGCAGGGCTCGTGCAGCCACCAGGGATCGAGGCTCTCCTTCGTTTCGCAGAATTTTTGGAAGTCCGTCCGCAATTTCCTGTGTTGATGCTTGACTTGAGCGGTGCAGATTCGCCTGGGGATGGTCCGCTGGCCACAAACCTACCAGACGATCTTCTTTTGACGTCTCGATCGTTCCTGGCGGAAGGGGCGCGAGGAATCGACTTCGAGCCGTTTCAGCAAACCCTCATCCCGCCAGGCTACGAAACGACCGTTTCCACCACCGATTCCGCGCCTACCGCCGTACTGGGCCTTTTGGGCGATTCATTGCCCGCCGCAGAAGCCGTGCAACGCAATGGTAATCTGATTCGTCGCTCGGGTAACTTTCTGGCCAGCTCACATCCCCGGACGATCCTGGGTCTTTTGGATCTCCGAAATAGTCTTGCTATAACGCATTCGGCCGGGACGCGCAGCAACCAAATGATCGAAGCGGCAAACGATTCGCTTCACCAGGCGCAGACAGTTGCCAATTTGGCGGATATAGCTAGTGACGTGTCCGATCCAATACAGCAACCGGCGGAATCTCTCTTCCGCGATCCAGTACTGCTCGTCGTTGTGCCGCCTGAGATACGTGATGTTCCTCTGTCCGATGCGGCGCAGCTAGCGTTGCTCGATTATGTGCGTCGCGGTGGCATCCTCGTTTGCGATCCTCAGCTACCAGCGGGAGAGGACCTTGAGAAGGCAGTACCGGCTAACGAAATGACGGAAGCTGGTGATGGGGTTCGCTCGTACGAGTTTGGCTCAGGCCGGGTCGTTGTTTGGGACAAAGACTTTTATTCATGGATCAAGCCTGGACAACAAGGCCAACCCCAAGTGGATGAATCACAGACTACCGAAGCAATTCGCGCACTAAGAGCATTATTGCGAGGGCAGGGTGTCAGCACGCCGGTCGTTCGTTCCAGCCAGGAAACGCCCGCGGCATGGTTTTTCCGGGAACTCTTGCCGGACGCCGAGACCGAGCCCTTCGGCGTGATTCGCTCCGATTGTCATCCTGGGCAGGATTGCGCCGAAGGCTTGCTCAGCGTATCCAACTGGAGCGATCGCCGGGTGCAAAACAAGCTGCAGGTCTTAATGCCAACAACCAATGTGCGCATGGCCACGCCCAAAGACTACGTCGAGCTGCCTCTTGAATTAAGCGCCCGCGAGTCTCTGATGCTGCCTCTAAATACGCCTCTTTGCTCAGCAGCCAGCTCGGACAAATCCTGCACCGACCGCGTGATCGCGGCCGGTGGCGAACTTACGGCTTTTGTGCGTGACGACAAAGTCTTGGAACTCACGTTTTTTGCGCCCTCGAAAGCTACCATCGTGCTGCACCTGGAGGCTCCGCCACGAAAGGTGGAGCTGTTGGGAAACATGCCGGAAAAGTTTGTGTATCAACCGCCAGGGTTCCCGCATGAGCCGCCGCCACCACCGATTCCCGAATCGGAGCGCAATTTGGAGGGCGTATATACCAACGAAACCGGCGTCTTCCAATTCGAAATCCCTCGCGGTCCAGCGCCTAATTATTTACGGACCGTCCGGCTGCACTTGCCCTATGTGCCGCACGTAACGGTGGCGCCAAAGGCATCGAAGCAAGCAAAGCGCGGCTACACCTATTCGGTGATAGGTTCGCTGCGGCTCCCGATCGGGCAAGGCGAGTGGTTGCCCGGTGATCCGCCCATGGTCGCGCTTGACGCTCTGCGCAATGGCCGCCTTGCGCTCAATATTCAGAATCTCGATGATGCCGCCTTGACGTTACATGTGGATGTGAGCGGGGCCGCGATCGCCACGAAAACCTTACGGCTTGAACCTAAAGAGGATGGCGTATTTTCCATTGACCTGCACTCCGGAGGGACGAAGGCCCCAGATGAAGAGGGAGTTCTGCACGGCGATGTTCAAATCTCTTCAAACACCGAAGCGGGACATTTACCGGTGAAATTCGTGATCATTGGCGGCGATGCCGCGGCCGGATACCGCTATGACCTTGCGCGTTCGGGTTCGCCCGATTGGATCTTGGAAAACGATCGCCTTCGAATCATCGTTGCGCCTGCGGCAGGCGGACGAATGCTTGCGCTTACGGACAAGTCAACGCCAGCAAATGCTACCGGTTCTCTTGGCGCCCTGCGCGATCTTGTGGCAATTTCCGGCAATTCAGCTTCAGAGGACCTTACGTTCAACCTGCCGTACCTCGCGCAATGGCAAGACCAGCGAGACAATCCTGCAATTCGGATGACCGGGCAATTTCCTGCAGGTGGGCCCGTTTCCGGCGAAATCGAGAAAACCATCAGTCTTCGTGGTTCGAATACTGTGCACCTGGAATACGAGATTCGTTTGCTTCCTGCTCCAAGTCTCGGCGGGCGTGAGAGTTCTTTCCCCGCCCTCACCACCGCCTTTTCCGTGCCCGCCTTCGAAGGCGATACCTTAGGTACGCAATTTTGCTGGTCTCCACCCGGGGCTATTCCATCGGCGCCTGTCGTTATGCATTGCGAATCGTTTACGGCAAATGGAGCGCCTATCATCATCCCGGAGCACATTTCTCAGTTGCAGGTCAGGACGGCGAGCCAGCCTCCTATCACGATGATTTGGAAAGAGGGGCGAACCGTGATTAGGCCCCTTCGCCATTCCGCACAGCTTCTGCTGGAGTTTCCAGTTCCTGCTACCGACCGTCCAGGACCTTATTCTGTGGACTATATTGTGGGCACGATGCAGTGATTTTGTAGGGAGCGTTTGGCTTGCCTTCGAGTGAACCTAAGAACTCGAGAGAGCATCTAAGTTGACTATGCAATTCCGCAATAATCGAAGATCGTTCTTCGGTCTCGTCTTTTCATTTCTTCTAGCCACCGTTTGTGCCATTCCAACAGTCGCACAGGTCCGGGCTGGGCCCGTGCCCAATTCCGGAAATACTCCCGTAGTGTTGTTGCCGTCGCAGCCAAACTCCGCTCCACCGCCCGTTCCGCCCGAACAGATCATCCAGCGGTTCAGCCAGCGCGAAGATGCGATGCTAAAAGCGCGCACCGGCTACACCTATCGAAAAATCGTGCGCGTGGAAGAACTCGACGACAACGGACAAACTACCGGGAAATTCGAGCTCGCCAGCCAAGCGTACTTCGGGCCGGACGGCAAGCTCTACGAACAAGGCGTAAGCCATCCTGCGTCCACGATGCAGATATTCAATATTCAGCCGGAGGATACCGATATTCTGTGGCGTATTCCGATGTTTCCGTTGCTCTCTTCGCAGTTACCAAAGTATGACGTCACTTATATCGGAACAGAAAAGCTGGACGAGTTGACGACTTATATGTTTCAGGTCCATCCAAAACAAGTGGAGCGAACCATCGCGCTCTTCGATGGCGTCCTGTGGGTGGACAACGAAGATTTTGTTATTGTGAAGACGACCGGTAAATGGATTACAGAACTTGGTGAAGTCAGCTCTCCGCGATTTCCGTTTACGGTTTTCGACACCTACCGCGAGAATGTTGCTAGCAAGGATTGGTTTCCCGCCTACGTGCGCTCGGATGCCAGTGTCCCGGCCAAGCAAGGACCCGTGCATATTCGCCTGACGATCCTCTGGCAGGACTACAAGCCTGGGACGGTAGCAAAGCCGGCGTCGCCCGGCGCTTCACAGCCTCAGCATACTTCGCGTCCGTAGTCTTAACGAAAGAGCCCGGGCAACAGCCGGATAGATTCCAGCAGGACGTCCGCGTGTGCCGCGCGCAGGCGTTCGTGCGTGGGAAACGGACCTAACACCGCTACCCTTCGGACACCGGAGCGCTGCGCCATCAGGATGTCCTCCGGGGAGTCGCCTACGTACACGGCATCGCTCGGAGCAATCCGCAGATTGTGCAGAGCAAGCCTTAGCGGAGCCGGGTGCGGTTTGCGGTAAGCCGCGCTTTCGCTGTAGACCCGCGCGGCAAACAGGCGCGTCAGTCCGAACCCACTCAATTGCTGAAGAACTCGCGTCCGGCTGCCGCTGGTTACCAGACCTAATCGGAACAGGTTGCCCATCTTGCGAAGCACGGTCTTGGCGTGTGGCAGGAGCATCGGCCGCTGGCGCCGGTAATGCAGCCGCCACACGCGATCGGCTCTCTGCCAATGCGCACGTGGCAAGCGCGCCGCGCGATAGACGCGATACCAATCCGGCGAATAGTGACGCTCGAGATCTTCCACTCGCCACGGAATTCCCATAGCGCGAAACATCGCGAGGTATGCCTTCTGGTCTGCCTGGTAGGAATCGAGCAGGGTGCCGTCCCAATCGAAGAGGACGGCGCGCACGTTTTCAAATCGCGGCGGCATGTTTCAAGAATAGCAGCGAGGCGGCAACCAATGCTGCCACTCGTGCGAGATGGGAGAGCCTCAACTCGGCATGAAGCGTCGCGGCGGTAGGCTTGCGCGTTCGAACGTGATGTCGTCGAAATGGAATGCGAGCGCAAGCCAGCCGGGTTTTGCACTCGGCGCTACGCGTACCACGTGTGCTTGCGTGACCATGTGCACGCAGCAGCGAGCCATCGTGCCGTGTAACACGCTAATTTCAAGATCAACGGGTGTATCGGCCGCAATCTTGAAGGGGATGTGTGCGAGCAAGCCACTCGAGCTAATGTCGACCGTAAGGAACGCGCAGGCTTGGGTATCGCGGGATCCTGCGATTCTCAGAATGCGTAGGGGCAGACGAAGCTTTGCACGCGCGTAGGCGCGCCTTTCCACCAACCGAGGCACCGCCGCGCGCGCTATATGTGGCTGGTCGCCGGCCAGGGGCCATAGGTCTGGGGCCAGGCGGTTTGCAGAGTCTGAGATGGATTCATGGCTTTCTGTCACATTCGAGGCGTGGGGATTTGACGATTGCGATGCGGGATGAAGCTTGGACCTGGCTACCAGGCGCGCCGTAGGCATGATTCGTCCTCTCCTTCAAAAACGCTTCCGGCGCAGCGCCGAAAATATGACCCTCACCGCGAACCACGTCAACCACGGCAGTATCGAAGTGTCCAAATCAACATCACAGCCTGACGCGCACTGCGATTCGGTGAATTTCCCGCCACCAAAATGGCTCTCGACGCCATGACGCAAGTTCTCTAATCTCGTTAAATTCCCAGGCCCTCTCGTTCGTTTAGAAAGGCCTGACCTAAAGTAAGATCGAATGGCGAACGCGGAATCACATACATCCAGAAAGCTCGCTATTGCCTTCGGAGCCGTCTATTTATTTTGGGGCTCGACCTTCCTAGCCATTCGCTACGGAGTTCAGACGATTCCGCCGCTGTTGATGACGGGCACACGCCACTTGATTGCGGGTCCCGTGCTTTACGCCGTTGCGCGTTTGCGCGGCGCGCCGAAGCCGCAACCTAAGCATTGGTTGTCGGCCACGTGCGTGGGGGCGTTGCTCTTGCTGTGCGGAAATGGCGCTGTTTCCGCCACCGAGCGCGTGCTGCCCTCAGGTGTGGCGGCGCTGCTCGTTGCTACCGTGTCTCTGTGGATGATTATCGTGGAATGGTTGCGCCCCGGCGGACACGCTCCAACGTTTCACGTTGCCTGCTGCCTGGCGCTTGGATTTTTCGGCGTGGTAATTTTGGTGAGTCCGCGGATGCCGTTCATGCACGCCGGTCAAGCCACGGTAAATCCTGTCGCCGCGGTAACGCTTGTGATTGGGTCGCTCATGTGGGCGAGCGGGTCTATTCTTTCGCGTCATATTGAGCTCCCCCGCTCCCCACTGCTGGGGACCGCCATGTTCGCGCTCACCGGCGGAACGCTTCTGTGGGTGGTCGGTCTGGCGACTGGCGAAGGATCCGATCTCGATCTGCACCGAATTACAACTCGATCCTATTTGGCGGTCGCGTATCTCGCGGTGTTTGGGTCGATCATCGGATTGAGCGCCTATACATATATGCTGAAGAACGCATCGGCGTCACGCGTATCCACCTACGCGTTTGTTAATCCGGTGATCGCGGTGTTGTTGGGATGGCTTGTCGCCGGCGAGAAGATCACGTCGCGCATGTTGGTGGCGGCGGCAATCATTCTTGTCTCAGTGGTGCTGGTGATCATCGCTCCACATGCAGCCCCGGAAGAACTTGGGTCTCGTGTCGCCCCGGATTGAACTTTGCCCGCAAAATCCGGATAGCGCGATTTCAAGGGTGCTCGTATCCTTGACGTGTGATGAGAAAGCATCTGACATCGTCCGCGACACATACCCGCAACAGCCAAGAGTCACAGGATCCGCGTTGGCGAGCCGTCTTGGCCCACGATGCGCGCATGGACCACGCGTTTGTCTACGGCGTAAGGTCCACAGGTATTTACTGCAAACCTTCTTGTCCGTCGCGCCGACCGCGGCCAGAACAAGTAGTGTTTTACGTGCATCCTAAAGCAGCGGAGTCGGCCGGGTTTCGGCCCTGTCTTCGATGCCGTCCCAATCAAGTGGATGGCCAGAAGCGAATTGATCCGCAGGCTGCCTTCGTTGAGCGCGTCTGCCGGCAAATTGAGCGGCGAAGCGATGCCCCGGCCCGGCTTAGTGAGCTTGCGGCTCAGGGCCACACATCGCCTCACAGCTTGCTCCGAGCCTTTCGCCGGTTGATCGGGGTAACACCGCGACAATACGCGGACACCATTCGGCTCCGTAAATTGAAAGACCGATTGCAGACTGGTGACGACGTGACCACTGCGCTCTACGGCGCCGGCTATGGCTCATCCAGCCGCCTGTATGAACGTGCCCATCAGCAATTGGGTATGACGCCCGCCGTATATCGAAAGGGAGGAAGAAACATGCAAATCGCCTATACCATCGAGCCATGTACTCTGGGCCGAATTCTCGTCGCCGCCACGCCTAAGGGCATTTCGGCCGTTTATCTTGGCGATCGGGAACAATCGCTTGCGCGCGCGTTGCGTGAGGAATATCCCCAGGCCGAAATCCGGCGCGATTCACGCTCGCTTGGAAACTGGGTCCGCGCCATTCTCAGCCATCTGAGCGGCAAAGAGCGGCATCTCGATCTTCCGCTGGACGTGGAAGCCACCGCTTTTCAGCGCCGCGTTTGGGAGGAACTGCGCAAGATTCCTTACGGCAAGACGAACTCATACAGCCAGATTGCGTCCGCCATTGGCCGGCCCGCAGCCACACGAGCCGTCGCACGAGCTTGTGCCACCAACCCGGTATCCATCTTGGTGCCTTGCCACCGCGTAGTTCGCCAAGACGGAAAATCGGCCGGTTACCGCTGGGGGGTGGAGAAAAAGCGCGAACTATTGAGTCGGGAGAAGGCTGC
The DNA here is from genome assembly GCA_035602725.1 of Candidatus Acidiferrales bacterium. Classification (GTDB taxonomy): domain Bacteria; phylum Acidobacteriota; class Terriglobia; order Acidiferrales; family UBA7541; genus DASTCZ01. The sequence continues at coordinate 59,077 of DATNLT010000049.1, forward strand.
GACTGCTTGAAACCTTGCCGATTGAGCGGACTCTTTCGTTTCAGCCTTGCGGTTTGACGTGCGTTACGCTCTTCGGCCAATTCTGCTTGAACTCGTTGTCGGAGAGACGCGGATTCCGCGCGATGTTCGAATAAGCGATCAGCAAATAGTCGCCGGAACCGGTTTCGAAGAACTGCTGCTGCGCCGGAAGCCACGTCGACTCGTCCATCCAAATATCGATTTTCGAAACTTGATTCCGTACTTCGTCTGATTTGGGCGTCAATTCGAGCTTCACGGTCTTACGTCCACCGAGATTTTCCTCGCCAACCAGCGTGACGACATAGCCCTTGTCGAGATCTGCTCCCGATGTGCCAAAGCCCAGCAAAAGAAACTGGTCCACCATCGAACGGTGTTTGCTCAGATCGAATTGTTCCACCTGATTGGCCTTCGGGTTATAGAGAAAAAGATCGTTTCCGGTTCGCAGAATGGTGCGAGGATCGGGGTTGGTGAAATCAATCCGCATCTTGCCGTCGCGGCGCACGAATATTTGTCCGGATTCGGTCGAGTGATCGTTCACTACCACCGTTACTTTCGTGCGCTCAATATCCGCCGTTAGGCTCTGGAACGTCTTTGCCTCGGTATCCAATTGCCGCAAGACCGATTCGAGCGTCCAGTGCCCGGCCGTCTGCGCGGCCGCGGCGATCGATGCTGCCTGCGCAAACAAAAGTGCCACGACTATCAAAAAACCGCCCGTTGCGCGGATGTGTTTCCTGATGTGAAGCTCCATGGAAAGTTCTTTCCCCCAGTTCGTGTCCTGGCAGACGCCGTTCTACGAAAATATGATGCGTGCTAACCTGTCGAGGTCACGGTTAGCCTTCTGCTCCAGTTCCAGGATGATGGATCGCCAAGCAGAAGCACGGGATAATGATCCCGTTCACCAGACTTCAAGGTTTGATCGCCACTTCGTAGGAAACCACGCCGCCCGCTCCTTCGCGGATCGGCGTGATGCTTCGGACCTGGAACGGATGCCCCTTCAGATCGGGCACGCTATTGCGAATGGCATCGTGCACCACGTGTTCGAGTTCGGGCGTGGCCACCGGCAGCGCAAGCGCGCGGGCATCCACTCGATAAGTCTTGGTTCCAGCAGCCTCGTCCGTAGCCACCAATTTGACGAGCGCGTCCTTATCGGGCGGGCCCAGTTGCGGCCGATCGTGAAACCATCCTCGCGGCGTGAGGAGCACGAACACGAGAATCACCGCAACAGCGGCGTCATAAGGCACGGTGCCGCGTTCGTACGCCCAGAAAATCACACTGCGCAGGGTGCGACCCAATTCCTCTCCGCTCAATTCAGTCCGCGGGAATCCCGTCTACGATCACGCCGTCCCGCATGTGCACTACGGTATCGCCGTACGTGGCTGCTTCCGGATTATGCGTGATCATCACAATCGTCTGGCCAAATTCCTTGTTCAACTGCCGGAGCATCGCCAGCACGGCCTCTGAATTTTTCGTGTCCAGGTTGCCCGTAGGCTCGTCGGCGAGAAGGATCTTGGGCTCGTTCACAATCGCTCGCGCGATCGCCACGCGTTGTTGCTCTCCTCCAGACATTTCCGACGGCCGATGGTGCAACCGGTCCGCCAACCCAAGCATGTTAACGATCACCTCGAAACGATGTGGATCGAACCCATCGCCGTGAATGTGTTGCGCGATCGCGATATTGCCGTAAGTATCCAGCGTCGGCAGCAAATTGAACTTCTGGAAAACGAAACCGATCTTATGGCGTCGCAGCTTGGTGCGCTCGGCGTCGCTCATCGCTGCGAGGTCATTTCCATCAACCAACACGCGCCCACTCGTAGGCTTAGCCAGACCGCCGATGATATACAGCAAAGTGGACTTACCGCATCCCGAGGGCCCCATCACCGAGACGAACCGCCCGGGCAGCACCTCAAAATTCACCCCGCGCAAGGCCGGAACCTCGACGCGGCCGGCGTGATAAACCTTCCACAAATTGTCAGTCTTCAGTATCGGTTCCACGCATGGTTCCCTGGCAAGGTGAGTGGCCGCGGAGGGCCACAACATTGTATCCGCGAGCAGCACGAGACGCCAAGCCTGCGTCCCGTGTTGATCCTACCTACGAGCGTCAAAGATTTGACGCAGGAAATCCGCGAGCAGTCTAACCTAATATCCTGAGAATCGAGGGGAATCGTTACGCGTGAGTACCGACAAAATTGGGGCTAATCGTAAAAGAGCGCTTCGATGGGGTCCTTACGTGTGGCTAACCAAGCCGGGTATGCGGCGCCGATGATCCCGCCGATCACGGCGATGACACCGGCGCGCACGATCCATCCGATCGTGATCTGTACGGAAAGCGTCGGAAACGATTTCAGTAATAGAGCTCGGAGTCCATAGCTCATCGCCACGCCGGCAACGATCCCGGCGGAGCAAACCAGGCTGGTCTCGCTCAAGAGCAACTTAATGATGTAGCTTTTTGAGGCGCCGAGGGACTTCAGTACGCCTATTTCACGCGTCCTTTCGATCACACTTGTATACATTGATAGAAAAATCACCAAGAATCCGATCGCCACCGCGAGCGCGATCATCGAATTGACGAAATCGCTAAGACCGGGCACATTCGTCGACGTCATCAGCGTGAGGTAGTCTTTCAACGAGCGAATTTCGTAGTTACGAAAGACGTCTCGCATCTCCGCCATGACCGCTGGAGTATGCTCGGGCCGCGTGCACTTAATGAAAAACAGTGAAGCCTTGTCATGCGCCCCGGAAAGATCCTGCAGGGTTGAGAGTTGAACGAAAATCCGCGCTCCTTTGCCGTGCTCCACGATGCCGGCGACGTGAAACGGATGGTCCAGAAGACGATACGTTTCGCCGACCGTGAGATGCTGGGATTTGGCTTCCCAATCGTCCACGAGCATGTCGTCCGCGTCTTCCATATCGTGCCCTTGCAGAAAGACGAAGCCGCCCGAGACTTCGTGGAAACTCGCGGGGTCGATTCCGTAAACTACGTCGACTCCGCCGGTGGAGTTGAATTGCAGAAGAACGGGCGCGACGGCCTCGACATATTTCATCGTGGCAATTCTGTCGCCGATTTTGATCGGCATGGGCGCGCCGCTGAAAGCCAAAAACACCGATGCGGAGGGCGGCTGCAGCATAATGTCCGCGCCCACGCCTTCCACGCGTTTGCCGACCTCCGCCAGCATTCCGCTCGTCAGCCCCACGATGATAATTACGAGCGTCACCTCCACGGCCACCGCGATCACGCTGACGAAAGCGCGGATGGGCCTGTGAACCGCGTTGCTGACGATGAGTTTCCGCAGCATTCCTCAGTGCCCCTCGGGGCCGGTACCTTCCTCGCCCAAACGTACGAGTTGTGTCCCAGGCGGCTGCACCAATTGGAAGCGATCCGCGGCGATCGTTTCATTGAGGGCAAGCTTGGTGATATGAATCTCTAATTGATACGTGTCGCGCGGGCGGTTTAATACGATGTGTCGGGGATAAGGTGAGCTGTTTCCGGCGGCGGTTATAGCCGAGTTCGTACTGCTGCCGTTTTGCCAATCGGAAAAATGTACGTCAGAGATCACTTGGCCGCCGGCGTCGTAAACTTCGATTCGCGCCAAGCTTAGATCGGCGCGATCGAACCACAGTTTCCGATCGATCGATAGTTTCTCACTGCCGTGCAGCAACGTGAGAACGTAGTATCGCGCGGCAGGCTCGTCAAATTCCTCAAACAACACGGGTGCCCGCGCCGGAATGGCCGGCCAGAACATTGCATCCAGCAGATGCTGAGGACGCAAATTCTCGATCGGTTTTTGCGCGACACGCTGCAAGTTGGTCGGTCCCACGATGAATTGATTTTTCGATGGAATGTAAATTTGAAACGTCCTGCCGTCGCTGGTCATGTCGAAAATGTTCTTGGAAATCACCGGCGCCTGTCCAATCACTCGTATACTCTCCGGTTTTTGCGCCAAGATGAAACCGTTGATCTGGTGATATTGCTCGATTACGCCGCTATAAGTTGATCCCGCGGTAGGGCTCAGCTCTACTGACGCATTAATGCTCTTTATGGCATCCGTCAGGTGATTGTAGGCGGTGAGAAGTTCCTCCCCCGAAGCTTCCTTTGCCGGACCAACGGCCCCGCTATGAACGACCTTTTTCTTGCTGATGGCGCAGCCATTGGCCAAGAAAAATGCAATAAGCAGGGGCCCCGCCATCCATACCGCGAACTTGCGTGCTTTCCAAGCCGCGACTCGTCCATGCACGTCAGTTCGAATCATGCGGCTATAGGGTATCAGGAATCTGCAACGGTAGACCCAGCCCTTACCCAAACACCATGCCGGCATACCCGACCACTTCTTCGCGATCGCCAAAGACGTCCCCCGAGGTGGCGTATTTCACCAGTTCCGCGCTCTTTGCACCGCGCTGGCAAGCGGCAACGAGCATCGCCGTGGCGGCGGCATACCCGCACATCGTGATGCCTTCACCACGCACTGTTTGATATAGCCCGAGTGCATCCAGTGCCAACAATCTGTCAATCGCCCTTCGATCCTTCGCTCGTGTGACGCCATCTTCTTCATAATGGTTCATGTCCGAGCTAGCGACCATCAGCACAGGTTCGGCGATCTGGACCAACGCCTCCGCAATGGCGTTTCCCAGCCCTTCGAGTGTTGCTAAATCGGAGGTGCCTATGGCAATCGGCACAAAGCGAAATCCAGGTGCCAACATCTGTAGGAACGGGATTTGCACCTCGAGGGAATGCTCGGTCTGATGCGCGCGCACGTCATCTACCAGCCGTGGAAATGCCTTTGCGAGTAAATCGCCTAGCTCGGCGTCAATCTCCGCCGCCCCGAGAGGGGTTTGCCACACACCGGATCGGTTGATGGCCAGATCGGCGCCGCGCGGAAAATGTCTAGGTCCCAGAATCAGCACACGGTTTGGGATCGCCAGCCGCGCATAAACAGCCCCAGCAACCCCGCCGGAATAGACGTACCCGGCATGCGGAACCAGGCAAGCGATCGCCGCGGATTTCGATACGGCCTGCGCCGAAGAGATTAATTGACGAACCTCGTCGCCGAGCGCGACTGGATCAGCCGCATAGAATCGGCCGGCAACCGCGGGCTGGCGAACCAACGTCATTTGGGGGGTGCTTGTACTAACTTGTTTTGGAAGGTTTGCCGTGAATGCGCAGCGCGACGGTCGTGCCGGCTGCATAATCCACTGTAACTTTATCCCCGTGTTGATAGCCGCCCTTCTGGATCACATTAGCCATCTGCTGCCGGACCTGGGGTGAGTAACTGAAAGTCTGTATCATCTTCGGATTCTGCTGGCTGGATAGCGTCATAGCTATGCTCGTGGCCGAAATTACCAACCCCTTGAACTTGAGAACCTGCACTTTGGCTGTCTGGGGAGTGACCGGTTGCGCCGTGGTCATTTGCGCCACAGCGCGCCCGGCAAACAGCACGAGACCGAGCGACAAGATCGCGATGAGTGATTTAGCGCGCATCTTCCAGGGAAATCTTCAGCGATTTGAGAAACCGGATGTCCTGCGGGGTCAATTCGAATTTCGGCGCGACGCCCTCTTCTTCCAAGATCTCGGGATCGACCTGAATGTGTATGGACTCGAGGAACCGCCGGTCTTGCGTTGAGAGCCTGCTCGGATTCGATTCGCGCTTCACGAGCCCGATCGTCGCGTCAAGCTTGAGGACAATGTCATAGCCGGCGGACCGCACGCTCGCGATCGCACCCGTGATTCGCTCGGAATCAGCGACCGTATCATTGATCGCATGTCCCAGTTCGCGGAGCAGGTTTCGCATGTGATCGTCTAATTGCAAAACGGGCCTCCCAGGACTCCAGCACCCCACTGCATAAATTGTAGAACCGTCACCGCTCCCTGACAAGCTACCAGATGCCAGCGTGCGCCCAACTAATCCATGCCCGGCGTCCAGACTCGTGCCGGGTGTATTACAATCTCCTGATGGGTGGTACGGCCTCTGTCTCGCAAGCTGCCCGGCCGCGGGGATTCTTTCGCGTGGCGTGGAAGGCGCTGCGCGAGCTCTTCCACGAAGTGACCGGGGCCGTCTTTGGTCTATTCGGTTTCGCGGCGGCGAACGCTGCGTTTCGCTCGTGGCGGATGGGCCTATCGCGATGGCCGGTGCTTTTGCCTCTCGCCTACGCCGCTCTAATGGCATTTTTCTCGGTAACGTCGTTTCTTCGTGCGCGCCGCGTTCGTTAAGCGCAATAATCAGGCCATTGTCGTGAGTGAATCGAAGATACAGTCCGGCCCGCCCCACTCACCGAAGGTACGGTTCTCCACGCTTTCCGGCCTTGCGCTTGAGCCCGTTTACATACGTGAACCGGACGGATGGGACGCCGAATCTTCGCTCGGCTTCCCAGGCGAATATCCCTTCACCCGCGGCATTTACCCCACAATGTATCGCGGCCGCCTGTGGACCATGCGGCAATATGCGGGTTTTGGCTCCGCGGAGGAGTCGAATCGCCGGTACCGCTATCTTTTGAGCCAAGGACAAGCTGGACTTTCGGTAGCGTTTGATTTGCCCACACAGATCGGGCTCGATTCCGATCACGCGCTCGCGCAGGGCGAAGTCGGTAAGGTCGGCGTGGCCATCGACTCGCTGGAAGATATGGAAATGCTCTTCGACGGTATTCCGCTCGAGCGCGTTTCCACCTCGATGACAATCAATTCCACCGCTGCGATTCTCTTGGCCCTATATGTCGCCGTCGCGAAAAAGCAGGGTGCCGATTTGCGGAAGCTCTCCGGCACCGTGCAGAACGATATCCTCAAGGAATACATCGCGCGTGGGACGTTTATCTATCCGGTGGCGCCCGCGATGCGGATTGTCACCGATATTTTCGCGTGGTGCCAGGCCGAGCTGCCGCGTTGGAACACAATATCTATTTCCGGTTATCACATCCGCGAAGCGGGCTCGACGGCGGTTCAGGAAGTTGCGTTCACTCTCGCCGATGCGATTGCCTATGTGGACGCGGCCCTGCCAGCAGGTCTCGCGGTGGACGAATTCGCACCGCAGCTATCTTTTTTCTTTAACGCGCATAGCGACCTTCTCGAAGAAGTAGCGAAGTACCGCGCCGCGCGGCGGCTGTGGGCGCGGCTGATGCGCGAACGCTTTGGCGCACGCGATGCCCGGTCGCTATTGATGCGTTTTCACGTGCAGACTGCGGGGTCTTCGCTCACCGCCCAACAACCCGAAAACAATATCGTACGCGTGGCGATGCAGGCGTTGGCGGCGGTTTTAGGTGGCTGTCAGTCCTTGCATACAAACGCGCTTGATGAAGCGTTGGCTCTCCCCACAGAAGATTCCGCGCTCCTGGCGCTGCGTACCCAGCAGGTTTTGGCGCACGAAACCGGCGTTCCAAACACGGTTGATCCGGTCGCGGGCTCCTATGCGATCGAAGACTTGACGGACCGTATCGAGGCCGGAGCTCGCGAATATATCGAACGGATCGATGCGCTGGGCGGCATGCTCAGGGCGATCGAAACCGGTTACGTGCAAAGTGAGATCCAGAAAGCCGCCTACGAATATCAGCAAGCCGTCGAGCGAAACGAACGAATCGTAGTGGGCGTAAATCGTTTTCAGGCGGACGAAGCTCGCCCGTTTCCGACCATGCAAATCGATCCCGCTATCGAGGGCAATCAGGTCGCGCGTCTTCGCGAGCTGCGAGCGAGGCGAAATGCCACAAAAGCAAAAGAGGCCTTGTCGAACGTCGAGGACGCCGCTCGCGTCGGTACAAATTTAATGCCGGTGATCTGCTCTGCCGTCGAGGCTCTCGCCACCGTTGGCGAAATCTCCGACGCGCTGCGCGGCGTGTTTGGTGAGTATCAGGAATCGGTCGTGCTATGATCGGTGCTCCGGCGGCTGCCCGCCGGTTTTAAGAACCCCGCTTCCGGAGAAGGAAGCAACGTAACGCCTGCCGCCCGAGCGTGGCGTCGTCAATCAAAAAGGAGATCGTGATGAGGAAGCTACTGTGTTGCGTATTGTTTTGTGCGGTGGCGGCGTTTCCGGCGTTCGCGCAGATGGGTGGCCAAAGCGCTCCTTCAACCGATCCGCTCGCGACGGGCGTGAAGAATGCCTTCAAGAGCGTGAGCGGTTACCTTGCGGCTTCATCAACAAAGATGCCCGAAGAAAATTACGGAATGCGCGCCGGTACCGACGCAAAAGTGCGCACGTTCGGGCAGATCATCGGTCACGTCGCAAACGCCAACTATTTGTATTGTGCGCGTGCAAAAGGCGAGAAGAATCCAAACACGGAAGACTTGGAAAAGACCACGGCGAAGGCGGACCTGGTGAAGGCCTTGCAAGCATCGCTCGACTATTGTAGCGAGGTCTACAACCCGCTCACCGACGCGTCCGCGACGGCTATGGTCACCATAAACGGCCGCAATGGCCAGCAAATACAGACGCCGCGCCTAACGATTCTGTGGCAAAACGTCGCGCACAATAATGAGGAGTATGGGAACCTGGTCGGTTATTTCCGGATGAAGGACATTGTGCCTCCTTCCTCCGACCGCAGCGGAATGTAAAACCGAAGGAACCACAAAGCGAGGAATGGTTAGCTCTACGCGGGTTGGCGCTGGTAAACCACGCGTCCCGCGACGATGGTGGCCATGGGCGCTCCGCGAAACTCATGGCCATCAAACGGCGTATTGCGGGATTTGCTCGCCGATTCCGCCGCGCGAAAAACCCATTCTCGCTCGAGCGAAAATAGCGTCAGATCAGCCGGCGCATTCTCGACGATACTTCGCTCCATGCCAAGCACTCGCGCGGGACCCGTGGTGAAGAGTTCGACGAGCCGCAGTAAGCTGATGCAGCCGCTGTGATAAAGCTGTTCGATGGCCAGCGCCAACGCCGTCTCGAAACCGGTGATTCCAAACGGGGCTTTGTCGAATTCGACAGCTTTGCTTGCCGGTTCGTGAGGGGCGTGATCCGTGGCAATGGCGTCCACGGTGCCGTCCGCCAGCCCCACAAGCAAAGCTTCACGATCTTCCACAGAAGCAAGCGGTGGATTCATCTTGAAGTGTGTGTCGTAAGCTACGTCTTCATCCACCAGCGTAAAGTGATGAGGCGTTACCTCGCACGTTACCGAGAGCCCGCGATCGCGCGCCTCGCGTACCAGGTCAAGCGACGCCCGCGCCGAAAGATGGGCGATGTGCAAACGCGACCCGGTCAGTTCGGCAAGCTGCACGTCACGGCCCACACAAATCGATTCCGCAGCGGCGGGCATTCCGCGCAGCCCCAACCGCACGGAAGTTTCGCCCTCACGCATCACCGCGCCGGCAGCGAGCGAGACGTCTTCGCAATGATCGATCACCGGCAGCCCCAGTGACCCACAGTAGTCCATCACTTGGCGCATGAGTTTGGCGGTTGCGACCGGCCGGCCATCGTCGCTTACGGCTACAATCCCCGACTGTTTCATAGCCGCTATTTCCGCCAGCGCTTCTCCGCGGCTTCCCAGCGAACACGCGCCGATGGGCCACACGCGAACGCTGCCGTGGGACGCGGCGCGCTCGATAATAGCGCGTGTAACCGAGGCGTTGTCATTTACCGGACGCGTGTTGGGCATCGGGCACACGGCCGTAAATCCCCCGCGTGCTGCCGCGCGCGTGCCGCTTTCGATGGTTTCCGAGTGTTCGCCGCCGGGCTCACGAAGATGGCAGTGTAGGTCGATAAAGCCCGGCGCCACGATCAGTCCGCTGGCGTCGAAAACCTCGCAAGAGGTATTGGCATTGGCAATCGCCTGGGAAATGTCGTTCGGCGCTGCCGCCAAGCGAATCTGCCCGCCCTCGATCAATACATCCAACTGGGCGTCCGTGCCGTTCGAGGGATCGATTACGCGGCCATTGCTAATCCGCAGCATGCGTTGAATCCTTTTTCCGTTCGAGGGTCGCTTCGGAGGCTGCGGTATTCTCCGGCTTCGATGTCTCGCCGCTCACGCCGATCAGTAGGAAGAGCAGCGCCATGCGTACTGCAAGACCATTGGTCACCTGTTCAAGCACGCACGATTGCGGACCGTCGGCCACGGACGGATCGATCTCGAGTCCGCGGATCATGGGGCCCGGGTGCAACACCAAGGCGCCCGGCCGCGCCAGCGCAAGGCGTTCCGGCGTCAATTGATAGAGCATCACGTAATCGTCCACGGGCAGCGCGGGTTCGTTCATGCGCTCCTGCTGCACGCGCAAGGTGATGATCACGTCGGCGCCATCCAGCGCGTCCTCGATTCGGGGGACTCGGCGAATCTCGGAACCCGGCGCGGCAAGTTTCTCGAGTTCTCGTGGAAGCCACATCGCCGGTCCGCACAAAGTGATCCGGCAGCCAAATTTGCCGAGCAGGTGAATGTTCGAGCGCGCCACGCGGCTGTGATCGATATCGCCCAGGATGGATACATTCAGCCCTTCGATTCTTCCCAGGCGATCGCGAATCGTTAACGCGTCAAGCAGGGCTTGCGTCGGGTGCTCGTGCGTTCCATCGCCTGCATTAATCACGGGGATTTCCAAGTGGCGTGCGATGAAATCCGCGGCGCCGGACGAACCGTGGCGAATCACGATGCAATCCGGCTTCATAGCGTTCAGCGTGTGCACCGTATCGAGCAGCGATTCGCCCTTTTTCAAGCTGGAAGATTCGGCTTGCAGGTTCATGCTGTCCGCACCAAGCCGCGAGGCCGCGGTGGCAAAGCTGATGCGCGTCCGGGTGGAAGGTTCAAAGAACGCCAGCGCGACCGTTTTTCCGCGCAGTGTCGCCAGTTTCTTGAGGGGGTGTCTCTGAATTTCCTGGAAAGGCGCCGCTTGATCCAGCAGAAAAGTGATTTGCTCCGCCGTGAGCGGCTCGGTGGCGAGCATGTGGCGAAAGCGGTGCGGCACTCCGTTCCTCGAAGTCAATTCCCGTTCAGCCGGTGAAGCGCTTGCAGCGGGCGCTCCCACGCTCATTCGGTGCGCTCAACCAACATCACGCGTTCTTCATTGTCAACTTCCCGCAGACGCACCTCGATAATCTCCCGTGCGCTTGTCTGTACCATGCGCCCCACGAACGTTGCCTCGATCGGCAGTTCTCGGTGTCCCCGGTCGATCAACACGCACAAGCGGATGCTTTGCGGCCGGCCAAGATCGAAGAGACCGTTCATTGCGGCGCGCACGGTGCGGCCGGTATAAAGCACATCGTCGACGAGAATTAAATGCTTGCCGTCCACAGGGAAAGCGATATCGCTCGATTGCAATACGGGCTGTGCGGCCACGGTGGAGAGGTCGTCGCGGTAAAGAGTGATGTCCAGCGTGCCAACCGGCACTTCCACGCCGTCAATTTCGCGCATGGCGCGCGCAATGCGTAGGGCTATAGGAACTCCGCGGCGGCGGATACCAATAAGCGCCAAATTCAACGTGCCGCCGCTGCGCTCCACAATTTCGTGCGCCACCCGCTGCAAGGTCCGGTCAATTTCCGTAGCGGACATGAGTTGCGATTTTTCCACAACGTTCATGATGCTGGACATCGTAACACAGACCGCTAAAGAGAGCGCCCGCCGCGCGCACGCGGCGAGGCCGGGAGCCTTTGCGCCAAGTGTCCATGCTAAAATCCTGCGCGGTAAAGACGAAAGAGGCTTGCGGATG
>DATNLT010000081.1:0-50460 GCA_035602725.1 Candidatus Acidiferrales bacterium
TTCCCTTGCTTGGCCGATCCTGAAAGACGCTCTCGATGCCTGCGTTGCGATTCGCGACGAAGCATGCGCCGCCGCAATGCGCAAGCTGGCGCACCCAAGCGCCGGCGATCCACCCCTCGCTGCAGGGGAATCAGGAGCGTGTGGAATCGCTGCCCTCGCTGTCATTCTCGGAGAGGACGAATTTCGGGCCGTTCGCGAAGACCTTCACTTGAATTCGAAGTCTCGAGTCTTCGTAATCAACACGGAAGGCATTACCGATCCCGAAAGCTACCGCGCCATTACAAATTGAGAGCAAGGGCGCCGGAAGACATCACGGAATCCAGCCGGGCCAAACGTAGGTGTAAAGCGTCGCAATCACGCCAACAACCGCCACCAGCAGCAAACTGTGTTTTAGCGTAAACCGGAACAACCGAGCTTCGTCAGAATGCGCCAAACCCGTCGCGGCAGCGGCAACCGCTATGCTTTGTAGGCTGATCATTTTCCCCATCACGCCGCCCGAAGAATTCGCCGCGGCCATCAGCACAGGGCTCAGACCGATGCGTCCCGCCGTGACCACCTGTAAATTGCCAAAAAGCGCGTTCGACGACGTGTCGGACCCTGTGAGAAACACGCCTAGCCATCCGAGCAGCGAACTGAAAAACGGAAACGCGCGTCCGGTGGCTGCAAAGGCCATGCCGAGCGTGGCTGTGGCTCCCGAATAATTCATCAAAAAAGCCAGCGCCAGCACGGCCGCAATCGTCAATTCCGCAAGTAGCAGCTTGCGCAGCGTGGAGCTGCAAACGCGGAGAAATGCCGCGGGCTTCATGCCTAGCGCCAGGAATGCCCCGCAAATGGCCGCCAGCAGGCAAGCGGTGCCCGAAGCGGCCAGCCACGGAAACGAATAAACTGCCGCATAGGGAGACGCACGCGAGACGACCGGGGGAATGCGTTCTATTGCGTTGTGCAATCCGGGCCACGTAAAAGAAACCGTGGTGCGCTCGAGCCGCGCTTTTACTGGACCAAAGCCCCACAACAAAACGAACAAGACGAGAAAAGCATACGGAGCCCACGAGCGAACCAGAACGGGCGTGGAATGACGGCTGCGTTCGAGCGCGGGTAATTCCGGTGAGTGAGTTAGGCTGCTCTTGGGCTTCCAAAACGATAGGAGCAGCAGCAGTGCCCCCATAGCTGCCAAGGATGCCAGAATGTCCGTCAATTGCGCGCCGATGAAGTTGGAGACCGCGAATTGCGTGACGGCAAAGGCCGCGCCGCAGACCGCCGCAGCGGGCCATACCCCGCGAAGGCCGCGGCGGCCGCTCTGAACGCCGACCAGGTATGCCGGTACGAAGAGCGACACCGGAGCGCAGATGCGTCCCACGGCCGCGCTCAGCCGCGCCAGCGGCAAGCCGGTGACCGTCGCCAACGTCACCAGCGGCACTCCGATCGAGCCAAACGCTACCGGCGACGTATTCGCGAGCAAACAGAGCGCCGCAGCCTCAAATGGCGCGAAGCCCACGCCGGCAAGCATTGCTCCCGCAACGGCAACGGGCGTGCCAAAGCCTGCTGCGCCTTCGATGAATGCGCCAAAGGCAAACGCAATCAATAACGCCTGTAAGCGTGGGTCGCCGGAGATGCTGCCGATCGAGTCCTTAATCACTTCGAAATGGCCAGTCTCAACGGTTAGGCGAAATAGCAAAATCGCCGTGAAAACCACCCAGCCGATCGGGAAAAGACCGAACGCCGCTCCATAAAGAATGGACTGCACCAGTGGGCCGAAAGGCATGCGATATACCGCGGCCGCCACCAGCGCCGCCCCTGCAACACCTGCTAGCGAAGCTTCCCAAGCCGGGCGGCGCTTCAATCCCAAAAGAACGAGCAGCACGAAAATCGGCAATGCTGCCGCAAGACCTGAAAGCGCCAAGCTATTGGCGATAGGCGTATAGGTCTGAGGCCACACGATCGAGCGCTCCAAGGCGCGGAGGACGGAAGTCCGGCGCGGCGCGTTGATACTCGACCGGTCTTCGCCCTGTCAAGCAGGATCGCAAGGCGCCGACGACGGCGCCGTCTACGGCTTCTCGGTTTGTGCCGAGGGCTTCATCAAGAGCAGGCTGCGTTCGGCAAAGGGCACGTACAAAAGCGCGGCAACCGCGGCCAGAGCCAACCCGATTCCGATTTGGCGAGCGATTAGTAATGGCGCAGCCGCCCAAAGGATGTCCAGCGGAAGCACAAGGGGAAATAGCTTGAAGAACTTGCGGTTCACACCTCGATATTGAAAATACAGGGCAGTTAGCAGGTAGAGCCTGACGGGGATTCCGGCAACGGCGGTGATCAGCAACACCGGGAATATGTAGCCGCTCGCCTCGACAACGATGGCTTCCACGGCAGACAACCTCGCCAAAGCGGCCAAGTAAAAGCACAGGTACATCAGCTGAATCAATCCGAATAGCTTGCGCACGCGTTTTGGCGGTGCAGCGGGCAAATCTTCCGGGTCGCTGAGGAGCGTCGTGCGCGAAGAGGGCGCGGCCTCAATGGCGGCGGTAATCTCCGATTCGATCTCGTTGACGAGGTCGTGGTGCGAGCCACTTGGCGCCGAATCCACCGAGGTGACTGGTGCGATGAAGCGGTAGCCTTGTCGTGGCAGCGTCTCGATGTAACGCGCATCGGTGGCGGAATCACCGAGCGCTCCACGCAGCTTGTTGATCGCCGTGTTTAACCCATGATCGAAATCCACAAACGTATCCGACGCCCAGAGTTTCTGGCGCAACTCATCGCGCGTCACCACCTGTTGCGGACGCGCAAGAAGGATCAGCAAGACTTGCAACGGCTGTGCTTGCAGCCTGGGCTTCTGCGCACCTTGCTTTCGCAAGTCTCCCGTGATTGCGTCCAATTCGAACGCTCCGAAGCGGTAGAGCTTGGCGGAAGTTGGATCGTTGGGCATGGCGGTGAGCCGCGGCCCACATTGTAAAAGAGACGGCCTGCGAATTGGCCGTTTTCCACACGATGCGGGTATATCTCTGATTACGCATGCCTTAACAGATGACCTGCGGGTGAGCTGCATTTGACGTCCGGTGCATTGCCGGCAGACGCGCGCTCGGAGCATTCTGGCCGCGGAGGTAGCTCCGTTGGAATACGGATCGAAACAGCCCAATAGGATCGGAGAAAGATCGCCCTTGTGGCTTTCCGTCGTCTTGGCATTCGCCGTGGCGCCTGCGTGGGCTCCAGCTGCGGAACTCAAACCCGTGACCGTTCAGGCGTTCGACCGCTATATCCAGAAGAGCGAAGCGCGCATGTCCACGTTGCGGCCCGGCGATTCTTTTTTGTGGATGGATGCTCTGCCCGGTGAGGGACGCGCGAAGGCCTACGCGAAATTGCAGCGGGGCGAGATCATCGTGGAACGTTCCGAAGAAGGCGATTCATCGATCGGTATCACCACAGAGGGAGGCGGCCTGATCCACGACTGGACCGCGATTGTGTTCGTTCCTGAAGTCTCGCTGTTACAAACGCTAAAGCTGCTCCAGGATTACAACCGCGCCGCCGAGTTCTACCAGCCGGATGTGACTCGATCGAAGTTGCTATCGCACTCAGGCGACGACTTCCAGGTATATCTGCGGCTCAAGCGAAAAGAAGTGATCACGGCGGTCTTCGACACCGAATACGACATCCGCTACTCGAGTCTCGATGCCGCCCATGCGCAAAGCCGCTCCTATAGCACGCGAATCGCGGAGGTGCAGCACGCTGATGAATCCAGCGAATCCGATAAGCCTGTTGGGCAGGATGACGGTTTTCTCTGGCGACTCGATTCTTACTGGCGCTTCTTCCAGGCCGATGGCGGCATCTACATCCAATGCGAGGCTATCTCGCTGACGCGCGATATTCCCGAAGGCCTTGGTTGGCTCGTCAGCCCCTTCATCACCAAAATCCCGAGTGAATCTTTGCGGCGAACGCTCGAATCTACTCGCGCCGCGTTGATTCGCGAATACAAGAAGCCTGTCAGCAAAATCACAAGCATGAGAGGAGAGGGCGATGTCCATACAAACGGTATCCGGTGAAATTCATAGCACCGAGTCGATCGCTGCCACTGCAGAGCGCCCGGCTCGCCGCGATAGTGTGCCTGCATTTTCGAATGCGGCGCGAATCCAGCAGAGTGCCACAGCAAATTTCGAAAAGCGGGTCTTGCTCTGGATCGCGCGCCGGATGCCACCATGGGTCGATTCGGACGACCTGACCATCCTGGGGTTCGCGTCCATGTGGCTGGCGTGCGGCAGTTACGTGATCGCGCGGTGGGATCACATCGGTCTGCTGCTCGCGACGCTTGCGCTGGCGCTGAACTGGTTTGGCGACAGTCTTGACGGCACCCTCGCGCGCGTGCGAGATCGCCAGCGTCCGCGTTACGGCTTCTATGTGGACCACATGATCGATTCGGTCGGCGCGCTCTTGCTAATGGGCGGACTGGCGGCCTCCGGCTATATGGACTGGCGGATCGCGCTCGGTATGCTTGTAGCCTTCCTGCTGCTTTCCATAGAAGTCTATCTTGCGACGTACACGCTGGGATCGTTCCGGCTCTCCTTCTGGAAGTTTGGTCCTACCGAGATTCGTCTTTTGCTCGCTGCCGGAAACATCACTTTATGGCTGCGGCCCGATGCGCGTGTCAGTGGAACGCAATTTCAGCTCTTCGATTTCGGCGGCGCGATCGCAATCCTGGGCATGACGGCGATGGTGGTGGCGTCGGCGGTCGCGCACACCATACGGCTCTACAAGCTGGAGAGAATCACACATTAGAATCGTGACGGCGATGACCGTCAGGGCCGTGGATTCATGGCGGCTTGTTGGCCCGGCCGTTGATTCTGAAAATAGGGGCAATCCGAGCTGACGGGACATTCTTCGCACTTCGGGCGTGACACTTTGCAAAGTTCCTGGCCGTGGCGTTTGATCAAGAGATACGCGCGCAGCAGTATCGAGCAATCCTCCGGGAGTTGGCTGCGGAGCGCTTCTTGTGCGGAACGGTACGTCGCCACGTAGTTTTTCTGTTCCTCACCGAAACCGAGACGCGGCAACACCTGGATGCAATTTGAAGGAATGGCCGCGACCGGCGCCGTCTTCGTGAAAAGTAGAATCTTTTCGGCGGTCGGGTCGCCGACCGTGGGGAATTTTTTTAGGGCCTTCTTTACCTGGGGCAATGCCTGCTTCATGGTGGCGCGCAAATCACCACCAAATTCACTTTCCACCCGCGCGGCGATCTCCTTCAGCCGGCGCGCGCGCAGCTCCGGAACCATGCCACCCGCGCGCATCGCCTCGGTAAGCTTCTTGTCCGAAATCGCGAGAATCTGCGACGGCTGCAAACCCACGCTTTCCTTGAGAGCCAGGAACCCCTTGTCACAGCGGTCGTCCGATTGCGGGTAGCCACTGTTGCGGTGCAGGATCATCTCGTAGGGATCCACAGGGTAAGGCGGCTTCTGTTTGCCGTAGCGCTTTTCCAAACGATCGAGGAGTTTGGCAAGCCTCGTCTTCATAATGCTGGGATTGTAACCCTGCATGTCCTGCCTGTTCGAAATAACTCGATTCCGTGCTGGGAACAAGCGCGGCCACGGTGCACACACAAGGCGAGCGGCTGGAATTCGTGTCTGTATGCGCGGAGCGTGGAGCCTGAGCGGGACTAGCGCCGTTTGGCGGCGTCGGTAACATTGAGCTGGGAAAGAATGGAGCGGGCACGAGTACTGAACGGATCGAGCTCGAGCGCCTTATCGCAAAGGGAACGCGCGCGTGAGAGCAGTCCTAGGGACATGCAAAGTTGCGCCAGATCAACGTGCGCGCCCACATTGAAAGGGTCAAGCTCGATCGCATTTTCGAAACATTGCACCGCTTCTTGCCGATACTGGGGCACGGTTGAGAGGCTGCGTCCCAACAGTACGCGGCACACCGCGTTTGCAGGATCGAGTTCCACACACTTACGCAACCAAACGATCGAGCTGGGATAATTTTTGGCCTTGATCAGGTCCTGCGCGCGGGCGAGAAATTCCTCGACGCGTTGCTGCGATTCCGATCTCGTGCCCCGCAAGGTCCAGGCCCCGCGGTCCGCCCATTCTTTGTCGTAGCGCGCGCGTGAAGGCTCATGCGAGAGCGTCCGGTAGGCCTCGGTCAGGTTCTCCATCAACTCGTCCACCAAGGGAAGTAACCGCTCGTTCTTGCGGTGCAAGTCTGGATGGAATTTCTTGGCCAGTGAATAAAAACTGCTCCTGATCTGCTCCGGAACGGTGCCCGGCATCACGCCGAGCAGGCCGTAAAAATCGCGGTTCCGGGCAAAAACCAACAGGCGCGCGCCCTCCGTGAATATATCCTCGTGAACTACTTTTCGGGAAGGTGCCGGAGTTGCTGCGGGATGCGGCGCGGCCCGCGGTGATGTCTTCGCTTCACCGCCTCCGCGTGGAGCTCTGCGCCGTTCGGCCGTGAGCGGAGGCTGGGGCAGTAACGATAACTGCTTGAGAAATCCGTCAAATCTGGCGCGGTGATCGCCGGACATCTTAATGATGGCGATGCCCATGCCCTTTCCGGGGCGCACGTTGCGGACGACGGCACGCAGGCGAATCTCCCCGCCCGGCACGTCAAACAGAATTTCAAGCGGCGTGCCAACGGAACACGCGTGCTCCGTCATAATGAACATCCCGCCGAGCGAGAATTCCGAGACGCGCGATACGTGGCGCACTCCCGCTCCCTGCCAGCCCAGGAACGTCCCTTTCGGCGCGCGGAAACGGGTATAGCGTCGCCGATTTGTGGGCGGCGCGACGGTTGCCGAGTCCATCAATAAAGCGTATGGGGCAGTCGTGCTCAACGCAATAGCCCCAAAGGCCCGTTTGTGTCCAAAGGGCCGTCAAGGTTAGTAGAAACATATGTGCCAGCCTAGCGGGCCGCTGCCGGTGGAATTGACATACACACGAATTTCGGTGAGGCTTGTAGCCTGCGGTGCGGAAGTGGCGGAACTGGCAGACGCGCGGGACTTAGGATCCCGTGGCTGAAAAGTCGTGGGGGTTCAAATCCCTCCTTCCGCACCAATCACCCGCCAATGTCTATGCGGGTTCCAGAGCATGCATCTTCCGGCTTACCTGTGGTCCCGTATTCATCTTTTCGGTTCTTAGAGGCACGGGTGTGAACCGAGGTCGCAGCAGGCGGTTGTTCGCCGTCATAGAAGAGTTGATAGATGGGCACTTCTAACGCGCGAGCAAATTTCTCGATTGTCTCTATCGCAGGACCTGTGTGTCCGCATTCGACGCGGGAAATGTAACAGCGAAACAAGTCAGTACGCCCCTGAATATCACCTTGAAATAGATTCTTTTCATCCCGCAGGATTCGCAATCTGTCGCCGATTACCATGTGCGGATTATTTCAAATGGTTGGTGGGCTCGCAAGTCTGGTAGAGTCGCCAACTTATGGGCCGACCCAGAGGAATAACAATATTGGCGATCTTTGATTTTGTGACCGCCACCCTAATAACCGGTGTTTCGAATGTCTTTTTGTCCAGCCCAGAGATAACGATCCTCTTATCAGGTACACGTGAAGATTTCATTCTGCGTGTGATGCGACTCGTAGGTGGGCCAGCAGTGTTTGGTCTTATATTCGCCGCGATTTACACGGCGATTGGCATTGGCCTGCTGCTGTTGAAAAGGTGGGCTAGGATCGCCGAAATCATTTCGGTCGGCATCACCGCTTTTCAGGCCATCGTAGGTCTGGTTTGCTGGTTCTGGGTAGTGGACCACATACTCCTACTCGCGCTCAGTCTATGGATAATGTCGTACCTACTGAAGCCGCACGTCAAACAAGCGTTTGCTCGTGGGCTCAGACCCCACCGGCCTATTGCTTCGTAGAAAGGCTAATTTCAGAATGTTATTGTGTTGATTCTGACTTGGGAGTTTTCGACGTGAAACGTGTTGTCTGCATGGCCATCATTCTAATGTGCGGGGCATCCGCACTATATGCTCAAATTTCGCTGAAGGTCTGCATTTCCGAAGACGCCGAAGGATATGATGCAATCCGATTGGCGCAAGAACTTTCTTCACGGAAATTGAAGGATGGTCGTTCCTTTTCCATTGTTGCGATAACGCGAAAGTCGCTCCCATCAGTGATGGAAAAGCAACTGGCTGATTCTCACTTGAATGTCATTCGGGTTCTCGTCGCCGATGAAAGCGCAAAAGCCTTAAGCGCCGAAACGGAGCGTCTCGAATGCGACTACAACGTTAAGATGTGGTTTCACCCCAGTATAGATGATGCGAACGGTCCCGCGAATCTTCCAAGCACAACTTCGCAATCGTCTTCGGAGCCTATAACGCCTCAGTCAGTTGCCCAGCGCTCGGCAGTCGGGTTCGAGTTGAGAAAAACTGGAAACGGTAAAGTACTCGCCCATGCCAGCGCTCCTCCCCGGACGGCATACTCTAAACAAGGTCGGGTATTTGAACCTTCTGTGCCGTTTGCGAACCAAATCGTCAAAGCAGTTGATGGTCTAAAACAACAGTGACGTCTTCCATGAACTGACTCCTGCCGGAAGTTACGTATTGACTGCACTCGAAAACTGGCTTTCGAGCATCCCCGCACGGGGTTGAGGCTCGACGTGCGCATTACCTGACTCACATTTTGGTTTGTAAATTTGGACCGTCCACGAAAATGAGACTCCGGTCGAGTGCCGGGTCGTGCCCGCCATGGTCCCGTTTCGTATACCCCGGCCCCCCGGATGCGTACCCACCCAGACGGTTGTTTATATGTGCGACGTCCCCGCGAAAATACTCCCGGAGCAATAATTTCAGAAGAAAGGGTGCATGTTCTCAGTTGCCCGTCTACAATATCTTTTGACTCACGGGTCAAAATCATCGTTCGAGGCAATCACATGAAGAAGACGGTGCCGAGAAAACAGACGACACAATTCACAGACAAACGGCGGCGTCATTCACACTATCAAGTCACGGTGTTTTACGCAGACGGTGAGAAGTTCGCTCGCGTCTACGCGGATAAGACCAAGGCTATGAACTTCGCTACCCGGCAAAAGCGGTCGCCGGTCGTCAAGTCGGCGCAAGTTCGCCAGTTATCCTGAGCAAGCACACGACGGAAGAAGTGCGCCAAACGGGACAGACTTCCCGCCTACTCTGATCGCATCCTCTTTATGTGAAACGGAACAAACTGACCCAAGCGCAATTACGCTCCGTCGCCTGTCCTACGTGTGGTGTCAGTGCAGGAAAACGCTGCGTGCTAAATGCGGGCGGCCTGCGTTTTCACTCACACATAGAACGAAAGTTCTTGGTGATTGAAGTGACGGTTAGTCGGCGGTTGCGCTGGGCTAAACCAACTTTATAACGACGGATTCACTCGGAGGCTCAGGTGGCCTATTGGGTGTTGACCTGCTTTGATTGCAATTCTGTGTTTCCACACACTGATCTTTCCAAGTTGGACTATTCGCTGCGAAGCGATCCGTTTCTCAGAAGTGCACCCAAACCGGAGTTTCCGAGTGTAGGGATCGAACTGGAGTGCCCGAACTGCAACAAGTCGTCGGTCTACTATCGCCATCAGCTTTTTTATCGCGCGAACTAGCCTTTAAGCATCGGCTCCGCCGGATTGGTGTTCAATTTTGAACAGTTGAAAATCCTGCCCGTGTACGGTACGGTAGGGTACATTGGATTTTGACTTCTGCCCGGCAGCGTACCCCGCCGACACTGCCGACCAGACATAACGGGAACGATTCATCCACGACGCGGCGCATTCGTATGACCTGTTTCAAATCTTCCGAAACGGCGAGTATCTATGGCGCGGGTGTGTCGAGACTATTGAGGAAGCCAAAACGATGGTCGAACGAATTGCCCGCACCACACCGAACGAAGTGTTCGCACAATGTCTTGCCACGGGTCGCATTGTGGCTCGTGCGAATGCCTCTTCGAAAGCCGCTGACCGGGATGATGCACGAGCTTAGTTGCACCTTTTGCCCGCGACGCTTGACCGCCTATTGCCCCGGCGTAAAAACAAAACGGCCCGGCGAGAGATCACCGAGCCGTCAGGATTTTCTGACAGAGTTTTGATTCTAGAGACGTACCTTGCGACGAATCAATCCAATGAACGCGACCAGCCCTGAGCCGAACAACAGCACGGATGATGGCTCCGGCGTGGCCACTGGAGTGAAATTAGCCCAAATCGCTAAGCAACTCGCTCCTCCCGGGGTGCATGCGAAGTTTTCGGTTCCGTTGTTTATGCCCCAAGTACCGAAATATCCTACAGTATCTTCCCCCGAGACACCGTTGTATAGGATGAGCCCAATTTCCCCGTCCACGGAAGAGTAGCCGGTCAGGTCGGAGATCAGTTGGGTTTCGACGGCGGTGATTCCGGTCGGAGCCCCCGTGTACGAAGTTAAAGCCGTCGTCGTAAACGTCAGGTTATAGGTGGTCCCAGCGATCACGATGCCGTCAATCGCCGTTACATCTGGCCCGGTTGCTATAACAGTATCGGCGAGGGCTGCTGTGCTGCCCAAGGCCGTGAACAGTAATGCTACGGGTATCAGCCATAATGATTTTCGCATTTTCAGTTTCCTTGTTAAACAAGGTGGGCAAGCTGGGGACACCGGAGGATACAACGGCCCCGCAAACAGCAGCAAATGAATTTTCGATGAACGAGGAAGCTCGGTGTGACAGGTAAATTAAATCGGCGACCGGCGTTATACTCTCGCTGTGAGCCTGACTGATGGCATTTTCCTCGGGACGAGTTCATTCACCGCTCCCGGCTGGCTAGGTTCCTTCTATCCAAGAGGCATGAAGCCAGCAGATCGTTTGGCGTTTTATGCCGAATCCTTCGACACCGTGGAAATAGACTCCACCTTCTACGGCACGCCACTGAGGCAGACCGTCATCGAATGGGCGTTGAAAACCCCAGAGAATTTCATCTTCGCCGCCAAAGTTCCGCAAATCATCACACACGAGAAAGTACTCCGGGACTGCAATTCGGAACTCGAATCTCTCCTCGATATCATGAGCATCCTTGGCGACAAGCTCGGCCCGATGGTGTTTCAGTTTCCGTATTTCAGCCACGGTGCATTCAACAGAGCCGATGCATTCTTCATCCGCTTGCGGGCGTTTCTACCAAAGCTGCCCTCCGCTTATAAATTCGCAATTGAGATTCGTAACAAGATTTGGCTCACAGCGGAGTTTGGCGATCTATTGCGGGATCATCACGTCGCTTTGGTGTTGGCCGACCGGCCGAACGCGCCTCGACCGAATGAGCTATTTGACAAATTTGATCCGATCACTACCGACTGGACTTACATCCGCTGGCTTGGCGACCGAAAGGGCCTAGAGGCAATCACGACGAAATTCGACAGGATTGTCGTTGACCGCAAAGAGGACATGCGCTCGTGGGTCGATGCGTGCTTCCAAATTAAGAAACGCGGCATCTTGATCTACGCGTATGCGAACAACCACTACTCAGGCCATGCACCGGCCACCATCGAGCAATTCAGACGCTTGTGGTATGCATCCGGGCTGCCCAAATTGGAGCGCGACAGAGGGATGAAAGCGCAAGCTTCGCTGTTTGACGATCCACGATAATGCTTCCCAGGTTCAAACCAATTCCACGAGAGGTTAAACGATGAAATTCGGCTACCCGATGGTTGCTATCCTTTCTGCATAGCATCCTGTTCCTTGTTGTATTCCAAGTCGGTTCTGCATAAAGTCCTCGACCATGAAACGAAGCATCTACGTCGCCCTTCTTCTCAGCCTGTCGTTGCCAGCTATCGCGCAGGCGCAGTCTTCCGCCGAGCGGGAAATCCTGACGCTGGTTCACGAGCAGCGGCTCGCCGCGAACGCACATGACACCGACCGTTTCCTCGCCACGTACCTGCACGCCTCCACTCTGGTCTTTGTCATTGACGGACGCGTCATCCGCGGATTCGATAGCCTGCGTGAGCAGTAGCTTAAATGGTGGAATCAGGGCAAAAGCGATGTCGTCTACACGGAGCAAGCTGCGCCCGAGTTCGTGCGTCTCGGCAAGGACTGCATGCTGGTCACAGAGCAATTGATTTCCCGCCGCTCCGCGCCCGACGGCAAACCGATGGAAGACAAGCTTGCCGTTACCAGTGTTTGGCAACACTTCCACGACGGTTGGCGCGTCACCTATGCTCACGAATCTTGGCCACGCGTTTCGTCGTCGAAGTCGGTTCGGGGCAGAGCATGTTGCAGCACGACAGGAAAACAGAGTCAAAATCTCACGTCTCCTACACGTCTCCAACTCTGGCGTTTTGGCCGGTTTTATCGGCTCTGTCGCTTCCTACAATCAACAACTTACGCGTTATCAACACCGCTGGCGAGTTCAAATCCCTCCTTCCGCACCAATCCACCGCCAATGCTTACGGCTGGACAGTCCCACTGAAAACCATACCCGGCTCACTGCCGATGGACTCCTACCACAGAACCCCACGAATCAATGTTGCTAGTGGTGATGCGATTTGCAAAACGACCTGGAGTCGCAAAAGCTGGCTGAAGACTTAACCCGGCTGTACTGTTGGACAAGACTCGACTCAACGAACAGCTTGTTCCCGCAATTCTGAAAGAGTACCTGCCAATCTAGCCGGGCCCTCGTGACCGCCTTCAAAAACAAAAACGGCCCGGCGAGAGGTCGCCGAGCCGTCAGGATTTTCTGAGTGGAGTTTGATCTAGAGACGTACCTTGCGCCGAATCAAACCGGCCATGCCCAAAAGCCCGCTGCCCAACATGACCAGCGTCCCCGGCTCGGGCGTAGGCGATATGTCCGGAGTCACATCGACCGTAGCGCTGTACGTATTGGTCGCCTGTCCGGCAGCGATTTCGCTCAGTACGGTCTGATATGGCACAGTGAACTGCACTGTAAACCGAGCGGTCCAATCACTCAACCCGTCGCTCGTTACTCCGGAAACCAGCCAAACCGCCGACGAACCAACTGGGTTGTTCTGCAAATTGAGCATGCTCAGGATCTGACCCGACACCGCAGCGGGAGTGCAAACTTGCCCTGATGCAGGCGGTGCGGAGCAATCCGTCGAACCGTCGCCGCCAGCGTCAATCATGTCCAAATTCAACGTCTGGGCCGGGCCTGACGGAAAACTGATGAACACAGTTGCCGGAAAAAGTGTTCCCACCGCACCCGAAATCGAATTGACGTCATTTGTGCCGTCGGACCCGGCAAATGAGCCCGTACCGCCGCTAAGCGTGAATTCACCTGAGGCGAACGGCGACACCGATGATGAAAACGAAACGGAAGTGTCAGTGATGCTGAAAATGCCGTTCATCGTAAAGGTTCCGAACAATGCGGTGGCGTGGACCGCGCCGCTGCAAAATAGAGCAAAGCTACAAACAATGAATAAAATTCTGTATCGCAATGGGCCCTCCCCAAAAGACTGCAACGCACGAAGTCTAAACCACGCTGAACATCCAAGCAAATTAATTGTTGATGAACTCCGGGCAGCGCGTTCGGTATGACCGGTGAATTAAAGCGCGACGACCGGCGTTATACTTCCGCCGTGCCTTACCCGTGTTTTCCCGCCGGACTGGTAGCTACAGGGGCGATCTCTGCGAAAGATCCAAGGTTGGCGAGAACCGCGTCCAGTTCGACCACGGCTCGATCGAGTTCGCGGAGCCGTTCTTCCCGCTCGTCAATCATGGCAGAGTTCGCAATGGCGGAAACCGTTTCACGCATTTGCCTGTTGAGGTTGGCGATGAGAAGCATTCGTTCTTTCAGACGTGCCAGCCACGCCCTTTCATAGCTTGCGGAAAGATAAAACAGCAACAGCAGCGCTCCCAGAATTCCAATGGCAATATCGTTCAACAGGGTTGAGGCGCCGGAAATACCCAACCGCGCAAGCAGCAGGTCCATCGCGTAGCTTGCAAAAAAGAGAACGAGTCCAGTGATGGCTGCCGGGCGCACGCGTTCAAACGCAAGCCAGCTTGGCAGGCGATTCCATTCCACGGACTTCCTCCTCGCGCAACGGGGACGTTCAGCAAAGGATAAACCATTTCCTCAGGTGGACCAAATACCCGGAACGTCATTCCCGTCTACGCGTTGAGCAACTGGCCATGCGGCGCCTCGCGGTGATGGCTCTGGCGACTCGTGATCTTTTTCGCCGCCAATGACACGTTTCGCAAAAACAAAACGGCCCGGCGAGAGATCACCGAGCCGTCAGAATTTCTGAGTGGAGTTTGATCGTTAGAGACGTACCCTTCGCCGAATCAACCCAGCGGTACGCAAATTTATAATCGCAGAGCCTAAGCCGTGACGGATGCGGGTGTGCCGAATTGATCTTGTTCCCTCTCCGCTACGGTGCAGCCCGCTGCGCATAGCGCCATTCGAACAGAAACGCGATCACAACTCCTATCAGCACGACCGGCCAGACCAAACGGATGTTCACGTGAATCATCCTCACACCCGATAGCAAGAATACAACGCCAGCAATCAGAAACAGTGGGCCGGTAATCGCGCAATGAAAAGAGCGATTCCGGGACCAGTTGGCTAGACAGCCGATGGCCATTGCGAATAAGCACGCTGCCCCGAAAGCATTGAGTGGACGCCAATAGACCCCTATGAGACTCAATACTCCCCAGGCCACGAGAGAAACTATGAACCAGTAGCAGAGCGCGGCGGGCGACGTACAGCAAGCTTGGACTCGCCTTGTCATCGATTCTCACGCTACCACGCCATTTGCTAAATCAGGGATTCGTTCCCGCAACGCCAACTGCAGTGCTAAGAACCTTACTCCTGACAGCTTGAGGATGAAGCAACCGGTTCGGGGTTTGCCACCGCAGGACCTAACTGCCCCAATTCAATGGGAAAGCCGGCAGACGCCGGGCCACTATTAAGCAGTTACCAAAACAGGGTGAGGGTCTACCTTAAACCATTCTCCGCCATTTAGAACGGTCTCAATTGCAGGTATCAGATCCGTGCCGATTTCACTTTTAGGAACGAACCCCCGCACGCCCGCTTTTCGCAGGCTATTCATAAGAAAGGCGACGTCGTGCAGGCTTTCAGTTACGACGATGGCGGCAGGACAACGTTCCAGAATTTTCTTTGCTGCCTCGATGCCGTTCATGCGCGGCATTTGAAAATCCAGGATCGCCACATCGGGACAATGCTCGTGAGCCCTTTGGACCGCTTCGTCCCCGTCGGCTACTTCGGCGACAATTTGCCAATCGGTTCGCGCCGCGAGCACATAACGAATCATCCGTCTTGCCGATTCATGGTCATCCGCTAGCAGTATGCGTACCATCAGGTTGTTCCTGCAAAACGGCGCCGTTCCCGCAAGGCTGGGCGATCGGCGTCTCTTTCACGACTCAACGAATGATCAATTGTCCCGGACGGCATTGGCGCATGCCACGATTTCCTTGGTACCCACAAACATTGCAAAAACTTCCCTGTCGGTGAGCAGCGCCAGCAGGCTGACTTTTTCTTCTGCGGCAAGAATCCCCTGGACGGAACATTTCCAAATTACGGTGGAATCTGAAGCCCTTTCGAACAGATCGTACTCGCGGTCTGCCATGTGGTTGCTCCCGCTACTCTTTGTATCCCGGAAGGCTGCGGCAAGTCTGTGCCGAATGGTGCAAAACGCAGGATTCGTAAAGGGGAACGAACACAGTCGCATTCCACTCGATCGCAAGCTTCCGTTAGAAGAGGCTGGGGAATCTTCCGCCGCAACTTCTCATTTGCTTCTTGCGCATTGGCGAATCCTCAGCTAACTTACCAAGCGCTTGCTTGGTTAGCAGGTACGATCGCGACCCGGAGAGACAAACGGCAGATGCCGCTGATCCGCATAGTCGGCGAAAGGGCCGTCCGCAAACCCCTGGGCATCGTGCCCTTCCCCAGCGCCGTGCTCGATATAGCGGCGGTACAGAAATCTCTACCGGAATTGCAACGGCAGATTTCGAAGAGACATCTCGGTGTAATTGTCGAGATCTGTTACACGCGGCGAAATCCCTTTGGGACCTCAGACGTTGTGCACTTGGTGGCCGTGGGCATTGCCATTTTGGGACCTGAGGCAAAAACACGCGAAGGACAATCAGACGGCGACCTGCGCACATGGCTCGAACTGAAGCTCAAGACCTTATTCGGCAAGAGAAGAGGACGAATTGCTCCGCGAAGCACTCGCTAGCAGCACCCCAGCATCCCAGAGTAGTTCCTTCTTGCGGTTCGCGACCGGCTCCGATCGCGAGCCAAGAACTTGCCCAAAATAAAAACGGCACCGGGGCGGAAGAGAATCCTTGCCCCGGTGCACCCTGATAAAGCTATGACGAACTTACTGGCGCTGCGACGACGGCGCTTGTGATCCGGCCATGCCGGAATCGGCGCTATACACCGTCACTTCTACGCGGCGGTTCTTGGCGCGTGCTTCGCGTCCGCGGCCATCGTCCACCGGATGGGTTTCGCCCAGTCCGACGAACTGCACGCGGTAGACGGGCAGGTTCTTTTCGCCGACGAGGTAATCCATCACGGCTTCGGCGCGGCGGCGGCTCAACTCTTCGTTATAAACCGCGGAGCCGGTCTTATCTGTAAAGCCCTCGATAGCGATGTAAAAGCGCTTGAAACTGCCAGCCTGCGAGACAAGCTGATCGAGTTGCTGTCTGGCATCGTCATTCAGCTTGTCGCTATTGAACTTGAACAGCACGGTGGCCTGCTGCGCCTGCTTATAGTCGTCCAGATTGCCAAGCGAACTGCGCAGGTCCGCGATCTGTTGCGTGTTGCGGTCGGTCTTCTGATCCACGGCGGCGACTTTATTGAGCGCGTCCGTGGCGCGCGAATCGGCCCCGTTGGCTTTTTCCGAGGTGGCGCTCAGCTCGGTCTCGTCGCGCTCGAGATCTTTGCGCGTCTGATCGAGCGTAGCACCCTGTTGCTGCTGCGTTGTAGCCTCTTGGTCTACTTTTTGCTGAATGGGCTGCTCGGTTTGCGCCACGTACTTCTTGGTTGCGCAGCCCCCGCCCACCAGCGCCAGCGCCAGCAACAGCGGCATTGCGGTGTTGCGTATCATGGGTGCTCCTCCGGTCGTGAAATTGTCTCGAGTATCGTCTGGGATATGCCGGAAACCGACCTACACCGGAGCGGCTGGAAGTCTCAGACGTTTCCGATTTTCCGGGCGTTAGTTGAGGGCGGGGCTAAATCATATTACATTCGGTGCACGGAATCAATTGCCCCCCTCACTCAATTCCCCATTCCATGCTACTTCATTAGATGATCTCTTGGAGAAAATGGTGCCGGAAATGGCACGGCGCCTCTTGTTTGCGATTTGCTGCCTGCGAGATTGCAAAAAGCGATGCCGTGAGGTTAGGATGCGCACTGCGCGCCAACGCGCCAGGGGGATTCGCATGAAGCGCCTCGCGGGAATTCTAGTTATGGCCTTGTTCTCTGCGTTCGCGGTATCCGGCCAACAGGGTGGCGCAAGCGCGAATCCCGTAAGCGACACTCTGCGGCAATTGCTCGCACGAAATGCGAAGAATCTTACGGGCGCCGCGGAAGCAATGCCCGCGGATAAGTACAGCTATCATCCGACGCCCGAGCAGATCACCTTCGGCCACCTGATGATGCACATTGCGCAATCGAACACGCTGCTCTGCTCCAAGATCAGCGGTACCGCGGCTCCGGCGGATACGGGCCTCAAGGAAACGGACGGCAAGGAAAAGCTCTCGGCCGCGATCCAGGCCTCTTTCACTTATTGCACCGCCGCACTGGCCAACGTGGATGATTCCGGACTGGGCAACTCTATTACCCTCTTCGGAAATCGCCAGACGACAAAGGCCGGCGCCATCATCTCACTCGCAAATGACTGGGCCGATCATTACTCCGCGGCGGCAATGTACCTGCGCCTGAACGGAATCTTGCCGCCAACCGCGCAGCCCCCCGCCAAATAGACGAGCGGTCGGCTTCCCAAAAACCTCCTGTGCTAGGACGGATCGGCGCCAACACCTTGCCGGGCGTCTGTTGACGGCGTCGGGGAGCTTGCCTATACTGATCTTTCTTTCAGGATCTTGTGCATTCAGGCTTGGCGGCCGGTCCTCCCTGCCCTTCCTTTTCCCGGAAACGAAAGCGGTGAAAGGTGGAAGCATTGTGAGCGCAGCGCCACAAGCAAACTTCCGAGGCTACGAAGCCCTTCATGAGCGATAGCGAAGCTACAGCTACCTGCCGGCGCGAGCTGGAACTGGAAATTCCCGCCGACGAAGTCCAAAAAGCCAGCGACAAAATCGCGAGGGAAATTGCCCGCGTAGCCCGGGTGCCGGGTTTTCGTCCGGGCAAAGCCCCCGTGGCGTTGATCCGCCGCAAGTTTGCGGGCGACATTCGCAGCGAATTGGTGCAGCAACTGGTGCCCGACCGCATCGGCAACGCAGTGGCCGAGCAGAAGCTCAACGTCGTCACTCAGCCTCAAGTCGATCAAGTGGATTACAGCGAGGGCGGCCCGCTGAAATTTCGGGCCAGCTTCGAGGTTTTGCCGGAATTTGAGCTGGCCCCTTATAAGGATCTGGAAATCGCGGTGGAAGCGCATGAGCTGGGCGATGAAGACGTAGAGAAAACGCTTACCGAAATGCGCGAGCGGGCTTCGACCTTCGTACCCGTTGAGGATCGCGCGATCGCCGATGGAGACTACGCGCAGCTTAAGTTAATGGGAACTCCCGCGGGTGGAGGCGAGCCGCTCAAAGCGGAAAACGTTTTGTGCCATATAGGCGCGGAAGAAACCCTCGACGCGTTTAACGAGAACCTTCGTGGTGCAAAGCCCGGAGAGCAGCGCCGCTTCGACCTCACCTATCCCGCCGACTACCCCGACGAGAAACTGCGGGACAAGGTCTATCACTACGTGGTGGACGTCACCGGCATCAAGGAAAAGAAAATCCCCGAAGCCAATGACGAGTTCGCCAAAGACGTCAGCGACGCGAAGACGATCGATGAGCTGCGGGCCAAAATCCGCCAGGGGCTCGAGGCCGCTCGCGATCAGCGCCACGCCGAGCACGTCCATGACCGCATTATCGAGACGTTGATCGCCGCCAACGACTTCCCCGTTCCCGAAGCCCTGGTCGAGCACCAGATGGACGCGCGTCTCGAGCGCGCCGTACGTAACTTGGCAGCGCAGGGTGTCGACCCGCGAGCCGTGAACGTGGATTGGGTCTCCATGCGCCAGCGGCAGCGGGATCGCGCCGTGGAAGATGTGAAGGCGGAGCTCATCCTTGACCGTATCGCCACGGCGGAAACTATCGAAGCCGATGAAGCGGACCTCGAAAAACAGATTGAAGCGCTCGCGGAGCGCAGTGGTGAATCCGCAACAGCCGTCCGCGCGCGCTTGACAAAGCAGGGAGCGGTGGATAGGATGAAATCGAAGCTGCGGAGTGAAAAAACTCTGGCCTGGCTTCAGCAACACTCCCGCATCCGCACAGAAAAAGCAGGCAAGGGGTAAATAAGCGGGCGGGTGAACCTCCTCGGCATTTCCCAAAAACTTCCTAATATGCGGCAACCTGACGATCCCGGCGCTTACGCGACGACGCTCATCCCGATGGTGGTGGAACAAACCAACCGTGGAGAGCGCGCCTACGACATTTATTCACGGCTGTTGAAAGACAACATTATTTTCATCGGTACGCCCATTGACGATCACGTGGCGAACCTGGTGACCGCGCAGCTTCTCTTTTTGGAAGCGGAGGACCCGGAGAAGGACATTTCCGTCTATATCAATTCGCCAGGCGGCTCGATCACGGCAGGAATGGCCATTTACGATACGATGGAGTTCGTGCGGCCCAATGTCGTCACCATCTGCGTCGGCCAGGCCGCATCGATCGCCTCCGTGCTCTTGACCGCGGGTGCGCCCAAGAAGCGCTTTGCGCTGCCCAATGCGCGCATCCTGATCCATCAGCCCTGGATGTCCGGGCTTTCCGGTCAGGCATCGGACATTGATATCCACGCAAAAGAAATCTTGCGCATGCGCGCCTCGATCAATGACCTCTACGTAAAACACACAGGCCAGTCGCTTGATAAGATCGAGCGGGATACCGAGCGCGACTTCATCATGTCTGCGGCGCAGGCCAAAGAGTACGGGCTGATTGACGAAATTATTTTCAAACACCGCTGATCCTGCTGCCCCCGCGCCGTACCAATCAGTTAGTAGCAATATGGCGCGGAGAGTCCGCGTCCGTGAGGGATTGAGCCTAGAATGATGCCCGACGCAAGCCGCCGTTCCCAGGGGAATGGCTCGAGGCCAAACAACCCGTGAAAAAGATCGGCACTGAAGAGCCGCTGCGCTGTTCCTTCTGCCATAAAACGCAAGAGCAGGTGGAAAAGCTGATCAGTTCGCCTTCCGACTATCCGCGCGCCTTCATTTGCAACGACTGCGTGCGCGTCTGCCAGCAGATCCTGGACGATGAGAAGCGCGAGCAGGCCACGCCCGTCAACCGGCGGCTGCCGCGTCCGCCCGAGATCAAGTCTTTCCTCGATAATTATGTGATCGGGCAGGACAAAACCAAGAAGAAGCTCGCGGTTGCGGTTTACAACCACTACAAGCGTATCTTCCTGAATCGCCAGCCTGGCGAAGTCGAGTTGACAAAGTCGAACATTTTGCTGGTGGGCCCGACCGGAACCGGCAAGACGCTGTTGGCGCAAACTCTTTCGCGCATGCTCGAAGTGCCCTTCGCGATCGTGGATGCGACCACGCTCACCGAAGCGGGCTACGTCGGTGAAGACGTCGAGAATATTATATTAAAGTTGTTGCAAGCCGCGGATGGCGACGTCACGCGTGCGCAGCAGGGTATCATCTACATCGACGAAATCGACAAGATCGCGAAGAAGGACGAAAACCCCTCCATCACGCGCGATGTTTCCGGGGAAGGCGTTCAGCAGGCGCTTTTGAAGATTCTTGAGGGCACCGTCGCGAACGTGCCTCCGCAGGGCGGCCGCAAGCACCCGCATCAGGAATTCACGCCGGTGGATACCACCAACATCCTGTTCATCTGTGGCGGGGCCTTCGTCGGACTGGAGAAGGTGATCGAGCGGCGTGTGGGCCAGAAATCGCTGGGTTTCCACACCGATGCGCAGCCTTCCACGCCGAGCCGCCGGAATATCGAGATGCTCGAACAGGCGCAACCCACCGACCTGATTCGCTACGGTCTGATCCCGGAATTTGTGGGACGGTTACCGGTGATGGGCGTGCTTGCCGATCTGGATAAGAGCGCGCTGATGCGCATCCTCACGGAGCCAAAAAATGCGCTGGTGCGTCAGTATCAGCGTCTGTTTGAATTTGAGAACGTCCGGCTGCGCTTCACCGACGATGCTCTCGAGATGGTCGCCGAACTGGCGTTGCAACGCAAAGTCGGAGCGCGCGGCCTTCGCATGATCCTCGAAGATTTGATGCTCGACCTGATGTACCACCTGCCCGCGCAACGCAAGATCCGCGAGTTCATCGTGACCGCCGAGATGGTGCGCACGCGCGAAATCAATTGGAGCCTGCTCGAAAAAGCAGGATGAAGGAACGGACAACAGTTTGAAAACTCCAGAGCAGGATCCGATGTTTCACCGGGAAAAACACGACCTCCGGCGCGTCCCCATGATGCCGGTGCGCGAAATCGTGATTTTCCCCCAGCAGATGAGTCCGTTTATCGTCGGCCGTGAGGGTTCGGTGAAAGCGCTTGAAGAAGCGCTGGCCGGTGATAAGAAGATTTTTCTGGCCACCCAGCATGACGCTTCGATCGACGACCCCAAACCGGAAGAAATCTACCAGGTCGGCACGATCGCCAATATCGTGCAGAGCGTGAAGTTGCCGGACGGCAACATTCGCGTGCTCGTCGAGGGCGTCGAGCGCGCCAAAGTCGTCGAAGTAGCCACCCATGAGGGATTTTTCAGCGCCACGCTTCGCGTGTCCGCGGTGAAATACGAACATACGCCCGAAGCGGAACAACTCGTCAGCCGCGTCAGCAGCGTCTTCGAACAATACGTGAAGCTCTCGCAGGCCGTGAACTACGATACGGTGATTGCCGCGGCCCGCGTGGAAGATCCGGCGCGGCTTTCGGACGCCATCGCCGCGAACTTGACGCTTCCCTTTGAGGAAAAGCAGGAATTGCTCGAGATGTTCGATCCCGTCCAGCGCCTCCAGCGCATCTCGGAGATCCTGGACGTGGAGATCGAGAAACTCAATGTGGAGCGTAACATCAATGCCCGCGTGAAGCGCCAGATGGAGCGCGCGCAAAAAGAGTACTACCTCAACGAAAAGTTGAAGGCCATTCAGAAAGAGCTGGGCCGCGGCGAAAAAAGCGAA
Source organism: Candidatus Acidiferrales bacterium (assembly GCA_035602725.1). Lineage (GTDB taxonomy): Bacteria > Acidobacteriota > Terriglobia > Acidiferrales > UBA7541 > DASTCZ01. The sequence continues at coordinate 22,232 of DATNLT010000081.1, forward strand.
ATCGACGAGCTTCGCAAAAAAATCGAAGCCGCCGGCATGCCGAAAGAAGTGAAGGAAAAGGCCACTCAGGAATTGAAGCGGCTCGAAACCATGCCGCCGATGTCCGCGGAATCCACCGTCAGCCGGAATTATCTGGACTGGCTGCTCGCGGTGCCCTGGAAAAAGAAGTCCAAAGAAATCCGGGATATTGATCTCGCTGAAAAAATCCTCAACGAAGATCACTACGGACTGGAAAAGATCAAAGAGCGCATCCTGGAGTACCTGGCGGTGCGCCAGTTGGTGAAGAATCCTCGCGGCTCGATTCTCTGCTTCGTGGGCCCTCCGGGCGTCGGCAAAACCTCCCTTGCGATGTCCATCGGGCGCGCCACGGGACGCAAATTTGTTCGTGTATCGTTAGGCGGCGTGCGGGACGAAGCGGAAGTTCGCGGACACCGCCGCACTTACATCGGCGCGCTGCCTGGCCAGATCATTCAGATGATGAAGAAGGCCGGCACGGTGAATCCAATTTTCGTGCTCGACGAAGTGGACAAGATGTCCGCCGATTTTCGCGGTGATCCGTCCGCGGCGTTGATGGAAGTGCTCGATCCGGAATTGAATCACGCCTTCACCGACCATTACCTCGATGTGGAATATGATCTTTCCCGCGTGATGTTTGTTTGCACCGCAAACGTGCTGCACACCATCCCGCAACCTTTGCAGGACCGCATGGAGATCATCCGCCTCGCGGGTTACACCGAACAGGAAAAACTCGAAATCGCGAAGCGGTTCCTGGTGAAGAAGCAGCGCGAAGCGAATGGCCTGAGCGAAGGGAACCTGGCCTTCAGCGACGACGCCTTGCGCCACATCATCCGCCACTACACGCATGAGGCTGGCGTGCGCACGCTCGAGCGCGAAATCGCCAACGTGGCCCGCAAAGTTTCGCGCCGCGTGGTAAAAGAAGGCGCCAAGGTACGCGTCGAAACAACGCCCGCGAACACGCCGGACTTCCTCGGCGTAATGAAGTTCCGCGAGATCTGGGAAGAAAAGCAAAACGAAATTGGCTTGGCGATCGGTCTCGCATGGACGGAAGTAGGCGGCCAGGTGCTTGCCACCGAAGCCAGCTTGATGCATGGCAAAGGACGCCTGACCCTTACCGGAAAGCTCGGCGACGTGATGCAGGAATCCGCGCAGGCTGGGATGAGCTATATTCGCTCGCGGACCGCGCAACTCGGTCTGGCTCCCGATTTTTACCGTCACCTGGATATTCACGTGCACGTTCCGGAGGGCGCGATTCCGAAGGACGGCCCCTCCGCCGGAATCACCATTGCCACTTCCCTGGTCAGCGCCGTCACCAAAATTCCTGTCCGCTGCGATCTGGCCATGACGGGCGAGATTACGCTGCGCGGAAAAGTGCTGCCCATAGGCGGCGTAAAAGAAAAGTTGCTTGCGGCCCATCGTGTGGGATTGCGTACCGTTATCCTGCCGAAAGCCAACGACAAAGATTTGAGCGAAATTCCCCCCGAAATTCTTGCCTCCATGGCCGTAAAGTTTGTGGAGAATATGGACGAAGTGCTGCAATACGCGCTCGAACGGCCGGTGCTTTCCTCGGTGCACTCGCCTGTACCGGATGTGCCCGCGGGTTTCGAGTCGGAACCAAAGGAAGACCAGGGGTTGGCCAACTGAAGTTTCCCGGAGACATGCGCCACGTTGCAGATGGCGGGCGGGGCTATTCGGGTATTTTCAAACGAGTTTAAACCAGCAGCAAATCCAGCCTGCCTTGCGATCGACCTTCCCGGCCGGGCTGGAAATCCAAAACTTCGCCTGATCGATCAGGCCGAGGACTTTACGCAGAAAGCAAAGTTGAAGGAATCAAACACATGAGCGTTAGTCTTGCAGAACTCAAAGAAAAAAATATCACCGACCTGGCAAAAATCGCCAAGGAACTGGACATCCCGGGCGCGAGCGGCATGCGCAAGCAGGAATTGATCTTCCAGATCCTGCGCGCCCAGACCGAAAAGAACGGCCTGATTTTCTCCGAGGGAGTGCTCGAGTGCCTGCCTGACGGCTTCGGCTTCCTGCGCGCACCGGAATACAATTACCTGCCGGGGCCGGACGACATTTATGTGTCGCCTTCGCAGATCCGTAAGTTCGATTTACGAACGGGCGACACCGTATCGGGCCAGGTGCGGCCGCCGAAAGATGGCGAACGTTACTTTGCCCTGATCAAAGTGGAGGCCGTCAACTTTGAAGATCCTGAGGTCGCGCGCAACAAAATCTTCTTTGACAATTTGACGCCGCTTTATCCGCAGGAGCGCATTCGCCTGGAAACCACCAAGGAAAACCTTACCGGGCGCGTGCTGGACATGCTTTGCCCCATCGGCAAGGGCCAGCGCGGATTGATCGTCGCGCCGCCGCGCACCGGCAAAACGATGATGCTCCAATCGGTGGCCAATTCCATCACCACGAACCATCCCGAAGTCGCTTTAATCGTTCTGCTGATCGACGAGCGCCCCGAGGAAGTCACGGACATGCAGCGCACGGTGAAAGGCGAAGTCATCAGCTCGACCTTTGATGAGCCGCCGCAACGCCACATTCAAGTGGCGGAAATGGTGCTGGAAAAGGCCAAGCGGCTTGTCGAGCACAAGCGGGACGTCGTGATATTGCTTGACTCCGTCACGCGCCTGGGCCGCGCCTACAACGCCGTGACTCCGCCCTCCGGCAAGGTACTCTCCGGCGGCATTGATGCCAATGCGCTTCAACGCCCGCGCCGCTTTTTTGCGGCCGCGCGCAACGTGGAGGAAGGCGGCTCGCTCACCATTATCGCCACCGCGTTGATCGACACCGGCAGCCGCATGGACGACGTGATCTTCGAAGAGTTCAAGGGCACCGGCAACATGGAAATCAATTTGGACCGCCGCCTCGTGGATAAGCGCATCTTCCCCACCATCGATATTCTTCGATCCGGCACGCGTAAGGACGAACTGCTGCTGCCCCCCGATGAGCTCAATCGTATCTGGGTGCTGCGGAAGGTGCTGAGCCCGCTCTCGCCGGTGGAAGCGATGGAGCTTTTGCTGGGACGCCTTTCCAAGTCGAAGAACAACGCTGAATTTCTGTCGTCTATGTCGAGCCCCGCGTAGCGCGCACTTCACGCCGGCTTCCCCAAAAAAGAAAAACAGCGGCGCGCCAAAAGCCACGCCGCTGTCCGTTGCCGCCTTGCGTTTTCGCCAGACGGATCTGGTTAGTGCCGCCCGAACGTGTAGCCCACGTTCACCGTATATTCCGGCACAAAATCGCTGCCGAACTGGAAGAAGTTATGCACGTAACGCAGGTCGACTCGCGGCTCGACGAAAATGCCGTTCTTCACATAGAACCGCACGCCAGCCGCAAAGTGCACGTCAAAGTGATTCGAGCTTTCCAGATAGCTGTTGGAACTCGAACAGCCGGTAAACTGATCGCAATACTGCGAGTTGTAATAAAACCGCGTGTCCACGCCGCCGATTCCGCCTTGAATCTCCGGCACCACTCGGCTGGTAACCGCCACCGGCTCCCACACCGCGTTGAAATCGTACATCACGGGACGGTAGTTGAGCCCTGCATAGCCGCCTTGCGTCACGCGAAATGATGTCTCCGCCCCTACGCCAAGATGCGGAAAAAACATAAAATCGCCGCCGAGATTCATAAACACACCACCCATGCGCGGCGTGTAGTAAATATTCCCGTCGCCATAGGTATCGATTCCCTGATTCGATGAACTATCTTGCGCGGTCCCCAGGCCGATGTAAGCGCTGAACCCCTGGGCGCTGGCCAGACCGGCTCCGCCGAACATTAAAACCAACAGCAGCGGTAGAATGCGAATTATAACTTTCGACACGGAAATCTCCCCTCAGTTTTTGGGTCCTTACACATCCAAAGCTTTGATGTAGCTCTGCTTGGGTTGGTTGTTCCCCAACATGGTTGTAGACGTACACTGAATGTATTACACCGCAGCGGAACAAAAGTTCCGAAGATACTGAGGTAATAAGGGAACCAGACTCGTAAAAAGACAGACTGCCTAGGTTTCCACGCTCTCGCGTTCGCGGGCCAGCATGGCCACCAGCCGCGCCGTCTCTTCTGCACCCATGGCGGTGTTGTCCACCAGGATCGCATCCGCGGCGCGCACTAAGGGCGAAGTGGCGCGCGTGCGGTCCCGCCGGTCACGCTCGTGAATTTCCTCCACCACCTGCGCGAGCGTCAGCACATCGCCCTTCTGCTGATGCTCCAGCCAACGCCGCTCCGCGCGCGATTCCGGGGACGCTTCGAGAAAAATCTTCAGGTGCGCATCGGGAAAAATCACGGTGCCCACGTCGCGCCCTTCCATCACCACGCCTCCGCGGCTGCCCGCGCGGCGCTGTTCCGCCACCAGTACGTGGCGCACACCCGCAACCACGGCAACCTTCGAGGCCGCCTGTGCAACCTCGGCAGTGCGGATCGCGGCGGACACATCTTCGCCATCGAGCAGCACACGGTGGCCGTCGTCGCCTCCCGTCAAGTCAATGCGGGTCTGCTGCGCCAGCGATTCCAGCGCAGCTTCGTCCGCCAGGGTCACGCTGCGCCGCAGAGCCTTCAGCGCCAGCGCACGGTACATCGCGCCCGTGTCGAGGTAGATGTAGCCGAGCTGCTGCGCCACGCGGCGTGCCACCGTGCTCTTACCTGAGCCGACCGGACCGTCGATCGCAATGATGAGTTTGCTCATGAAAAGGCGGAGACGCGGGTCAGATGCGGTGAAAGGCACGCTCGAGATCGCGCACCGAGTAGCGCAGCACCACGGGACGTCCATGCGGGCAGCTCATCGGCGCTTCTGTCTGCGCGAGTTCGCTCAACAGCCATTCCATTTTCGTTTGGTCGAGCGGCATATTGATCTTGATCGCGGCGTGGCACGCGGTGGAGGCAGCGATCCGCGATTGCAGCCAGTCCATCGAGATCGCCTGATTTTCGCGTTCGACGCCATCCAAGATTTCAAGCAGCAGCCGCTCGGCGTCGGCGCTCGAAATTCCCGCGGGCGTCGCGTGAATCGCCACACTGCGCGGGCCAATGGGCGAAACCTCGAATCCATTAGGGCCGAGCTCGTCGACAATTTGGCCGAAAATCACTTCCTGGCGCGGCGTCAGGTCCACCACGTGCGGCACCAGCATGCGCTGTCCGGTAATTTGTCCTTCGCGGCGCGCGCGCAGGTGTTGTTCGAACAAAATGCGTTCGTGCGCTACATGCTGGTCGATGATCCACAACCCTTCGCCATTGATGGCCACGATAAAGCTCGAATTCACCTGGCCCAGCGGCTTCAGCGTGGCCAGGCTCTCGGCCGATGCTGCGCTCTCGGCAAGCTGTTGCGCGGCGCCTTCTCGAAATCGATCGGCAATCTCACTGGATGCGAGGTCCAGACTGATCGGGTTTGCCGTATCGAAGCGAAAGCGCTGCGCTTCGGGACGCAACGGGGCGCTGCTCAACTCGAAGCCGCCGTCTGAGATTGCGGGTGCCGCGGCAGAATCGAGTGGCACCGCCAGCGGCGGGATCACCGCGCGCGGAATCAGGGATGCGCCCGCGCTTCCGCCGCCGTGCGGTTCGGCTCCCAGCGTGCTCCCACCAAAGTTGGCGGATGAAAACGAGGGCGCGCCGAATCCCGCGGCCATCGCCGCCACCGCGGGCTGGCCGCCTGGGGCCGCTCCGGCGGTTGCCATCACAAAGCTGGCAATCGGCCGTGCGTGGCTCAGCGCTTGACGAATCGCGTCACGGGTGAAATCGTGCACGAATTGCGGATGGCGGAAACGCACCTCGACCTTCGCAGGGTGCACGTTTACGTCCACCTCTTCGTAGGGCAAGTCCACAAAGAGCAGCACCACCGGGAACGTCGCCGGCGGCACCACGTTGCGATAGGCCTCGCCGATCGCGTGCAGCAGCAGCCGGTCTCGCACCAGGCGACGGTTCACGAAGAGATAGATCCCGTTGCGGTTGGGGCGCTGCACCTGCGGGCGCGAAGCAAACCCGCTGATGGTAATTTGCGCGGCGCGCTCTTCGGCATCGAGCTGGGGTTCGGTGATCGAGGCGCGCACCGGCGCGGAAGTCGGCGGGATTTCGAAAAGCTCCTCGAGCGCCTGCCTTCCGAAGATTTGGTAGACCCGCTCGGCCAGCCCGGGGATTCCCGCAGACTTCGATTTCGCGGGCTCCGCGATCTCATCCGTTGCGGCGCCTGCGCGCGCCTTATTGTGTCCGGCGTCGAGCGTTTCGGTGGCTGGTTCGCCTGTCGCCGTGTTTGCGGCGCCATTTTCGCCCGCTGCGGCCTCTCCGGTGTGCGGCGCAAGCTCCGCCGCGGCGCTCACGTTGATAATTTCCTGCGTAGGGCTGCGCAACACGAATTGCCGGTCGGGATGCGCCAACGCGTAGTGCGTCACGAGCGACGCGATGTGGCCCAATTCCGTGGTTTCGGATTTCAGGAATTTGCGCCGCGCCGGCACGCAATAGAAGAGGTCGGAGACGCTGATCGACGTTCCCGCCGGAACGCCTGCCGGCTTCACGCCATAGAGCTTGCCCGCCGCGAATTCGATGCGCGTGCCGTCTTGCTCAGCGGGCGTGCGCGTTTCCAGCACCAGCCGGCACACGGCCGCGATGGATGGCAACGCCTCGCCGCGAAAACCGAGCGTGGCGATCGAGAGCAGGTCGTTGGTATTACGCAGCTTGCTGGTGGCGTGGCGTTCGAACGCCAGCAACGCATCGTCATGCGCCATGCCAGAGCCATCGTCAATCACACGGATCAGCCGTTTGCCGCCGGCCTCGACTTCAATTCGAATCGAGCGAGCGCCCGCGTCGAGCGCATTCTCAAGAAGCTCCTTGACGACCGATGCCGGTCGCTCGACGACCTCGCCCGCGGCGATTTGATTTGCCACCGCTTCCGGCAATATGCGTATCCGGCTCATGGCGGCGCGGCGCTACTTCCCTTCCTCGCGCAACGCGATCCCGACTTCCTTGAGCTGCGCGGCATCCACGGCGGAGGGTGAATCGGCCATCAAATCCTGCGCCGCGGTGGTCTTCGGGAACGCGATCACCTCGCGAATGGATTTCTCTCCGGCGAGCAGCATCACTACGCGGTCAAGACCCAGCGCGATGCCGCCGTGCGGCGGCGTGCCATAGCTCAACGCGTCGAGAAAAAACCCGAAGCGGCTGCGCGCCTGTTCGTCCGTTAGACCAATCGCGCGGAAAACCCGAGATTGAATGTCCTGCCGGTGAATTCGAATGCTACCGGAACCGAGCTCGACCCCGTTGAGCACCAGGTCGTAGCCTTTCGACCGAATTTCGCCGCGCCGCTCGGCGTTTTCGAGCAGGTCCACGTCTTCGTCGATGATTCCGGTGAAAGGGTGCTGCGCGCTCGCCCAGCACTTCTCGTTTTCGCTCCATTCGAAAAGTGGAAACCCGGTGAGCCACAGAAATTCCCAACGATCTTTGGGCACCAGGGCCAACCGGTCGGCCAGATGTAAGCGCAATTGCCCCGCAATCAGTGCCGCGGAATCGGTGCCGGGAATCTGTTCCTTGGCGGACGCGGCCACGATCAGGTCGCCAGGCTTTGCGCCCATGGCGCTCGCCATATGCTTCAGCGTTTCCGCGCCCAGATTTTTCTCAAGCGAAGACGTCACGCCCTCGGCCGCGACTTTTGCGGTGTACATGCCGCGCGCCCCAAGTGCCTTGGCCCGTTCGCTCAGCTCATCGAGTTGCTTGCGCGAGAATTGTGCCGCATTCGACGCGGCCATCGCGAACACGCTGCCTTCGATGTGCAGCGTCTCCTTGGCTACGTCGAAATACTTCGTCACGTCGTGCAGTTCCATGCCGAATCGCAGATCGGGCTTGTCGCTGCCATAGCGCCGAATTGCATCGCGATATTCCATATGGCGAAAGGGCGCCGTCACCTGGATCCCCGCCACCGCGCACGCGCTCACCATCACTTTTTCGACCACGCCAAACACGTCTTCCTGGCGTGGAAATGACATTTCCACGTCCAGTTGCGTGAACTCCGGCTGGCGGTCGGCGCGCAAATCCTCGTCCCGGAAGCAGCGCACGATCTGGAAATAGCGGTCGAGCCCTCCGATCATTAGGATCTGCTTGAAAAGCTGCGGCGATTGCGGCAGCGCGTAAAACTGTCCGTGGTGTACGCGGCTAGGCACCAGATAATCGCGCGCGCCCTCGGGCGAGGAGCGCGTGAGCATGGGCGTTTCGATCTCGTAGAAGCCGAGTTGGTCCATCGTCTTGCGAATATCGAAGATGACGCGATGCCGCAGCTCGAGGTTGCGCGCGGGCCGCGAGCGCCGTAGATCGAGGTAGCGATAGCGCAGCCGCGTCTCTTCGCTGGCGGTTACCTCGTCTTCCACTTGGAATGGCGGCGTCTTTGCCGTATTCAAAATGTACAGTTCCGAAGCCATCACCTCGACTTCGCCCGACGGCAAATCGGGATTCGCCTTCTGCCGCCGCAGCACCTGGCCTTTCACAGCGACCACATATTCGGAGCGCAATTCTTCCGCCTTGGCCTGCGCTGCTGCGTGCTGCTCCTTATTGAAAACGATCTGCGCGAGCCCGGTGCGGTCGCGCAGGTCAATGAAGATCAGGTTGCCCAGATCGCGGCGCCGGTGCACCCAGCCCATCAACACCACGTCAGCGCCCGCGTCCGTGCCACGCAGCGCCCCGCAATAGTGTGTGCGCTTCAGATCACCCAAAGAATCAAGCACGTTCACTCCTCGTTCGGCCGGCTATCGCTCGCTCCGCAATTCAACCAGCAATTCTGCTTCCGTCAAGCTCCTCTGCACAGCATCGGCCAGCCTTTTGAGCGTGTACCGCCCCGCCGCCACCTCATTCTCGCCCAGAATCAGCCCATAGCGCGCGCCCAGCTTGTCGCCCAACTGCAACGCTTTGCCGAGTTTCATTTCGGCGGCGGGCAATTCCACTTTGATCCCCGCCGCGCGCAGCCGTTGCGCAAGCTGGATGGCTGCCGCTTGTGCCACCGCTCCCATCCACACGATAAACACGTCGAGCGCGCGCTCGGCCGCGAGCTTCCCCGCCGCTTCGAGCGAAAGCATCAGCCGGTCAGTACCTATCGCGAAGCCGATGCCCTTGGTCGGCGGGCCGCCCAGCAATTCCACCAAACCATCATAGCGTCCGCCGCCACAAACCGCGTTCTGCGAACCAAGACCCGGCGCGATGATTTCAAACGTCGTTCGCGTGTAATAGTCGAGCCCGCGCACCAGCCGCCAGTTGCGCTCGTAAACGATGCCGCGCATGGCGAGCTGCTTTTCCAGTTCCGCAAAGTGCTCTCGGCACGCAGCGCAAAGACGATCCGCGATCCGCGGCAGTGTCTCGATGACGGGCTGCTCCTCGGGAATTTTCGAATCGAGCACGCGCAGCGGATTCGTCTCGATGCGCCGCTGGCTATCCGCGCCGAGTTTGTCGCGCACTTTGCGCAATTCCTCGCGCAGCAGCTCCACATATTTCGGGCGGCATTCCTTGCAGCCAATCGAGTTCACGTAGAGCGTTGTGCCGGTCAGCCCAGCCTTGTCGAAAAACCTCACCAGCATCTCGATCAGTTCGGCATCAATCCCCGGCGCATCGGATTGCCCCAACACTTCCGCGCCAATCTGGTAGAACTGCCGGTACCGCCCCTTCTGCGGCCGCTCTCTCCGAAACATCGGCCCAATGTAGTAGAGCTTCACATTCCCCGGCAGCGTCTGCATCCCATGCTCGATATAAGCGCGGCAAACGCTAGCGGTAGCCTCCGGCCGCAGTGACACTTCGTCTCCGAGTTCCACGGACATTAAAATGCCGCGCACCACACCAACAGCGCTATTGAACCGCGCCAGTATCTCTTCGCTGGGGCCACTATTCCCGTATGTCTGTCTATCGAACGCCAAAGTATCCAGCCAGGGCACGAGATCGTTACAAGCCCGAAGATTTCCCGGTGTTTTGGGTATCGTGTCGTTTGCCAGCCCCTTGCGAAGTCTCTCCGTAAATTCCGTAATCTTCATTTCGTAAGACCAGAAGAAATTGAGATCTCCGATGTAGGGCTGCTTGGCCACCAGTAACGTTCTAAGGGCGGCGACTTCCGCCAATTCATGGTCTTCGAATGTGTACATCTCCTTGGAAACGATATCTGTGTCGCCGCCAACGGATCGCGCAAATAGATCGGTCTGCTCAAAAATCGGCACGCGAATCTCGCCAAATCCGTAAGTCGCAAAGACAGCGCGCGCCGTCTCTTCCACCCGATTCCAAGCGGTGGACGCCGGCGGCAAAATATCGCGCACGCCCTTGATCGCCCGAATTTGCTTTTGCTCAGCCATTAGTCACTCGCCACTAGCCACTTTCATTCCGGTACGCTTCTTTATATTCCACATACCTCTGCGCGTACCCATCAATGCTCGCCTGATCTTCCGGCGTAAGCGTGCGGCGCAATTTGCCCGGATGCCCCATAAACAAGCTGCCCGGAGGCACTTCGGTCCGCTCCGGCACCAATGTGCCCGCGGCAATGATCGAGCCGCTGCCGATGCGCGCGCCGTTCATAATCACGCAGCCCATCCCGACCAGCACACGCGATTCAACGGTACAGCCGTGCAGGATCACGCCGTGCCCAACGGTAACGTTATCGCCTAGCGTCAGCGGCCATTCGTCGCGCATCACATGCAGCACGCAACCGTCTTGAATGTTGGTGCGGCGGCCGATGCGAATCCAATGGACGTCTCCACGAATCACGGTGCACGGCCAGACGCTCGACTCTTCGCCAATTTCCACGTCGCCGATCACGATCGCCGCCGGATCGATGTAAGCGCTCGCCGCGATGCGCGGCAGGTGTCCCTTATAGCTGCGAATCATTGCCATCCCCTTACGCCGGCCCAAGCGTGCGCACACGTTTCGCCGCAAACTCACTTCGGAAGTGAATCAGAAACGCTAACACACGCCTAGCGGCCTTACAAGGAACGGCCGCGCCACGCCTGAGAAGGGTTTTGTAGCCCGCCCGGTTTCGCTTGCCCTGAGGAAACGAAGGATGGCGGTAGGCCTTTTGTGCGGCGTTTAGAGGATCTCCACGTTCGGCGCGGTCGCCCGGGCTTCCTCAAGCCGCGCCTGCACCGCGCGCGCCATGGCATACACGCTGCGCGCTTCGGGCGCTTGCTCGCCAAGAGTCGCGACCGGCTTGCCGGTATCGCCGCCGATGCGTATCCGCGGATCGATCTCAATTTCCCCCAGCAGGGGCACGCCGTAAATTTCCGCAATCTTGCGGCCCTCACCATGTCCAAACACGTCTACCGCCTGATGGCAGTGCGGGCACTCGAAGGAGTTCATGTTCTCGACGACGCCGAGCACTTCCACACTCACCTGGCGAAACATCTCGATGGCCTTGCGCACGTCGGCGAGCGCAACCACCGATGGAGTTGTGACCAGCACCGCCCCGGAGAGCGGCACGGTCTGGATCAGCGTCAACTGCACATCGCCCGTGCCCGGCGGCAGATCCACCACCAGGTAATCGAGTTGGCCCCATTCCACGCTGCGCAGGAATTGCTGGATCACGCTGTGCAGCATCGGGCCACGCCAGATCATTGGCGCGTCGCCAGGAGACAGCAAACCGATGGAGATCACCTTGATGCCGTAGGCCTCCACGGGAATAATCGTGCGCGCTTCCGTCGCGCGCGGCTGCTCCGTGGTGCCGAGCATCAGCGGCACGTTCGGTCCGTATACGTCAGCGTCCAGCAAACCAACCTTCGCGCCCAACCGGCTTAGCGCCAGCGCCAGGTTCACGGCCACGGTGGTCTTGCCCACGCCGCCCTTGCCGCTGGCCACGGCAATCAGGTTCTTCACGCCCTCGATAGGCAGCTTCGGAGGCGCTTGCATGCCCGGTCCACCCGGACCCATGCCAGGACCGCGTCCCTGCGGGCCTCCCGGACCCATTCCCGGCCCTTGCGGACCCTGTCCCCCCATTGGCGGCATTCGAAATCTCCTATGGCTTGATTATGACGTGATCGCGCCGTACGGCAGCCTCAGCGCGCATGGCAGAAACGTTGATGATAGTCGCCAGAAGAAGTGGCAGCAAGGCAGGTTCATGTAGGGCCGGCTTCAGGCCCGAACACTCTTCGAAACGATCTTCATACGATCGTGCACGGCGTCCTAAATAAGGGCCAGGAAAAGGGGGCGCCGGAGATGCTTTAAGCCTAAACTATGCGATCGAGCGCACCACCCCGCCGTCCACGCGAAGCGCGGTGCCATTGACGGCGGATGCCAACGGACTGCACACAAACGCCACCAGCGCGGCCACCTCATCGGTCCGCGCGAAGCGCTGCAGCAGCGAAGTGGGCCGCATGTGCGTGAAAAAATCTTTTTCGAACGCCTGCTGGCTTTCCTTCTGGTCTGCCGCGAGACGGTTCACAAACTCGCTTACGCCCTCGGAAGCCGTCGGACCGGGCAACACCGCGTTCACGGTCACCGCAGTTCCCGCCGTCGTTTCCGCCAGCCCTCGTGAGACGGCGAGTTGCGCCGTCTTCGTCATGCCGTAGTGAATCATCTCTGCGGGAATCTGCAGCGCCGATTCACTGGAAATGAAAATAATGCGGCCCCAGTTGCGCTCTTTCATGCGCGGCAGATAGTGGCGGCTCAGTCGCACCCCGCTCAGCACATTCACTTCGAAAAAGTGCAGCCAATCGGCATCGGTGATCTTTTCGAAAGGTTTCGGCTCGAAAATACCCAGGTTATTGACGAGGATGTCGACGTCCGGATATTCGCGAATCGCGCTCTGGGCGCCCTCTGCGGTGCCAAGATCGGCAGCCAGACCGTGGACCTTGCCACGAACTTTGGCTGCCTGTAACCGGCTCGTAGCGTCATCCACGCGCTTCTGCGTGCGGCCGTTGACGATCACGGTGGCGCTTTCGCGAGCCAGCGCCTCCGCGATGGCGTAGCCGATTCCCGCCGTCGAACCCGTCACCAGCGCGCGTTTCCCTTCCAGTTGAAGATCCATGCTGCTTCGATGCCGCGCGCCCAGCCCAAGTTTCGAAAGGCATCACGAACGGGAAACATGGAAGTGGCGCCGCTTTGCGCATAGCCGCCCTGGCCGGATACAATGAAGTACGGTGCGAAATCGGCAAATGCAATTCTGGAACCCGGCGCGGCGTGCTGCATCTAAATAGCCATATCCGAGGGGTTTCCGTACAAGCAGGCAGAGTTTCGAACGCTGCCGTCTGAGGGCGTCCCTGATCAATGGAAATTGAAAAGCTTATAGATAACGTCGTCGCAAAGTTCATCGGCAGCAAGCACGAACGCGACATCAAGGTCATCCAGCCGGCGGTTGCGGCCATCAACGCCTTGGCCGCGGAATACGAACAGCTGACGGATGAGGAACTGGCGGCGAAGACACCGGAATTGAAGGCCATTGTCGCCAAAGGGCTTGAGGGCGCCGATCCGAACGATACGGAACTCGTGGCGCGCAGGGCCTATCGTGCGAGGCTACAGGAAGCGCTCGAGCCGGTGCTGGTGCCGGCCTTTGCCGCCGTGCGCGAGGCCGGACGCCGCAAGCTCAACATGCGGCATTTTGACGTGCAGTTGATCGGCGGCATGGTGCTGCACGAAGGCAAAATCTCCGAGATGAAGACCGGCGAAGGGAAGACGCTGGTCGCCACCCTTCCCGCCTACTTGAACGCGCTTGCCGGACGCGGCGTGCACATCGTTACCGTAAACGACTACCTGGCGCGGCGCGACGCGGAGTGGATGTCTCCGATTTATCGTTCGCTCGGGCTAACGGTCGGCGTGATCGTCCATGACCTGGACGACAAACAACGCCGCGCGGCCTATGCGGCGGACATTACTTACGGCACGAACAACGAATTCGGCTTCGATTATCTGCGCGACAACATGAAGTTCGATCTCGCGGATTGCGTCCAGCGCGGCCACCACTTCTGCATCGTGGACGAAGTGGACTCGATCCTGATCGACGAAGCGCGCACGCCTCTGATCATTTCCGGACCGGCCGAGGAATCCACCGACAAGTATTACCGCGTGGATAAGATCGTTCCAAAGTTGATTCAGGATGTGGACTATTCGATCGACGAAAAGCAGCGCACCGCCACGCTCACCGAAGAGGGCGTTAGCAAGTGCGAGCGCCTGTTGGGCTTGGGCAATCTGTACGATCCCGCGCACATGGAAGTGATCCATCACGTCTATCAGGCTTTGCGCGCGCACACGCTCTACAAGCTCGACACCGACTACGTGGTGAAAGATGGTGAAGTCATCATCGTGGATGAGTTCACCGGACGGCAGATGCCCGGCCGCCGCTGGTCCGATGGTTTACACCAGGCCATCGAAGCGAAAGAAGGCGTAAAAATTGAGCGCGAAAACCAGACGCTCGCCACGATTACTTTCCAGAATTATTTCCGCATGTACAAAAAGCTCTCCGGCATGACCGGCACGGCCGAAACGGAAGCGAAGGAATTCGGCAATATTTATGGACTCGATGTGGTGGTGATTCCCACGAACCGTGCCCTGGTCCGGCTGGAAAACCCCGACATTGTTTACCGCACGGAAGCGGAGAAATACGAAGCCGTCGTTACCGGTATCATTCAGGAAGACAACAGCTTCGATCACGGCATCAAGCAAATCCACGCCATGGGCCAGCCGGTACTCGTGGGCACGATTTCCATCGAAAAATCCGAGCACCTAGCCAATTTGTTGAAGAAGGCGGGCGTGCCCCACCAGGTGCTCAACGCCAAGCAGCATGAGCGCGAAGCCAAAGTGATTGCGCAGGCAGGCCGCAAAGGCGCGGTTACCGTGGCGACGAACATGGCCGGCCGCGGAACCGATATTTTGCTGGGCGGCAATCCCGAGTTCATGGCCCGCGAATATTGCCTGAAGAATCGTTTGGCCTTCCCTTACGCGCCGGCAAGCTCGGTGATCGGGGCGGGCGCCGATGGCGCTCCTGCCGGCTCCGGAACGAACGGAACGGGCGAGAAGAAAAGCGACGAAGAAACCATGGAAGAAGCCATCGCCGCGCAAAAGACCTCGCCGGCGCAAATGGTGCTCTTCCAAATCGAAGGCAAAATCTTCCAGGTTCCCATCGACCAGTGGAAGCCGATCTACGATCAATTTGCGGAGCAGTGCCGCGCCGAACGCGACGAAGTGATTTCGTTGGGCGGGCTGCACATCCTCGGCACCGAACGCCACGAAGCGCGGCGCATTGATAACCAGCTTCGCGGACGCGCTGGCCGCCAGGGCGATCCGGGATCTTCGCGATTTTTCCTGTCACTCGAAGACGACTTGATGCGCATTTTCGGCGGCGAGCGAGTCAAAGCGCTGATGTACCGGCTCGGCATGAAGGAAGGTATCCCCATCGAATCGAAGCTCATTTCGAAGAAAATCGAGAATTCGCAGAAAGAACGCGAGAGCCACAACTTCGAAATGCGCAAGCACCTGCTTGAATACGACGACGTGATGAACAAGCAGCGCGAAACGGTGTACTCGATTCGCCGCTCGATGCTCGAGGGCCGCGACCAAAAGGAATACGTGCTCGAAATCGCCGGCGATCTGGCGACGGATTTGGTGGACACTTACTGTCCCAAGGATAAGCATCCCGAGCAGTGGAACGTCACCCAATTTGCGGCGGAAGTTTTCCGGCAATACGGCCTCGATCTGAAAACGATCGGCATCGATCCGCTGGAGCTCAATCACGAAGAGTTGATTGACCAGCTCCACGCCGCGCTGCGCACGCGATACGAAGAAAAGGAAAAGCTCTTCGGCTCCGAAATGATGCGCTGGCTCGAACGCCGCATCATCCTGGATCGCGCGGACACGCAGTGGAAGGACCATCTCCTCACGCTCGATCACCTGAAGGAAGGCATCAATCTCCGCGGGTATGGGCAAAAAGATCCTTTGGTCGAGTTCAAAAAGGAAGCGTTCATTCTTTTCGAAGACATGATGGCGCGCATTGACGAAGAGACCGTGCGCTATCTTTTCCTGGTCCAGCCGGTGCGGCCCGAAGATGAAGCTCGCGAGCTCGAGCGCAAGCAGCAGCGGCAGCAGCGCAATCTGCAATTCCAGGCCGGTCCCGCACAGGCCGAAGCTCCCAAACCGGTACGGGCGGGAGCGAAGGTAGGACGCAACGATCTGTGCCCC
Source organism: Candidatus Acidiferrales bacterium (assembly GCA_035602725.1). Classification (GTDB taxonomy): domain Bacteria; phylum Acidobacteriota; class Terriglobia; order Acidiferrales; family UBA7541; genus DASTCZ01. Next base: position 38,360 of record DATNLT010000081.1, read on the forward strand.
TGCGGTAGTGGCAGAAAGTACAAGAAGTGCTGCGGCAAGACCGCCGCCTGAGGCCCTCGGTCCGTTCGGATAGGTACCCGAACGGTGAGTTTTCTACCCGATGGCCCAACTCCGAGGCTATGGCTGCTGTCCCAGTTCCAATTTAACCACATCATTCTAAATACCTTACAAGAACCTCCGCACTGGCAGCCGGATTGCCGCCTCTATTCAGTTTAGACATACTGGGAGTGCGTCTTGAGCAATATTCAGGTCGCGGCATGTCATGTAGCCGGCTGCCAAGCTTCGGTTTTTCCCGAATTGGAGCCACAGGGTTTCTGCCTCGAGCACTACGTCGGTGACGCCATGAAGCGCTTGCATTCGGCATTAGCCGATTGCCGAAAGGGCGGCGCGATCGAACGCGGCGATCTCGAAAAATTGGCCCAGGAGGCGCGTTTCGCGGTGAATCATCTTGCCGGCAACGAGACGCAGGAAGCGTCTGCCAATCGCGAGCGCATGATCGAACTGGTGCTCGGCGTGGCAAACCTGAACGAGCATATGCGCCGTAGCAGTATGCGCGAGACGAAAGAGAAGTAAACGCGAGCGGCAGCTTTTGACCAAGCGGAAAGCGATTTGCGAAATGAACGAACCAACCAAGGCAGCTCCAAAATTCAAGGCGGAAATGCCCGCGATCCCGGGTGTGGTGAAAGGCGAAACGCAATCGGTTACGCCCCAGCAATCCGCCCACCCGCCCCGGATGTGGACGATTTTAGTTGTGGCGGCATTTTTGGTGTCGGCAGTCACCGGCGCGTGGTGGATCTTGCACGGACGCAACGGAGGGGCCACGCCACCGCTGCCCGTCAATGCGGCCGCTGCTCCTGCGGCGGCGCAACCGCCGGTCGATGCTTTGCCCGACCTGCCACCGGCAAGCCCGGCGAACGAAATTGGAAAGGTTTCAGAATTTCCCAAAGCCTGGGACTCGAAAAAATTCACTTACTCACAGCCTGTGACGCATGAACAAGTCCCAGCCATGATCGTACGCTTGCCCGGCGGCAGCGAGCGCAGTCCCGCCACGTATTGGGGGCTGCTGCTGCAAACCCCTTTCGGGCGCTGCCAACTCCAATACGTGTCTGACGTAAAGGCGATTTCGAAGCAATTCGGTGTGGACGCGAATCACCCCATGATCATCGATCCTTGCGATGGCTCGGTGTACGATCCGCTTCGCATGGGCACATTGGCCGATGGTTCCTGGGCGCGCGGCGAACTCGTAAGAGGTAACGGCGGCCGGCCGCCCCTGGGAATCGAAGTGCATTTGAAGGGCGATGAATTGGTCGCCGGCCGCGCGGAAGACTAGCTCTACCCACCGCGATATCGAAAGCTCGCGCAGAGGGATGTTATTATGGCGCTATGAATGCGCCCTCCTATTTCGAAATCCAATCTGACAACCCGAATCGAGCGATAGGCTTTTACAAGGAACTCTTTGGCTGGAGCTTTCAGAAAATTGAAGGCTTGCCGATTGAGTATTGGGGGATTGAAACCGAGGGCCCCCGTGGCGGATTGTTGAAGCGTCCGGCGCAGGCTCCGCCGCCGGCTTCGGGAACGAATGCGTTTGTGTGCTCGATGGAAGTGAAGGATTTTGACCACATGGCTGGCCGGATTGGGGATTTGGGCGGCATTATCGCGTTGCCGAAATTCGCGGTACCCGGCACATGCTGGCAAGGGTATTTCATAGATCTAGAAGGCAATACGTTCGGCATCTTCCAGGCGGACCCTTCGGCAAAATAGGGCTCTTCACTCAGCCCCACTCACTCAAGCGGCTTGGCATCGTCTTTCCTTGACTTCCTCCGCCTACACAGGTAAAAGCGCGTCATCTTACTTTTGCAGGATTCGGAGGAATGATGAGTGTTTCTCGCCGTAGCTTGTTGAAGGGCGGAGCGCTTGCCAGTGCGGCCGGAATTTTTCCGGTTTTCGAATTGGCGGCAAGTGCGCAGCGGCGCGGCGCGCCATCTTCGAACACACCGCTCCCTCCAGCGTTTGACTCGCTGCAGCCGCTGGGCGACCGCGTAAAGCCGATCACGGTCGATGAATACAAAGGCCGTGTAGCACACGCGCAGCAGTTGATGACCGGCGCACAGCCCCAATTTGCCGCGCTCTATCTCGCTGGAGGAACTTCCCTTTACTATTTCACCGGAATTCGCTGGGGATTGAGCGAACGCGCGGCCGGCTGCGTGATTCCCCGCTCCGGCGACCCCTTGCTCTTCTGCCCGGGATTTGAAGAGAGCCGCTACCGCGAGCTGATGCGCTGGCCCATGGAAGTTCGCGTCTGGCAGGAGGATCAAAACCCGGGCGAACTCGTGGCCAAGTGGCTCGCGGACAAGGGCATTCGCAGCGGACGCATCGGCATCAACGAAACCACGATGTACGCCTACTACGACAAACTGCGGAACGCCGCGCCCGGTTTCGAATACGCTCTTGGCGATCCCATCACGGCCGGCTGCCGGATGCGCAAGAGCGAGCACGAACTGGAGCTGATGCGGCTGGCGTGCTCGGCAACGATTGACGTCTACCGCGCGATTTTCGCGTCCGTGCAAGCGGGCATGACGCAATATGACGTCTCGAGCATGTACTCCCGCGGCCTCGAAAAGATGGGATTGCCCGGTGGAGATGGATTGGTGCTGGTCGGAAAATGGGCCGCGCAGCCGCATGGCACCACCACGCCGCAAAAACTGGAAGAGGGTCAGGTGTTGCTGATTGACGCAGGCACGTCTGTGGAAGGTTACGCTTCCGACGTAACCCGTTGCACCGTGATGGGCAAGCCATCGGACAAGATCCAGAAAGCCTTTGACACGCTGCACACGGCACAGGAAGCCGCGCTTGATGCGTGCCGGGCCGGGCACGTTACGGGGTCGGTGGACGACGCGGCGCGTGCGGTAGTGACGAACGCAGGCTATGGCAAGGACTACACGCACTTCGCGCACCGGCTCGGGCACGGCATCGGCTTGGATGGCCACGAGCACCCGTATCTGGTGCGGGGCTCGACGGACGTGCTGCAGCCGGGCATGACGTTTTCGAATGAGCCGGGAATCTATATTGCCGGCGATTTTGGTCTGCGGCTCGAGGACGACATGGTGGTGATGCCGGAAGGCCCGGCACACCTGCTAACGCCCAGCCTGAGCCAATCGCTTGAGAAGCCTGTGGGATAACTAGAATTCTTTAGCTTTGCGATCGGCGCTGCCGGAATCTGGTCCACTCGGCGAAAGCAATTTCGAACGCTCCGCGCAGAACTCGACCACTCGTGCTTCCGCCCAATGGCGCTCCGCAGCATCACCGGAGAGAAATGCGCAATGCCCACCGTGTTTGCTGATGACAACGCTGAGATTCGGGTTTCCGTGGATCGCGGGATCCGCGAAAGTCCGCGGCGGCACCATCGGATCGTCCTCCGCACTGAGCAGTAACGTTGGTACGCGAATCTCCGCGATCGTGCGCATCGCGCTCGCCCGATGGTAATAATCGGCCGCATCGAGGTAACCGCAATTGGGCGCGGTTACGATATCGTCAAAATCGCGGATCGTATGTACGCGCTCCAACCCAGGGTCGGCATAGCGATCCGGGAAAAGCGCCCGCTTTGCGAGAAAACGCCGCTTTAGCTTCCGAACGAAATACCGCCGGTAGAGAATATTTCGAAAGCCGTCCGTCGCATTCACGCAAGAAGACAAATCGAGCGCGGCGCAAACAGCGCAAATGCCGCGCAAGCCTTCGGGGGCGCCGGCGCCAAGTTCGCCCGCCATCTTCAGCACCAGATTCCCGCCCATCGAGTAACCCGCAAAGAAAATTTCCGGCAAACGGTCGCCTTCCGTCAACTCGATCAGCACCGCGCGAAAATCGCCGCTGAGCCCGGAATTGTAGAGCGCGGGCGTCAGATCGGCGGTGCCCCCACAATTGCGCTGGTTCAGGCGAATCGCGTTGAAGCCCGCAGCGAACGCGCGGTCGGCAAGGCCTAGCATGTAGCCCGATTCCGCCGAACCTTCGAGCCCATGGACCAATACCAGCGTCGGATGCCGGTCCGGCACGGATTGCCAGTGGCACTGCCCCAAAATCCTGCTACCCGGCTCGACTTCGAAAAGCCGCGGAACCGCGGGTGGCAGCTCGGGATACTTTCGGGACCAAAAAGCGGCGGCGACCGTCATGAGGTCGCGCTGGCGCAACAGAGGATGGGGACGAAAGGGCTTCACTCTTGGACTAGAACGATCTTGTATCATAACTGTTGCCAGCCGCGTCGCAAGCGAGCAGGAAGGTGCCCTCCTTACAGCAGCCGACGGAACTTTTGTCTCCGCGGCTGCGTATATCCAGCAGCACCGAAAGGGTTTACAAGAAGCGGGAGGCAACGATGGAAAGTCTGTGGAACGATCTTCGCTACGGTCTTCGCATGATGATGAAGACGCCCGGCGTGACGCTGATCGCGATTCTCACGCTCACGCTCGGCATCGGGGCAAACACCGCTCTTTTCTCCGTAGTGAACGCCGTTCTGCTAAATCCGCTTCCCTATTCGCAGCCCAATCAGCTCATTGCCATGTCCCAGAGGACGGGACAGTTTGAGGATAGCTCGATTGCTTATCCCAATTTCCTCGACTGGGCGAAAGATAACCTCAGCTTCGCGTCTATGGCCGCCTATCGCTCGGACAGCTTCAACCTCACCGGTAGCGGTGATGCCAAGCGCCTTCGGGGCGAAATGATTTCCGCGCCGTATTTTTCCCAGCTTGGCGTCCAGCCCATCATGGGCCGGGACTTCACAACCGAAGACGATCATGCCGGCGCGCCGCCGGTCGCGTTGATCAGCCAGGGATTCTGGCAGCGCCAATTCGGATCGGCGCGTGACGTTCTCGGTAAGTCGATGACGCTCAACGGCGTGGACTACACCATCATCGGCGTGATGCCCCCCAAATTTCACTCGCAGCGCAATAACGACGTCTACGTGCCTCTCGGCCAATGGACCGACCCCACTTTCCTCGATCGCCGGGTCGGCATGGGCCTGCGCGCCATCGGACGCCTTAAGCCCGGCGTAACGATTCAGCAGGCGGACGCGGATATGGGCGCCATTGCCAACAGTCTTACGGCGCAATATCCGGAAGCCGACAAGGGCGTCGGTGTGGGGCTGGTTCCGTTGAAAAAGGCGATCGTGGGTGACGTTCAACCCTTTCTCTGGGTACTGCTGGGCGCGGTGGGATTCGTTTTGCTGATCGCCTGCGCCAATGTAGCGAGCCTGCTGCTCGCTCGGGCTACTGGACGCACGCGAGAGTTCGCGATTCGCGCGGCGTTGGGAGCCGGTAAGGGACGTGTGATCCGCCAATTGTTGACGGAGAGCGTCTTGTTGGCTTTTGCCGGCGGCGCGTTGGGACTCCTGGCCGCGGCATGGGGTACGCAGTCGGTGCTCAAGATACTGCCGAGCGCTTTGCCACGCGCCAGCGAGATTGGTCTCGATACACACGTGCTGCTTTTTACGATGGGAATCTCGCTGTTTGCGGGGGTGTTGTTCGGGCTGGCGCCGGCTCTCAAAATCGCGCGTCCGAACCTGTCGGGAACATTGAAGGAAGGCGGCCGCGGGTCCAGCGGCGCGAAGCATCGGGCGCAAGGGATATTTGTGGCGGCGGAAATGGCCCTGGCGCTGGTGCTGCTGGTCGGAGCGGGACTAATGGTTCGCAGCCTTTATATCTTGTGGGGCGTGAATCCGGGTTTCAATCCGCACAATGTGCTCACATTTGACCTTACCTTGGATCCGGCGCTGATCAAGAACGCCAATGGCGCTCGCGGCGCGCTGCGGGAATTGCACCAGCGGATTCAGGCCGTGCCCGGAGTTGAGGCAGTTTCGTGCATGGGCGGTTCCTCGCCGATGCAGGGCGATTCCGAATTGCCCTTTTGGAAAGAAGGACAGGAAAAACCGGCGAGCGACAACGATATGAGCTGGTCGCTCTTTTACCTCGTGGAGCCGGACTATCTCAAGGTGATGGATGTCCCGCTCAAGCGTGGACGCTTCTTTAACGAACATGATGACGAACACGCGCCGATGGTGATCGTGGTCGACGAGACCTTCGCGCACAAATTCTTTCCAAATGAAGATCCGCTCGGAAAACGCATCAACATGATGCTGCTGGGCCAGGCCCAAATCATCGGCGTGGTGGGGCACATCAAGCAATGGGGGCTCGATTCCGACGCGCAGCAAAGCATCCAAGCTGAATTTTACCTGCCGATTTTGCAGACGCCCGACAAATTTATGCCCCTGCTGGCGAATGGCCTGACGCAAATGGTGCGCACGCAGGGGACGCCGCTCGGACTCACGGCCGCCATTCGGCAAACCGTCGAGCAAATGAACAGCCAGCAAGTGATGTACAACGTGGACACGATGGACGCGATCGTAGCGGATTCGCTGGCGTCGCGCCGATTCTCCATGATCCTGCTGGGGATTTTCGCGTTGCTGGCCCTGGTGCTTTCCAGTGTTGGAATCTACGGCGTAATTTCCTACCTGGTGGGCCAGCGAACACATGAAATCGGCATTCGCGTCGCACTCGGTGCGCAACGGTCGGACGTCATGAAATTGGTGCTAGGCGAAGGCACCAAAATGGCATTGATCGGGGTGGGCATCGGGATCGTCGCCGGACTGATGCTGACGCGGTTGATGTCCAAGATGCTTTTTGGCGTCAGCGCGGCCGATCCGCTGACGTTCGGTGGCGTGGCCATTTTATTGACGTTGGTCGCTTTGGCGGCATGTTATGTGCCGGCGCGGCGTGCGACGCGCGTCGACCCCATCATCGCTCTGCGATACGAGTGACGACGTAGAGCGTTTCGGGGTTTGCGGCGCGACGGGCGGGACTTGGCTCGTGGATCGCCTCCTTGACCTCGCTCGCCCCGCCGCTTAGAATGCATTTCATCAATGCATTGTTCTGCTCTCGATTCTCACTTTTTTACGCCCAGCGGCACCCCGCTGGGCGGTCGTGTTTAGAGAGCCTTTCATGCGACCGAAAGGAGATTTCCCGCGGTGCCGATTGATGCCGCCATTCCTGAAGGGTTGACGTTTGACGACGTGCTGCTCGTGCCCGGCAAATCGTCCGTGCTGCCCACCGAGACGAACACGCAAACCAACGTCACACGCAAGATCGCCATCCAGATTCCGCTGCTCTCCTCGGCCATGGATACCGTCACCGAATCGCGTCTGGCCATCGCCATCGCCCGGCAGGGCGGCCTCGGCGTAATCCACCGCAATATGACGATCGAGCGCCAGGCGGAAGAAGTAGACCGCGTGAAACGCTCGGAAAGCGGCATGATCGTCGATCCCGTCACCATCTCGCCCGATCTTTCCGTGCGACAAGCCATGGAGATCATGGCGAAATATCGCATCTCCGGCTTGCCGGCCACACGCGGTACGAAGCTCGTAGGCATCCTCACGAATCGTGACCTGCGTTTTGAAAAAAATCTGAACCAATCCGTGAACGATGCCATGACGAAGGAAAACCTGGTGACGGTGCCCGTGGGCACTACCCTCGAAGAGGCCGAGCGTATCCTGCAAAAACATCGCATCGAAAAATTGCTGGTGGTGGATAAGGATTTCAACCTCAAGGGGCTGATCACCGTAAAAGACATCCAGAAAAAGCTCGAGTTTCCCAATGCCGCCAAGGACGAGCAAGGACGGCTGCGCGTGGCCGCAGCCATAGGCGCGACCGGCGATTTTCTGGAGCGCGCGCAGGAATTGTCGCGCACCAAAGTGGACGTACTTGCGATCGATACCGCGCACGGCCATTCTTCCCGCGTGATGGACGCGATTCGCGCGGTGAAACATAAATTGCCGGAAATGCAATTGATCGCGGGCAACGTGGCCACCTTCGAGGGGGCACGCGATCTGATCGCCCTGGGGCTCGATGGATTGAAGGTGGGAATCGGGCCGGGTTCGATCTGCACCACGCGCGTGATTTCCGGAGCCGGAGTGCCGCAGATCACCGCCATACAGGAAGCCGCGCGCGCAGCAAAAGGCACGGGAGTCTCCGTGATCGCCGATGGCGGTGTGAAATATTCCGGTGACATTACGAAGGCCATTGCGGCCGGAGCCTCGGCCGTGATGATCGGGAGCCTCTTTGCCGGGACGGAAGAATCGCCCGGCGAGACGATTTTGTATCAGGGCCGCACGTTCAAATCGTATCGCGGCATGGGTTCGCTTGCGGCAATGGACGCGGGCTCCGCCGATCGGTACGCGCAGGAAGGCGCCGAGCGCGGCAAGTCCGTGCCGGAAGGCGTCGAAGGCCGCGTTCCCTACAAGGGTCCGCTGGGCGCGCTGGTGGATCAACTGGTGGGCGGGCTACGCAGCGGCATGGGCTACTGCGGCGTGGAAAATATCGGCCAATTACAGGAGAAGGCACGCTTCCTGCGCATCAGTTCCGCCGGCTTGCGCGAAAGTCACGTGCATGACGTGATCATCACGCGCGAAGCGCCGAACTATCGCGTGGAATAGCGCATCCGATATCCGCGACCCAACCTTCCGCATGCCGAGCCGATCCGAAATGCCATGGGTGCACCGCTGGGGTCCGGTGATCGTGTGGGCCTGCGTGATCTCCACATTTTCCACGCATTTATTTACCTCCGAACATACCGAAAGCGTGGTGATACCAGTGCTACGCTGGCTGCTGCCGCACGCTCCCCTGCGGGAATTGCTGCGAATTCATGCGTTCCTGCGGAAATGCGGCCATGTGGTCGAGTTCTTTATTTTCAGCGTGCTGGTGATGCGCGGATTTCGCGCGGGACGCCGCGAGTGGCGCTGGGGTTGGGCGCTGTGGACGCTCTTTATCTGCGCCTGTGTGGCGTCCTTGGACGAATTCCACCAATACTTCGTTCTTGGGCGGACGGCAACACCCTGGGATTCGTTGTTGGATACCACCGCGGCAGCCGCGGCGTTGGTCGCGATGTTGTTTCTATGGTGGCTGGCCCGAAGACCAAGAAACGCCGGTCTCTAGCGCCCGCCTGCGGCCCCGACGTGCGATGCGCCTAAAAGCAAAAGCGCCCGCCGAAGGACTTTCTTCGAGCGGGCGCGCTGCATCATGAGGGCTTGGGCGTAATCCTCAGGATTTTTTCGCGGTTTCGGCTTCCTCTTCCGGCTCTTCCTTCTTCGCTCCAGTGGACTCCTTCTTTTCTTTCCGCTGGAACTTCGAGCCGAGCAGTTCGAGGATGGCGAGGTTCGCGCCATCGCCGATGCGGAATCCGGCATGAATGATCCGGGTGTAGCCCCCGGCGCGGTCGCTGAAGCGCGGCGCGATATCCGCGAAGAGCTTCTGCGTGGCCGCGGGCGTCATCAGAAAGGCCGCCGCCTGCCGCCGCGAAGCGAGCGAATCGCGCTTGCCCAGCGTGATCATCTTTTCGACGATCGGCTTGGCCGCCTTGGCGCGCGTCACGGTGGTGGTGATGCGTTCGTGGACAATCACGTTCGTCACGAGGTTACGCAGCGTGGCACGGCGGTGCGCCGGCTGGCGGCCTAACTTCGATCCGGAATTCAGGTGTCGCATAGTTAAGTTTCCCCGGCTCCGGTTACAGGCCTGCCGTCTCCTCGGAAGGAGGCGGCGCGGTCTGGCTCGGGAGCGGCGGCCAGATGATGCGGCCGTGCTCGTCAAACTTCATACCGAGCGCGAGCCCCATCTTGTGGAGGATTTCCTTGATTTCATTGAGCGACTTGCGGCCGAAGTTCTTGGTGCGCAGCATTTCGCTTTCGGTCTTCTGCACGAGTTCGCGAATGGATTGAATGTTCGCGTTCTTCAGGCAGTTGTAGGAGCGCACGGAAAGCTCGAGCTCCTCGACGGAGCGGTCCAGATGCTCCATGCGCGGGTCGCTGTAGGTTTCCACCGCTTCGTCGCTGACCTCGGGCGGTTCCTCGAAGTTGATGAAGATACTCATGTGGTCCTTCACCAGCTTGGCCGCCAAGCCGATAGCGTCCTGCGGCGTAATGGCGCCGTTCGTCCAGACTTCCAGGGCCAGCTTTTCGTAGTCGGTCATCTGGCCGAGACGCGCGGCTTCCACGGCGTAGTTCACCTTGCGAACCGGCGAATGCACCGAGTCCACGGGAATGTAGCCGATCGGCAGATCTTCGTCGAAGTTGCGGTCCGCGCCCACATAGCCGCGGCCATTCTTCACGCGCATTTCCATCTGCAGCTTGCCGCCCTCGCTTACCGTGGCGATATATACGGCTTTATCGAGTACGGCAAAATCCGCGTCTTCTTCGATCATCGCGGAAGTGACCACACCCGGATTTTCAATGTTGACGTAAATGGTCTTCGGCAGATCGGTATTGAGCTTGAGCGGAACCTGTTTCAAATTAAGGATGATGTCGGTGGCATCCTCGACCACGCCGGGAATCGAGGAAAACTCGTGCAAAACGCCCTCGATCTTGACGGCCGTGATGGCCGCGCCTTCGATCGAGCTGAGCAGCGCACGGCGCAAAGTGTTGCCGACCGTGGTGCCCCAGCCGCGCTCGAAAGGCTGCGCGTTAAATTTCCCAAACTTATCGGTGAGCGACTCGAGATCGGCCGCCAACCGCTTTGGCTTCTGAAAACCTTTCCACATCTTCACGATCCTTCCTCTCCGGAATCCCGGAGAAACAAAACAAAGAAAATCGGAGCCGAACTACTTCGAATACAGTTCGACGATCAATTGCTCGTTAAACGCCGGCGTCTGGATATCCTCGCGCCGCGGGAATGAGATCACGCGCCCCTTGAAATTTTCGCGGTCGAGTTCGATCCAGGGCACCGCGTTGCGGCTCTGGGCCACGTTGCGCGCCTCGAGCACCATGGTGTTATCGTGCATGTCGTCGCGCAGCGCGATTTCCTCGCCCACGCGCACGAGGTACGAAGGGATATTGACCTTGTGCCCATTCACCTTCACGTGCCCGTGCAAAATGATCTGGCGGGCCTGTGCCCGCGAGCTGGCGAGGCCCATGCGCCACACCGCGTTATCCAGGCGGCGTTCGAGCATGATGATCAGGTTTTCGCCCGTCGGACCCTTGGCACGCGCGGCCTTCTCAAAATAGGAGCGGAACTGCCGCTCGAGCAGCCCGTACGTACGCTTCACCTTCTGCTTTTCGCGGAGCTGCAAGCCATACCCCGCCAGCTTCGGGCGCCGCGCCTGGCCGTGCTGCCCCGGAACGAAGTTGCGCTTTTCGATCTCGCACTTTTCGGTAAAACACTTCAGGCCTTTCAAGAAGAGCTTCTGCCCTTCCCGGCGGCACAAACGGCAAACTGCTTCACGATGTCTTGCCAAAGCGAATTCTCCTTTACCTCTAAACTGGCGTTACTCCAAATTCGTGCGCTAAACGCGGCGGCGCTTGGGCGGCCGACAACCATTGTGCGGAATGGGTGTGATGTCCTTGATGTGAACGATGTGAACGCCCACGGAAGCCAACGCGCGTACAGCGGACTCGCGTCCCGAGCCGGGGCCCTTCACGCGCACCTCGACGGACTTCACTCCGTATTGGTCACGTGCGGCCGCGGCGGCAGTGGCTGATGCCTGCTGGGCGGCGTAGGGCGTTCCTTTGCGCGAGCCTTTGAAGCCCACCGAGCCGGCAGAGGACCAGCACAAAGCGCGGCCTTCGGTGTCCGTGATCGTGATCATCGTGTTGTTGAACGTCGCCGTGACGTAGACCACGCCATGCGGCACGATCCGCTTCTCGCGCTTCTTCTTGAATTCTTTCTTGCGCTTGGTAGGCTTCCCGCCCGGCGCTGCTGCCCCGGCCGCGGCATCCTGCCCTTTTGGTTCCTTCGCCACCGCTCACCTCGTTGTGCGGCCCGCAAGCCGCTAAATTCGATTCGCCGCCGTCGTGTTACTTCCTAATGGCGATCTTCTTCTTTGTGGCCACTGCGCCCTTGCGCGGTCCCTTGCGCGTACGCGCGTTGGTATGCGTCCGCTGCCCTCGCACCGGCAGATTGCGCCGGTGGCGGATGCCACGGTAGGACTGAATTTCGATTAGCCGCCGGATGTTCATCTGGATCTCCTTGCGGAGATCGCCTTCCACACGTCCTTCGGCTTCAATCGCCTGCCGAAGACGGTTGGCTTCTTCCTCGGTCAGATCCTTGATCTTTTTCGTTTCGTCCACTTTGGCCTTA
>DATNLT010000107.1:0-5917 GCA_035602725.1 Candidatus Acidiferrales bacterium
GCTGCGTCCGCCCGATCCGTACAAGCAGAAGGGCGTGCGTATTACGGGCGAGCGTCTTAAGAAGAAGGCCGGTAAGGCCGGAGCCAAGGCCGCCGCGTAAACGGCCGGCGGAAAGAAAAAGGAGCGGGCAGTGGCGAAGACTCCAGTCACCAGAATTTCGCGGGATGCGCACCGCATGCGCATTCACCGCCGCGTGCGACAAAAGGTGTCCGGTACGCAGGAGCGTCCGCGGCTTTCCGTGTTCCGCTCGGTGGGCCATATCTACGCGCAGGTGATCGATGATTTGGCGGGAAGAACCCTCGTATCGGCAAGCTCGATCGACGGGGATACGCGCAAGGAAACCAAGGGCGGCGGCAACGTCGCCGCGGCAAAGGTCGTCGGCCGGATTATCGCCGAGCGCGCCAAGGCGGCGGGGATTGAAAAAGTGGTGTTTGATCGGGGCGGGTATAAGTACCACGGCCGTGTGGAAGCGCTGGCAAATGCGGCCCGGGAAGCGGGGTTGAAATTCTAGCTCATGTCGAAGCAGATCCTAAGAGATACACTCGCGGTCCGGCAGCCGATTGAGGTCAGCAGCAACAGCCTGAAAGATCAGGTCGTGGCCATCAACCGCGTTACGAAAGTCGTCAAGGGCGGCAAGAACCTGAGCTTTTCCGCGCTCGTGGTCGTTGGAGATCAGCATGGCCATGCCGGCTTCGGCATGGGCAAGGCGCGCGAAGTTCCCATGGCGATTCGCAAAGCGATCGAGCAGGCGAAGAAGAACCTGCTACGGCTGAATCTAAAGGGCACAACGATTCCGCATCAGGTGGTGGGTCTGTATGGATCGGGTCACGTGCTGCTGAAACCCGCACCGGAAGGAACCGGAATCATCGCCGGTGGTCCGGTACGCGCGGTGATGGAGGTTGCGGGCATTCACAACGTGCTGACGAAATCGATCGGCACCTCCAACCCGCACAACGTGGTGAAAGCCACGTTCGACGCGTTGCTGCGGCTGAAAGACGTCGACAAGGTCGCGGAGTCGCGATCGAAGGCCGCCGACGACTTGAGCAGGTAAGCGAAAGCCATGACCAAAGCCAAGAAGAGCGGCACGCTGAAGATTAAGTGGATTCGCAGCTTTATCGGCTGCACTGCCGATATGCGCCAGACGATACGCGGCCTGGGTTTCCGCCGCATGCACCAGATCGTCGAGCGCGAAGATACTCCCGCGATTCGCGGCATGGTTCACAAGGTCCGCCATCTGGTGGAGGAAGTCGCCGAATAGCTGCGCGGTTTCGAGCGAGGGAAAATGGGCACCGAACTTTCTAATCTGAGACCGCCGCGCGGTTCGCGGAAGCGCCGCACGCGCGTAGGCCGCGGCATCGGCACGAAAATGCCGAAGACGGCCGGCCGCGGCAACAAGGGCCAGAAATCGCGTTCGGGCTATAGCCGCCGGCGAGGGTTTGAAGGCGGGCAGATGCCGCTCCATCGGCGCATCCCGAAGCGCGGTTTTCACAATCCAGGCCGCAAGGAATTTGCCGTGGTGAACATCGCCTCACTCAACGCTTTTAGCGCGGGCGAGACGGTAACCCCCGATCTGCTCCGCGAGCGGAAGTTGATTCGCCGCGCGGGAGATTCGATCAAGGTGCTGGGGGACGGCGATCTGAAGGTAGCTATCACCGTGCAAGCGCATGCGTTTAGCGGTTCGGCACGCGAGAAGATTTCAGCGGCCGGAGGCAAGGTGGAAGTGTTGTCATGACCTCGTTTTTCCAGGCACTGGCGAATATTTTCCGCATTGCGGATCTGCGGAAACGTCTGGGCTTTACCCTGGCGATGCTCGCGGTGTATCGCCTGGGCGCGTGGATTCCCACGCCGGGGATCAACACCGCCGTCCTGGAAGATTATTTCAGCCAGAACCAGGGCTCGATGCTGGGCATCTTCGATCTCTTTAGCGGCGGCAATTTCCGGCGCCTTTCGATTTTTGCGCTGGGCATCATGCCGTACATCACGGCTTCGATCATCCTGCAGTTGATGACGGTGGTGTGGCCCTACCTGGAAAAGCTGCAAAAGGAAGGCGAACTGGGGCGCAAGAAGATCACCCAGTACACGCGCTACCTGACGATTGTGCTGAGCTTGTTCCAATCGCTCTCAATCGCCCTCACGCTGCAGAAGTCCACGTTCGGAGCCGCGGGCCAATCGATGGTCTACAACCCCGGTGTGGCGTTCACGCTGATGACGATTCTGACGCTGACCACGGGCACGGCGTTCATCATGTGGCTGGGCGAACAGATCACGGATCGCGGCATCGGCAACGGAATGTCGCTGATCATCTTCGTAGGCATCGTGGTGGGCCTGCCGCGCGGGATTGCCGATCTGTGGGATCGCGCGAAGACGAACCAGTGGGGGCCGTTCACGGGCCTGGCGCTGATTTTGCTTGTGGCTTTTATGATTGCGGTGGTCGGCTTCATCGTGTTTGTGGAAGGCGGCCAGCGCCGCATTCCGGTGCAGTACGCCAAACGCGTGGTGGGCCGCAGGGTGATGGGCGGCCAGATGACGTATCTGCCCTTGCGCGTGAACTCGGGGGGCGTGATTCCGCCGATTTTCGCCAGCTCGTTGCTAACGTTTCCCGGCACGATCGATCTTTTCTTTCAGAAGAAGAGTAAGTTTTTAGACCAATTTGCGCATGTCTTGGGTTGGGGCGAGCCGCTCTATACCCTCGTCTACGTGCTCCTCATTATCATTTTTGCGTTCTTTTACGTCGGCATCGTTTTTAATCCGACCGAGCTCGCCGACAACATGCGCAAGTATGGTGGATTCATTCCCGGGATTCGGCCGGGCCGCAACACCTCGGAACACATCAGCCGCATTTTGAAGCGGCTGACGTTCGTGGGAGGTGTGTATCTGGCGGTCGTGTGCCTGATGCCGGAGTGGATGATTTCCGGAATCCATCTGCAGCACCTTCCTGGAGCGCTGGGCGCCTGGTTTGACCAGCACATGTGGCGTTTCGTTCTCAATGGCCTGGGGGTCACCTTCTATTTTGGGGGCACCTCGTTGTTGATCGTTGTGGGCGTGGCCATGGATACGGTCCAGCAGGTTGAGGCGCAGCTTGTCATGCGAAACTATGAAGGTTTCGTGAAGAAGGGCAAGTTGCGAGGCCGGCGGTATGGATGAAGCGCAGGGATCAAGGCGCCGCCAGGCCGTCATCTTTTTGGGACCACCGGGCGCCGGCAAAGGAACGCAGGCTGCGGAGCTTTCCCGGCGATGTGGTGTCCCCCACCTCTCGACCGGCGAGATGCTGCGGGAGCACATCGTCCAGAACACCGAACTGGGCAAGCTCGCCAAGCCGATCATGCATCGCGGCGATCTGGTGCCGGACGAATTGGTCCTGAAAATGGTGGAAAAGCAGCTTTCGCGTCCCGATTATGAGCGCGGCTTCCTGCTGGACGGTTTTCCGAGGACCTTGCCCCAGGCCGAAGGTCTGGACAGGCTTCTGGAAACCGGCGGTTTCGGCAAGCCGGTGGTGATTCACTTTATGGTGCAGCCGAACCAGTTGTTGCGGCGGCTGGCGGGGCGCCGGACTTGTACCGTTTGCGGGCGCACCTATAATGTTTTTGAGCGACCGCCGCAGGTTCCCAACGTTTGCGACGACGATGGCGGCGCGCTGATGCAGCGCAAGGACGACAGCGAGGAAATCGTCGGGCCACGCCTGGATGCGTTTTACAAGCAGACCGAGCCGCTGGTGGAATATTACCGCTCGCATGGCCTGCTCGAGGATGTCGCGGCCATTGGGGAAGTGGAAACGGTTACCAAGGCGGTGATGGAAGCGGTTTGCCGTCCTCGTTGAGGGATCAGCCATGATTGTGTGCAAGTCCAGCGCGGAAATCGAGACGATGCATCGCGCCGGGCTGATCGTCTGGGAAGTGCTGAACGAGTTGCGCATGATGGTCGCGCCCGGAGTTTCGACGCAGGAGCTGGATCGCGTGGCGGAAAAGCGCGCGAAGGAGCGGGGAGCGCGGCCGGCATTCAAGGGCTACCGCGGCTATCCGGCGTCACTGTGCGCGTCGATCAATCAGGAAGTGGTACACGGGATTCCGTCAACCGGGCGCAAGCTGAGCGAAGGCGACATTGTCTCTCTGGATTATGGCGTCGAGCTCGAAGGCTATTTTGGCGATGCGGCGGTGACGGTGCCCGTTGGCAAAGTGCGGCCCGAGCTGGAAACGCTGATGCGCGTGACGCGCGAATCGCTCGACCTGGCGATTGAAAAAGTGCAGCCCGGAAACCGGCTGAGCGACGTAGGCGCCGCGGTGCAGCAGTGGGTGGAGCGCCACGGGTTTTCGGTGGTTCGTGAATTTGTGGGCCACGGTATCGGCACCAAGATGCACGAAGAGCCGAGCGTGCTGAATTACGGCCAGCCGGGGCACGGGCCGCGCTTGCAGGAGGGCATGGTTCTCGCCATCGAGCCGATGGTGAATCAGGGCACCCCGAACGTGCGCGTTCTGGACGATGGCTGGACCGCGGTGACCGCCGATGGAAAGCACTCGGCGCATTTTGAGCACACGGTGGCGGTGACGGCCAACGGGCCCTGGATTCTGACGCGGCCCAAAGAAGTGACCGGGCCGGCTTGGTAAGCGCATAGGAGAGTATGCCGAGACCTCAACCAAAAGAGAAGAAGCCGCGCGACGCGGACAATCCCAAGGAAGACGCCATCGAGGTGATGGCCACGGTGATTGAGCCGCTGCCGAACGCCATGTTTCGCGTGGAACTGGAAAATAAGCACCAGGTACTCGCGCACATTTCGGGGAAGATGCGCAAGAACTTCATCCGTATTTTGCCGGGAGACAAAGTTGCGGTGGAGCTTTCGCCCTACGATCTGACGCGCGGACGCATCGTGTACCGTTATAAGTAAGAGAGGAATCAGGGATGAAAGTCCGGGCATCGGTAAAGAAAATCTGCGACAAGTGCAAGGTGATTCACCGGCGCGGCGTGGTGCGCGTGATCTGCGTGAACCCGAAACACAAGCAGCGCCAGGGTTAGGCCGAGGGAGAAAATTATGGCACGTATTGCTGGAATCGATCTGCCGCCGAACAAGCGCCTGTGGGTGGGACTCACGTCTATCTACGGGATCGGCCAGGAGCGCGCGCGCAGGCTGTGCGCCAAGGCCAAGGTCGATGAAACGAAAAAGATCAAGGATTTAACCGAGGACGAAGCGAATCATCTGCGCCAGGCCATCGAAGCCGAAGGCGGCGTGGAAGGCGATCTCCGCAAAGAGATTCAGATGAATATCCGGCGGCTGATCGAAATTCAGTCTTACCGCGGGATTCGCCATCGCCGCAATTTGCCGGTCCACGGGCAGCGGACGCACACCAACGCGCGTACGCGTAAAGGTCCGCGCAAGGGCGCGGTGGCCACGAAGAAGAAGATCGCGGTTCGGAAGTAACGCACCGCCAGCGTATGGAATCTTGCGGCGTTGACGCCGCATACCGAGGTGAGCAGTGGCGAAGGAACCAAAGACGCAGGATGGGGCGGCAACCGGAGCAGCAGCGCCGGGCGCAAAACCCACCAAGCGTAAGAAGGAATTCAAAAAGAAGCGCGAGAAGCGCGTGGTGCCGCACGGCATCGTCTATGTCACCGCGACGTTCAACAACACGATGATCACCATCACGGATACGGAGGGCCGCTCGTTGTGTTGGTCGTCCGCCGGGTCGGTGGGCTTCAAGGGTTCGCGGAAGGGCACGCCTTATGCCGCGCAGCAGGCTTCGGCGACCGCCGCCGCCGCCGCGCGCGATCAATATGGGCTGAAGTCCGTGGAAGTTCGCGTAAAGGGTCCGGGTTCCGGGCGCGAGTCCGCCGTGCGCGCGCTGGCTTCGGTTGGCGTGCACATCGTGCATATTAAGGACATCACGCCGATTCCGCACAACGGCTGCCGGCCGCCGAAACGCCGCCG
>DATNLT010000004.1:0-34678 GCA_035602725.1 Candidatus Acidiferrales bacterium
CGGTGTTTCTGGGAGAGATTTGGCCCTCGCCGGAAGAAATCGAGCAAACGGTCCGGTCGGCGGTGAAGACTTCGATGTATTCGAAGGAGTATGGCGAAATCTTCGAAGGCGACGCGCGGTGGAAATCCATGCCCGTGCCCGAAGGCGATCTTTATAAGTGGGACGAAAAGTCCACTTACATCAAGCTGCCGCCTTTCTTCGACGACATGCCGAAAACGCCGCAGCCGCTCGGAGATATTCGCGGCGCGCGCGTGCTGGCCAAACTGGGTGATAGCGTCACCACCGACCACATTTCGCCCGCAGGCTCGATCCCTGCGGATAGCCCGGCCGGCAAATATCTGATCGCGCAGGGAGTAAAAGCTTCCGATTTCAATTCCTACGGCGCGCGCCGCGGCAATCACGAAGTGATGATGCGCGGCACGTTCGCGAATATCCGTCTGCGCAACCAGCTCGCCCCCGACACGGAGGGTGGATGGACGTTGTACCAACCCAGCCGCGAGAAGATGACGATCTACGACGCGTCGGTGCGCTACAAGCGGGAAAATGTGCCGCTGCTGGTCCTCGCCGGTAAAGAATATGGCTCCGGCTCGTCCCGCGATTGGGCCGCGAAAGGCACTTTACTTTTGGGCATTCGCGCCGTGATCGCCGAAAGCTACGAACGAATCCACCGCAGCAATCTACTGGGTATGGGCGTATTGCCGTTGCAATTTCCCGAGGGAGAAACAGCCGAATCGCTCGGTCTGACGGGTCAGGAGGAGTACTCCATCGAAGGCATCGGCCAGCTCAAGCCACGCGCTAAGGTTCGAGTACGGGCGCGCGACGCCGCAGGCCACGAGAAATCCTTTGAAGCCATCGCGCGCGTGGATACTCCGGAAGAGGTCGCGTACCTGCAGCACGGCGGAATTCTCCCCTACGTGCTGCGCAAGATGCTGTAGCCTCGATCCGGAATACGCGCTATTTGTGCCAGATGCAGTGGCACAGCTTCGCGAAACCCGGTAGGCTATTGAAAATGCTCGTTTCCACATGACAATTTTTGTGCTGGCACGTCTCTATAGGCACGCATACCTGTTTCCCCAGGAGGGTGCTGATGCGAACTTCCCGGCTCGTCCTCACTAGTCTTGTAAGCGCGGCCTTGCTGGCTGCGGTGAGCTTTCGGTTGGCGCCCGAGGCGTCTGCAGCAGGTGCGCCGCCTCCAACCTCGTCCACGGTACACATCCCGTTGCAGGAAACCACACTCAGCAATGGCTTGCGCGTGATTTTCTCCATAGACCACTCCGCGCCGACCTATTCGATCTGTATCACATATGACGTCGGATCGCGCAACGAGCGTCCCGGCCGCACGGGATTCGCGCACCTTTTCGAGCACATGATGTTCGAAGGCTCGGAAAACGTCGGCAAAGGCGAGCACGTGATCCTGATCTACAACAATGGCGGCGACATGAACGGCACCACCAACAAGGACCGCACCAACTATTTTGAGACGCTGCCCGCAAATCAGCTCGATCTGGGACTCTTCCTCGAGGCCGATCGCATGCGCGCGCTCGCTATCAACCAGGCCAACCTCGATAACCAACGCAATGCCGTGCAGGAAGAGCGGCGCTTGGGTGTGGACAATCAGCCCTACGGCAAAACCTTCGAAGTGTTGGACGAAATGGCTTACGACAATCCGGCCTACCAGCATTCGACGATCGGCTCGATGGCCGATTTGAACGCTGCTTCGGTGCAGGACGTGGCGGCTTTCTTCAAGACATACTACGCGCCGAATAATGCGGTGCTGGTGTTGGTGGGTGATTTTGAGCCGGCGGAGGCGTTGGCCAAGGTCAAAAAATACTTCGGAGAGATTCCGCGGCAACCCGCCCCGCCGCAGCCCGATATGGCGGAGCCGAAGCAAACAGCCGAGCGCCGCAAAACGATCGACGACGGGTTCGCACAGCTTCCGCGTCTCGATATCGTTTACAAAGTACCGCAGGCGGAAACGCCGGACTGGTACGCGCTCGATGTCCTCGGCGATATCCTGGTGAAAGGGCGGTCTTCGCGGCTCTACGAAGAACTCGTCGAGGATAAGGAAGTAGCCGTGAACCTTTCTGGGGGGCCGGAAGAATCCCGCGGGCCTTCGTTGTTTCATCTAACTGCGCTGGTGCGGCCAGGCAAAGACGTCGGTGGCGTGGAGAAAGCGATTGAGGCTGACGTTGAGCGAGTAAAGGCGGAAGGCGTCACCCAGGAAGAAGTCGACAAAGTGGTGATGGAAGACCGCACCGACCTCATCCGTGAGGACGAAAGCACGCTAGGCCGGGCGGTGCTGATCGGGCAATTCGCGGTCTACTATCACAATCCCGGTCTCATCAACACGAGGATTGACAACTACCATAAGGTCACGCCTGGTGACGTGAAGCGCGTAGCGGAGCAATACCTGACGCAGAACAATCGCACCGTCCTGATCACCATGCCAAAGGCCGCTTCCGCGGCTTCGAGTTCGGGCCGCTAGGCCGCGAGGAAAATGACGATGAACACTCCACGACTTATCTCTTCTCGAACGGTCCGAACCGCGCTCGTTGCGGCCGCAACGGCCGCTTTGGCATGCAGCGCCGGAGTGTGGGCGCAGGCGCCGCAAGGCTCTAAGAGCATTCCACTCAGCCAGGTGGAGCGCAAAAACCGCGCGCCCGTTTCAAAAGAGATTCTGCGAGTGAAGTTGCCTAAGCCCACGGAGACGAAACTATCCAACGGGTTGACGGTCCTGATTCTTGAAGATCATCGGCTTCCGGTGGTGACCACGCAGATGCAAATCTCCGGCGCGGGTCCCATTTTTGAACCAGCCGAACGCCCCGGCCTCGCGAGCTTGACTGCGCAAATGCTCACGCTCGGAACCGCGTCGCGCACAAGTCAACAGATCGCGGAAGATTCGGAGCGCATGGGCGCAAACATTTCCGCGAGCGCTTCGTTTGGTTCGTCGTCCACCGTCATTGCTGCTTCCGGGCTTTCCGATAATTTCGATCAATGGTTTACGTTGGCAGCGGACGTGCTGCTTCATCCGACCTTTTCTCCTGAGGAGCTGGCAAAATTGAAGCAGCGCAGCAAAGCATCTCTCAAACAGCAGCGCACGCAGCCCGGATTCCTCGCGACTGAACGTTTCAACCGCGCGGTGTACGGCTCGTTTCCGGCCGCAGTGACGAGCACCACGCCTGGTTCCCTCGAGGCCATGACTTCCGACGACCTCGCACGGTGGCGCCGGGAACACTACGTGCCGCAAAACACCGTCCTCGCGATTGCCGGGGATGTAAAGCCCGCAACCCTGATCCCGCAACTGGAACAGTGGTTTGCCGGTTGGCAGAAGACCGACCTCGCGGAGCCAGTCAGCGGTAGCCCGAATCCGGCGGCAGAGAGGAAAATTTATCTCGTCGATCGGCCCGACTCCGTACAAACCACCATTGCCATGGGTAATATCGCCGTCGACCGTCATAACCCGGACTATTTCCCACTGATCGTCTTAAACCAGATTTTTGGCGCCGGTCCGCAGAGCCGGCTGTTTTTGAATCTGCGCGAAAATAAGGGCTACACCTATGGCGTTTACAGCAGCCTGACCGCGCTGAAGTACGCGGGGCCGTGGCGCGCGGGCGGGGACGTCCGCACCGCCGTCACTGATGGCGCGATGACGGAATTCCTCAAGGAACTAAACCGCATTCGCAACGAGAAAGTGCCTGCAGCCGAACTCGAAGACGCGAAGCACGCCGTGGTGGCGACTTTTGCGCTTTCGCTTGAGAACGCGGCGCAACTTGTGACCTATGCGATCATCACCAAGCTCTACGGTTTCCCGGCCGATTATTGGGATACGTACCCGGCGAAGATTTCGGCCGTGACGGCGGACGATGTTCAGCGCGTTGCGGAAAAATACATTAACCCGGACACGATGCAGATCGTAGCCGTCGGAGACGCCAGCAAAATAAAATCGGTAATGGAAAAATATGGTCCGGTGGAAGTCTACGGACTGGACGGCAAACCACAGAGCGCTTCAACCGCGCCTTCAGGTACCCGCTAGGGTAGCTTGTGTAATAGGAAATGCAATCCCCGCAGCTTGCTGTGGGGCGCTATTGCGCCTTGGCAAACGCCTGCTTTACGTTGGGCCGGAAGAAATACCACAGCACCGCCACGCTGATCGCTAGATAGATGATGTATTCCGCAAGAACCCAGCGATTCGCGGCCGGGAACAGTTGGGCCAAGCCTAAGCCGAAGACTACCATCCAAAGCACGTCCAGAATGATGCCCATGACGCGCCCCCATCCACGCAGCGTCCAGAGGCCAAACCCAGTGATGCCATACAGGCCAGCGAAACAAAGGGCGTAGACACCGAGGAATGCTCCCCCGCTCAATGCGAACCTTTCCAGCGCCGGATTCTGAATGTTGTTCGCGATAAAAGCTCCGCCGGCAAACGAAAGAATTCCCACAACAGCGCAAAGCGCTGCACCGCAGAAGATCAGTATGGCCAGAACGGTGATTCCGGCTGGGCGTTTCACAGAGGTCCCTCCTGCGAAGTCTGTAACGGTCTGCAAATCTGATGCGTAAACACGAACAAGCGACGCAGCTCAACGCAAGACCTTCAGGTTTGGTGAATGCTTCGGTGACGAACGAGCAAAAAGGCGCCCACGATCGTGCCGACTAAGCTGGCCGTTTGCGCGTTCGTCATGCCAAGGAAAGAACGCGGATTCAAGCGAATGAATTCGACCAGGAAGCGGGCAACGCCGCTGAGTATCAGGTAGACGCCGAAGAGTTTGCCAATCGATCGAGGGTCACGCATCCAGCGAGCTCCCAAGCGCCAGAGGATGTAAAAAATTACCACCGAGGCCAGAAGTTCGTAGATCGGAGTCGGATGCACGCGTTCGGTCGTCGGCACGATGCCGTTTGGGAAACTCATGCCCCAGGGTAGCGACGTTGGCGTGCCGTAGTCGCCGTCGCCGGAAATCAGGCAGCCGATGCGGCCGATACCGTAGCCTAACGCCGCTGCGGGCGAAGCCACGTCCAGCATTTGTAACGCGGGTATCCGGTAATGGCGGGCGATCAGCAGCAGCGTGATAAATCCGGCGATCACCGAACCAAACCATGCAAAACCCATGGTGCTGAAGAGTTGTGGCCAAGGATCGGCAAAGAATTCGCCGGGGCTTTCGAGTACATGATAAAGACGCGCACCCACCAACCCGGCCAACCCGGTCAGCCCAATGATGAGATTGGGATCGGCATTAAGCACACGCCGGCGCAAATCGGCCTGCACGACGTAAAAAGCTGCGATCAGCGCGACGGCCACCATGATGCCGTACGTCCCTAAACGAATTGGGCCAAGATGAATGAAGGGATACATGTGCAGGAGTTTGAGTATACACGAGCGCGAAATAGCGCCGCAGCGGTCGCTGCCTGAGCCGCTGGCGAATGCCCAGGGACGCTAGCTAATGGATGAACCGTTCGAGCAGTTCGTGGACGGCGTTCAGGGTCGCGGGGCGCACGACGATACCGGCAACGAACACTCCCAGGAGTGAGACCACGCTCGTGGCCAGCAAGCGCAACCCCACGCGCGGTTCCGGAATGCACTTCGCCGGCTGCAACAGGCGGTTGACGCGCTCGGCTAAGTCGGAGCTTTCGCCGACGAGGGTAGTACAGATGCGAGAAAGCCTGGGCGGCGCCCCCATCCGCGCGATGCGCACCAGGGCTGAGGCTAGCGAAAGGGAGCGGTTGGGGTTTTCCGCAGCGGCGAAATCGTCGGCGGCCCATTCCGATAGTCGTGTCCATGCCTGTTCAAGCGCCTCAAATCCCGCCACAAACGGTAGCATCGGCGGAGCTAGCAGCAAAAGAAGACGCTTTACGTTGTCGCGCGACAACTGGTGGCCGCGTTCGTGACTGAGCGACGTTTCCAATTGGTCGCGCGAAAGAGCTTCGAACACAGCCCGCGAAATCACCAATCTCGGCCGCCAGACACCCGCGAGAGCGAGAATCGGCGCTTGGCTTTCCACTAACAATAGCGGCGACGTTTCGCCGGGAATGCGCAGATCGCAGCCCGCGCGTTTACACTGTTTCGTAAAGCGCGCCGTGCTGTCTAAAGCGCGGAATACACGTGTCGCCGAAACACCAAAAAGGGAAACTCCAAGAATGGCCGCCGCCAAGAATGGCCAACCCACCTCTTCGCGCGTAGCTGCCGGCTCCAGCCACAGATAGCTGGGCACACACAGCGCGAAAGTAACGAGCGCCGCGGCGAGAACTGGAAGCAGCCGCAATGAGAACAGGAATCGCACCGCCACGCGCGGACGCATGGAAAACGCCCAGCGGCTCGCCACCGGGGCGAATGTTGACACAGCAACGCCGCATACAAGGTGCACCAGAAAGAAAGAAGCGGCGCACAGACAGAATAGCCTTAATAGATAGGGCAGGCTCATGATGTCTGGGCTCGCCGCACCAGCTTCCTGCGCTGCGTGCGAATTTTCTTCTCCAGTTCGGCCAGGAGCGCTTCGTCGTGCTCGCCCATCGCGTCAAGAAAACAGGAGAGCAACAAATCCCGCGAGCGTTCCGACCCCGCCAGGAAGCCGGCAACCAAATCGTTCGCTCGGGTACGTTCCCACTCCGTCCGCGTAAGCCGTGGAGAGTATAGGAATGCTCGCGCCTCTTTCCGCCGATCGAGCAGCCGTTTCTTGAAGAGCCGATCGAGGGTGGTCATCACGGTGGTGTATGCCAAGGGGCGCTCGATTTTCTGCGCGACGTCGCGAACGCTGCTTTCTCCACGCGTCCACAAGACGTCCATCACGCCCTCTTCGAGCGGGCCGAGGTTCGCCGGTTGTGGGGAGTCTCCGCGCTCCAGCATGCGGTCCCTGAAAAAATGCGCCATATGGCTCGTCATTCGCTCGTTAGCATAAGACCGGGCCCACTCGGGCTTGCGCTCCGTGGATTGTACATCAAGCAGGTGCCGATGGAAGCCCGCTTTATCCGTTGCGGCACTCCAACCTAGGAGGCACGACGGCAACATGAATCTCTGGTCGTTCAGGCCAAAGATATTCGCCAGGGTTCGCTCATAGGCGTATACTCGCAGCACTTTTTCTCTGGCTCCTCCCATCTGCCCCGGGGCACCTCGGAGAACGGCCGCCGGAGGTTCCATGGCGAAGGTCGCGTTGCCTAAGGTTCTGAAATCAGCAATGCTTTTGGTCATGCTGGGTTCGATGGCGCCGGTCAGGACGCTTGCCCAGAGCCGGGGTGCAGTTCCCGTCGTGGGGCTAAATACCGGCACTGCCATCGGTGATCTGTCTGCAGTGATCGTGCACGTGCAGGAGCTTGATGGTGGTCCCTTGGCGGTCCCGGCCCTGGTGATTCTCACCTCCTTAGATAATCCTGGAGGCTATCAGACCACCACCGGTGCCGGCGGGATCGCGCAATTCAACGGCGTCCCTGGAGGGAACTACACCATCAAAGTGAGCGCTGCCGGGTATAAGGGCGCCAGCGAAGACGTGACCGTCATGGGGAACAACGGGATCGTCAATTCCTTTATGGGCCTCAAAGCAGACAACAATTCCCCGGATAACGAGGCCCAATTAGAAAAACCCGGGATTCCTTTACTCGTCGGAAAATCCCGTAAGGAACTCGACTTAGCCCTCGCGGCGATGCGCTCGAGCAATAACACCGGAGCGGCCCCCCATCTGGCCTACATCCTAAAGCACGCGCCCGGGAATCCAGATGTCCAATTCGTTGCCGCCCTCTACGCGATGTCTGTGCAGGACGCCGCCGGCGCCCGCAGTCACCTGGAAATGGCGATCGGAATTTTCCCGGGCTACGCGGCTGCCCAGATCGAATTGGCCAACTTGCTTTTGTCGTCAAATGAGGCGGCCGGCGCCATACCGCATCTCGAGCAGGCCCTCTCCGTTCAACCCGGATCATGGCGCGCCCACTGGCTGATCGCCGAAGCCTATCTGATCGCAAATCGCGACGCCGAACGCGCCAAGTTTCACGCGGTAAAATCGCTCGAACTGGGCAAGGAGAAGGCCGCGGGCGTACAGATCACTCTCGCGCGCGCTCAGGCGATTGCGGGGGATCGCGACGCCGCGCGCAAGACGCTCGAGGAATTCCTGGCCAAGTATCCAAGCAGCCCGGCCTCTCCCCGCGCCAAACAGATGCTCGATGCGCTCGGTACAACTTCCACAACTCCCACCAAGGTAGAAACGATTGCGCTACTTCCGCTCGGAGCCGCCGTTGCAGGGAACTTGTTCGCCGACGTGCCCCCAAGTTCCATGCTCCATTTGCCTCGCGGAGTAGACGACGCGGTGCCACCTGTCAATGCCACGATCCCCTGTTCTCTCCCACAGGTTTTGGAGGGAGCTTCGCGCCGCACACGAGAATTCGTCGTCGCTCTCGAGCGCTTCTCCGCCACCGAAGATGTGATACACGATGAACTTGACGCGGCGGGCGTCACCCGAAAGTCCTACCATCGCTCGTTCAATTACGTCGCCGCGCTCGAGCATCCGCGGCCAAACGTGATCGTCGTGGACGAAATGCGCGATGGTAGTTTCTCCGTGAGCGAGTTCCCAGGCGCTCTTGCCACCGAGGGTCTGCCGGCGCTGGCGCTCGTTTTCCATCCTGACTACGAAAAGGATTTCACTTTTGTCTGCGAAGGCCTTGGTGAATGGCACGGCAAGCCTTCTTGGCAAGTCCACTTCGAACAGCGCGCTGGCGTCCCCGCAAGAATCCACGATTGGGAAATCGGCAATCGCAGCTATCCGGCGCGTCTCAAGGGTCGGGCCTGGATCTCTGCGAGCACTTATCAACCCCTCCATCTAGAGACCGATTTGATCGAGCCCATCCAGCCTATCGCCCTTGAATACGAGCATACGGCGATTGAATACGCGCCCGTAAAGTTCCCGGATGGCCAAAGGAAACTTTGGCTTCCGGCGAGTGCGGAAGTTTACAGCCGCTTCCGGGGCCACTTCTTCCGCCAACAGCATGATTTCAGTAACTTTATACTCTTCAGCGTTAACACCAAGGAACGGCCGAAAGCCCCTGGAACTCAGTAGCAGGTCTCTGTGTTGTCCCTCAAATTCCTATACCCCGCTTTTCCGGATCGTTTACTCTGGGTTGACACTGCTTTCACACTGGACGCATAATCTCCGAGCTTTGCTGGGGTGAGTTTCGAAGTCGCGTCAAACGGGGTGTTTGGCTGCCTATTTCCTGTAGTCCAAATCCGACCCAATGATGGGGAGTATTGCGCTCATAACTTATGTCTGAAGCGGCGGGGGCGAATCTAGCCGCCAGATGTAACACGTGGTGATCTGTTCCGAAGCAATTTCGATCCGAGCGATCTCAAAAGGGGTGTCGAATGAAACTGAGTTTGCGTGATCTGATTTATCGATTCGCGGCCGCGGCAGTGACGCTGCTGGCGCTCTGCTTCGTGGTGCGAGGACAATCGCAGGTTTTCGGCGCTCTTGGCGGAGCGATCACCGATGCGCAGCATGCCGCAATTCCAGGCGCGACCGTTACGGCGCGCAGCCTGGCCACCAATGCCACCTCCACGGCTACCACCGATGGAGCGGGGCGTTTCGTGATCGACAATTTGCAGCCAGGGGCCTATGAAGTGCAGGTTAGCGCGGCGAACTTCGCCACGAATACGCAGCCGCGAATCGTCGTCGAGGTCGGTTTGGTGACGCCGGTAAACATCGAAATGGGTGTCGCCGGCCAATCGCAGACCGTCACCGTCACTGGCGAAGCGCCCGTGATCAACACCGAACAGAGCGTCTTCGCCACCGATATGAACCAGACGGCCATCAATAATCTCCCGATCAACTCCCGCCGCTGGTCGAATTTTGCGCTAGCGACACCTGGAGCCGTGCCCGACGGCACCTTTGGTGACGTCAGCTATCGCGGGATTTCCTACATTTTCGACAACAACACTATAGATGGCGCGGCAAACACCGAAGCGTTTTTCGCGGAAGAGGTCGGTCGAACCCGTATGGCTTATTCGACCAGTTTGAACTCCGTCCAGGAATTCCAGGTGACCACTGACAACTATTCGGCGGAATACGGCCGCGCTGTCGGCGGCATCATTAACGCGGTCACCAAGAGTGGTTCGAATCAAATTCACGGCGATGTTTTCTACTTCAACCGCGACAACAACATAGGCGGCGCCTATGCGCCCTTTGCAAACGGGGCGGTCCTTCAATCCAACGGTTCCTACGCGGTTGTCCCGATTAAACCCGAAGACGAGCGCCAGCAATTTGGCGCCGATATCGGCGGCTGGATCATCAAGAACAAGCTCTTCTACTATTTCAATTTTGACGACCAGATCCACAAGTTCCCCCTGGTGGACATTCCCGGAACCCCCAATAACTTTTTCACGCCGATTGTGGTCGCGCCGCCAACGACAGGCTGCCCAAACACTGTGACTCTCAGTGGATCGTCTGCGAACCCAAAGGGTTCGTTCCTGACGCAAGGTCAAGTCTTAGCGTGTCGCGGCTTTACCCAGGCGCAAGTCAATGCCGCAGTCTCCTTGGTCAATTCGACGACGGGAACGGCTCCCCGCTCCGGCGATCAAACGATTTATTTTCCGAAAGTTGATTGGCATCCAACCCAACACGACTCGGTCAGCCTGTCCTACAACAGAGTGCGTTGGTACTCTCCTTTTGGCGTGCAGACAGGCAGCGTTGTCGCTCGGTCGGTTGATAGTGTCGGAAACGATTACGTCCATGCCTCTCGTGGGGTCGCGAGCTGGGATCACACCTTCGGCCCGAGCATTGCCAATGAGGCCCGCTTTGTTTACAGCCGTGACTTCGAGTTCGAATTCGCAAGTCCGGCGGGAGCGGGAGAGCCCGTGAGTCCGCTCACCGGCCTATCTCCCCAGCTAGACATCAATGGCTGCGGGGTTACTACTACTGGCGCTTCGTTCGCCTGCAGTTGGACAATCGGCGCTCCCTATTATCTGCCTCGGACAGCCTATCCCGACGAACGGCGTATTCAGGGTGCTGACACTCTTAGCTGGAACAAAGGCAAGCATTTTCTAAAATTTGGCGTGGATATCACCCACGTGGGCGATTACCTCAATAGCTACGCAGCCGGCGACCAATATGGCGAGTACTCCTACACCTACTACCAGGATTTCCTTAGTGACTATATAGCGGCCGTAGACAACATTAACGGGGGACGAGTTTGCACGACCCTTGCGGGGGGCACGACGTATGTTCCTTGCTACAACAAGTACTATCAAACCTTCGGACCTTTGAGTTTCAACGTCGATACCCTGGAATCTGGGATTTTCGTTCAGGATGACTGGCACGTCGCAACGCGCTTTACCGTGAACCTCGGACTTCGTTGGGATCGCGAGAACCTCCCCTCACCAGTCCTTTCGAACCCTGCGATTCCTCAAACAACCACGTTCCCCACCGACAACAAGGATTGGGGTCCCCGCCTTGGAATGGCATGGGATATCTTTGGCACCGGCAAGACGGTTCTTCGCGGCGGTGCGGGTGTCTTCTACGGCCGCATCACCAATGAACAGATCTATGAAGAAATGACCCTTACGGGTGTCGCAGGCAGCCAAGTGAACGCCCAGATTTTCCCGACCTCGTCCGGAGGCGTGGCCACACCGGGGGTACCTCTCTATCCGAACACACTTGCCACTTACAACGCCAGTGTTGGAGCACCGAGCATCACGTACTTTCCGTCGGACTTGCGCCTGCCAATGGCCGAGGAATTCGACGCGATTCTCGAACACGAGATCACGCCAAACACCGTAGTTTCGGTTTCATACATCGGCAGCATCGGTCGCTTTCTCCCCACCGGCATTGACACCAATCTGCCGCAGCCTACCAGCATCAATTACACGATTAGCGGCGGTCCGCTCAATGGGGTGGTCGAAACTCTGCCGTTCTTTTCCGGAACTCGGCCCAATCCGAATTACCAGCAGATGGTGATGTATTGCACATGCGTCACTTCGCATTACAACGGCGTCGTCGGTCAGTTCAATCGCCGGATGCAAGGAGGCCTGCAGTTCAACATGAACTACACGTATTCGACGAACACCGATGACGGCGCTTCTTCCGCTGCCATCACCAGCGACACTCCGGTCAACCCCTACAATTTGGCCTTAGAGCGGGGCAACTCAGCGCTGGATGTGAAAAACCGCTTCGTTGCCGCCGTGATTTGGCAGCCGCCGTATTTTGAGCACAGCTCGAACGCCTTTAATCGGTGGGTGCTCGGCGGCTGGCACATGTCACTCGAGCAGGTAGCGCAATCGGGGGTTCCATTTACCGCGACGATTACTGGCAACCCACCTTCGGGATCGACAGCAGTCGTAAACTCCGGCCCCGAAGGCGGTCAAACATCAACGCGCGTGCCCTTTGTGGAGAGGAACGGCAGCTTTCTCCCCCCAACGGTGAATACGGACATTCGCATCGGCCGAAGCTTCCAGATTTGGGAGCGGGCGCGGATCGAATTCACCGCCGAGGCGTTCAACCTCTTCAATCACGTAGACTACACGGCAGCTACAGGTACGCTCTATACGACGGGAGGCACGTTGGCGGCTCCGACGCTTTCGTATAACACCACCTCGTTCGGGCAGCTTACCAATGCCAACAACGGAGTCTTCATCGGAGCGCGCCAACTGCAGTTGGGCGCGCGCATTTCGTTCTAACCGTGAAGCTGTCTCGGAAAAAGCAAAAGCGGCGGTCGAGTGATCGACCGCCGCTTTGCTTTTCAACGAGGAAGCGGAACGCCGGAATCAGTGTCCGTGCCCGCCCCCGTGCCCCCCGCTAGAGGAATGCCCACCAGAACTTCCACGGCTGCTGCTGCCGCTGGAATTTCCCCGGGTTGACCCACCAGAATACCCGCGAGAGCTGCCAGAAGAACCGGAGCTGCGCGGGGTCACGATCGGCCGGCTCATGTTCAGCGGCGGTCGTGACGAACTGGAACCGCCATAGCCCCGGTACGGATCGGAATTCCCATACGACGGCCTCGAAGACCCGCCTGCGTAACCGCGGTATGCATCGGAGTTGCCATACGGCCGCGAAGATCCTCCAAGGCTTGGCCGGCTAGCCGAGCTTCCGGAATTGCCGTGGCTCGACGCGCCGGACTGCGGCGTAAACCGCTGGTAGCCATCGGATGTCGCTCCCGCGGACGAACGCGCCGAAGACGGCCGATCGCTGTTACCCTGTGCCTCGAAAGAGCGCGCCTGTCCAGACGAGCCATTCGTTCGCGAATTCACGCCCGGACGGTCGCCCGCCACATTGCCGCTGCCACGCGTGGACGATGCGCCATTGCTGCGGTCAATCGCCTGCCGCACTTGTCCCTGTTCTTGGCTAAACGATCGCGTTGACGTCGCGGCGCTACGCCCAAAGAAACGCTGGGACGAATTGCCGCGAATCGTGGATGGGCTTGCCGCGCGTCCTGAAGCGGAGAGGCTCGCTCGCGTGGGAGAGATCGGCACGTTGCCGGTCATCACCCGCGCATTGCTCAGCGATCCGCCTCGAAACGACTCTGGCCTGGCGTTGCCACGACCGAAGTTATCGCGCGCTACCGACGAAATGCCGGCTCGGCCGAAATCGTTGTGCTCGGCTAACCGGAAATTCGAGAAGCGGTCGCCGCCATGCAATGGGCCGAAGCCGCCGTAATCGCGCCACCGGCCCCAGTCGCCAAAACCAACATAACCAAACCGCCCGCCCCATCCGCCCCACCATGGAAAGAACGGATCGCAGGGGCCGATCGGGAACCAGCCTACTGACCCGAAACCGAAACCGATTCCAACACCAAACCCGCCGCCATACCCGAAGAAAGATACGTAGGCTGGCGACCAGATTGGCCGGTAGAAGCCGCCATAAACGGGACCCGGCCACCAAGCCCATACGCCGCCATAGGCGAACCAGCGCCCATAGTGATAAGGTGCCCAGCCCCAAGGTTCTGCGGAAACCCACGTCCAGCCCCAATAAGGCTCCCAGACCCAATTGCCGTCGCGATAGGGTGCCCAGCCGGTCGGCTCATTCGGGACCCACACCTGGCCGTAGTCAGGCACTTCCGTCCACACGCCGTTATTATCGAGGTCTTCCGAACCGGTGTAATACTGATCCGTGTGCTTCCAACTGCTCGCCTGCTGGATCGTGCGGTCGCGGTCGTTGTTCCAGCGGTCGAAGTCATCCATCCGCACGGCTTCCGTGACCTTGTATTCCGCATCGGACATGGAACCCTTCACGGTGATCAGGTCGCCCTCTTTAATGTGCGTGCTGCCTTCCGGCGTGGATACATCCGCTTCGCCGTGCCGCACGGTCACCTGCGTTTCCTGATCGCTATTCACCTGAATCCGAAAGCTGCCCTCCCCATTGGGGTGGACGGCCACGTTGGGAGTGTCAATCTCCACCTGCCCGTTATTTCCGCCGCGAATCGTGGAAAAATTCGCAACGCCCTGTCCGACTTGAATTTGGATCTGGCCATCAGCCAGCGCCGCGACCTTCGCCTGCGACTGATCGCCCAGGCGCAGAATGTGAGCGTAGTCGAGCTGCACTTCCGCATGTCCGCTTGCGCCGGTGGATACCTTGTCTCCAGCAACCACGGGCTGGTTCATTGCCGCTGCAGACCAGTCGCCGGAGTCGCCGCGCTGCGTGGAAACGTCGCCTCGTATAAAGCTGATGCGCGCCACGCCCGTGTCCGCAGTCGTATTGTTCCCCGGCGCGGGTGCGGCCGCCGACGGTTGTTGCGTATCGGGCGGGGGCGGAGCTTGTGTGTCCTGGGCGTGAACGGCGCCCAAGGCTCCCATCAGCACCACTACCAGCCCTGCTAGAAGTTTCTTCGTCATCGTGATCCCCATGTTCTTCCCCAGACGTGAGGCAATACCTGCGCTCGCTCATTCAGAGCGCACAATGACAATGGCAAGACGGCTGCCAAACAAGGCTCGTCTGCGAGCCTATATAAATTGTTTAGAATTAACTGTTTACGTAAAATCTGGAATATGGCGATAGGGAAGTCCCGCTAATGGGCGGCTTGAATCCACCGCAGATGGTGGATTTCAGCCAGTCGCGCCGTGTTCCTCGGCCTCTTTTTCGGGGTCGTCCTCGATACCCATTTTCGAGAGCCGGTATCGCAGAGCGTTGCGAGAAAGCCCGAGTAACCGTGCGGCTTGGCTCTTGTTCCCACCGCTCCGCTTCACCGCTTCGCGGATCATTTCCTCTTCCCATTGGTCCATCGTCATGCCCGGCGGCAAAAAGGCATCACCCGCGTGAGCAGGTTTGTGGCGCTCGGCGTCGAGATGGATATCTTCCGCTTCGAGCACCGGTCCCCGCGCGAGTGCGCAGGAACGTTCGATAATGTTTTCCAACTCGCGCACATTTCCCGGCCAATGGAAACTCGTCAACACGCGCAACGCTCCGGGGGAAATCCCGGTGCAGGGTTTGCCCGACTCCTTTGCGAACCGCTCGAGGAAAAGCTTCGCAAGCTCGGGTATGTCCTCTTTGTGCTGCCGGAGCGGAGGAATGTCGATCGGGACCACATTCAACCGGTAATAAAGATCCTGGCGAAACGTTCCCTCTTCCAGCGCCGCCCGCAAATCTCGATTCGTTGCCGCGATCAGCCTTACATCCACTTTCAGCGTGCGCGTCCCACCCAGGCGCTCGAATTCCCGCTCCTGCAAAACACGCAGCAACTTCACCTGCGTCGACGCCGGCACATCGCCAATCTCGTCGAGAAAGAGCGTGCCCTTATCGGCCAATTCGAATTTGCCCTGCTTCGTCGTGGTTGCGCCCGTAAACGCTCCCTTTTCGTATCCAAAAAGCTCGCTTTCCAATAGGTTTTCGGGAATGGCCGTCGAATTGATTTTTACAAAGGGCCCGGAAGCGCGCCGCGATTTCTGGTGGATCACGCGGGCGATCAAGTCCTTGCCAACTCCGCTCTCCCCGCCCAACAGCACGGTCGAATTCGTGGTAGCGATCCGCTCCACGGTGGCCAATACCTGCTGCATAGCCGGACTCGTGGCGATTACATTCGGGTGACCGTATTTTTGTCCGAGCGCTTCGCGCAGCGAGCGGTTCTCTTCGCGCAACCGGTGCACGTCCAGCTCTTTGTGCACCACCATGCGCATTTCGGCGAGCGAAAATGGCTTCAGCACGTAGTCACTCGCGCCGGTCTTCATCGCCTCCACCGCCGTTTCCACGGTACCGAATGCCGTCATCACCACCACCGGGAGCGAGGCATCATTCCGCTTCGCCGCTTGCAGAAACTCCAGGCCGCTCATGCCAGGCAGCTTCAGGTCGGTTACCACCAGGTCCACATTTTCTTTGCCGAGAATCTTCAGCCCTTCTTCCGCGCTGTCAGCGGAAAGCACCGTAAAACCGTCGTCGCCCAGATTCAGCTCGAGCAGCCGCCGCATCTTGGATTCGTCTTCAACGATCAATATCGTGGGCATCGCTATGGCTTGGTCTTTCCCGCCGGATCCTGCGCAGCCGGCTCGAGCGGCAGAAAGAGTATAAAGGTTGCGCCACCGCCCTGCATTTCTTCAACGCGAATCGAACCGTGGTGCGCATCCACGATCTTCGAAACAATTGAAAGACCGAGGCCTGTACCACTTTTCTTCGTGGTTATAAACGGATTGAAAATTTCTTCGCGTTGCGGCTCTGGAATTCCCGGGCCGCGATCGCTGATGCGCACTTCGATTCCCTTCCG
The DNA here is from genome assembly GCA_035602725.1 of Candidatus Acidiferrales bacterium. Classification (GTDB taxonomy): domain Bacteria; phylum Acidobacteriota; class Terriglobia; order Acidiferrales; family UBA7541; genus DASTCZ01. Next base: position 16,648 of record DATNLT010000004.1, read on the forward strand.
CCCTTCGCGCTCGTTCTCCACGGCCTCGACGCGCAATTCGCCCGCGGAATCGCCCATCGCTTCATAGGCGTTCTGGATCAAGTTTACAAAGGCGCTCTCACACAGTTCCGCGTCCACAAACGCGGCCGGCAGCCCCGGCGCAAAGGCGCGAACCACCCGCACCGGTGAACCGGCATATCTCTCGGCCACCACTGTAAGAGACTTATCAAGAAGCTCCGGGATCGAATGTGGAACTAGTTTGATCTGTTGCGGGCGCGCGAAATCCAGAAACCGCGTCACAAACAAACTGAGCCGGTTCACCTCGCTCGAAATGTACCCCGCGAGTTCGCTTGCCAGCGGATTCGTTCCCGCAACCTTCTGGCTCAACATCTCCGCGGAACCCTTGATCACCCCCAGCGGATTGCGAATTTCGTGCGCCAGCCCCGCGGCCATGTGCCCGAGCGCCGCCAAACGCTCCGAGCGCCGCGCTTCCTCCTGCGCGCTTTCCAGTTGGCGATTCGTCTCTGCCAAAGCTTCCGCCGTCCTTTGGTAGCGCAGCGTCTGCAGCCGTACTTCAATCACCAGCCGGTTCACCAGCACCCCAACGATGAAAAAGAAGAGGATGCGCAGAGCCAACTCTGTAGCATCGTCAGGCTCGAGCGTGTATTCCTGTAACGCCGGAATCAAAAACGAACAATACGCCGCCGACGTCAGCGCAATCCAGCCAAGCGTACCCCACACGCCAAAATAAACAGCCGCCGTTAGCACCGGAAGGTAATAAATCAGGTAGTAGCGGCTGTTGATCGCCACTTCGCCGGTGTGCGCGATCAGCAGGCTTGCCAGCCCGATCTTCAGTATGACGATGTAAGCCGGACCGCGGGCCGGCAGCCGCGCGAGCAGCCAGCCTTCCCCGACCTGCACGAGGCCGATCGCAAGGAGGATGAGCTGCTTGTGAACTTCGTTGACGGGAGGAAGAACCGCGAGCCCGGCCAGAAAAATCAGCCAGAGACCGTCAAGCCAGCTAAAGGCCGGACGGTTGCGCTCCGCAATCTGATTTCGGATTAGAGAATCCGTGCTCAAGTAGGTGGACGCCTTGGCGTCCTCACTCTATGTAGCACAAATTCGGGTGCTTCCGCGAAGATCGCGCGGCTATTGATTCCCACCCACGTACGCGACGCGCCACACCGTGTTCGAAGCATCGTCGCTAAAAAGCAGCGAGCCGTCTTTTGCAACGGCAATACCCACCGGCCGTCCCCACACATGGCCATCCGGCGTCACGAATCCCGTCACAAAATCCTCATACGCGCCCGTCGCTTTGCCGTTTTCCACTGGCACGCGGATCACTTCGTATCCCGCGCGTTGCTGTTTATTCCACGAGCCATGCTCGGAAGCAAAAATGTTGCCGTGATATTCCTGTGGGAATTGCGTTCCTTCGTAGAACGTCATTTCGAGCGAGGCGTTGTGCGGTTGCAGCAGCACATCCGGCACCAGCACTTTGTCCCGTAGCTCCGCATGCTGCCCTGCATGCCGCGGATCCTGGTGATCGCCCATATAAAACCACGGCCAGCCGTAGAATCCGCCTTCCTGCACGTGCGTGATGTAATCGGGCGGCAGGTTGTCGCCCAGGCCGTCACGCTCGTTCGTCGAACACCACAGATCGCCCGTCTCCGGCTGGATCGCTTCCCCCACGCAATTTCGAATGCCCGAGGCGTAGACCCGCATCCCGGAACCATCGGGATTGAACTCGAGCACATCCGCGCGATCTTTTTCCTGCGGATCATCTACCGTCCCTTCGGCCACATTGCTCCGCGAGCCCACCGACACCAGCATTTTCTTGCCGTCCCGCGTGAACACCACATCGCGCGTCCAGTGCCCTCCTCCGCCCGTAGCCTCATCGCCGTTCGGCAAGGTCTTCACCACCGTCTCCGCGGGGCCGCGCGCTTTCATATCGCCATTCTGATAAGGAAACCGCACCACCGAGTCCGTGTTTCCCACATAAACGTATTGTGGGTTCGGCCCCGAAGGATAGAACGCGATCCCAAACGGCCGGTGCAAGCCGCTGGCAAACTCGCCTTTACTCTCCGCCTGGCCACTCGCCGTCATTCCGTGCAACACGATGATTTTCCCCGGATCACTTTCCGCCAGGAAGATGTCTCCGTTCGGCGCCATGCGAATGGCTCGCGCGTTGTCAAACCCCGAAGCGTACATCGCTACCTTGAAACCGGGCAGCGTTTGCGGCCATGCGTCGCTCGGCTTGGGCACGATGCGCGCAAAAGCCGCCACCGATTTCGTCGTGAAGGGCGCCGGCAAGTCCGCCACCGTGATTTTTCGCGTCACGCCGGGCTTTTCTTTTTCGTAGCTGGTGAACGCCGCCGCTCCGGTCAATACCGTGCCCGAATCGGCCTCACGCGCCATGCTCCGCGCCGCTGCGATTGCCGCGCACAAACCAACTCCCAACCCGATCATTGCCAAGGCTTGCTTCATTCGAAAAGCTCCCAGGTCGCGCCCATGCGCGCACGGCCGCCATTTTATGCCAATGGCGCTTCCCTTTGTTTGATGAAGTACTCGGGGTCTTCGGTTATCGGCAGGGTGCCGTGGAAAAAGATCGATAGCGGGCAAAAGACCTGCCCAGGGCCTTTGCTCTCGGAGGGTAATCTGCGGGGCCGCGAGGCCCCGCGCCCACTACTTCTGCTGCGCGTTCGCAGAGGCCTGCGGCACAGCGGCGTTGTATCGCGTCAAATACGGCATAAACGGCGTTACTTCGAACGGCATCTTCTCGCGCTCGGCAATATTTCCTGCCGGTGTGCTCTTGATCAGAGCGAGCTGGTCCGTCCACGGATCGAGTTTCACACGCCCTCCGAGCGGCAACGCCACAATCTGTTGCGCGCCCACATGCGTGTCTTTATCGGCCGTCACCGGCGCCTGCGCCAGCACCGCATTGCCCATTTTCGGGCTGATCAAATTCGGCACTTCTTTGGCGCGCGAGTCCAGCTCCGCAAGAAATAGTTGCGCGGTCTTGAGCTGATCCTTGTAAGGCGAATTCCTTAGGAGCTCCGCCGCCTTCGCGCTGGCCGCATCGTCTTCTTCCTTCGTCCGCGAAAAATCGAAGTGCTTGAACGTTTCCTTCTCGTCGTACAGCAGCACGTGATCGAAAAATGCGAATTCCGAATTTGCGCCGTGTCCCAACACGATATGCGCCAACTCCTGCGCGAGCATCGTGCCCAGGCTCGCTTCATCCGGCAGCACGTCAATCAACCCGCGGCTCATGATAATTGTGTGGCCCACGTTGAATGACTCGATCGTCGAAGTCATCAACACGCGGCAGCGCACTTCCGGTTGGATATCGAGGTTGTTCGTCACCTCGATATTGTTCACCACCGTATCGAGCACCTTATCGACTTCGCCCTCTGGAGCGATCAAGCCGGTGCGCTCGAGCCGGTCCACCACGCTGTTTTCCGCCTCGCGCTTCCAGTTTCGCACCGCTTGCTCACCGCTAAGGTGCGTATCCTGCACATCCTGTTTCCGATTCGGCGAATTCGATTGGGCCAACGCTTGCGCCAAATCCGAATCTTGTTGGTTGTGGCCGAGGTTGTAGCCCCACAAACGCGTCTGCGCCTTGAACGAAGGCGTCCCGCGCTCGGCGTGTTTCTCGCGCGTCTCTTCGCTATAGATAAACGCCGGCAGCCATAGGTTTGGCCCCACGTTCACGCGCCAACTATCGAAGTGAAAATTTCCGATGTAAACGCCGTTGAAGCGCACGATCGTAAAATTCTGATCCTCCACCCAGATGCGCCCTACGAAGTGCCCTTTCTTGTGAATGTCCACCGGCGTGATGTCGAAGACAAGCGTGCGCACGTCGCCCAGAAATTCGCGGTGCACGTAGTCAAACTGGTAGTCCTGGCGGTTCAGGCCATTCGCATCCAGAAAAACCATTTCGATGAAATCTTTGGGCAGGATTTCCGCGCCGAGCAAACCTCCCAGGCTGCCGAACATGTGCCCCCGCGCGTTCTGCTGGCTCAGCGATTCGAGCTCGATATTTTTGCCAAATTGCACTCGCGCAAGGAAGTAGCGGTCGCCATCCGGAACCCAGCCTTCCTCTTTATCGGCTTTTGTATCCTGAATGTACGTCTCCACCAGCGGCGAGTAGCCGCGGATCGTATCCATCTCCGCGTTTTCCCGCGCGACGATCTTGTCCACCACTTGATTGAACGCGTTGTCCGTCTGCTTCTGTTGGTTCTTGTCGTGCTTATTTTGCGCCAGGCCCGGAGCCGCGCACAGGAGCAGCGTCGCCAGCATGAATTGGTATTTCCGCATGTTTAAGTCACCGCCGATTCGATAGGATGCCGATGTCTCTAATTAGGGTGAGGCAACGCGCCGATTCGCGCATCCACAATCGTAAAAGTTGTGCTGTCCCACTTAACACCCCGGAAGGGCAAACCCCCTGTACGAAGGTACAGGTGTGTTGTTCCCGGCTCGCCTTGCTACGGTTTCAGGCGCTGCTGACCGTTTCACCACCGCTTGCTAAGGCGCGGATTGACCAGCTATCGGCCCACACCTACAGTAATGGCATCCCCTTTGATTGGGTTCTGGAGGTTTCATGAAATTAGCGCAGCGCGCCGCGATCCTGCTGATGGCTTTCGCTTTTTTGGCCGCGTCCACGCCGGCCCCGGTCACCAAACCTCTCTCAGGCGTGGCCAAGGAAATTGCCAACACGCGCAGCGCCTGGATTCAAGCCTTGCGCGCCAAGCAGCTCGATACCTTCACGAAGCTCTACGCTCCTGACGCCGTGTTCATGCAACCGACCGGCGAACGCCTCGCGGGCCAAGCCGCGCTCCACGCGCTCTTCAAGAAGACTATGGACAGCGTCACCAGCAATCCCGGTCTGAAGAGCCTCTTCGAAGAAGATTCCGGCGATCTCGCCTACGACAGCGGCACTTACACCGAAATGCTCACGCCCACCTCGGGCGCCGCCCCCTATCAAACCGCCGGCAGCTACCTCACCATCTATCGCCGCCTGAAAACGAGCACCGGCAACCGGTGGATCATCGCCCAGCAGGTTTGGACGGCAACCCCTGAATCCTTAAAACACTGACGCGATGGCGGCCAGCGTAGCAATTACTTCGCATCACCCGCCGGCTTGCGCACAAAAAACTTCCACTTATCCACGTCCGCCGGCACGGCCACGTCGAAAAAGCCCACCATCATTTCCTCAGACGTCTGATCGCCCCAGCGCACCGCACGATTCGGATCGGGATTGTGCGGATTGTTCGCCGAATTATCGAACCACGCGATCGCTTGCAGCTCTGTCCCGGCCTTGAGCGGCACCGGCTGCGCCAATCTGTAGCTCAGTTGCCAGTGAAAATCGTAATTCACCAGCAGTAGCGTCTTCACACTGTGGTCTGCATGCACGATGTTGTATTCGAAGCGCTTCCCGCGCAGGTGCATGTGCGGGAAAAAACTCAGCAGCAAGCAATCGTTCGGCAGCGAGCCATGCACCTCTACCGGAAAGTTGTCCGCTCCGGGAGGAATCAAAAAGGAATCGTTCGTCAGTTGCAGCGTGATCACCCGCTGCGCCGGCTTCTGCTTCGCGAAAATCATCCCGACGCTCGATTGATCGCTTCCCGCGTGTCCATTCGTCGTGTAATGCATCTGGAAAATCAAATCCGATCCGGCCGGGACAAATTTCGCCATGCCCTCTTGCCACTCGTCCGGTGAACTTCCCGGCGCGTACACCAACAGCATGTCGCTCGTCGTTCCGTGTGCGTCGTGCCGGTCTTGCGGATCGGTCAGCGTCGAAGCCGTGAACGGCACCCCCACCGGCGCGCTGCGCAGCCATTTCGAATCCGGCGGCCGGATGTAGATCACTCCGTGATGCACGTATTCCGGACTCGATGGCAGTACCTGCGACATCTGCACCCACTTGTCTTCTGTAAATCCCGTCGGCACGATTTCGTAGGTGTAGTCCACCGTCCCACGCGCGGGAATCGGCACCGCGACGGGCATTTTCACCACTTCATCCGGCTGCGGAATGCTCCAGCCGCCCGCCCAATGCCGTGGCGCAGGCGCATCGCTGGGGTCCCCGGCCGGCGTCCCTGCCGCCACCCAGTCCACCATCGTCTGGATTTCCGCTGCGCTCAGCGAAGGGTCGTCTGAAAAATGCCCGTACCGCGGATCGCCAAACCACGGCGGCATTTCCTTGGTTTGCACTTCGCCTCGAATTTCCAGCGATTTCAGGCGCGCCTGCTCGTAAGTCTCGAGCGGCATCGGACCAATTCCACCCGCGCGATGGCAGGTCTGGCAGTGCTGATGCAAAATCGGCAGCACGTCTTTGTAAAAGGCCGGTTGATAGGACGCCGGCGCCGGGTGCGCTTGTGGCCGCCCTTCAGGGGCGACTAGCGCCACCACCGCAAAGAAGGCGCTGGCGCTCACAAGCCACGTGGTTTTCGAGCAGCGCATCGAAAAAGTCTACCACGCGCAAATCAGCAAGTTCCAAACGGGTTGTGTAGCGCAGGGCCTTGCGCCCTGCGGCTTTTGATTTGGGTTCCACAATGTAATTCTCAAAAACCTCGACATTATTTTTCCGGAGGGAACTATTCGCCCGCCTCAACCGTACATATTCCTAGACAGCTTAGGAGAGTAGGCGTATCCTCCTAACTTACTTAGGAGAACGCCCGGAATGTCAGAACAGGCCCAATTACTACCCGGCACGCTCGATCTCTTGATCCTGAAGGCAGTATCGCTTGGCCCGCTGCACGGTTATGGCGTGCTCCTGCGCATCGAGCAGATCACGCACGGAGCGCTGCTCGCCGAGCAGGGCGCGCTGTATCCAGCGCTGTATCGCCTCGAACATCAAGGCTTGCTCGAAGCGGAATGGGGCACTTCGGAAAATAACCGCCGCGCCAAGTTTTACAAGTTGACGGCCTCAGGCCGCAAACGGCTCCGCGAAGAAATGGAAAGCTGGAATCGCCTCGCGGTTGCGATTGGTTTCGCCTTGCGCGCGAAGCCACAGGAGGGCTGAAGATGTTCACACGTCTACGTTCTTACTTCCAGGCCATGCGGCAGCGTGCGAAGTTCGAGCGCGAAATGGACGACGAAGTCCGCGAGCACATCGAGGCGCGGGCCGCCGATCTGATCGGCACCGGATTGACGCGCGCGCAGGCCCTCCGCAAAGCGCGCATCGAGTTTGGCGGTATCGAGTCCTATCAGGACGAATGCCGCGAATCGCGCCAGCTTCACTTGGTGGAAAATACTGTGCAAGACGTGCGCGGCGGCTTGCGCCTGCTCCGCAAGAGCCCTGGCTTCACCGCGCTCGCCGTCCTCACGCTGGCGATCGGCATTGGCGCCAACACCGCCATCTTCAGCATCGTGGATTGGATCGTGCTCCGTCCGCTTTCCTTTAATCATCCCGAACAGGTGAGTTCACTTTCCTATCGGCAGAAAGGCCACTACGGCAATGGTTTTTCTTATCCGAATTATGACGACATTCGGGACCAAACCGCCGGCGTCTTCTCCGATGTGGCGAGTTATGACCTCGGCCAGGACGGTCTCACCGTGGACGGCAAGACCGCCCCAATCTTCACCGCTTATGTTTCGGGAAATTTCTTTCGCCTGACCGGCATAAATCCCTTCCTCGGGCGCTTCCTTCTTCCGCAGGAAGGCAAAGTCACCGGCGCCGATCCGGTTATAGTTATTAGCTACAACGTTTGGAGAAATCGCTTTGCGAGCGATCCCTCGGTAATCGGCAAGCACGTTTCCGTAAATGGCCGTGATGTAATCGTGGTTGGCGTCGCGCCAAAAGACTTTCGCACGATTTTCGCAGCATTGGAAACCGAAGCCTTTCTACCCATGGCTATGGTCACTCTGGAGCCGAACCGTGCGCCGGACATGATGACGAATCGCCAGGCCGAGGGCGGTCTCATCATCGCCCGTTTGCGCGACGGGGTCTCCCTGGCACAAGCGCAAGCGGTTTTAAACGTCGTTTCCACCAGGTTGGTGCAGGCAGCTCCGGATGTGAACGATGGTGTCCATGTTTACGTCACTCATTTAGGACCGCAGGGGCCCGCTTCAAATTCTTCGCAGAACCCTATAAAGACCTTCGCCGCCATATTTCTCAGCTTGGCATTCTTGGTGTTGGTGCTCGCCTGTTTGAACGTGGCGAATATGCTTCTGGTCCGCGGAGCGGCCCGCCAGCGCGAAATGGCCGTACGCGCAGCGCTTGGCGCGGCGCGAGGCCGGCTCGTTCGCCAATTGCTCGTCGAAAGTATGCTTCTCGCCGTGCTTGGATGTCTCGGCGGAATTTTACTGGGTGCCTGGGCCAGCTATGCCATGGGCTCGATCAATCTAAGAAGCTCTATACCCATTTTTCTTGATTTTCACTTCGATTGGCGCGTCTTCACCTATGCCTTCGCCATGGCGCTAGCCACCGGATTCCTGGCGGGCATCGTCCCGGCGCTGCGCGCTTCGCGCGCCAACGTCAGTGAAATGCTTCACCAGGGGGATCGCGCGGCGAGCGGTGGACGCCAGCGCCTTCGCAGCGCGTTGGTGGCCGCTCAGGTGGCCGGCTCGCTCGTGCTTCTCGTCATCGCCGGACTTTTCATACGCAGCCTCGGCAACGTGCGTTTCTCCGATCTGGGCTTTGAGGGGCAGCACGTTCTGAACCTCACCATGGACCCGCACGAAATCGGCTATAGCGAAGTCCAGGGCCGCGAGTTTTATCGCCAACTTTTGGAACGCGTCCAGGCGCTGCCCGGCATCGGCTCTGCTTCCATCGCCGCCACGGTTCCCATGGGCGAAATTCAATTGGGCGATCCGATCGCGGTCGAGGGCCGCCCGGCCGAGAGCGGCCAGACCAAGCCGAGCGCCGGTTACAATTTCGTCTCGCCCGCCTATTTTGACGTGATGCATATTCCGCTGCTCCGCGGCCGCAAATTCAGCGATCGCGATGAGCAGAATTCTGAACGCGTCGCCATCATTAACGAATCCATGGCCCAGACCTACTGGCCGAACGTGGACGCCATCGGCAGGCACTTTTCGCTGCTGGAAGACCCGAAGCACCTCATTGAAATCGTAGGCGTCGTGAAGAACAGCAAGACCGGCAGCATCGCGGAAGCCCCCAGTCCCTATTACTACGCGCCCATCGCGCAGCATTACACACCGCTCACCACGCTTCAGGTTCGCGCCCTGGCCTCGCCGGAGAGCATCACGCAGGAAACGATCCAAACCATTGAGTCTCTGGCTCCCACGATGCCGGTTTACAACGTGCAAAGCATGTCCGGCTCTTTACGTGGTTTGAACGGTTTCCTGCTATACGAAATCGGAGCGGGTTTGACGGCCGGCTTGGGCATCCTGGGTCTCGTGCTCGCCACCACAGGAGTTTATGGCGTCGTTTCCTATGCCGCCGCGCAGCGCACGCGCGAAATTGGTATTCGCATGGCGCTGGGCGCGCGGCCCGCCCAAGTCTTGAATATGGTGTGCAGGCAGGGTTTTACTTTGATCGGCATGGGCGTGCTCGTTGGTCTCGCGGCCGCGCTAGCCCTGGGACGCGCCGTACGCAGCTTCCTGATCGGCATCGGTCCCAACGACCCGCTCACCTTTGTAGCCGTTTCAGCCATATTGCTGGCGATCGGCGTAGCCGCGTGCTATGTCCCCGCGCTCCGAGCCGCCAAGGTCGACCCGGTCATAGCCCTCCGCCACGAATAGTCATGGCGCAGAACAAACAAGCCCGCCTCTTCGTCGGGCGGGCTCTCTCATCGCGATGCTTGCTAGATCTTGAGTCGCTGACGTGTTGGCTTGTGTAGCGCAGGTCTTCAGACCTGCGGCCTTTGACTTCGTCCCGTCACGGCACCCGGTGCCAATCACATCATATCGCCGCTTAGTCGCCCATCGTTGTCATCCTGAGCGCAGCGAAGGATCTGCGCGCCACCATCACCGAGCACACCGCCGCATGCGTGCTGTCGCTTCTGGCTTCAGGGTCACCAGCACCTCTCCCCGACAGAAGCTCACTCCCAGCAATTTTCGAAACATCGCGCCCAACATGTGCGCATTCGCGTACATCACGCACCTCTAAGCTTTTTATTATCAATATCACAGTCCAAAAATCGTCAAATGCGTATTTTGCAACCATCCTGTTTTCTGTGAATTACGCACATCGGATCCTGTAACCCCTTTCCGTGCCGTATTTACATGAAAAATGGGGGGTGGGGGGTTGACACTCCGCAGTCTCCACACTACCCTCCGCGCATCGTTGCCAGGTCAATTCGCTGGGGTTTCGAGGAGGGCTTATGCGTCGCACCGCGCAACACGCCGGATCACTCGCGCTGTTACTCGCTGCGCTTCCCTTCTCAGCCGCACTTCGTGCGCAACAAGGAAGCTTCACCGTCGGCACCGCGACCGCGAGCGCGGGCCAAAAAGCCACGGGCTATCTTGACGTGCCCGCCGGCACCGATGCCGCGACGCAAATTCCCGTCGTCGTGATTCGCGGGGCCAAGCCGGGACCCGTTCTCGCCATCGTTTCCGGCGCCCACGGTACTGAGTACGCTTCGATCCTCGCCGTCGAGAAACTGATTGGCCGGCTTGATCCCGCGGAAATTTCCGGCACGGTAGTTTTGGCTCCGCTCGTCAATCACGAATCGTTTCAGCAAATCGTGCCGCACTTGAATCCCGTGGATAAAAAGAACATGAACCGTTTTTATCCCGGCAGTCCGGACGGCTCGCAAACCGATCGCGCCTCCTGGGTGATTACGAAGCAAATTGTGGAGCGCTGCGATTTCCTGATCGACTTGCACGGCGGCGATTTAGACGAAAGCCTGGTTCCCTATACTTACTGGACCACGGTCGGCAATGAAAGGGTGGACGCCACGTCGCGCGAGATGGCGTTGGCCTTTGGACTGAATTACATCATCATCCAAAGCGATTTTCCGCGCGATCCCAATGCGGCGAAATATCTGGTGAGCGATGCTTTGACGCGCGGGAAGCCGAGCATCATTGCCGAAGCCGGCTATGCGGGCGTGAGTGAAACGGACGATGTGGAAACGTTGGTGCGCGGCAATCTAAACGTGATGCGTTATCTAAAGATGCTGCCCGGCGCGGCGCCGCGGCTCGAGCATCCAGTGTGGATGGAAAAGGCCGTGACCGTGGAGGGCGAGCAGGAAGGCATCTTCTATCCGCTGGTGAAGCGCGGCACATATGTGGAGGCCGGCGCCGAGGTCGGTTACGTCACCGATTATTTCGGCAAGGTGGTGCAGGAAGCGCGCGCCCCGGTGGCTGGCGTGGTGTTGCACATCTGCGCGCTGCCCACGATGAAGAAGGGTGCAAATATCGTGGACATCGGCGTGATCGCTTCCAAAGCGCCATGACCTGCAAGTTCGTGATAGACTCCCGGCCTAAACCCATGCGCTGGAAATTTCTGCTCCTCGCCGCACTGATCTGCTTTCCCGCTGCCGCCGCGGATGATTTCACCGTCTACGACTTGAATCCGCCGGACACGCACTCCTTCGCGATCCTCTACGACGTTACCGTGACCAAAGAGGGCGCGCTCTACTTCTTCAACCCGATTCGCCCGGGTTCGACGGCGACCAAAGAACGCGTGGTCGAGCGCGGCACCGGCCAAGATTTGAAGTTTGAAACCGTCACTGGCAAGGATGCCAAGGCTGTGGGCGAGGCCCAGCGCTCCGCGGACACGGATTTATTTTTGAAGGTGACCCTGCCGGGTCCCGTGCCAAAGAATGGCGAAACGCGCATTCGCATCTACAAGACGTATACCGACGCGCCCTCTTATTATGTGGATAAGAATGGCTTGCTGGTTTTCGACCGGCCGCTCGGAATCAAGCGCAACGTGGTGATTCTGCCGGCGGGTTGGGAGCCGATCGGTAGCGCATCACCGGCCATCGTTTCGACGGAATCGGATGGGCGCGTCCACTTGAGCTTTTTGAACGATCGCGACGACCAATTACCGGTAAAGATCACGGCGCGGAGGCTGCCATGAAGAGGGCTTCTGTGCGGGCGGGGGGCTTTGCCCTGGTTGCGGCGCTGCTTTGCCTTCCTTTTGTGGCAAGCGCGCAGTTTCATCGCGCCGAACAAGACCGCAAAATCACCTATTGGCTGCTCGATCCCTCCACCCATCAGTTCAAGATTTCACACGACTTGACGATCACGAGGGTCGGCCAGAAATACGCGCATAGCTTCGTGCGCAAGGGCAGCGAAGTCGATCCAAACGCGAAAATGTTTGACTTGGACACCGGCAAAGAGCTGAAGACTTACGACGTGAAGGGCGAGGACGTCAACGCGCTCGGCTACTACAGCGAAAAGCAGGAACCCGGTTCGATTGCCGTACAGGGCGAATTGGACCGCCCAATCGGAGAGGGGCAATCCGTGCGCGTCCGCGTGCAGGAAACCTACACCGATCCGGTCGGCTACACCATGAAGGATGGAGAACTCAACTGGACGCGCACACTGGGCCGCCCGCTCAACGTCGTGAATCTGCCGCCCGGCTGGATGCTCGAATCGGTAAACGTGCCGGCGATTATTTCGCTCGATCCAGAAGGGCTCGTGTCGCTGCGATTTACGAATATCCGGAACGATGAGATCAACGTAACCATTAAAGCCAAGCGCCGTCCCGCAGCCCACTAAACCGCAAATGTGCCGATTGTCATCCCGAGCGTAGCGAGGGAACTCTTTCGCAGCTCGCCTCGATTCGGCAATCGCTGGACCGGCACTAATCCGCTGAGCGAGCTTTTTCGTGCCTGGTTGTGTTTGTACGCAGAAACGCCAGGGTAAGCGGCCAGGCCTCGGCCGCAGCGGCGGGGTGGTAGCTGGCGCGCTGGTCGCAGAAGAATCCGTGATCCGCGTCGGAGAATTCCACGCTGACGAAACTTTTCTCTTTTGCGCGCAAAGCGTCCGCCAACGCGCGAGGGCCTTCGATGCCGATGTGTTTGTCGCGTCCGGCCCAAAAGAAAAGAATCGGCGCGTGCAAGTCGTGAACGCGATCGATGAGGCCCGGACCGGACTGGCCCGGCGCAATCCCGCCGCCATAAAAAGATACCGCGCAAGCCACCGGCAGGGTGAGGTCGGCCAGAAATGCAGCGCGTCCACCGAGACAAAATCCCACCGCCGCAACCGGGCGCCCATCGAGATTGCCTTTCGCGTGCAACCAATCAAATGCGGCGCGAAGATCGGCTTCCATCTGCGGCTCTTTGAGTGCGCGGGCGTGCCCCATGGCGGCCGGCATATCGTCGTAACGTCCCTCGAAACCGGGACCCGTGCGGTGATACAGCTCGGGCGCGATGGCCAGATATCCTTCGCGTGCGAAACGCTCGGTCACATCGCGAATGTGCCCGTTCACTCCCCAAGCTTCCTGGCCGACGAGCAATCCGGCGTGGGTTGCGCTTTCCGGATGCGCAACGTAGGCGCGCATGGCGGTGGCGTCGCTGACGGTGAGATCGACGTACTCGGTCCGAATCGGCATAGCTTCCCTCCGGGCAGGCTTGCGCCGCGACCACGCGGAGCAAGGCGATCCCTATATGGCAATAGATGATAGCGCGTGAATTCGGTTGGGTGAAACTGGCGGCAAAGCGGGCTGGGTGCGCACCTGGACTTTCTATGGCCACCACCAATGGTGATGCCGATCCTGGGATGTGGGTCCGCCGAGGTGATAGACGGCGCCGAAGGAAATGCGCAGATTGTTTTCGCGATTGTTCACTTCGTTCGGAAACCGCGTCTGCATATATTCCACTTGGCCGCGGACCGACCACCGGCGGGTGAGCGCGTAATCCAAGCCGCCGCCGACGGTCAGTGCAAACGCGTTGTCGGTCACAGGCGTCGTGGCGCCAGAAAGTAGCGTGCCGCTGCCGCGCGCGTCACCAAAGAGCACCTGGGCAAAGGGCGTGATGCGCCGGCGCGTCCGCAGCGAGAAGCGCGGACCAACCAGATAAGAGAGGATGGACAAGCTACGGTCGGAAGAGGTGATGCTGCTGTCGCGAACGTAGCCCACATCGCCCACGATACCGAGCCAGGAATTCAAATTGAGCGCCGCAGAGCCGCTGGCGCCGTAGAGGGTGAAACAGCCGCAGGTGCCCGGCGGTGCGTTTGAGCGCATCAACGAAAGACCGCCAGAAAAGTCAAAGTGTGTGGCCTCCGGGGACGCTGCCGCAGGCTGCTGCGCCGCGAGCGGCAGAGACAGCCCCAGCAGCAGAATGACGGAGACCGCTAATTTGTGCATGAAGCCCTTCCTCCTAAATCAAATGGGAAATTTTCAAGCGCCCGTAGTACAGCCGCGAAAATACGCGCAGGCCGGCCGGCGCTCGCCGAAAGGGCTGGAGACGAGTCGGCGAATAAGATGCAGAAAGCGGCAAACATAGCTGCCTCCAGGCATTGAATCATTGTAGGGAGGGTCACGCGATCATCGGCGCGGAAAGCCGCAGGAACTGTGCCCTAAAACCTACTAGAAAGCGGTAGTGGAAGGATTCCACTGGCATTACAAGGATTGGATGCGCGGAGGGGCGTTTGGCGGCGGGAACTGATCCGAGTTCGGACTGAGTGAGAGCGCCCCTCAATTCGGGGTGGGGAGCACAAGGCCCCGCGCGAATTACTTGATCTCCACGCGATCGCGCTCGGGGGTTTCGATGCGCACTTCGCAGAGGTCGGAGAGCAAGTTGCCCGCCCAGCGGTAGACGTTGTGTTCGCGTACGACGCGGCGCATATGCTGCATACGCAGGTTCTTTTCTTCGATCGGCATCTCGAGCGCCTGGCGAATGGCTTCGGCCAGTTGCTGGCTATCGTAAGGATTCACCAGGAGCGCGTCGGGAAGTTCGCGAGCGGCCCCGGTGAAGGTGCTAAGAATGAGCACACCCGAATCGTCGTCCCGCGCGACGACAAACTCCTTGGCCACCAAATTCATACCGTCGTGCAAGGAGGTCACCATGCAGAGGTCGGCGGCGCGGTAGTAGCGGTCGATCTCCTGATGGCTGTGATGCCGGTCCAGAAAAAGGACGGGCTTCCAGCGTCCGGCTTGAAAGCGCTGGTTGATGCGCTCGGCTTCCTGGACGACTTCGTCCATGAATGCCTGGTAGGTCTTGATATTGGTGCGGCTTGGCGCTCCAATTTGAATAAATGTGAATTGCCGCTGGTATCCCGAACACATTTCCAGAAAACGCTCGATGCCCCGGAAGCGTTCGAGAATCCCTTTGGTGTAATCCACGCGATCCACACCGACGCCCATGATCGTGGCTTCCACGCCCAGGGCCTTGAATAATTCATAGCGTTCTTCGCCGGTGGTGCGCGCGAGCGGCAATTCCGCACGCGGCTCGGGAAATGCAACGCTGATCGGAAACGCGCGAATCCAGGTGAGATGGCCCTGGCGATTCACCGCGAAGCGGTCCCATTCCGTAAGCGCTTCGAGGGCGCGATCCACGGTCTCCATGAAATTATTGCAATGGGATTGAATGTGGAAACCGAGCAGGTCCGCGCCCAAAAGACCGTCGAGTAATTCCTTTTGCCACGGACAAATCCCGAACACTTCAGGATTGGGCCAGGGAATGTGCCAGAAAATGGCAACGCGCGCATCCGGCCTCGCCTCTTTGAGCAAACGCGGCAGCAAGGCGAAGTGATAATCCTGCACGAGAACGATGGGGCGCTCGACGCCACGCATTTCCTCAAGCGCCGCCTCGGCAAACCGCCGATTCACTTCCTGATACGCAGCCCAATCCTGCGGGCGAAAAATCGGGCGCGTGTGGGCCGTATGACAGAGCGGCCAGAGCCCTTCATTGGCGAAACCGAAATAATAACCTTGCTCCTCTTCCTTGCTGAGCCAAACGCGGCGCAGGGTGTAGCGCGGATTCTCCGGAGGAACCTGCAAACGCCCGCGCTGATCCACGGTTTCGCGGTCGGCACTGCCGGATCCATGCGCGATCCAGGTGCCGTCGCAAGCAAGAAGCACCGGCTCGAGAGCGGTAACGAGGCCGCTTGCGGGAACGAGCACTTCGATGCCCCGCTCCGTCTTCACATGCGAATAAGGCTCGCGATTGGAGATCACAAAGAGGGAGCCCCCCTGCAATTTGCCACGGATGCTGACGCGCAGGCGCTCCGCCGTCCACTGCGACTCGGCATTTTCCCGCAACCGCGCTTCTTGCTCGGCGGACGCCCGGGCCGCATTGAGCGTGTGCGCGAGGTGCGTGGCCTCGTGCGTCAATTCCTTGAGCATTTCGTTATCGGGAAGCGCGGGGGGCGCGGACGCCTTCCCAAGGCGCAGCGTGCGCATCCAGTTCGCGGTTTTTGCCATGGGACCGAGAAACGTCCAGCGAATCAGGAGCAGAGCGACGAGGGAGATCAGCAGGGTTTCAATCAGGGCGTTTAGTAAAGAGTCGCGCCAGAGGTGTGCGGTTTGCAGCTCGATATAACTAACGTCATGAAACAGAACAAGCGTAGCCACAACTTCCTGGCGGCGGTGCAGGGGCTGGGCGTAGACGTACATGGGAGTATCGCCCAGGGAGATGTACTGCCCTTCACCTCGATCGCCGGTGGCCGCGACAGCGGCGGCATTGGGGCGCAGGCGAAAGGCGTCTCCCAGACCCGGCGTCAACGCCAGCGGAAGACCCGCGAGGTTGTATACGGCGATGCCTTCGAGATGCTCGCGGTGGCCAAATCTTTCGACGATGCGTTCGAGATCGGCGGCAGGCTCCGGCTTCAACAGCGCCGGTTCAATGGTTTCCTGCAAACTTTCCGCCAGCACAACCGCGCGGCGCTGCAAATCGCGGTGAAGATTGCGGCTTTGCGTTCGCGATTGGTAGGCGGCGAACAGCACGGAGACGAATGCGACGCTAAAAATCAACGGCAGCACGAATCGCAGGCTGCTTCGCATGTAGGTCTCCAGGTGAGTGTTGCTCGATCCCGTTACTACCGGGACAGCGGCGGGAAAAACGCCTCAGCCCGGCACGGCCAAGAAATCCGCTAGCGCGGAAGGACGCCTAATTCTTTCAGCGAACTAATTTGATGCAACGCTAACGTCACCAGGTGCGAGAGAATGCGCGATACGTGCAAAACGGCGAGGCCGCCGTTTGCGGCTGGATTTAAGATTGAACCGTGATGTGCGTCGCCACCATGTTGTTGTCTTTGTCCATCTTGTATTCGATCGTAGCCATGGAACCCACCACCGGCTTGCCATCGATTTTGGTGTTGGTGTCCACGACGAACTGCATGGTCTTGGACTCGTCGCTATTCGCGGAGTCGGTGGAATTGCCCTGATTCGAACCCTTCTGCAAATTGATGGCTATGGAATTGTCGGTGACGGAAGCGATCGTGCCGGTAGCAGTACGGCGCTGCGTTTGGGTCTCAGCCTGTTGATGGGTGATACCCGGCGCGGCAGGAACGCCCCACATCGGCACGGCAGCAAATGCCAGCGCGAGTGCGCTGGCGGCGAATCGTGAACTGAGCTTCATAGGCCTCTCCGCTTGGAAACACGTCTAACGTTAGATAGCAGTTGGGGGGCCAACGGAGAGGGTCTCGCGGCAGGCTCTAACCTACTGCAAACAAAGGCTCCCGGAAACCGTCACGAAAGGCCTGTCTATGCAGCAAACAGCGCGCATGCAGTTTTTGCATGACTGCTGGTGAGATTTCCGTATCCGCTAGGGAGTGGCTTAATATGTGCCCGCGCCTGCCCGCGCCAATTGAGGATCGTTGATGTTCCTAACCGATTTATTGTTCGGACGCCCGCTGGGTACCTCGGAAGAGAGGGGCGAAAAGCTCGGGCCCCTGGCAGGGATCCCGGTTTTTGGCTTGGACGCACTCAGTTCCGCCGCGTATGGACCCGAGGCGGCACTGGCTCTGCTGATTGGGTTGGGCGCCGCGGGCGTCGCCTATATTGTCCCGATCACGATCAGCATCATCGTACTGCTCAGCATTGTTTATTTCTCGTATCGGCAGACGATCGAAGCGTATCCCAACGGTGGAGGATCTTACACAGTTGCTGGGCAGAATTTGGGCAGCTTCGCGGGATTGCTTGCGGCCGCGTCGCTGATGATCGATTACGTGCTGACGGCAGCGGTGGGAATCTCGGCGGGAG
>DATNLT010000010.1:0-2194 GCA_035602725.1 Candidatus Acidiferrales bacterium
GCCGCGCGTAACGCCTTTCACCAGCAAACCGTCTTCGTACAACAACGACATGCTTAGCCCGTCAAACTTATGTTCGGTCGTGTATTCGATTTTTTCGCGGCCGGTAGCCTGCCTCACGCGCCGGTCGAAGTTGGCCAATTCTTCGAATGAGAAAGCATTATCCAAACTCACCATCGGCGTTCTATGAAGAACGGTTTGAAAACCCTCGCGCGGCGCGCCGCCGATTCTCTGCGTAGGCGAGTCCGCCGTGACCAGCTTGGGGTTTTCGGCCTCCAGCTTTTTGAGTTGATTCATCAACCGGTCGTAGGCGGCATCGGAAATTTCCGGGTCGTCCGCCACATGATAGAGATATTCGTGGTGGCGAAGTTTTTCGCGAAGACGCTCGGCCTCTTTTGTGATCTCACGACTCTTGGACATAGAAACCCCGGACGGATGCAATCAGCTGAAACCGCTAATTATTATACAATGCACGCTTGCCTCGCAGGCAGCGACGAACTCTATGGCCCACGGCATCACCGACGCGCTTTTGATCTATAACCCCACCAGCGGGCGCCGCCGCCGTCGCCGGTTTGTGGAAATTGAACAGAGCGTCCGCATTCTGAAAGAAGCCGGAATTGAGACCGAATTGGCGCCCACCACCGGGCCGGGGCACGCCAAAGAAATCGCGCGGCTCGCCGTGGAGCAACATCGTGGAATGCTCATCGCCTGCGGCGGCGACGGCACCATCAATGAGATTATCAACGGACTCGCGGGAAGCCAGGTCCCCTTGGCCTTGCTTCCGGCCGGGACCGCGAATATCCTCGCGAAAGAGCTCGGAATTCCGTGGGACATTCCACACGCCGCTCGTCTGATTGCAGACGGTCTGGTGCGGCGCATCGCTGTCGGACTGGCGATACCCGGCAATGGAAATCATTCTGCTAACGTTCCCCAAGAAGGCCGGTATTTTCTCTCCGTGGGAGGCGCGGGACCCGACGGCGCAATCGTCAACGGCGTTGACGAAGGACTGAAGAAACGTGCGGGCGTGGCAGCCTACTGGGTCGAGGGGTTTCGCCAACTGGTCAGTTACGGTTTTCCTGAAATGAACATTCATTGCGATGGGCAAACGCGGCGCGCCTCCATCATCGTCGTCGGCAGAACGGTGAACTACGGCGGCCCCTTCAAGATCACTACCGGCGCAAGCTTGTTCGAAGATTCTTTCGAGATGGTCACGAATTCCACTTGCAGCCGGTTGCGTTATCTTGCTTGCCTCCCAGCCCTCTGGCTCGGCAAGCTCCGCACCATGCGCGGGATCGATTCGTGGAAGGCTAAGGAACTTACCTGCGAGCCGGTCGGAACGGGCGCAGTTTACGCGCAAGTGGATGGCGAACCGATTGGCCGCTTGCCTTTCATTTTTCGCATTGTGCCCGATGCGTTGTCCATCGTCACTCCAGCGGCGCTGCGGGCATAGTCGCCTCGAAAGGAACTGATCCTGGATCCCGTCAGCCATAGCCTGGCGTCGCTCACCCTGGCGCGTGCCGGACAAAAACACTTGCCGCGATACGGCACGCCTATGCTTGTGATTTCCGGCGTTGCGGCCGATCTGGACTATGCAAGCTACTTTGGCGGCCCCAGCGTATTTCTGCGGTTTCACCAAACGCTGCTGCATTCTGTTCTTGGCTCCGCGACGATCGCATGTGTGGTCGCGGCGGCATTCTTCATCATGGACAAAATCCGTAACTGGAAATTACGCACGCGAAATCCAAACCCTCCGCGGCCTGGCCTTACATTCGGCCTCGCGTTAATCGTCTGTGCCATCGGTGCGTCAGGCCACATATTGTTGGACCTGGTAAGTGGGATCGGCGTCCAACTTTTCTCGCCATTTCGCGCCGGGTGGCAAGGCTGGAATCTGCTAACCAATCTTGATCCGTGGGTTTTAGCTTTATTTGCAGCCGCTCTCCTGTTGCCGCAATTGTTCCGCTTAGTCACCGAGGAAATTGGTGACCGAAAAAAAATTCCTCGCGGGCGCCGCGCGGCGTTCACCGCGCTGGCGATTCTTGTTTTTTACGTCGGTGCCCGGGCCAACTTGCATAGCAAAGCGATCAGCTTGCTCGATTCCCGCGAATACCATGGCAGTCCGCCGGTTTCGGCCGGCGCGTTTCCTCTCGCGTCCACTCCTTTTAGTTGGCGGGGCGTGGTGTCCACGGACACCACCGTT
>DATNLT010000018.1:0-22488 GCA_035602725.1 Candidatus Acidiferrales bacterium
GGCTTCGCTGAAGCTCTCCGCACCTACCGGCATGGCCATGAATTCCTGTGGGTCCACGGAATTGTCGGCGTGTGCGCCGCCGTTCATGATGTTCATCATGGGCACGGGAAGCGTGGTTGCGTCCGTCTTGCCGCTGGTGACGCTCGAGCATTGCGAAAGATAGGAATAGAGCGGCAGGCGCAGGGCATTTGCCGCGGCTCGTGCCGCGGCCATGCTGACGGCCAAAATCGCGTTGGCACCAAGCTTGCTTTTGGTGGGCGTGCCGTCAAGGTCGATCATGCGCCGGTCAAGTGCGCGCTGATCGGCAGCATCGGCGCCTCGAATCGCGTCAGCGATGGTGCGATTCACATTTTCCACCGCCTGGAGCACACCCTTTCCCAAATAACGCGACTTATCGCCATCGCGCAGTTCGAGCGCTTCGTGCTCGCCTGTTGATGCGCCGGACGGCACGGCGGCGCGTCCGACTACGCCCCCATCGAGCTCGATGTCTGCTTCTACGGTAGGATTGCCGCGCGAATCCAAGATTTGCCGCGCGTGAACTTTCACAATGCGTGTGGACATTCCTTCTCCTGGTAAGTCCGCTATTCGGGTTCTTCCAGCATGGATTCTTCGCGAACGACGACGACCACGCCATTATCGCTTACGTGATACCGCTGCTTATCGGCTTCGATGTCGTAGCCGATCTCCGTATGTTCCGGCAAATTCACATGGCGATCGATGATGGCGTTGCGGATGCGTGAGTGCCGGCCGACGATCACATGGTTATAAATGATGGAATCTTTCACGTCGCTGTAACTATTGACGCGTACGTCGTAGCCGAGCACGGAGCGCTCCACATGCCCGCCGGAAATGATGCATCCGCCGGCTACGATGGAATCGATCGCTTCGCCGCGGCGCGAAGGATCGTTAAACACAAACTTCGCCGCTGGATATTGCTGCTGCCAGGTGCGCAGGATCCAATCTTTGTCATAGAGATTAAAGATGGGCGACACGGAGACGAGATCCATATTCGCCTCATAGTAAGCATCCAGAGTGCCCACATCACGCCAATATTGTGGCCCCTGGCGGTTTTCGTCCACGAAGTTATAGGCGTACACGCGATATTTCGCGATCATCTTCGGCAAAATGTCGCGTCCGAAATCGTGAGAAGAATTCGGATCTTCCGAATCGGCGATCAGCACGGGAATCAGCAGGTTCGTATTGAAAATGTAGATTCCCATGGACGCATTCACTTTTTCAGGGTTCGTGCGTGAGCGCGCCGGGTTCGTCGGCTTCTCCTCGAATCGCAGGATGCGCCAATCACGATCGGTTTCCATCACGCCAAAGCGCTGCGCGGCTTCCGCGGGATCGACTTCGAGCGTGGCCACGGTTACATCGGCTCCGGCGTCCACATGCTGCTGCAGCATTTTCTGGTAGTTCATTTTGTAGATGTGGTCGCCGGAAAGGACGATCGCGTAATTGGAGCGTTCGCTGCCGATCGAATAGATATTCTGATAAACGGCATCGGCCGTCCCGAGATACCAGTTCGCGGACACGCGCATTTGCGGCGGTAACACTTCGATGAACTCGCCCAGACCGAGCAGGGAGGTCCAACCACGGCGAATGTGCCGGTTCAAGCTGAGTGCCTTGTACTGCGTTAGCACAAAAACTCTGCGCAGATCGCTATTGATGCAGTTGGAAAGCGTAATGTCGATGATGCGATAGGTACCGCCAAACGAGACGGCCGGCTTGGCGCGGTCGCGGGTCAGCGGCCAAAGACGTTCTCCCTGCCCGCCTGCCAGCAGGATTCCCACTGCGTCGCGCATCAACGACATCGCCGCACCTGCTTTCCCAACGGTTTCCTTAGGAAATCAATTCGGCCATTCGATCCATAAGGCGTCCAGCTCCACGGCCGGGACGAACTGGCTATTTGCATCGTCGCCCGTACGGCGGGCATTTTACCAGTATCCTAGTGACGCACCTATCCCGCACAGATCCCGCGTCCATGAGCTGGTCGGGTGCACGACCCCCGCCGGGAAAAACAATCCTTGACATCGGGTTGCGCGTTCGCTAGAAGAAACGGACAATATAGGACATAGGTGATCCTTTCAGGACGATTTCTGCCTAATTAAGGTTCATGACAATCGGGCGGGAGGTGAGTACTGCGTGGCTGAAGTCACGATTCAAGAAGGTGAATCGTTAGAAAATGCGTTACGCCGCTTCAAGCGGAAAGTGCAGCAGGAAGACATCATCAAAGAAATAAAAAAGCACAGCTTTTACATGAAGCCGGGAGAAAAGCGGCGCACCAAAGAGGCACTTTCGCGTAAGCGGCTCCGGAAAAAGCAGCGTCGCGAACAAGATTGATCGGGCCCCGTTGGGATGAACGACCCTAGGTTCCGTGTGCAGTTTGTGACCGGGAGATCAGAAGTGGCCTGATTTTGGGCCATTTCTGAGTCGCCTGGATCGCATCCGGAAAACAGGCTGCCAGTCCTGCGAGTTATTGCAGGGCTTTGGGAGCGGGACATGGAATACCACGATCGAGTCCTGAAGTGCGGCGAATGCGGTGCGGAATTCGTCTTCACCGCCGGCGAGCAGATGTTTTTCGCCGATAAAGGCTTCAAGAACGAGCCTAAGCGGTGCAAGAACTGCAAAGCCAAACGCGCTCAGGGCCCCGGCTCCAGCGGGCAAGCTACTTTTGCACGCTCGGAGACGAAAACCGTCTGTTCGCAGTGCGGAAAAGAGACTACCGTGCCTTTTCGGCCGACACAGGGAAGGCCCGTTTACTGCCGCGAATGTTTCCAGCAACGGCGGTCGATGGGTTCACCGGCCTGAACCGGGCACGGCGTTTCGGAATACCTAAGGTTTCTGCAAGGCGGCAGGCCGATTTGTTCGCGGTCTGCGCGTTCATTCCGGCTTTTCTGGTCTGATCCAGATTCGATTTGGCATAAGTTAATCCGGAGGTTCCCTTTGGGAGCCTGCGGTTGTTTTTTGCCTGTTGCGTGAACGGCCGGGCCAGTTTGCATTGTACGGCAATATGCCGTACAATATCGAAGAGGTCCCCATGGGTATCGCACCCGCACGCCGTTCGCGCAGTCGCGTGAGCAAGGTTGAGCGCATCGAGGCGCGGCTCAATCCAGAACAAAAGCGCCGGATCGAATATGCCGCGAGCTTAAAGGGTACGTCAGCATCAGCTTTTCTGGTTTCAAGCGCCGATCAAGCCGCCGCCGATACCATTCAGCAACACGAAACGTGGAGCCTGGCCGGCCGCGATCGAGACGTCTTCCTTGAGGCCCTGCTAAGTCCGCCGCTCCCAAGCGCACGCATGAAGGCCGCTGTGCGGCGTTATAAGGCGCGCGTGCGTAGCCTGTGAATTCGCGACGACCTTCCATTTCACTTCGCACGGAACCGCTCAGTGAAATCCACAACCGCACCGCTTTTTCCTGTGGCATTGATGCACTCGATCGCTATTTGCAGAGACAAGTGGGCCAGGACATCGAAAAGCGTGTGACGGCCGTATTTGTTGCCACGCCTGACGGGAAGACGATTGCCGGTTACTACACGCTCTCGGCCCATACCGTAAATCTAGAAGATTTGCCTGAAGACACCGCCAAGAAACTGCCCCGTTATCCGCAGGTGCCTTCGACCCTCATCGGCAGACTTGCGGTCAGCCAGGAATTTCACGGGCAAGGTATCGGCGAATTTCTCCTAATGGACGCCTTGCGGCGCGTCCTGGAGAGTACGCGGCAAGTTGCCTCAGCAATGGTGGTGGTTGATGCGAAAGACGAGATCGCGAAGAGTTTTTACCTACACTACGATTTCATCGCCCTGGTTACCCAACCGAATCGGCTGTTCTATCCGGTCAAGACGATCAACAAGCTCTTCGGCAGATAGGCCGGCAGAAATATAGATCAGGCGTCCACCAGCGCCCGCTTCTCGCGTCAAAGACGCGTTAGGCGGCCGCTTTTGCCCCAGAAGCCGGCACGATCTCCCGCAGCGCTGACATAAACGACTGCATCTCGCCCGGCGTCCCCATGGAAACGCGCAACCAGTTATTCATGGGAGGGAACTTGCGGCCTACGAGGATATTGCGCTTGCGGAAGGCATCTCCAACGGGCGTCACATCCTGCCCAACGTTAATCATCACGAAATTGGCGTGAGAGGGAATGTATTCGCGATGATCGCGATCCAGCTCGTTATAGAGCCATCGCCGCGTTTCGATATTCCGATGGCGCTGATCCACTACATGCGCCTGGTCTTGTAAGCTCGCAATCGCCGCATCCAGCACGGCCACGTTTGTGCTGCTCCATAGCTTGCAGGCACGCATCGCGTGAATATTTTGCTCGGAGCTGATCGCGTAGCCTAGCCGCATGCCGGCCATGCCGTAAACTTTGGAAAACGTCCGCGCCACAATCAGGTTGGGGAAGCGCGCGATCCAGGGAATCACCGTGCCGTAGTCGGAATCTTCCACGAAATGGAAGTAGGCCTCGTCCACTAATACCGTTGCGGTGAGCGGTATATGGCTCATAAATTTCTCAAACTCTGCGAGCGTAACGATCGTGCCCGTCGGATTATTCGGATTGCAGATGTAGATGAGCCCGGTCGAGGCGTTGGTCGCAGCCGCCATTGCATTCAGATCGTGACGGTGATCCGCGGTTTGCGGCACCTTCACGGGATTGGCCTGCATCACCTTGGCGAAGCTTAGGACCGCTTCGTAGGTCGGTTCGGCGGCGATGACGTTCTTGTTTGGCGCAAGAAAGATGGTATCGGCGCAGCGCAATATTTCGGTGGACCCGCAGCCCAGCAGCACCTGGTCCACGGACACGTCATGATGTTTCGCGATCGCTTCCGTCATGCGAACTTCGGTTACGTCGGGGTAGCGGCAGGCGATGGTTTCGGAATTCGTGATGGCGTCGCGGGCTTTGTCGGAGGGGCCGTATGGGTTTTCGTTGGAATCGATCTGGATCGCGCCGTCCGCGGAACGCGGCGCATGCTGCCGCGCCTCGGCGGCTGGCGCTACGAGTTCGGGCAGCACTAGCGCTCCGCCAAGCGCTAATCCCAGAGTTTGCGCAAATTGACGCCGATTGAAAGTCGCGTCGCTCATTACTGCCTCCTCAGAAGCCACGATAATTCGGGATTATCCGCCGTTCGGGGCGCGGGCGCAAGGAGAAGCCCGCGCAAAGCCTTTCAAGTTTCGATACGGCACGCAGGGAGCGGCTCGGATCTCCCTAATACGCAATGCGGTCCTCTTTTTCCTTCCACACCCGGAAGGCGGCGAGCGCCTCGTCACGCATCACCTGCTCCATCGGTATCCGCCGCATGCGTGGCGGTTTCGCGAATTCGCGGAAGATCATAGCGTCATCGAATCCGGCCGCGGCGGAGTCCGCAGCCGATCCGCCATAAAACACGCGCGCAGGGCGCGCCCAATAGATCGCTCCGAGGCACATCGGGCACGGCTCTGCGCTCGAGTAGAGATCGCAGCCGGAGAGCTGGAAATCATTCAGCTTGCGGCAGGCCTCGCGAATGGCGGCCACTTCGGCGTGCGCCGTGGGATCGTTTGTTGAGGTAACTTGATTTGTTCCCTCGGCAACGATCTCGCCGTTCCGCACGATCACAGCTCCAAAGGGTCCACCGCGGCCATTGTTCACGTTCTCGATGGCTAGCGCGATGGCGCGCTCCATAAAGCGAAGATCCATTCTTGCCGCCGCCTTTTGCCGCTCACTTCGCCTGGGTGTTCCCCAAGAAGCATTAAAGCGCGAAGTTTTTCTTGTAGTGATTCACCCAATTTACATCGCACGATGCTCGCAACATGCTAGCAGACCGCCGCAGCGGCGGAAAATGTGCAAAGTCGAAAGTTTGCGAACGAAAAGACTCCTGTGTGGGTATAATCGCCCCGCCCAATTGGAAGAGGTTCGCCGCGGTGATTCAGGCGGCGATTGAATTTGGACGAGGAGGGATTTTTCATGCGGCGTTTCATGATCTTGGCAGGCCTATCGTTTTTATTCTTGGCGTTACCCGCGCTGACGCAGGAGCGCGCGGCCACCCTGGACGGCTTTTCTCCGGAGGGAGCTCGCGCCGAACAGCAACTTGAGGAAAAGTTCCGCGCGATCCCCTCGCCGGAAAATATGCGCACGGCTATGAAGCAGTTGAGCGCCCACCCTCACCACGTTGGCTCGCCCTATGACAAGCAGAATGCGGATTGGATTCTCGCGCAATACCAGAAATGGGGCTGGGATGCGCACATCGAGACCTTCAACGTATTATTTCCGACCCCGAAGGAGCGCCTCGTCGAACTCGTAGCGCCCACGCATTTCGTGGCCAAACTCCAGGAACCCGCAGTACCGCAGGACCCGACGTCGAACCAACAGTCCGAGCAACTCCCCACCTATAACGCCTACTCGATTGATGGCGACGTGACCGGGCCGCTCGTCTATGCGAACTACGGAATTCCCGCCGATTATGATGAACTCGAGCGCCACGGTATCTCCGTGAAGGGCGCAATCGTGATCACCCGTTATGGCGGCTCGTGGCGCGGCATTAAGCCCAAGGTCGCCGCCGAGCATGGCGCGATCGGCTGCCTGATCTATTCCGATCCACACGACGATGGATACTCCGAAGGCTCTGTTTTCCCCGAAGGAGCGTACCGCCCGCAGGACGGTGTGCAGCGGGGTAGCGTGGCGGACATGCCGCTTTATCCCGGCGATCCGCTTACACCCGGCATCGGCGCGACCGCCGACGCGAAGCGCTTGCCGATCAAAGGCGCCCCCACGATCACCAAGATCCCCGTGCTGCCGATTTCATATGGCGACGCGCAGCCGCTGCTGGCGGCCATGGGCGGCCCGGTAGCTCCGCCGGCGTGGCGTGGAGCGTTGCCGATCACGTACCGCCTTGGCGCAGGCCCAGCGCGCGTTCATCTGAAGGTTGCGGCAAATTGGGATATCAAGCCGGTCTACGACGTGATCGCAAAAATTCCGGGCTCAACCGAGCCGGACGAATGGATTATTCGCGGCAATCACCACGATGGGTGGGTCAACGGCGCCGACGATCCGATTTCCGGTCAAGTGGACGAACTCGAAGAAGCGCGTGCCCTGGCGGAATTGGTGAAGTCCGGCTGGAAACCGAAGCGCACCATCATTTACTGCGCGTGGGACGGTGAAGAGCCCGGCCTTCTCGGTTCCACGGAGTGGGTGGAAACGCATGCTGATGAGCTTCGACAGCACGCCGTGGTTTACTTGAACTCGGATACCAATAGCCGCGGCTACCTCGGCGCGGAAGGCTCCCACGCATTTGAGCCGTTTGTGAACGATGTCGCGCGCAGCATCACCGATCCCGAAAAGAACATCACCGTGTGGAAGCGGCTGCAGGACCGTCGCATCGAAATGGCCCGCACTCCGAAGGAAAAAGAGAATATCGAGAAGGAACAGAATTGGACCATCGCAGCCCTCGGCTCTGGTTCCGATTACACCGCATTTCTCGATTTCATCGGAATCTCGAACATCGCTCTCGCATACGGTGGGGAAGCGGGCGGAGGCGTCTATCATTCCGTTTACGATGATTTTTACTGGTACACGCACTTCGGCGACCCCACGTTTGAGTATGGGAAAGCCGAAGCGCAGACCATGGGCACCGCCATTCTGCGATTGGCTGATGCCGACCTTCTGCCCTACGACTTCAGCGCGCTCTCGGCCACGGTGTCGCGCTACGAAAGCGAGCTGGAAACGCTGGCCCACGCCACCGCCGATGAGGTCCGCCAGACCAATCAGGGATTGGACGATGGCGTCTACACCAACGCCAGCGATCCCACCGAGACCTACGTGCCGCCGAAGCGCGAGCCGGCTCCACAGGATCTCGACTTCGCACCGATGAAGCATGCTGTGGATGCGCTGGCCAAGGCTGCCACGCACTATTCGCAAGTCCACGCGCACGCCATGGAAAGCGGCTCCGGCCTCGCCTCAGCCTCGCTCGACGGCGTCAATCAGAAGCTTTATATGACCGAGCGCGCGCTCACCAGCGACAAAGGCTTGCCGGGGCGCCCGTGGTTCAAGCACCAGCTCTACGCACCCGGTTTTTACACAGGATACGGAGTAAAGACCATCCCCGCCGTGCGTGAGGCCATCGAACAGAAGCAGTGGCAACTCGCACAAGAGCAAATCGGCGTGGTCGCTGGAGTGTTGGAAAAGGCAGCGGCGGCCATTGATGATGCGGCTTCGGCGTTACAAGCCGCCGTCCACTAAATATCGCGTCGCGCATGCGGCGGTGGAAGGCTCTGGAGTTTCTGGCGAGCGTCCGCCGCTTCTGCGTGAACTATGAACCTTACCGTCCTCTTCGGCCTGCTCGGCGGATTGCTTGTGTTGGCGTTTCTGGCCAACAAGCTGTTTGCGTGGACGCGGGTTCCAGACGTGGTGGTGCTGATCACCACGGGTATCGTGCTTGGTCCGGTGTTGCACATTGCGCGCGCCGAGCAATTCCAGGCCGTCACGCACGCCTTTGGAACCCTGGCGCTGCTGCTGATCCTCTTTGAAGGCGGGCTCGATCTTGACGTTAAGAAGACCCTGATCCATTTTCCAGGCGGTCTCGTCTTCGGGATTCTTTCCTTCGTTGCGGCTGTTGGTTCAGTGGCGGCAGTATTTCATTACACGCAGCGAAGCTCCTGGCTTGACGCGGCGCTGGTCGGAGCCGTCCTGGGATGTACCAGCAGCTCGATCGTTCTCCCCATACTTCAGCAGCTTCAAGGGCGCGATCCGATCAAAATCATCCTGCTGTTGGAGTCTACGCTCGGCGACGTTTTTGCGGTCCTCACCGTTGGGGTCTTGCTCGATTTCCGCTCCGGAGCGGTAGCCGCACGCGGCGTTTTGGCGCGTGGTGTTGCCGTCCAGATTCTTGTCGCCGTGGCGCTAGCGGCGGGTTTGGGTTTCGCTTGGGGGCGCCTGGTGTCATTGCTTTCCGAGCGGCGCTTTTGGCCGGTTCTCACCTTTGCGGTGGTCCTATTGCTTTACGCCGGCACCGAAGCGCTCCACGCCAGCGGCCTGCTGGCAGTTCTCGGATTTGGCCTGGCACTGGCGAACCTCCCGAGCCGCAGCCGGGATACGCTCGAGCGCCAGTGGAGTTTCGTGCCGCGAACCGATCCTAAGGAAGAAATCCTCAGTTTTCATTCCGAGCTTTCCTTCTTGATCCGGACGTTTTTCTTTGTGTTGATTGGTGTGGTGGTGGAGCTATCCGGTTTGCGCGCGCTGAAATATGTGGCTGCGAGTGTGATCGCAGCAATTTATCTCTCGCGATGGATCGCCGTGCAGACCAGCCGTTGGAGTTGGCGTGACGTCACTCCCGCGGAACGCGAGCTGCTCCTACTGATCCATCCCCGCGGCCTGGTTACCGTGGTTTTGGCTTTGCAGGTGCTGGAGGCCACCGGAACCAGTTTTCAATTTCTTCCCACGCTCGCCTTCGGCGTGATCGTTTTCACAAATCTGCTGGTGGTCCTTGGCAGCGTTCGGGCCCGCAAAAAAGCCCGCACAGCCCCGCCGTCCATTGCCGAACCCCCTGCCGCAGCGCCTTCGGCAGCATAGGCCTAAACGCCCGATTCCCCTTGTGCTTCGACAGGTGCTTGTCGTATGCTTTTGTCGAAGCGAAAGGGAAGAAGAAATGGCCAACCAGCGGATCGAATTGCCGCAGGGCACGCTCGACCTCCTCATTCTGCGAACGATCGCCCTCGAACCCCAGCACGGTTGGGCCATCTCCGAGCGCCTGCAACGGATCTCAAGCGATGCATTGCGCATTCAGCAAGGTTCGTTGTACCCAGCGCTCCACCGTTTGGAGCGCCGAGGCTGGATCAAGGCGCGCTGGGGCACGTCGGAAAATAACCGGCGGGCGAAGTATTACGAACTCACGAAGATCGGCCGCAAACAGCTCGAAATCGAAAAGGATGCCTGGGAAAGACTGATCGCGGCCGTAGCCCAGGTGTTAGGTACTGCATAGGGAGCGCTAGATGATCAGCGATCTGCTCTTTCGGCTGAAATCCTTACTTCGGCGGCACCATGCCGAAGGTGAGCTTGACGAAGAGCTGCGGTTTCATTTCGAGCGACACGTGGAAAAATATGTCCGGTCGGGAATGCCTCGCGGGGAAGCGCTCCGCCGTGCGCGGCTTGAATTCGGCGGGCTCGACCGCGCGAAGGAAGAATGCCGCGACGCCCGCGGCGTGCGCTGGATCGAGACGCTCTTGCAGGACACTCGCTTTGGTCTGCGTATGCTGCGTAAGTCCCCCGGCTTTACCGCCGTCGCGATTCTCACGTTGGGCCTTGGAATCGGCGCCAACACCGCGATTTTTTCGGTGGTTTACGCCGCTTTGCTTCGCCCGTTGCCGTACGCTCAGCCGGATCGTCTTTTCACGCTCGGCGAGGTGCGCTCGCAGCAAGAACTCGGAAGCGATTCGCAAAACGAGAATTGGAGCGCTTCCTATCCGGATTATCTCGATTGGGCCCGCCAATCGAAGGCCTTTGAATCCATTGCGGGCTTTGACGCAGATGGTTTCGTCATGAAAGGCGCCGGCGACCCGCAAGTGGTTAGTGCCGCGGAAGCGACCACAAATTTCTTCCACACGCTCGGCGTGCAACCGTTTCTGGGACGTGATTTTGCGGTAGGCGAAGATATTGCCGCCGGTCCCAAGGTCGCCATTCTCACGTATCAGTTTTGGCGAACCCAATTTGGCGGCGATCCAAATGTGCTTGGCCGCACGATGCAGCTGGACGCCAATAGCGTCAGCATCATCGGGGTTTTGCCCAAGGAATTTGAGTTCGCGCCGCGTGGAGGCGCCCAGTTCTGGGTGCCGATACATATCGAGCAGGAACAAGTCACGCGGCGCAACCTGCGATGGATGCGCGTGGTGGCTCGGCTTTCGCCGGGAACGACTGTCACACAAGCCGTTGCGGAAATGGGCACGATCAGGTCTCGCCTGAGCGCCGCGTATCCCCAGGAGGACGGCAAGATCCAGGTGGTGATGATCCCGTTGCGGGAACGCATCGTCGGCCAGGTCCGGCCCCTCTTGCTGGTGCTCTTCGGCGCTGTCGGATTTGTGCTGTTGATCGCTTGCGCTAATGTGGCGAATTTATTTATGGCGCGCGCGAATGGCCGCAGGGTTGAATTTGTCTTGCGGGCCGCGCTGGGCGCGGGCCGCGGACGCAGGATTTCCCAGTTATTGGTTGAGAGCCTCATGCTGGCCGCCGCGGGCGCCGCTTTGGGTTTTCTTGTCGCGCATTGGGGGACATCGCTGCTGATCGGGGCGATCCCCAAGCCGCTGTTGAATTCCATGCCCTTTTTGCGGGATGCGCACGCGAACGCCTTTGTTTTCGCTTTTCTCTGCGCCGCAACCATTTTTGCCGCGCTTGCCTTTGGCCTTGCGCCGGCGCTCCAGATCTCTCACCAGC
Source organism: Candidatus Acidiferrales bacterium (assembly GCA_035602725.1). Taxonomy (GTDB): domain Bacteria; phylum Acidobacteriota; class Terriglobia; order Acidiferrales; family UBA7541; genus DASTCZ01. The sequence goes on from DATNLT010000018.1 coordinate 11,394, forward strand.
GTATGAGTGACGCGCTGAAGGACGAGGCGCGGGGCTCATCCGGGGCCGGCGGCACGCGACTTCGGGACGCCTGCGTCGTGGCGGAAATCGCATTTTGCCTGGTGCTGCTGGTGGGCGCAGGCCTGATGGTAAAGAGTCTTTCCGCGCTCTTGCATCGCAACCCGGGTTTTGACGCTCGCAATCTTCTTACGTTCTCCGTGAATCTGCCTGAGAACGCTTATCCCAAAGGAGCCGACGGCGTCCGCTTTGATCGCGATTTCGCCAACCGCGTCAGCAGTTTACCGGGCATTCTGGGCATTGCGTCCAACAGCGTGATTCCTATCAGCGGTGACAACAACACCATTCGCTTTGTGATCGAAGGCCAACCCGTGACGCTAGGCCAGGAGGACGAAAGCAGCATCAATGACGTTTCGAACGCTTATTTCCCTGTGATGAAGATTCCACTGGTGGCCGGCCGTTTCTTTAATGACGCGGACGATTCCGCCAGCGCGCTCAAGCACGTGATCGTCAATCAAATCTGGGTAACCAGGTATCTTCATGGCGAAAACCCCGTCGGCAAACGAATCAAATTCACTTACTCTCCAACACAGCCGTATCGTGAGATCGTCGGGGTGGTTGGCGACACTACCGGGGCGGCACTGGATGGGCCGGACGACCCGGCGCTTTTTGTGCCCTTCAGTCAGGCCGGAGACACCTACTTCAACTACATCGTGCGGACCGCTGGCGACCCGGCGCTTGCAACAGCAGCGATTCGCGAGGCGCTACGTCGGATCGATCCGCAATTGATGATGGTCCGCCCTCTGACCATGGACCAGATCATCGCGGAGTCCCCATCCGTTTTTCTGCGCAGGTATCCGTCTTACTTAATCGGCAGCTTCGCGGGGCTGGCGCTGATTTTGGCCGCGGTCGGCTTGTACGGCCTCATTTCGTATTCCGTCTCCCAGCGCACGCGGGAACTTGGCATCCGCATCGCGCTTGGCGCTCAGCGGCGCGACGTCTTACGTTTGGTGATGGGTGAGGGCGCGCGTCTGGCGATCATCGGTGTGGTGATCGGCGTGGCCGCGGCGCTCGCACTGACGCAACTGTTGCGCAGCCTGCTATTTGGCGTGAGCGCGTTCGATCCGGCCACTCTTGCAGCGGTTTGCTGCGTAATCGCAATCGTCGCCATGGCCGCTTGTTACGCGCCCGCCCGGCGGGCCATGGGCGTGGACCCGATGACCGCGCTGCGCTGCGAATGAAGAAGACGATTTTGTGACCTGCGATTCCACGTTCCTGAAGGCCTGATCTTCGATGCACTCGCCAGGAAATTTAAGATTTCTTTGGCCTCTTCCGCCCGGCGAGCCTATATAATGAAGACGTGGCACGCGGATGGGAAAGTAAGTCGGTGGAAAGCCAGATTGAGTCTGCCCGCGAGCAGTCCCCGTCCGAGCCACACTCCCGAATGAAAAAGGAAAATCAAGAATTGAATCGCCAGCGCGAACTGCTGCAGCTTTCGCGCGCAAATATCCAACGCCAACTCGATAGTGTGGAGAATCCTCGCTACCGCGAACAGCTCAACAACGCCCTCACCGATCTGGATGCCAAGCTGGCCAAGCTGACGCCCGCGGGATAAGCAGCGGCGACGGCGGACCGTTTCGATCATCTGCCCGGCCCTCCGGCGCCTCCGTTTGTGACGTCGCCATACGTGGCGATCGGCTTCCCAGTCTTCTTCTCGAACAATTGCATCTGTGCGCGGCCGGCGGGCAGGGCTACATCAATCGTCACCCCGAGGCTTTTGTCGCTTACTTGGAATCGCGCATCATTCGCGGATTCCGAGATAAACAGGTAGAGCACGCTATCTGCGAATTCCACTGGCCTCACCAGCACACCGTCGGGAGCTTTTCCAGCGAAACGCGGAGTGATTTCGGCCTGCGCGAGCGCCCAGCCATAAAGCTGCGTGACCGCGTCAAAACCTTCCGCCAGCTCCACGGGTTCGCTCGAGATATAAATATGTCCGTTGCCATATGCGATGGCATGAAAGGTGCTTCCGTCGGCAAACTGCAAATCCTCCGCCGCTTGTTGCTTGTCGAAGGCAAAATTCAGCGGCACAGATTTATCGCCGATTTGCTGGGTGGCTGCGCGCAGCAAAAGTGCCTCGGGCTTCGCAGGTGCGCCCAACGCAACCAGCCGTTGCGTCACGCGCCAGTGCGCATCGCGCTCCATGGACCCGGTAATCAGCAACGAACCACCGCCCGTGACGTACTTCAGTAGAGCCTGCCACGCTTCTTCGCTGAACGCCTGCGCCGCGGGCAGAATGATCAGTTTCGGCGCCCGTCCGCTTGCCAGCGTGAGCGCCAATCGGTTTTCCGTGATCACCTCGGCTGGCATTGCACACCCGTAATTCATCGCGCGAACGGACTTCTGCTGCGCTTCCAACGCGAAATTCTGGAACGGAGAAAATTGCAAGGACTGCGCAGTGACGATGGCCACTTCTGGCGCCACTGCACCTCCCATATGCGGACCCGCCATGGCGGCAAATTGTGCGAAGCGCCGCAGCGCCTCCGCTTCCGGTTTTTCCGTGCCGTCGGGACGCACGGCGCCAATCGCTGCCTCGCGATCGTCGCGCATGTAGGCATTCATGTTCCAGAGCCATTCGATCGCCCCGGCGCTCGTACCCGCGGCCATTGCCAGCTTACGTTCAAACAGGGCCGCCTCCTGATTCAACGTTCGCCGGCCTTCGCCATCCTCCTGTACTTCGCGGCTCACGCCCGTTTCCTGCACCAGCATTGGCTCCCCGGGTAGTTTTGCCACGAGTGAATCCCACAGCAGCGCGTCAGACGCCCACCAGGTGTGCGTGGTGGTAAAGTCCAGCACGTCGCCAAAAAAGGCTGGCGATGGACGATCGTTTCCTCCGCCCTCGTCTTCCCCAACCGTCACCAATTGCTTGCTGCCTGCCGCGCGAATCGCATCGCGCATTTCCTGCGCCCAATGGCGGAAAGCGTCCTGCGCGAAGAACTCGTAGTCGAGCGCACGCAAAGCGTTATCGCTCGGCCACGCTTCATACGCCGCGCGCGAGGAAAATTCCGCTTCGCCCGGTAGCGGAACGGACGCGTCATTCGGTACGGTCAGGCTTCGCCAAGCCTCCGCTAGGGCGCTCCGGTTCGTGTAGCGTTTTGCGAGCCAATCGTTCCAGGCGCGAAGCTCATATTCATCGCCGTTGGGACGCGTTTGCCAGGTGTGCGCGGGATTGGAAAAACTGGGCTCATTGATCAAATCCCAGGAAAGAAACGGCACATCGCGAAAGCGCTCCACAAACGCCAGGATTAATTCCTTCTGCCGCCGCACCGCTTCCGGATCGAGATAAGGGTTGGCGCCGCCGAATACTTCGGGCATAAACGCAAAAAACGTGAACTGCACCGCGAGGTTGTGACGGCGCGCACACATGAGGAAAGCTTCGAGCGTACGCAACATCTCTTCGTGCAGCGTACCGCTGTTTTCCATCACTTGATCCCATGCCGTCCACCACCCCGTGCGAATGGTATTGATCCCCGCCGCCTCGATCTGCGCCATGTCGCGGTCCCACACATAAGGATTCGGCCGGAGAAAGAATTGTCGTTGGACGTCGCTCGCCATATAAGTGGTGCCGGCCACCAGAATCGGCTTGCCGTCCATCGTGAACGTATCACCTGCAACGCTCACGTGCGGCCCGGACTGCAAATATGCCTCATCGCGAATCCAGAATCCCGTGCGGTACACGGCGCACGGACGGCCGCTTTGATACAGAGTTGCTGTGAGGGTGCGCAAACCCGGCGAAATGAGCGCGCGGAGCGTGATTTGCGAGCTGAACGGCCAGACGCCCGGCGTAAAGTTGTAGGGTTGCGCTGCCTCGGGACTTGCGGGCGCATCCGCCCCATCCATCCGCAGCTCGATCCGCGCCGGACCGGACGCCTCCGAAAAGCGCATCCAATGCAGGTTCACCGTAACCGGCTCACCCTGCAGGAAAACGGGCCAGGAAGGTTGCGCGCGAAAATCCTCCGCACCGTGCAGAGCTCGCTGCGCAAGCTCGGAGACTATCCTCGGCGCGATGTCCGTCCAGAATGTTGCAGGCAGCTCGGCGCACAACAATATCCAGCGCCCGCCCGCGAAGTGATTCTGCAAATGATCCATCTCGATCAGAGGCGCGGCCAATTTGCGTTTGTCAGACACACCCCACGCCAGCGTATCGAGCCGCGTGTCGAGCGTGCCGGCCGAACCTTCTCGTGGATAAAGACTCTCGTCACTTAAGCGGACCGTCGCACTCCAGGCTCTCGTCCACGCGAATGCCGGCAAACGCAAATAAGAAAAATCCTCATTGGGTGTGAAGCTAAGTTTCGCCGAACCTGGTGTCTCCTGGTAGTCGTTCAGAAAAAGCGAGCGGGCAAACGCTTGGTCTGGTTCGCGCAAATGCCAACCCTGCGAGTCTTTATAAGCTGCGCGCGATAAAGGCCTGCCGCCCAACACCAACAAATTTCCGCCGCGCTCCAGAAACCGGCGAGTCGCAGGCCACGCCTCCTCCGGAAAGGCCGAACCGAATGGAAGCACCAGCAGCTTTGTATCGGTGGAATCAAGGGCACCGGCCAGGGCATCCGCCGCGACCATGGCGGCGTCCGGCAATGTGCCTGCAATTTGCGCTCGCTCTGGCGCAGCCGTGTCAGCAGTTGGAAAGCCGTCCTCCCAGAACACGGCCACTGTTTTTGACGGCGGACTCGATGATTGCGCTCGTGCCGCAGCTTGCGATCTGCGCACCGGTGAGGGGTTGTCGCCCGCACCGGCTGCCCCAGTCCCGGACCCGCAGACCAGCAGAAGCGCCAGTCCAGTGCTCCATCGCAAAAATATGCGCCCTCCTTCCCTTGACGCCATTCGGCTGCCATCCTTTGCGCGCGATTCTACCCAATCACTCGCGTCGCTGCTTATGTTTTGGAGTTTTCGTACCGCCGGAGTATCTCGAAGCCGCCTGGTGCCCGCAGGTTATTGCGCGGCCTCTGGTTCTCTCGCAGGACTTGCCGGTGTCGCGTGCGTGCCGATGCCGATTTCCATGGCAGTATTGCGCGGAAAGATCACTTCTCGGCCGCGCGCGATGAAATGCGTGTAGACGGAGACGCCCGCGCCATACGCTCCCATGGAAGCTCCGAATACGCGCGACCGCACGACGGTGCCCAGCACCATGCCCACCAGCTTGAAGCCACCGGCTCCGCCGAGCGCGCGATTGCTGGTATTACCTGCCGTGCTGCTCCCCACGCCACCGTCGCGATCACCGCCCATGGAGACCATCGCGAGTCCGACCGAAATTCCCGTCGCCAGATAGCGCGTCTTAGGGGTTGTCGCCTCGGCGCCGCTTTCCGAATCGAGCTTCACATTTTCTCCCGCGCTGGCCTGCACGCCCTGAAGCGTGGCTTCCACTTTCTGCTCGACGCCGTCCGGCGGAATCAATTCGCGAAACGTGATGCGAAGCTGGCCATTGCGATTCATGCGCCGCGCCGGACGCACTTGCGCGACATATCCTTTCAATCGGCTGCCTTGTGGCAGGATCAGCTTGCTGCCGTCCAAGAGCGGCTCCGTCAATACTGCTTCCACCGCGTCGTCTTTGTGTGCTGTCGCGGAGCTGAGTGGCGTCAATAGCCGTGCCCGCACTAAACTCCCGTCCGGCGGCGTACTGTCGATTCCGGACGCCATCTGCTGCGTCATCGGCTCGCCGCCAAAATCGAGCGGCTGCTCCAATTCGGCGAAGTACACCGTTCCCGCGTCGATGTATTGCGGATGGATGGGAAGTTGCGCCACGACGTAGCGCTCGGCGCGATGGACCTTGCCCGGCTCCTGCACCTGTTTCATCGCGTTGTCCCAATCCTGCTTGGCTTGTTGCTTCGCTTGATTCACTTTTTGCGTAGCCGCGTCTTTCACCGTGTCTTTCTTGCTGTTCTTGCCGTCCTTGGCGGTCACGAAGCGAATCACTTGTCCGGAACCCGGCGACACGCTCGTTTGCACCGGGATGCGATGTCCGTTGCCGAGGACCAACTCGTTGAATTCAATTTCAACTTTTCGCGTTGGGGTAAAATCCGCGTTTAGCGCTTCGAGCGTGCGCTTGCCATTGGAAACGCCCTCGATCTTTGTGATTTGGCCGTCCGCCTCGGTGCCCACCGGGACCACCAGCTTATCGAAGGCATATACAGGCTCGACCACATGCCCGCGCACCGGCTGGCCCACTTTTTCCACGCGCGTTTCTTTGTCGAGCGCTATCTGCACCGGCGTGCCCTTTGGAACCGTTAACGCGATCGTCTCCGATGGCGCAGCCGGAAGCGGAGTATCCTGCGGTCGCGCGATGGCGGCGCCGGCGCCCACCCAAAGGCAAATCGCGCAAACACCGGTCCGCGCGATCAGGCGGTGACTTCTAAATCCGTGACGGAACACTTTTCGTTTCTTGCGAGGTGCATGACATTGCGGCATCAATCACCTCCGGGGCGTGCGGTGAGGCGCAAAAAAAAGGGATGCGGATGCACCAACTGCAGTTGCATTGGCGCTAATGCTGGAGGCTTTATTCTACGCCATTGCCGTCCGGCGCGTTGCGTCTCTGGCGGGCAACCTGCCTCCTTTTCGTGAGAGAATTGTGCCGCAATTTTGACGGCACGCATGAAGGCGCCCGACCATTTCACGACAATCAGATTGCGCCTGCGCCGGCCGGCGCTCGCCGATGCCGAACTCGTTTTTCGGCGCTATGCTTCCGATCCGGAGGTGACGAAGTTTCTCGGTTGGCCGCGTCACACTTCCGTCGAGCAAACGCATGCGTTTTTGCAATTCAGCGATGCCGAATGGGAGAAATGGCCCGCAGGCCCCTATCTGATCGAAAGCGCGGGAGAGGGCGGGTTACTGGGCAGCACAGGGCTTGCTTTTGAAGGTACCGATCGCGCCATGACGGGTTACGTGCTCGCGAAAGATGCCTGGGGGTTTGGCTACGCCACAGAAGCTTTGGATGCGATGATGCACCTTGCGGAAATTTTGAAGGTTCGAGAATTGTCTGCCCTCTGCCACCCCACGCATCGCGCGTCACAGCGCGTATTGGAAAAGTGCGGCTTCGTGCGGCAGTTAGAACTTGTGCATTCCGCATTCCCGAATTTCGCGGACGGCTCCGTTGCGGAAGCGTTTCGTTTCGTCCGCCCATTTCCCATTCCCGCAGCATGACGTTCCCTCGCGACGGGGGCCGGTGATAGCTCGCGCGCTCGCGGGTTGTAGCTAGTACCAACGGATCTGCTTTTTTATACGTCAACGGCTGGGTTTGTAGCATACTCACCTGAATTGCCGCGCTTCCCGCTTTGCGTGCTTTGGGAGGCGTCCAGAAAACGGAGGAATTCGCACATGCGAACGTTGCTGAGGGCTCGCCATCTTGTGCTCTTTTCGTTGCTGTTCGCCATACCCGCCGTGTCGCACGCGCAGGTTGGCGTCGGCGTTGCGATTACCGTTGCGCCACCGGCGCTGCCGGTGTATGAGCAACCGCCCTGTCCCACCGAAGGATTCCTTTGGACGCCTGGCTATTGGGGCTACGGCGTGCGCGGCTACTACTGGATTCCAGGCGTGTGGATTGCGCCTCCTCGAGTTGGTGTGCTTTGGACGCCCGGCTACTGGGGCTTCGGGGCTGGCGTTTACGGTTGGCACGCGGGTTACTGGGGACCACACGTAGGATTCTACGGCGGAATTAACTACGGCTTCGGCTACGGCGGCGTCGGTTTTTGGGGCGGACGCTGGGAAGGCGGCCACTTTCTTTACAACACGGCAGCGTGGCACGTAGGCGCCGGCTTCCATGGCGTCTACGAAGATCGCACGTTCATCCATCCGGGCGAGTACAACCATGCTAGCTTCAATGGTGAGGGCGGCATTCACGCCACTCCCACCGCCGGTGAACGCGCCGCCATGAACGAGCAGCATTTCGGCAGGACTCCGGATCAGATCTCACATCAAAACTACGCCCGGGTTGACCGCAGCAACTATGCGTCGGTGAACCACGGCACTCCGGCTCACCCGGAGGGGATGGGCGTGAACGCGCGCCAGGATCGGCAGCAGAATCGCATCAATCAAGGAGTTCACTCCGGTCAGTTGACGCGAGGAGAGACTTCGCACATCGAAAAAAACGAAACCGCCATCCACAACGAAGCGCGCAGCGATCGCGCGGCGAATGGCGGCCATCTGACGCCCGGAGAGCACAACCAGATCGAGCACCAGCAGAATAAGGAGAGCCGTCAGATCTACCGCGATAAGCACAACGCCAAAACCGATGCCCACCCAAAGGGAGGAGCAAAGGGCGGAAGGAAATAGCCGGGCACAGGCTCTGGGCACAGTCCCTGAACCTTTCGGGGTCGCGTAACGGGCTGTTAGAATCCGCAACAGAATGCCGGTCCGTAAAGACATCCGTTTCGCGGTTCAAAATAAAGGCGAAACCTCGGCGATTCTCTTGCATCCGCCGAATGCCTCTTCTCTATTGGTGCTGGCGCACGGCGCTGGCGCCGGAATGGCGCATCCCTTCATGGAGTCGCTGGCCAATGAGCTCGCGGCAGCGCGGGTCGCGACGTTTCGGTTTCAGTTTCTCTACATGGAGCAGGGACGCAAGGTTCCTGACCGCCCCCCGCTCCTTACGGCCACGGTTCAAGCCGCCGTCCACGCCGCTTCAAAAGCCGCTCCAGACCTGCCGCTCTTCGCGGGAGGAAAGTCGCTGGGCGGGCGAATGACTTCGCTTGCGGCCGCACAGAATACGCTCGATGGTGTCCTGGGACTGATTTTTTTCGGTTTCCCGCTCCATCCTCCCAATCAGCCGGGAAGGAAACGCGCGGAGCATTTGCGCGATGTAGAGCAGCCGATGCTCTTCCTCCAGGGCACCCGCGACGCGTTCGCCGACCTCAAACTCCTACGGCCCATATGCGCCGAACTTGGCCCACGCGTGACCCTGCACGTGATCGAAACCGCCGACCACTCGTTTCATGTGTTGAAGGCGTCGGGCAAAGACGACGCGAATGTGTTGCAGGAATTGGCGCAAACCGCAGCCGCTTGGACGAGCACGATTTCGTGAAGTTGGTGGGCCCGCTAGGATTTGAACCTAGAACCAACGGATTATGAGTCCGCTGCTCTAACCATTGAGCTACGGGCCCCGCGTGTGAAGCGTTTTGATTTTATATCGGTTTGTAAGAGCGCCGCGCAACATTTGCGGCCTAGACGCGCGAATGTGGGTGCCTTTCGGTGCGAAGGGCACCCTCGAAGTCTCTTACTGCATCGTTAAATGTGGCTCCAGAGGTAAACGCTGGCAGGGAAGAACTTACCCCGCTCGGAGTTGCATTCTGGTAGAAGTATCAGTCGATCTGTATGACGCCTTCCGCCAAATTTCTGAAGAACTTTGTGCGCCGGTCGGTTCCGAGGCCTCTGCGTAACTGGTTGAGATCGCCTTCCAAATCCATCGAGTGGATTTGGGATAGCGCCCGATTTTCGTTTGGCGTGACAAAAACAATTCAATTTCTTCCGGAAGTCCCCATTCGATTGCATCCCCACGCGTTCAAAGTTGTTTGCAGAAGCCAACTCGCCGATTCAGAGCAAAATGCCGAATTTCAGAATTTTCTATCTTGTTGCCACAGCAAGATGGTTCTTTTTGACATTGGTGCCCATTACGGCTTGTTCAGTCTCGCAGCCGCCCGCCGTGGGGGCAGAGCGGTCGCGGTCGATCCTTCTGCAATCGCCGTTCGGATGATTGCCCGGCACGTTGAGCTAAACCGCGTTCAGCCGCAAGTCCGTATCTTGCAAGCCGCGGTGAGCGACACAGACGGGGAACTACGGATGCTGAGCTCGGGAGTGTTCTCGGAAGGCTATGCCAGGCTCGTGCGCGGGCGGCCATCGAGTGAGCTTACTAAGGTCCATGCCACTACGGTTGATTGCATGACATCGGAGTTCGGCGCACCCACGCACATCAAGATCGATGTCGAGGGCCACGAGGCCGCCGCTCTTGGTGGTGGCCGTGAAACCTTAAGGCGCTTTTCGCCGGAGTTGTTCCTGGAGCTGCATACTGAGATGGTTGCTGCCGATGGCGGTAACCCAAACGCAGCATTGGATGAATTAGATCGCTTGGGATATGAAACGTTCGCGCTAGACGGCTCGCCAATCGATCGGCGCACGATCCTAGAAAAATCAATCATAAGAATAGTAGCAAGGCGCGCCTGAGGACCGGAAATGGTCGCTGATTTCTGCAATCAGCGTGTCAAGAAAGTTCGCGTATGGCGGCGAGCAACTCCGCGGGTTCTACCGTCGCGGTGCCGAGCTTGCTGACGACGACTCCCGCGGCAGCATTCGCGAGCACGGCGGCGTCCGGCAACGTGCCGTCCGCGGCTACGGCGAGCGCCAGCGTGGCCAGCACCGTATCGCCAGCACCGGTCACGTCAAACACCTGCCGGCCCGTAGCTTCGCTATCCACGCCGACTTTGCCGACCCGCGCGTAGCTCACCTCAAAACCCGTGGCGGGCACGTGCAGGTGGCGCGGCGAACTTTCCTCGATCAGGCTCAGCCCTTTTTCGCCCATGGTGATCACGATGGCCGAGCAGCCAAAGTGCGCGAGCAGCGCGCGTCCTGCTTGCTCCACGGACTCGGAATCGGAAAGCGTGCGCGTCACGAAAAACCCGGCTTCCTTCGCATTGCAGACGATGGCCGTAGCGCCCCGATAGGCAAAAAGCCGTGAAGTCTTCGGGCGCACCAGCACCGGCAAATTTCGCTGGCGGCAGGCGTCCAGCACTCGATCCGCCAGCGCGTCGGTAACCACGCCCTTGTCGTAATCGGAGATCACCAGCGCATCGAGCTCGCTTGCCGCGGATTTGATGGCGCGAATCAGGCGCTCCTCGATCGGCTTCGGCAAAGGCTCGCGGCGCTCCTGGTCCACGCGGACGATCTGCTGGTGCCGCGCGATCACTCGCGTCTTTGTAGTGGTGATCCGTGCAGGTGCCGGTAGGATTCCCGCCGTGGGCATACCTACGGTTTTCGTGCAGCGCAGCACCGCGCGGCCGCTATCGTCATCGCCCACGATGCCGAAGGGAATCACGCGCGCGCCCAGCACCGCGAGATT
>DATNLT010000034.1:0-16092 GCA_035602725.1 Candidatus Acidiferrales bacterium
AAAGCAAGATGGCGGCCGCCATCGCGGCGTTCAAGGATTCCACTCCACATGCGCCCTGCGAAGTGAGCGCGGAAGGTATGCGAATCGTCGCGTCGGTCGCGTGCTCGACTTCGGCGGGCAGCCCCGCTCCTTCATTGCCAATGAAAAATGCCACGGCACCGCGCAGGTCGGCTTGCCAAGGAGCTAGCGCCACTGTTTTTTTGCTGTGCTCGCGCGAAGAAGTTGCGGCGAAGGAATAGATATTCGAAATGCGAAGTTGAGTTTGTAAGATCGAGACGGCTATGCCATCCAGGATCGGCAACCGGAACGCGGACCCCGCCGAGGCCCTGAGCACTTTCGGTGAAAAGGGGTGCGCCGTGCCGATCGATCCCGCGCGGCACGCAGCCAGGCCGCTCGCGCCCATGGCCTCTGCCGTTCGCAGAATCGTGCCTGTATTTCCGGGATCTTGCACGCCCACCAGGACCACAACCAAGGGCGCACCCGCACCTCGTGACAAGTCATCAAAGCTCGCTAGTTTAGGCTTAACGAGCGCGGCGATTCCTTGCGGCGCCTCGGTGCCGGCAACTCCCTCGAAAATACGGTCTGTGGTCGCGAGAAGTTCGAAATCAGCTCGCAACGAGGGCGTGAGCCGTTCGAGATGCTTGCGGCCGCTTTCACTCACCAATAACGCTTCGATGGGAATCTGGGACCGCAGCGCCTCTTCCACGAGCCTTACGCCTTCGATGCCAGACCAGCCGCCGGCCTGTTCACTCTTGCCGGCAAGAGCGGCGCGGAAGCGTTGCATCCACCGATTTTCTCGGCTGGAAATCAAGCTTGGCTGGAAGGAGCTGGCCCGGGCAGCGCGAACACGCGGCATGCTCGCAGCGTAACAAACCGCTGCGGCAGCGTAAAGCTCGCGCAAGCCCATCCCGTCCGCACCTGAAGTTGCGGCCTGCTCGACTCCTTGCACGCGGTTAACCGCTGTGATAGCTTCACTTTGAGCGCACTCGTGAAATCCCGCAGTGCGACGTCCCTGACCTAGCCGTGCCGGAGAGGCGCAAATACCTTGGCCGCTGAGCTTCTGAAGGTTTCCGCGGAAGCCCCGGAAAATTCCACGCTCCGTTATGCGTGCGACTTTATCCAGCGCGGGCAGGTCGTCGGGGTGCCGACCGATACATTTTATGGGCTTGCCGCCGATCCGTTTAACCTCGCCGCCGTGGAACAAATCTACAGAATCAAGGGACGCCCCGAAGCTCGCGCATTGCCCATCCTCGTCAATTCTTTGGAGCAAGCTCGGGTATTCTCCCGCGATTTGCCCGACGCTTTTCTGACGCTGGCAGGGAAGTTCTGGCCTGGTCCTTTGACGTTATTGGTGGATGCTTCCCGACGGCTGCCGCTGAAAGTCACTGCCAACACCGGAAGGGTGGCGCTCCGCTGGGCGAATTCGAGGATTGCCTGCTCCTTGATCGACATTCTGGAAGGACCCGTGACCGGAACGAGCGCAAATATCTCGGGTTTCCCGGCCTGTTCGAATGCCGCACAGCTCATGAAGCAACTGGGCGAGCGCTTACCTCTGGTCCTCGATTCGGGAGAAACGGGTGCCGCGTTGGCCTCTACGATCGTGGATTTACATGACAGCCACTGGCGGATTCTGCGGGAAGGCGTGGTCTCCGAAGCAGACATTCGCCGGGCGTTAGGCGAAGAATCGGAAGCGTCCTCTGCGTAGCAATTCGCGCGATCGTAGCGAGTACCTACTTCAGGATTACTCCCGTCAAAAAATCATAGTCTCCGGATGGCGTCAACTCGATGTGCGAGATCCTTTCTCGATGCACGGAGATGTTATCCAGAAACCATAGCGGCAAATAAGGCTCGTCTTCGGCTACGATCTTCTGCGCTTGGCTGAAGATCTCCTTGCGCTTATCGCGATCGGATTCCACCCGCGCCTCATCCACCAACGCGTCGAGTTGGGGATTACGATAGCGGCCTCGATTTGCTCCCGCCGGAGGCATCTTTTTCGAACTGAACACGTATTCGAAAATGTCCGGATCGTTGTTCGCTCCTACCCAACGTAACGTATAAATTTGGAAGCTGCCGCGCGTAATGTCTGCATAAAGCGTGGCGAACTCGAGAGGCTGTAGCTCGAGGTCGATTCCGGCGCGCCGCCATTGATCCTGCAAGACTTCCGCGAGCAAGCGCACCGATTGATCGGTAGAAGTCTTGATCGTCAACTTGAGCCGTACTCCGGCGCGCACATCGTCTTGCCGCGGATATCCCGCTTGGTCCAGTAGGGCTTCCGCCTTCTGTACGTTGTAGTCGTAATGCTGCACCTTTGACTCGAACGCCCAATTGCCGGGCGGCAGCAGCCCGTCGGCAACTCGGGCTTGCCCTCGCAGCAGCGTTCGAACAAGCGTTTCGCGATCGGTGGCGTACGCCAGTGCTTGCCGCACGGCGCGTTTCGAAAGGATGGGATCTTCACAATTGAACGAAAGATAGGCCAGGATCGATCCCGGTTGTTCGGTCACTAATAGGTGCGGCGTCCCCGCGAGCACGGGGATCATATCCGGGGTAAGCGAATTCAGCTCGAGATCGGCGCTACCTTTGCGTAGTTCGAGCCCGCGAACCACTGCCTCCGGCACAATTCGAAATCTCACGCTCTGGACCTGCGGCGGAGTTCGAAAATAGGAGTCATTTCGCTGCAAGAGGATTTCGTCGTCCTGCCGCATGCTCTCGAAACGAAAAGGACCTGACCCCACTGGATGCTGAGCAAAGTCCACGGTCGAGTTAGCAGGCACGATCCCAATCGCCGGTCGCGCGAGGCTCCATGGGAATGATGCGTATGCCTCTGACAAGTGAAAGGTCACCGTCAGCGGATCGGGGGTCTCGATGGATTTCACCATCCGAAACGATCCGCGCTTTGGAGATTGCACCGCGCCCGACAGAATCGAATCAAAGGTGAATTTCACGTCCGCTGATGTAAGCGGCGTGCCGTCGTGGAACGTTACACCGCTTCGGAGATGAAAAATGTAAGTCAACGGATCGGGCGTTTCCCAGCGCTCCGCGAGGTCTCCGCGCAGATTCATACTGGGGTCGCGCTCGACCAAACTGCTGAAGAGCAATCCATCAAGGCGCTGCGACTGAGCGTCGGTGCCGACGCGGGGATCTAGGTTGGCGGGCATCGTCTCGATCAGGAACGTGACCATGCCAGGCGGTTCGGCAGCGGGCCGACCGCACGATAAAGCGAAGACTGAAAGTAGGACTAAGTTTGGGAGGAGGCGATGCCCCACACGCAACGCTGGCTGGCGTCTACCGCCGCGCATAACAGACCTTGCCAAGAATCGCTGGCCGCTTGGCACCGGTGGCCGATGGCAGATTGGATGGACGCCCGTGGAAAGTTTCGTACGCCAAAATCGCAAACGCGAAAGCTTCCTTGGCGTCTTCCGGTATACCGACTTGCGCCGAGGTCAGGACATTCACGCCCCCCAGCAATGCAGCAAGCTGCGTCATCAGCAACGGATTGTGCGCCCCGCCTCCAGACACGATCAGCTTGGTGATATGGGCTTTCGGCGCCACAAATCGGTTCCACGCGTCCACAATGGAAAGGGCTGTGAAAACAGTTGCTGTTCGAACCAGGTCCTCGGGCTTCGCCCGGTGCGCACGACTCCAATCGAGCAGGCGCGCCACATATTCCTTTCCGTACTGCTCCCGCCCCGCCGATTTCGGCGGCCTCACGCGAAAGTAAGAGCTGGCGAGAAGGGAATTGAGCAACCCCGGCAGCAGTTTGCCTTTACGAGCCAACTTTGCATCCCGGTCGTAAGTTCGTCGCCCGTTCGTGCCGTAGGACACCAGAGCGTCCACGACCATGTTCCCGGGTCCTGTATCAAACGCGAAAACATCCTCCGGGTGCGCGCACGCGGGAATTACCGTCACGTTGGCAATTCCGCCGATGTTGAGCGAAGCGCGGCCTTCCTTCGCGTCCCGATAGAGAAGGAAATCCACGAAAGGCACCAACGGAGCGCCCTGCCCTCCCGCCGCCATATCCGCCGGCCGGAAATCGCCGACGGTGGTGACCCCCGTAAGCCCGGCGATCAATGCAGGTTCTCCAATTTGCAGCGTGGACGATATGCGCCCTGCTCCGAGAAAAGACGTCGCTTTGCCCTGGTGGTAGATGGTCTGACCATGCGAGCCGATCAGATCTATGCGAGTGATCGGCACACGAAAGCGACGACACGCCGCAATGGCCGCATCGGCAAAAAGCTCTCCCAGTAGAAAATTGAGCTGGCTGATCTCGGCCGTAGAGGTAGGTTCGCCTTCCGAAAGCCGCAGGACCGCTGAGCGAACTCGGCGCGGGTAAGCAATCGAAGCAAAGTCATGAAGTTTGGCCTTGAGAAATGGCGGTGTGCCGGAGACCTCTGTCAGGGCCACATCGATTCCATCCGCCGATGTGCCGGACATCAATCCCAGCACATACATCTTTCGATTCGCCAGACGACCGCCGCTCCGGCGCCTCATGAAACCTGCTTTTTTAGTTGAGCCAGCAGATTCAGCGCGTCGAGGGGTTTCAGGTTATCCAGATCGGCGGCTCGGATTGCTTCCAGAACCTCGCGATCGATCGCAGTAAACATGGGCTGTTGTACAACTCCATGCGAGCCATTCGTACCACCGGGCGACAGCTTCTCGCTTAGCACGTGTTCATTGTTCTCGTGTTTCAGTAGGACCTCGCGGGCTCTTTCGATCACGCTCCGCGGCAAGCCTGCGAGGCGCGCTACCTCAATACCGTAGCTCTTGTTCGCGCTGCCCGCTTCCACGCGCTTCAGAAAGACGATTCCTCCGGCTGTATCTGCTACGGCCACATGCACGTTCTTGACGCCCGGGAGGAGATTGGCGAGCTCCGTCAATTCGTGATAGTGCGTCGCAAAGAGAGTACGCGCATGAGTATGCGATTGTAGAAACTCCACCACGGCCCAAGCGATGGAAAGCCCGTCAAAGGTCGCCGTACCCCGGCCCACTTCATCGAGCAAAATCAGGCTATTCGCCGCGGCGGTGTTGAGAATAGCCGCGACTTCGGTCATTTCCACTAAGAAAGTAGATCTGCCACGGGCCAGATTATCTGCCGCGCCGATGCGCGTGTAAATTCGGTCGGTGATCGGCAGTCGCGCATTGGCCGCCGGCACGAATGACCCAATTTGCGCCATGATCGCGATCAGCGCCGCTTGCCGCAGGTAGGTCGATTTTCCACCCATGTTCGGCCCGGTAATCAGCAGAATCTGTTGCGAACAGTTGTTCAGATATAGATCGTTTGGCACGAAGCGTTCGCCGCGTTGTTCGAGTAAGCGCTCGATTACGGGGTGACGTCCTCCCGCGATCATCATTTCGCCGTCTGCGGAAAATTCGGGCCGCGCATAATTGCGCCCTGCAGCCAGGCGCGCGAAATTTACGAGCACATCGAGTTGCGCGACGGCCATAGCCGTTCGGCGGATTCGTGGCGCTTGCTCCGCCAGCCAGTTGCGCAATTCGCCGAAAATGCGACGCTCAATCTCGCCCATGGAATCGTCGGCTTCAAGAATCCTTCTCTCGTAGTCCTTCAATTCCGCGCAGGTGTAGCGCTCAGCGTTGGCGAGCGTTTGCTTTCTCTCGTAATCGTCGGGTGCGAGATGCGCATTCGTCCGCGAAATTTCCATGTAGTAGCCGAACACTTGGTTGTAGCGGATCTTGAGCGAGCCGATGCCCGTGCGTTTTCGTTCGCGTTCCTCCATCGCGACGATAAATTGCCTGCCGCGCTGCCCAAGGTCGCGCAATTCGTCCAATTCAGCATTGTGGCCGCGGCGGACTATGCCAGGTTCGCTCGCCTGCGCCGGGGCCTCCGCGGCAATGGTTTGTTCGATACGCACCGCCAAGTCGGCCAGTTCGTCCATCTGCCCGTGTAGTTCCACGAGCCTCGCCGAGGTCGAATTCGCCAGGAATCCGCGTGTGAGCGGAATTCGTTGCAGCGATCCTTTGAGCGCCAGCAAATCGCGGGGCGTAGCTAAGCCCATGGTCAACCGGCTGGTCAGTCTTTCGAGGTCCAGCACTCCCGCAAGAGCGTCGCGGATTTCCTCGCGCAGCACGGTGTGGGCTTTCAGCTCAGCCGTCGCGTCCAACCGTGCTTCAATCTCGGTTTCCATCACCTCCGGCCGCAAGATCCAGGCGCGCAACAATCGAGCGCCCATGCCTGTGACCGTTTCATCCAAGGCGCCAAGCAGCGTCACGCCTTGTTTCCTCGTTAAGTCCTCGGGGAAAAGAGGTGCGACCAATTCGAGATTTCTTACGGAAACGCTGTCTAGCGCCAGCGCATCCTGCTGCTCGTAGTAGCGCACGCGCCCAAGGTGGCGCAGCGCGTCGCCCGCCGCGGCTGAACTGTTCTTCGCGGAAGTCTCACGCAGGTAATGAACAACCGCTCCGGCCGCGGTGGCGGCAACTGGATGGTCGGCGAGACCAAAACCCTCGAGACCCGCGACGGCAAATAACTCGGTGAGCATCCGTTCGCCAAAATCGAGCCGGAAGGCCCAGTCCTCGAGCCGCGTGATGGAGCCCTCGCGCAGCTCCATTCGCGACGCGAAGCGGTTGCCGGGGCCTTCGCTTTCCGCATCCGCAAACAACCCTTCGACCCTAGGCAACAGCACCTCGCGCGGGCGGAGCAACTGCAATTCATCGCGCAGTTTTTCCTCTACACCTGGCGCCGAGAACTCCGTGGCATTGAACTCGCCCGTCGAGATGTCCACCCAAGCCAGCCCAATACTTCCGCCGCGAGGGGCATACGCGACCGCCGTGAGGAAATTATTCTCTCGGGGCTCCAGCAGATGCTGATCGATGGCCGTACCGGGCGTTATGACCCTAGTGACTTCACGGCGGACCAGTTTCTTGCCCGGCCCGGGTTGCTCCATCTGCTCGCACAAAGCAACCTTGAATCCACCCCGAATCAGCCGCGCGATATAGGTTTCGGCGGCATGATAGGGCACGCCGCACATAGGGATCGGTTGGCCACGTTCGCGGTTGCGGGACGTCAGGGTGATCTGCAGTTCCCGCGAAGCTACGATGGCGTCTTCGTAGAAGAGTTCGTAGAAATCGCCCAAGCGAAAGAGCACCAGCGCCTGGGGGTAACGCGTCTTGATCGCGTGATACTGCCGCATCAATGGGGTTGCGGGCTCGGGCATTTTCGTCGGACGGAAGGCTGAAGGCCCTATACTAATGGCAATGGCGGCGCAGGGCAAAGAGATCGAAATCAAGCTGAAGGCTACAAATGTAGCGGCGGCTCGTCGCAAACTGGCCCGTCTGGGCGGTCACGTCGTTCGCAGGGCGGCTTCCGGCGCGGACGGTCGCGTCCACGAGATGAACACTCTCTATGACACGCTCGATCACTCTTTGGGCCGCAATCAGGAACTGATGCGCATTCGCGTGGAGGGCCCCGCCAAACCATCCAAGGGCGCGGTCCGTCACGCTATCATGACCTTTAAGAGTCCATCCGGTACAAGTTCATCCGAATCTGGGAAACGCGTTTCTTCGGCGGCTTCGCAATCCCCCTACAAGATAGTGGACGAGGACGAGACTCAGATTGACGATCATGAAGCGGTAGCGCGCATATTTCATTCGATGGGCCTTCGGCCATGGTTTCGCTATGAAAAGTTCCGCACCACCTTCGCCCTCGGGGCTACACAGCGTTGGGCCAAAGACCTGGAGATCGATCTGGATGAAACCCCAATCGGTGTATTTCTTGAGCTGGAAGGTCCTCCGAAAGCGATAGACCGCGCGGCGAAGGCTCTTGGATTCGCGCGTTCGGACTACATCACCAAGAATTACCTCGTTCTCCATGCCGAGCACTGCCTGTCAAGGGGAATCAAAGTTCAGCAGGTGGCCCCCGGCGTCTTCAGCCAAATTCCCGACATGTTGTTTTCTTCGGCGAGAAAATCGCGCTAAATCTCACTCTTTGCTTGACAAAGAAAGTATCTGCATTTAACTAGTGATTGCGAGGAATACTGTTTCGAAATGAGTTCCGAAGAGAAACAGGAACCCCACCCTAGGCTGGACCCGCACCGGAAACAGGGTCTTCAACCCGGTTTCTTGGGTGTCATGCGCCGGCTTAAGTGTGTTGCCTTTCCATCCGTGACCGCTCGGGTGACGCCCGGATAACGGGTCGTCCATTCGTTCCAGACTCGCCCGCGGCCGGGAGCAAAGCAAGGCCGCGGGTTTTTTGTGTACATGCGTTTTTCTTCGCCGGAACGCAGAACCCGCAAACTGCAGGTTACTTAGCCAACAGCGGCTGGAGCTGGCCCTACGGGGGACGATATGTTGCACGCCACGGAAGTCTTAGGCGCAAAAGCCTTTGACGCCCAGGGAAATTTTGTTGGGCTGGTTCGGGAACTATTCATCGAGCCGGCCGATCAGCCGAACCGCATCGCTCGATTCCTGCTCGAACGGGGCAAATACCAGCCGTTGATCGCCCGTTATGACCAGGTGGGAACGGTGTCCGCCGGAAATATAAGGCTCACCGTCGGCGAAAAATCCCTCGAGGAATATAAGCCAAACGAAGCGTGGCTTGGGGTGCAGAAAGACCTGCTCGATCAGCAAATCATAGACACGCTGGGCCGCAAAGTCGTTCGCGTGAACGATGTGGATATGGCCGATCAGCGTAACAACGGCAACGTCGAGTTGCGGGTCAGCCAAGTAGATATAGGGCTGACTGGCGCCGTTGGCCGGCTACTGCAGGGCATGATGTCCCACGCATTGATCCGCCGGATTCAGCAGAAACTGCCCTCACGCGCAATCCGCTGGGAGTTCGTAAACCTCGTCGAGGCCGATCCTATGCGCCGCGTGAAGCTCCGGGTCACCCACACAAAACTTGCCAGCCTGCACCCAGCCGATCTGGCGGATATTCTCGAGCGCCTCTCGACCGAGGAGCGCCATTCCATTATTGATTCGCTCGATGAGGAGTCGGCCGCTGAGGCGCTCTCCGAACTCGATTCCCGGCTGCGTTTGCAGATTGTGGAGAAACTCGATCCCGAAAAGGCTGCGGGGATCATTGAGGAGATGCAGCCGGATGAGGCGGCCGACTTACTGGCCGGATTAACCCCAGAAAATTCGCGCAAAGTACTCGAGGAAATGCCCACGGAGGGAGCGCGTGACGTCAGGGAGCTGCTCAAGTTCGATGAGAATTCCGCGGGCGGCATGATGACGACGGAATTTGTTTTTGTTGGCGAATCCGCCACCAGGGAAGAGGTCGTCGCGTGGATTCGCGATAACGACGTGGATGTCGAGCGGCTTGACGAAATCTTCCTTGTGGACACCGACGCCAAATTTTCCGGCGTCGTTTCTGTTGGAAGGCTTCTGCTGGCCGCGCCGGATCAAGTGATGAAGACGCTCCGAAGCGAACCGTTGCTGTCTATCCGTCCGAACGCGGGTGAGAAGGAAGTGTTTCATCTTTTTGACAAATACGACCTGAAGGTTCTCGCGGTAGTCGACGAGACGGGCTGCCCGATCGGTATGGTCAACGTAGACGACGTGGTCATGAGGCTGGTCGCGCGTCTGTAGACCGAGCGTATTCGCGATGGCTTGGACAAACATTCAAAAACGGGTGGAGGCACTGAACGAACGGACGCGCGATTGGCGCCGGCGTACGCGTGTCACGCGCCGCAGGCTCGCGCTTTTTATGGCCGTGATTGGTCCGGGCCTGATTACTTCGAACGTTGATAATGACGCCGGTGGAATCTCCACGTATTCGGTGGCGGGCGCTCAGTACGGTTACGCGCTTCTTTGGGCGGTAATTCCCATGACGATCGCGCTGTACGTCACCGAAGAAATGTGCGCGCGGCTCGGCGTGGTCACCGGCAAGGGGCTCTCCGACCTAATCCGCGAAGAGTTCGGTTTTCGGCCGACGTTTTTCGTGATGGTGACCGGCTTTCTGGTGGACTTGGCGAACGTCGTGGCTGAATTCGCGGGCGTCGCTGCCGCGATGGAGATTTTCGGTGTCAGCAGATACATTTCTGTTCCTACGGCGGGAATCGTGGTCTGGGTGCTCGTTCTTCGTGGCAATTACCGCCAAGTGGAAAAGGTATTTCTCGTTCTTTGCACGTTTTATCTTGCTTACATCGTCGCTGCGATACGCGCCAAGCCGGATTGGCTTCTTGCTACCAAGAGCCTGGTGGTACCCAACTTTCAATTTAACGCGCCGTATCTCTTGATGCTGACCGCCCTGATCGGCACGACCATTGCCCCCTGGCAATTCTTCTACATGCAAGCCAGCTTCGTCGAAAAGCGTATCGGCGCCCGGCAATATAAGCAGGCACGGGCCGACGTGCTTGCAGGAAGCATCAGTTGCATGGCGATCGTCTTTTTTATTATCGTTTGTACGGCAGCGACGCTCTACGTTTCCGGCCACAGGAATATCACGCAGGCTTCCGAAGCCGCTCAAGCGCTGGCGCCGCTCGCGGGATCGTGGGCGGCAAAGCTCTTCGCGTTTGGGTTGCTCAATGCTTCCGTATTCGCCGCGTCGATTCTGCCGCTTTCCACCGCGCACGTAATTTGCGAAGGCATGGGATTTGAAGCCGGTATCGATCATAAATTCAGCGAGGCGCCGACTTTTTACTGGCTCTACACGGCGCTGATCGTAATCGGCGGCGGGCTGATTCTCATTCCGAACGCGCCGTTGCTGAAGATCCTGGTTTTTTCGCAGGTAGCCAATGGAGTGTGGCTGCCCGTCGTGCTGATCTTTCTGGTTCTGCTTGCCAGCCGCGGTGACCTGCTCGGCGAACACGTAAGCTCGCCTACCTTCAACGCAATTGCCTGGGCTACCAGCGTTGCCATGATCGCCCTCACGATCGTGCTGGTGTATGCCACGTTGTTCCCCGGCAAATTCGGTGGAGTGCCCGGAATCTAACTGCAGCGCGTTGCACGCGCTGCACCTCTATGTTAGCTTTGCGTTGTAAAGAGAGTCCGGCGCACTGCCGATATTTGTCCCTGGTTTATCTTGTGAAGACCACCGAGGTTCTCAAGCCCGCCGAGCGCGAGGCACCGCGGCTGCTCGAACAGATCGATCCGAAGCGGCTGCCGCGGCACGTCGCCATCATCATGGATGGCAATGGCCGGTGGGCGCAACGTCGCCATTTGCCTCGGGTGGCCGGCCATCGCGCGGGCGTGATCGCGGCCCGAAACGTCATTGAGACTTGCGCAAACCTTCACCTTCCGACGCTGACCCTCTATGCCTTCTCGGTAGAAAACTGGCGCAGACCCAAGACCGAAACCGACTTCCTCATGCGGCTTCTCCGCGAATACCTTCGAAAGGAACTTCCCGAGATTCATCGAAATAACATCCGGCTGATAATTCTCGGTAGGGTAGATGTTTTGCCCGAGGCCGTGCGAAAAGACATCCGTGAGGCCATGGCCAAGACTGCCAATAACACCGGCATGACCCTCGCGGTGGCGCTGAACTATGGCGGCCGGGCGGAAATTGTAGATGCTTTTAATTCGATTCTTAAGCAGGTACGTCACAATGGTTCGGGAACGAACGCAGTCAGTGAGGAGATGATTTCGCGCCACCTCTACACCGCCGGCCTGCCGGACCCCGATCTCCTGGTGCGCACGAGCGGCGAAATGCGCGTGAGCAATTTCCTGCTTTGGCAGATTGCGTATGCAGAGATTTACGTTACGGAAACCCTCTGGCCTGACTTTGATCGCGTAAAACTCTACGAGGCGCTTCTGGATTACCAAAAGCGAGAGCGCCGGTACGGCGGCTTGGGAGCGCCGGAAGCCACCCGTGAATCGGCCTAGCCCTCTGTGATCCCGCTCATGTTCGCTGATTACCGCATCGTGGTGGGTGTTGCCGGGGTTATCGGATGACGCTGCCGCGCATTCTGACCGCCCTCATTTTGATTCCCGTGGTGGTCGCGTTAGTTTGGTGGGCGCCAACGTTTTTAGTGGCGGTTTTGGCCGCTCTGGTGATGTTGCTGGCGCTTTTCGAATTCTTCGTGCTTGGCGCGCACGCTGGAATGATCGGCTATCGCGTCTGGACGGGTCTTTGCGCCCTGGCAATTTTCTATTCGCAGTGGCTTGCTGCCGCCAGTCATGCCGGTAACGGGGGTGACGCCGATGTTGCCCGCTTTGGCGATCTCGCCGCCCTTCTTTCTTTCGAACACATCCTGATATTGTTCGTGCTTGGCGCCACTGCCATTGTGATTTTTGCCAAAGAGCCTGTGAATGAAGCGCTCGGCTCAGTGTCTCTAAGCGCCGCTGCGATCTTGTTTTTGGTGTTTCCGTTGTCGAGCATCATTCGAATTCACGGAGTGAGGCTCGAAGGCCGGAAGTTGCTGCTTTTCACGCTCGTTCTCGTGTGGGCGGGGGATACGCTGGCATATTTTGTCGGCAAGAGCATCGGACAGTGGCGTCTGGCGCCTCACCTAAGCCCGAAGAAGACCTGGGAAGGCGCGGTAGCAAATTTGGCGGGCTCATTGCTGGCGGGCGTGGTGTTTACGCGCTGGCTGCATATTACTCCCAGCCAGGTGCTGATCATGGCCGCGCTCGCCAATATAGCCGGGCAGGGCGGCGATCTGATCGAGTCGGCTTACAAGCGCAGCGCGGGCGTAAAGGACTCCGGCACAATCCTTCCCGGTCATGGAGGCATGCTGGATCGAATAGATGCGCTGGTCCTTGCCGCGCCCGTGATCTGGTATTATTTTCAGTGGGTTACGAGCCATAATTTGTAGCGCGAGATAAGGTCTTTTCCTTAACGTGTCGTCTTGTGCGCGGCAGCCCAAAACTGCGGGCCGACCTTTTCGAATGAAGCATATCGCTCTTCTCGGTTCTACGGGCTCCATCGGGCGTCAATGCCTCGCTGTAGTCGAATCTCTGCCCGAACGCTTTCAGGTCGTTTCTATGGCCGCTGGCGACAATCTGGAAGAGCTGTGCGGCCAGATCGAGCGTCATCGCCCGCAACTCGTCTCCGTATCGGATTCTGCGCGGGCCTCCCAATTGAGCGCCAAGCTGAGTTCTTCAGGTGTTACGCGGGTTCCCGAAATTCAGTATGGCGCTGCTGGCATCCACGCAGTCGCCACCCACGCAGACGCGCAGGTAGTCGTTTCCGCGGCCGTAGGCGTGGTGGGTCTCGCGGCTACTTATGCGGCCGTCCGTCTGGGAAAGCAGATCGCGCTGGCCAATAAGGAAGTCATGGTGGCCGCCGGCGAGATTGTGATGGCCGCCGCGCACCATGCGGGTGTGGAAATCCTTCCGGTGGATAGCGAACACAATGCCGTTCATCAGTGTCTCCGCGCCGGCAAACATTCGGAAGTGCGTAGGCTGGTCTTGACGGCTTCCGGTGGCCCGTTTCGAAAGGCGCCGCTCGCGCAGATTGCAGGAGCTACGCCCGAGCAAGCTTTAGCGCATCCCAACTGGAAGATGGGGCAACGCATCACCATTGACTCCGCCACCATGATGAACAAGGGCTTCGAGGTCATCGAAGCGCGCTGGCTTTTTGGCGTACCGCTCGAAAAAATACAGGTGGTCGTGCACCCTCAATCAACGGTTCATTCCATGGTTGAGTTCGTGGATAGTTCCGTTTTGGCACAACTCGGGCCCACAGATATGCGCATGCCTCTCCAGTACGCGTTAACATATCCCAACAGAATCGAAATGCCTGCGCTGCACCTAGACTGGGAAAAGCTACGGCGGCTCGATTTCGAAAAGGTTTCGACACGCCGTTTCCCCTGCCTCAAGTTGGCCCGGGAAGCTTCACGGCGCGGTGGCGTACTGCCCGCCGCCCTAAATGCGGCCGACGAAGTGGCCGTGGCGGCATTCCTAGGCCGCCGAATCGGCTTTAGCGGCATCTCAGAAACGATTGAGCGAGTGCTCGAGCGGATGCCCCGGTCGCGCCCGAGTGGCATTGAAGACATCCTTGCGGCGGACGAGGAAGCCCGAAGGCTCGCGCATGAGGAAATCGGCAAGATTGAACGAGCCGCTTGATGGCCGCCGGTTTCGCCGATTGAAGGGAAGAGTGTAGAATTGGAGTCACCAGTAGAAAGGGAACCGGCACCATGGAAAAGTGGTTTTCAATAGCGGGCGCGATTTTTGCGCTGGGTTTCATGGTGTTTATCCATGAGCTGGGTCACTTCCTCGCGGCGCGATTTTTCGGCGTGCGCGTCGATGTTTTTTCTCTTGGTTTTGGTCCCCGCATAACGGGCTTCCGGCGCGGCAATACCGATTATCGGGTCAGCATCCTGCCTTTGGGCGGTTACGTTCGAATGGCTGGCGAAACGCCCGGGGACGAGCGCACGGGTGCGCCAGACGAATTCGCCTCGAAACCTCGTTGGCAACGAGTGGTGGTGTTGCTGGCAGGCCCGATGATGAACCTGCTCACCGCCGTCGTAGTTCTTGCCGCTCTGTTCGTGAACTATCCGGAGCCGAGCTACTACAGCAAACCTATCGAAATTGTCGGTGTGCTTCCCGGTACTGCCGCGGACCACGCCGGTCTACAGGCGGGCGATCGCATCGTTGCGGTCAACGGAAGCCAGAATCCCACCTGGCAGCGTGCCCACTGGGAAGCGGCGCTGGCATTGCCCGGCAGTACTATCCCCATCACGGTGGAGCGCGACGGCAACACATTCAACACCGCTGTGCGTTCGGGTGCCGACGAGTTTTCCTCCTTCGGGTTTGCCGCAGGACCGGCCATTGTATTGAGTGTCTCGCCCGAGCAGCCGGCAGATCGCGCCGGACTGCAAGTCGGTGACCGTGTGGTTTCTGTGGACGGGCAATCGGTGCAGAGCTTTTTTCAGTTTTCGCAGGTGATCCAGGAGCACGAGGATCGCGTTGCGGACGTGCTGATCGAGCGCAACGGTCATCAGATGCATTTGACCATGCATCCGAACAAGGTAAATACGCCGGATGGCGTCCGCTGGATGGTGGGCGCTTCGATCGGCGAAGGGTCCACGACTCGCAGTTATGGCGTGCTCGAAGCTTCCGAGCTTTCGCTTTGGCTTAACGTACGTTTTGGTGAAGAGATTCTCGGCGTGATCGGCGAACTCTTTACCAGCCGTTGGTCGCAAGTTTTGAAGAATGTCGAAGGTCCTGTAGGCATGGTGGCCGAGTCGGGCCGCGCCGCGCGGGAAGGCCTGCGATCGCTACTCCTGCTGACCACGATCATCAGCGTAAACCTTGGGCTCTTAAATCTACTGCCGGTGCCGATCCTTGATGGCGGTCACATCCTGATGCTGGCCGTCGAGACCACCCTGCGCCGCGATCTCAGCATGAAAACCAAGGAAGCCTTCATGCAGGTGGGCATGGTGCTGATTTTGATCTTGTTCGTCATCGTCATGTACCATGACATCGTGCGTCTGCTGCCGCACCATTAGCTCCCGGCTGCAGAGCACACCTCGAATGCCTGCCTCCCGCGCCCACCGCGTATCGAGCGGCGAACGCCTGAACGCCCACGCTCGTCCCGGGCGGCTGCAAGCGGCGCTTACGAAGCAAGGTGTGCGGCTCACGCGACAGCGGCGCGTGTTGCTACAGGTGATGGATGACGCCGAACGGCACCTGGACGCTGGCGCTATCCTCGAACGCGCCCAGCACATCGATCCGCATATCCATCGCGTCACGGTTTACCGCACGTTGGATATGCTCAAGCGTCACGGCCTGATTGACGAGCTCGATCTGCTGCATATCCACGGCGACCAGCACTACTACGAAAGCCATGGCCCGCGCGATCACATTCATGTGGCATGCCTGGGCTGCAGTAAGGTGAGGGAAGTGGAAAGCGTGCTTTTCGAACAGCTAAAGCGCCAAATCGAAGCGGACTGCAAGATCAAGATCACGGTAACGCGCACCGAGATTGGCGGCTATTGCGACGAGTGCCGCGCCAAGCGTGCCCGGCGTTTACCCACGTCCTAGGGCTTTGCGCTTGCCTCGCGCACGGTGAACCTCAAGCCTTACAACGCCTCAAACGGGCCACACTTCTTCCATACGCTTGGCACCTGGATCATTTCTCATGCACCTGAGCCGGCCTCGCCAATTTCTCCCACTGTTGGTAAATCGCTTCTACCAATTCGCGCTCGCCTAATCCGACCCTCATGGCTTCCACGACGAGCTGTTCGACCCCGTTCT
>DATNLT010000053.1:0-4817 GCA_035602725.1 Candidatus Acidiferrales bacterium
AGAACGCCAGCCCTCCGGTCTGGTCGGCAAGCGTTTCCATGGTGGTGATATTTTCGTGCGGGGGCACGGCCATGAGCGTAGACGAAAGCGGGCGTCCCTGATTGCGATTCAGCGCGTTCTGCGTGGGGGCCGAGGCGGAAATTGCGTTGGCCGAACCGCCCGGCGCCATCACCCCGCGCGCATCCACAGGATAGATTGCGAGATTCGCGTCGTTCAGCGCGTTCGTCGCGCTTTCGACTTCCGCGCTGAAGTTGCGGCGCTCGGTGGAATTGTCCGGCGGTGGCGGTGCGTGCACGGCGTTGGCTGCTTGTGCTTGCGCGCGCTGCGATGCGCCTTTCCCGCCGCCGAGGCTTGGCGAGTCACCATATACAGTCGAGCCGATGGGCCCGGCGATGTTGGTCGTTTGCGCGTCATAGCCCATCTGGAATGGGAAGCTTCCGGATAGCCAGACGAGATTCTTACGGCCGGGCAGGCCGGCGACCTGGTTGGCGATGGCCTTTAGCGCCCGCGCGGTCAAGTCCACGCGATTCATCACGTAGAAGTCAGAAAGATGCTGTTGCGCGCTGTTCATAAACTCATCGAGCGCATCCAAACCCTCGTCGGAATCCTGGATGTCGGAAGCGTGCAATTGAAAGCTTTCGGTATTTTTTGATTTCTGCAGCGCCGCAACCAATGCGTGCACATCGCTGGTAAAATCATGCAGCACGTAAAGCCGCGTCGAAAGCCCATAGATCGCCACGCGATCCTGTGGGCGGAGTTGTTCGAGGAACCGAATCACCTCCGCGCGGGCATAGCTCATGTCCGTGAATTGCGTGTTGAGCGCATCGAGCAGAATCACGGTGATGCTGGGCGCGCCGCCGTTTTTGGTGGTCACACGATTGGTGAAAGTTGCCGTCCCGACAGCCGGCGAAGGGGAAGCGGCCGCCGCGGAAGACCTTGTGGAAACAGACTCGTTCGTTTCCTCGGAGAAAAAGGCGATTTCCTGGCGTTTGCCCTTGTCGTAGACCGCGAAATCGTCTTTGGTGAGACCGCTCACGGCATCGCCCTTCGCGTCCTGGACGATCACGTTCACTTCAATCAACTTGGTGGAAACGCGGACCGCCGGGGGTTGCGTGGCGGCCTGCGGAAACGGATACGAGGCCAGTGGCGCGCAAATCATCAGGGCGGCACAGAGATAAGCGACGATGATAGGGACGATGTTACGGCCGCCGCGCCACATAACTGCGGAGTATATACCAGGCTGCGTTTACTGCTTAACGCGAACCGGGCTACTCGTGGCGCAGCGCAGTGACGGGGTCAACGCGCGTGGCGCGGTTTGCCGGAAGGTAACTTGCCGCGAGCGCGACGCCCATCAGCAGTGCCGACACCGCGACCAGCGTGAGTGGGTCGCGCGGTTGCACGCTGCGGACCAGATGCGTGAGCAATTGCGATACGGCGAGAGTGCCGGCCAAACCGATGGCGACGCCAATGATGGCCAACGTTAGCCCCTGCCGCAGAATGAGGCGCAGGACGTCACCTCGCGCGGCACCCAACGCCATGCGAATGCCCATTTCGTGTGTCCGTTGCGTCACGCCGTAGGAAATCACGCCATAGAGACCGATGGCGGCCAGTGCCAGCGCGAGCCCCGCGAAAATGCCGAGGAGCAGCGAGTAAACGCGCGGCTCGGCAATCGATGCGGAAAGTACGTCATCCATCGTGCGCACGTCTAGAAGCGGGACATCGTGATCTACCGAGCGCACTGCGCCTTTGATCATCGCTGCTACCGGGGTTGTGTTGCCTGTCGTCCGTATGACCAGAGCTAACTCGGGCCAAATCGGGACGGGCTGCAGATAATCGAGATATATTTCAGGCCGCGGAGCTTGACCGAGGCCCAAATGGCGAACGTCTCCCGTGACGCCGACAACCGTAAGTGTTGCGAGAACTTTGGGATTATCCAGCGGCATCTGAATCTGTCGATGAAGCGGATCCTCGCCCGGCCAGAACTTGCGCGCGGCGGTTTCATTAACGACGATCACGCCCGGCGTGCCGGCGGAATCTTCCGCTCTGAATTCTCTTCCCTCGCGGACCGGGATCGACATCGTGCGGAAATATCCCGGCGTCACGATGTTGAAACCCGCCTCGAATTGCTCATCGGGACCCGGATCGGACCGGCCTACGATGTGAAAACCCATGCCATCAATGCCACCGCCGAGCGGCACATCGGCGACAAGGGCCGCCGAGCGCACGCCTGGAAGCGCTTTCACGCGATCCAAGAAATTCTCAAAGAAGCTAATGCGGGGAACGGTACTTCCAAACTTCGGCTGCGGCAGGAATAGATCGGCCGTCAAGAGATTCTCGGTGGAAAATCCCGGCGCAGTGCTGCGCATCACGAGCAGACTTTTCAGCGACATACCCGCACAGGCCAGCAGCACAAGCGCGAGCGCCGTCTCCACAATTACCAGGACGCCACGCGCGCGCCGGCCACGCGTGCCCGATGTCGCGGAACGGCTGGATTCGCGGAGAGCGTCGTTCACTTCGGGTTTTGAACTGGCGACTGCCGGCATCACGCCGAACAGGATTCCGGTCAAAAGCGAAAGCAGAATCGTAAAGCCCAGCACCCACGCGTCTGTGTGCGTATTTTCAATTCGAGGGACCTGGAAATTCTTCGTCAACGTGCCGACGAGGGCTGTGACCGTCCAACTGGCAACCAGTAGTCCCAGAGCGCCCCCCGCCAACGCCAGCGCCATACTTTCCGTAAGCAATTGCTGCACCAGCCGCCGCCGGCTCGCGCCGAGCGCAGCGCGCAAAGCGACTTCCTTCTGGCGCGCCGAGCCGCGCGCCAGCGTCAAGTTCGCCACATTCGTGCAGGCAATCAAGAGCACGAGGCCAACCACGCCGAGAAAAATGAATAAGCCGAATCGCAAATTGCCGACAAGGGCGTCCACCAGCGGGACCACATTTGCTCCGCGATCTTGGTCGAATCGCGGGTAGACCGTTGCAAGGTGGTGGGTAATCGAGTCCATTTCCGCCTGCGCTTGAGCAATGGAAATTCCCGGTTTCAACCGCGCCACCACCAGCAGAAAGCCATGGCCACGGCTCGGGTCCGCTACCAGCGGCAAGTAAGCCTGCTCCTGGCTGCCGGGCAAAATTTTGAAACTGGGCGGCATCACGCCGATCACGGTAAAGAGCGTGTCGCTATTTTTGGCCGAGCCGAAATTGATATGAACAGCTTGTCCCAGAATATCGGGGCGTCCGCCGAAAGCGCTTTTCCAGAAGGCGTCGCTCAAGAGCATTACCTGCGAACGTCCTTCTTGTGACTCATCCGTTCGAAAGGTCCGGCCGATCTCCGGCTGTACGCCAAGCGTTTCAAAGAATCCCGGGGCCGCACGTACACCCCTTACGAGGGAAGCTTCATTGCCGTCCGTAATGGTCATAGAGCGTTCGGCAAATGCCGCCATGCTTCCGAAGCTGGTACTTTGTTCCTTCCAGTCGGCGAAATCCGGGTAAGAAGTCACATCTTCCCGTGAGCGCTGATCGGTGGCCCAGATGGTTACGAGCCGGCGTGATTGCGAGAAGGGCAGCGGCCGCAGGAGCACGGCGTTTACCACGCTGAAGATGGCGGTATTCGCGCCGATGCCGAGCGCGAGCGTCAAGACAGCAACGCAAGTGAAGCCGGGGTTCTTGCGCAGCGTGCGCAGGCCGTAGCGAAAATCCTGCCAGGTATTTTCGAGGAAGGCCATGCCGCGCGCATCGCGGGCTTCTTCCTTCGCGAGGGAGATGCTACCGAATTCCCGCAGCGCGGCCAGTCGCGCCTCCTCAGCGGCCATGCCAGAGGCCCGCTTCGCGTCGGCTTGACGTTCGAGGTGATAACTCACCTCGGCGTCCAGCTCACGTTCGGCTTGCTCGCGGTGAAAGAACGACCGCAGCCGATGACGGAGCCCGCTGAAGAGCGAATTTCGCGACGCCATAATGCCTCCTCGATGGAATCTACGATTTCCAGCTTGCCGACTCGGAATCACGTTACGAACCTCTTACGCCGTTTCCAGAATTGTTCGAACCGCGGCGGCCAAGCGCTCCCAGTTCGTTTCTTCCACTTCGAGTTGCCGGCGGCCTGCCGCCGTCAGCTTGTAGAATTTTGCGCGGCGATTGTTTTCCGATTCGCCCCACTCGGCCGCAATCCAGCCGCGGTGTTCGAGCCGATGCAGAGCGGGGTAGAGGGAGCCCTGGCGCACTTGCAGCGCGTCCTTCGAAATTTGCTGGATACGCAGCGAGATGCCATAGCCGTGCTGCGGCGCCAGCGCCAGCGTCTTCAAAATCAGCAGATCGAGCGTGCCCTGCAGAAGTTCGGTGTTCAGTGGACTCATCGCGGGCGTTCTCCTACTCTCCTAGACGTTCGACAAGGAGAAAAAGTTCCCTTGTCGAATGCCTAGGAGAGCGTTGTTTCGAATCTCGACCTTGGGGAGCCATGCCGCTCCTAGGTCTTTGTTGCGCAACCCCTGAGGCTGCCTTACGATGAGCGCTCCATGAACCCTGGGGACGTCGTCTCCCATTACCGGATCGTCGAGCCGCTGGGCGCAGGCGGGATGGGCCTAGTTTTCAAGGCGGAAGACATCCGGCTGGGGCGCATGGTGGCGCTGAAATTCCTCTCGGCGGAGCTCGAGCGCGATCCCCTCGCGCGGGAGCGCTTCGAACGCGAAGCCCGCGCCGTCTCAACGCTCAATCATCCCGGCATTTGCACGCTCTACGACATTGGCGAAGCGGGCGAAGGTGCGAACCGGCGGCCCTTCATGGTGATGGAGCTTCTCGAAGGGCAAACGCTTCGGGAGCGGATCGGCGGG
>DATNLT010000056.1:0-22699 GCA_035602725.1 Candidatus Acidiferrales bacterium
GCGGCTACTCGGTTCGGCTGCGATATCACTCGTCCACCTATCAAATCAAAGTGGAAAACCCCCATAGTGTGAGCCGGGGAGTGATTCACACCGAGCTTGACGGTAAGGAATTGCCTTCCGCAGCGATTGCCTTGGTAGACGACGGCGCGGAGCATCAGGCAAAAATTGTGCTAGGCGAGCGGGCCTGATTGTAGGGTCTAGCAACATTCACTTCAAAGCCGCAGCGATCGCATCCACGAGCGAACTCTCTTGTTCTTGGAATACGGTCCGGAGATCGATCCAAACGTGATGTTTCTCCACGCGAACGATCACCGGGAGCGGTGAGGACCGGCGTAGCCGCTCCTCGAGCTGCGAAGCGGAGTGTTTGCTACTCTTCAAGATAATCGCCCGCGTTTTCAAAACCTGTCCGGGAGTCGATCCTCCACCGATCACCGAATGGCTGTCACGAAGATCGAGTTCGGCGGCTGCCAGCGGGACTTTCTGGCGCAGTTGCGCCAGCACGGCCTCGGCGCGTTTGGTAAGTTCCGCATAGTTTGTTTGGATCATCCGTACCACAGGAATTTGGGATTCCGCCCCGCCGCGAAGATACAACGCCAGCGTAGTTTCGAGCGCTCCGATGGTCAGCTTGTCTACCCGCAGCGCGCGAAACATCGGATGTTGGCGGATGCGCGCGACCAACTCGCGGCTGCCGGCGATCACGCCACATTGGGGCCCGCCGAGCAATTTATCGCCACTGAAAGAAACCACCGAGACTCCGGCCGCGAAGCTGGCACGGACAATCGGCTCCTCGATTTCTTGTCCGGACATGTCCAGGAGACAGCCAGAACCGAGGTCCTCGTAGACCGGCACGCCGGCTTGCTTTCCAAGGGCGACGAGTTGATCGAGCGCGGGCCGCTTCGTAAATCCCACGACACGGAAATTCGACCGGTGCACGCGGAGAAGCAGACGAGTGCGGTCACCGATCGCACGCTCGTAATCGGAAAGCTGTGTCCTGTTTGTTGTGCCTACTTCACGCAGCGCCGCTCCGCTTTCGGCCATAATATCCGGGATCCGAAAGCCATCACCGATTTCGATCAGTTCGCCGCGTGACACAATGGCTTCGCCGCCGCGAGCGAGTGCCGCCAGGACCAGGTACACGGCCGCCGCATTGTTATTGACGACGATGGCGGCTTCCGCGCCGGTGACGTGGGCCAGCAATTGCGATGTGTGCACGTCACGTTTGCCACGAGCCCCATGCGTCAGGTCGTACTCCAGGTTGGAATATTGGGTTGCCACTTCGCGAATGCGGGCGGTAGCCGCCGCAGCAAGTGGAGCTCGGCCCAGGTTCGTGTGCAGGATCACGCCCGTGGCGTTAATCACCGGGACGAGTGACGGACGGAGTAAACGCGCGACTTCGACAACCACGAGTTCTTCGATGTGCTCCGCGTCCAGTGGCGCGTCAGGTGTTCCCGTAGTGGTTCGTTCACGATGCAAAAGTGTTTCGCGAAACTCCCCGATTACACGGCGCGCGACTTCGACCAGCGACGATCGGCTCACTTCATTGGCGAGAGCCGCCAACCGGCGACCCTTTAGCAGTTCATCGAGCGAAGGAATCCGGCGCAGAGCAGAATCCTTGGGCGCGCCGCTTCGAACTCTCGGCAAGGTCCCTGTCTTGCGCTTGGGCATCGTCGCGTATTGCAGCATAGAAGGCTGCGGGCTGCAATGGCGTGACGAAAGCCGGGCGGGGTGCAGCTTGCGTCATGTCGAGCGCCTCGCTCGTTGACGCTTGCGACAGGCGCCGTTACGCTCGAACAAGCTGTACCGTTCCCTATGGCCACGATCGACGAAGATTTAGGACAACTCGAAAAGGATATCCGGCAGCTCAAGATCGAGTACGAACAGTACTTCGCCGGCGGGCGAAAGAGACCACCGACCGACATCGAGTGGCGCGTTGAGCTATTGGTCAAGCGCTATGGCGAGCGCAATTCGCAGATGAATTACGGGCAACGTTTTCGTTTTAACGGGTTGACGCAAACGCACGCGAAATACCGGGAAATGTTTCGCAAGCGGCTAAAGCAAAAAGAAGAAGCCACCGTGATTCGCCACTTCGGCGCTGCGGCAAAGGAAATCGAAGCGCAGCGTGCGAGCCGGGCCGCACAGCCCGAGTCAACCGTGGCCACGGTCTCCGTACTGGTTCAAAAAGAAGGATCTCGGCCGCCAACCGAGGATTCCGAGGTGCGCAAGCTCTACGAGAGCTTCCGGGACGCAAAAAAACGAGTGGGTGAAGATACTTCGCAATTTACGTTTGACAACTTTCAGGATTTTCTTGCCCGCAAGAAAAAGCAACTCAGCGAAAAAGCCGATGACGCCGTGGAATTTGTAGTCGAGGTCGAAGGTGGCCGCGCGCGGCTAAAAGCACGCATGCGCAAGGGCTGATTCGCCATATTGGCGGACGAGGTTTACCGGCCGCGAAACGAGTATTTATCCTGCGGTCTCCCTTGCCAAACAATTCCCCCTGCGTAGACTAATATCTTTTCCCGCCCCCGGGGAGGACCGTTTGGCGATTGCGCGTGCGTTGATCAGCGTTCACGACAAATCAGGAATCGAGGATTTTGCAAGGCGTCTTGCGGCGATGAGAATTGAGCTTGTTTCCACCGGAGGCACGTCGCGGCTACTGCGGGACGCAGGCATCGCCGTGCGGGACGTGGCCGAGCTGACCGGTTGGCCCGAGATGCTGGGTGGCCGGGTTAAGACGCTACATCCGAAAGTGCACGGAGGAATTTTATTTCGGCGCAAGCTGGCCGACGATCAAAAACAAGCGGCCGAGCACGGCATCACGCCGATCGATCTGGTGGTAGTCAACCTATATCCTTTCGAAACCACTGCTGCAAGGGCAGGACTCACCCCGCAAGAGTTGATCGAAAATATTGATATCGGCGGACCCACGATGCTGCGGTCGGCCGCAAAGAATTTTGAAGACGTGGCCGTGGTGACCGATCCTGCGGATTACGGCCGTGTGGCCGATGAGCTTTCTTCCGGTCTCGAATTGAGCCTCGCCACACGCCTCGAATTGGCGAGAAAAGCGTTCGCAATGACCGCGCGCTACGACGGGATCATCGCGATGGAACTGGAGCGGCTTGCAGCGGCGGGCGAAGCTTTACAGTTCGGCAATTCGCCTGCATTGCCAAAGCGTCTTTATCTTGCGCTCGCCGAACAACAGCCTATGCGCTACGGGGAAAATCCGCACCAACAGGCTGCGCTTTACGTTCCGACGGGCGGCCAAGCAACGGGATTTGCGGCTGCGAAGCAGTTGCAGGGCAAGGAGCTTTCCTACAACAATCTGGCCGATCTAGATTCCGCATGGAAGCTCGTGCAAGAATTCTCGCGGCCCGCGACCGCCATCATTAAGCATAACAATCCCTGCGGCGCCGCAGAGGGGGAAACGCTTACAGACTCGTACCGCGCAGCGCTTGCTTGCGACCCCGTTTCTGCGTTTGGCGGAATCGTAGCCTTTAACAGGACGCTCGATGCGCGCACGGCAGAGGAAGTGGTGAAACTTTTCACCGAGTGCGTCGCCGCTCCAGATTTCGACGCGGGTGCGCGCGATAAATTCGCATCAAAGAAGAATCTGCGGCTACTCGCGATGGGCGCTGATTCGATTCATCGGGTCGACGCGAAAGGGAAATCGCGCGACGAATTGGAGCTTCGCCGAATTTCGGGCGGCGTGCTGGTACAGACTCCCGATACTCACGTACTCGAGGCTGGCGACATCAAGGCGGTGACGAAGCGTCCTCCCACGGAACAGGAGCTTGCCGATTTGCTCTTCGCGTGGAGGGTTTGCAAACACGTGAAATCAAACGCCATCGTATTTGCCCGTGCGGGCAAGACGATTGGCATAGGCGCCGGCCAGATGAGCCGGATTGATGCGGTGAAAATTGCCGTTGCGAAGGCGCAAGAATCGCTTGCCGGTACCGTGATGGCTTCCGACGCGTTCTTTTTCCCAGACACCGTGGAGGCCGCAGTAAAAGCCGGTGCAACCGCTGCAATCCAGCCCGGAGGCTCCGTCCGCGATGTGGAAGTAATCGCCGCGGCCGATGCGCTCGGCATGGCGATGGTTTTTACAGGAATTCGGCACTTCCGCCACTAACGCTTTCGTTTGGCGGCAGGCTCGGCTGCTCTCTCCGCAATAAAACGGTAGCCCACGCCACGCACCGTCAGCAGATGCGCCGGCTCCGAAGGCTCCTTTTCGATGTAACGCCGCAAACGCACGATAAAGTTATCGATGGCGCGCGTGTCCGTATCTTCATGTACGCCCCAGACATCTTCCAGAATCGACTTCCGCGAGACGGTCTGTCCTTTGCTGCGCACCAAGTGGCGCAGAAGCTTGGCTTCCATCAGCGTCAAATGGACCACGTTGCCGTTGGCGCGCAGCTCAAGGTTCGCGAAATCAATGGTTTTTCCGCCAAAAGAGAAAGTTGTCTCGTCCGCGCCAGATGCTGTGGCTCTATCCGCGCGTTCGCTTTCGGCAGTCTCGGCTGATCTCTCTTGGGGCTGGCGCAGCCACTGGCTACGGCGCAGAAGGCCCTGCAGGCGCGCGAGAAAAATAGGCAATTGGAATGGCTTTGGGAGGTAGTCGTCGGCACCGGCGGCAAAACCCTGGAGCACATCCTCCGGGCGGCCGCGAGCGGTGAGCATCAACACCGGCACATAATTCTTGGCCCTGCGCAGGGCAGAGACCACGGCAAAGCCGTCCTTTCCCGGTAGCATCACGTCCAGAACCACGGCGTCGAAGTGGTCCGTGACGTCGAGCAGGCGCTCGAGCGCCGACTCGCCATCGGATGAGACCTCCACCTGATGCTTTTCGGCCTGGAGGTTAAAGCGCAGTCCCTCGGCAAGATGAGTTTCGTCCTCTACGACGAGGACGCGGCTCATGCAGCACTCCTGGGAAGTTCCAGAGTGACCGTGGTTCCTTGGCCTTCGCCAGCGCTCTCGGCCGAGACTTTGCCACCATGAGATTTTGCTATGGAGCGCACGATAAACAAACCTAAGCCCGTGCCTTTGACCTTGGATTGCGAGAGCCGCCGCACGCGGTAAAAGCGTTTGAAGATGCGCTTCAATTCGTCGGCCGGAATGCCAACTCCGCGGTCACGGACGCGGAGAAGCACGCGTTTATCGTCCGGCGTCTCGATCTGTACCGACACGTCCATATTCCCGCCGGAATACTTGACGGCGTTATCCAGGATGTTGGAGATCGCGGTGCGCAGATTTTCGGCGTCCCCTCGAACTTTCAGTCCATTTGACACCGCTTCATATTGCACGACGGCCGGCGGTAAATGATGGCGCGTTTTGACGAGCTCGACACATTCGCGGACCAGCTTGCCGAAATCAACATCTACGAAGTCCTTGGCCTGGGGCTTTTGGGAGGTTTCGCCGGCTTTCAATACCTGCTCGACGGTGCTTTGCAATCGATCGGCGTCCAGGAGCATGGACCGGTAGAACTGCTGCCGCTGGGTTGGGTCAACCTCGCGGCTTTGCAGGGTCTCGAGATATAGGCGGATTGAGGTGATCGGAGTCTTCAACTCATGCGTGACGGCATTGATGAAGGTATCGTGCTGCTCGTTTCGGCGGATTTCACGGACGAGAAAGCTGGTGTAGAGAATCAAGCCGGCGATAATCGCGATGAAGCAGATCACGCCGAGTAAGAAGAGGATGCCTTCGCGCCAGTTCAGAATGATCCAACTGACGTTGAGAGCGATAGCCGCAGCAACGAGACACACGCCCAGCACGATGAAAAACACCAGGGTCTTGCGGCGGCTTGCGATCCTCATAGCGCGGAAAGATTGTACTGCCGGAAGATTCGATTGCGCGCTATGGAATTATCAGGATGAGTCCTCAGAGGGTTTTGCGCAACGGATTGCGCGCACGGCCCCCAAGGGATTGAAGAGCGTTTACGCCGTTAGCACTTCGCTTTGAGGCTGTGGCGCGGACGTCGCAACCACTAGGTCATCCGGCTTCGTTTCCGGATCTAGCTTCACTCGATAGACATTCTTGGCGAGCCCGAGCTTCTTGAGAATCCAGATCCCGTACCAGTTGAGATCAATCTCGTACCACTTGAGGCCATGGCGGGCGGAAACCGGATGCGCGTGGTGATTGTTGTGCCATCCTTCGCCCCACGTCAACAATGCCACCCAGAAGTTATTCGTAGACATGTCGCGAGTAGTGAATCGCCGCGAACCCCACGTATGCGTAGCCGAATTCACCAGCCATGTGGAATGCAGCACCAGTACGGTGCGCAGGAAAATGCCCCAGAGGAAACAGGAGATCCCGCCGAAGGCAAGCAAGATGGCGCCGAGCCCAATCATGGGAACCCAATGATACTTGGTGAGCCAGACGTGAAACTTGTCTTTGGCAAGGTCCGGGACGTAGTGCGCCAGCGTGGTGGGGTCATGATGCATGGACTTGCCAACCAGGATCCAGCCCATGTGCGCCCACCATTTGCCGTCCACTGGTGAGTGAGGATCGCCCTCTTTATCCGAGTGCTGGTGATGAATACGGTGTGTGGCCACCCAGAAAATTGGTCCGCCCTCAAGCGAGAGTGTTCCGCAGACCGCCAGGATATATTCGACCCATTTGGGCGTCTTGTAGCCGCGATGGGTCAGCAGACGGTGATAGCCCATTCCGACGCCAAGGCCGCCCGTTAACCACCACAGGAACAGCGTCACGAAGAGCGCCTTCCACGTGAAAAAAAATAGGGCTGCGATGGCCCCGAGGTGAAACACGATCATGAACGAAGCGGTAACCCAATTCACTTCGTCGTCGGCTGCTTGCTTTCGTTGCAGGTCTGTGAGGTCCATATTCCGTCCTGTGAAAGATTGCTTTGTACGCTAACGAGCATAACAAATGCTTGCACGACCCACTGTAATACTTCTGTAATAGCTCATCCTCGCGTCCCTTCCGCTAACCCCCATTCGCGTGGCAGCATAGGGGTTAAGCCGTGGCGGTGGAAAGTTCGGAAATGTCACGGCTGGAGCTATGCTCCGCAGCGGATCGCGCGCCAAGGGCCGCGTTCCCCAAGCGTGGCTCACCAGAGCTGCGGACGAGGTGAAGGTGATGAGGTGACACGCAAGCGCGCAGTGTAGCTTGCGGCACACACGAGGTATCGCGCGCAATGCCGCCAGAACTGTGGTATACTCTTTTTGCGCTTGATACTTCGGCTGTGTAGTGCGGCACCTCTGATCTGCTAGTTTGACTGAGAATACCCGCCCTTCAGTTCTCTCCGTACGTCTTCAGCGTAACTTAAACGAATTCTGGCAGGCTCGCTCGCCGTGTGTCCCGATCTGTGTGGACGCGCCGCCGAGGCCTCGCCCAGAGACAAGGTATGTAAATGCAAAGTTTTTCAGAATTTTCGATTTCCGCTTACACGAAGGACCGGCTGTCCGCGGCTCGATTCGCGACGCCTACCCCTGTGCAAGCTGCTGCTATCCCACAAGCGCTCGCAGGCAGAGATGTCCTCGCCACCGCTTCGACCGGGACCGGCAAGACGCTGGCATTCCTGATTCCGATCATGGAACAGTTGCTCAGCCAAAACACGCCGGGAATTGCAGCTTTGGTGCTGGTACCGACCCGCGAACTGGCGATGCAAGTAGCCGACCAGTTCAACCTGCTGCGCGGAAAGCAGCTCGTGCCCGCGGCGTTGGCCGTGGGTGGATTGGCGGAAGGGCAGCAACTCAACGCAATTCGCAAAGGAGCACGATTGCTTGTGGCGACTCCTGGGAGGCTCGAGGATTATCTCGACCGCAATCTCTTTAACTTTCAAAACCTACTCACGCTCGTTCTCGATGAAGCGGACCGCATGCTCGATATGGGATTCCTTCCCGCCATCCGCAGAATCGTGGCGCTATTGCCTACTCAGCGGCAAACTCTCTGCTTTTCGGCAACGCTCGATGCGGCCATCGCGCGTCTCGTGAATGGTTACATGCGCAATCCGGTTCGCCTGACGCTCGATGCCACGCTCAAGCCGTCGGAAAACGTACGCGTGCAGGCGTTTGAAGTGTCATCGGACCGCAAACACAAAATGCTGCAGCGGCTGCTGAGCAACGAGCCCGGCCGCTGTTTGGTGTTTGCACGAACCAAACGCGGAACCGAACGCATTGCCAAGGAACTCAGCCGCGACGGTTTCGCCGTGGCGATGCTTCATGGTGACCGCACGCAGTCTCAACGGAACGCCGCGCTGGCGGGCTTCCAGCAAGGTCGCTACCGGGTACTTGTGGCGACAGATATCGCCTCGCGCGGCATCCACGTGGAAAATATCGCACACGTGATTAACTACGACCTGCCGCAGATGGCGGAGAGCTTTGTCCACCGCGTGGGACGCACCGGCCGCGCCGGCGAGCGGGGGTTGGCATCGACACTTTTCGGCAGGGAAGAACGCTCGGACCTGATGCAACTCGAGCGTGAGCTTGGAATCCGCATGGAGAGGATGACGGCCGAAGGCGCTATCGCCTCTGCGCCGGTTCAAACCTGGCAGTCCGCGGAACGTTCGGAGTCTCGTAAAGCGTCTTCGCTGGTGCGACTTCCCGGCGAAGTCCTCCAGGCGCAGTTGGGCGCGTAGATCGCGGCAAGCTTCCAGGCCGACTCTCTAGAAACAAAGTGATCATTGCCAGCGTTGCCGGCAGGCCAGACCGTGGCCTTCCGGCAACGTTTTGGCATGGGCGTTAGCTGGCGCTAGTAGGCCGAAGTGTCTGTAGAAGCCGCAGGCGCGGCGGGAACCGCCGACTTGAGCGCATCCAGTTCCCTGGAAACGCGCGCCCAATCTTTGGGCTTTTTCTTTGTGGCGATCGGCGCATTGGGATCGGCGTAGAAAGCTAGGATATTGGAGCGCAATTCCGGCGTGACGTTTTTGAACTGGTCTTTGGCAAGATCATCGACGAGCTCCGCGTAGCAATCATCCTGCATAAAATAGGTTCCCGCCGGCGTGACGCTTCCGGTATCGAAGTTGCGGTTATCGAGCGTGAGTTGGCCTTCCTTCTGGTTTGTCAGCGAACTTCGGTAGCCCGTGATCGTGGTATTGAAACTCGACATAAAAAGCGTCTCCGCTTGCGGCGTCGGCACGTGGAAACTCAGCGCGCGCAGAGGACCAATCTTGGGTACGAGCCTGAGCAGAAACGCCAGCATCCTGGACCCGAATCCCGGCCGCTGATACTCCCTGCCCCAGTTTTTTTCGTAACTCGAGCGTGAAAGGTTGTAGAGAAAGCGGCGCTCCGTCATGGTGGGCAAGTCGCGCCGGATATCGTCTTTTTTGAGCGCCCACGCGATCTTCGTCGCCTTGGGGATCAACGAACGCACGTCGTACCGGTAAGAGCCCAGGGACTTATCGAGATCGCTAAAAATCGATTGCAACGGAATCGAGTAAGTTTCCTGGAACGCTCGTTCGAGCAGCGGTTTCGAAACCTCGAAGCCGATAAAGTCGTGATAGGCATCGGGGGCATAGCGTTCCTTCGCGACCTCCAGCACGTCGAATCCGAATTCGGTCTTCAAATGGTCTGCGGGATTATCCTCATAGGTTGCCACCGCGCCGTACTTCCTCGCGACCTTCGGATAAAGCATGGGCACGGCCCGGTTCACCGCCAACCGGTGACCGTTATCATCCGCGACGTAATGCGCCAGCGCGCCCAGTGCGAACGCGTATTCGTTCAGATCCTGGGAATCGCGGAGCAGCGCGATCACGAAATCGCCGCTGCGGACATAGTGCGTAAGGTCGCTGAAAAAATGGCTGCCGTGCGGGTAATAGCCCATGTCCTGAATGATCGCGCCGCCATAGGCATATGCATGCGCTTCCCTCAGTTCGTCTTTTGTGGCGTTTGGAAAGCGCGCCAACAAGACTGGCTTGATGCCCGTGTCCCATGCCGAATCGATAATCGCTTCGTGAGACAGCACGGAATACGCGCCGGTGCTAGGGCACCAGAACAGAAGGACAAGGAGACACCAAGCCGCTGTTGTGCGGTTCATTGTTATCAGACTCTGAGGAAAAGCCCCTCGTTACAATTCCAATCATACGCATGCGTCGCGCGCACGATGCAAATCGGTGGGCTTCCACCACGGTAGTGGAAGCCCACCGTGCGATTTCCGTGGGAGTTCTAGCTCAGCGGTCGTACTGCATGCAGATTTCGAGTTGGTGAATGGCGCTGTCCACCGCCCGGAGCGCTTCTTCACGGTGCCCGTTGTAATCATGAGCGGCGTCATGAATGTGGGCGCGGGCGGAACGTAGCGCAGCTAGCGCCTGACGAATTTCTGGATGGCGTTGCGGGTCGGGGGCCGGCAAGGCAGCCGGAGTGGCCGCGGGCGCCGCTGTTACCGCGGGAACGGGACCGGTGGTTTTTGACGCTGCCGGGCGCGTGGCCACGAGGGCTAACGCCAGCATTATCGCGATGGTCGCGATGAGGCTTGTCAATTTCTTCATCTGCACCTTTCCTCTTTCTCCGATTAGCGGCTCGGACGGCCGTAATTTCGCTTCAGCTTGAGGGACAGATTCGCTGCTGGGAAACGCGGTTCGCCCAACGATGAACTGCGTGGCACGATTCTATGTCTTCTCGGCTCTCACCACATTCTGGCGGCGGTGCCGGTTGCGAATGAGTTATGGCGACACGGTGCCTCCGCAGAGACCCATTCACGCGAAGCCGGGGCCGTTATTTAGCCATTCATTAGATCCAAATATGGAGCGGAATTTTGGTGGAGCCGATGGGATTCGAACCCACGGCCTCCTCGATGCCATCGAGGCGCGCTCCCAACTGCGCCACGGCCCCACCGGCGGAGAGCAAACTGGGGCAATTCTATAGCACGCTCGGAAGGCGGTCAATTGGCGGGAAACTGCGGTTTCGCTGGTTGCTGGATAGTAGCAGACCGCACCGCCGGTACCGGTCGTTTGTACTGTTGCTAAAGAGACAACAGAGGGAGAAAATAAAGCCGGGAACCAAACCAGCAGGCCGGTGTCTAAATCGGGTAGCCAGCCGTAGGTCACTCGGCTAGGCCTCGATGGCCTGAGCGCCCTGCAGCGGGGCGAGAAAGGCGGCGAGCGTGTCGGATGTAGCTCGCGTGCTCCCTTGGGGCCGGGACGAGTCGGAATTGATCGCCGAGCTGCGCAGCGGCTCTGACGAGGCTTTTTCCTGGCTGGTGACGCATTATCACGGGCACGTGTAC
Organism: Candidatus Acidiferrales bacterium; assembly: GCA_035602725.1. Classification (GTDB taxonomy): domain Bacteria; phylum Acidobacteriota; class Terriglobia; order Acidiferrales; family UBA7541; genus DASTCZ01. Next base: position 11,176 of record DATNLT010000056.1, read on the forward strand.
GGCTTGCTTTACGGCATGCTTGGCGATTCCGCGGACGCGGCCGATTCCACGCAGGAAGTCTTCCTGAAAGCCTTCCGCGGCATTCAGGGATTCCGGCGCGGCAGTTCCCTCAAGACGTGGCTCTACCGCATTGCAGTTCGCGAGGCCCTCAATCACAAGCGCTGGCATTGGCGGCACCAGCGGAATCAGACCTCGCTCGACGCGGGCCGCGAGACCGACGCGAATTTTGGCGAGCCGGAAAATGCTTCCGATACGCCATTTGATTTGTTCGCCGCACAGGAAGTGCAGCAAGCGGTACAAGAGGCTTTGCAGCGAGTGCCGGAAGTTTATCGGACGGCGGTGATCTTGCGCGATCTGGAAGGGCTCGATTACTACGAAGTCGCTGAAGTGCTGGATGTGTCGATCGGTACCGTGAAATCGAGAATCATGCGAGGACGCCATTATCTTCGAGAAATACTCGAGCCTTTGCTCGAGTCGCGATCCGAACGACTCCGCTCTTCCTCGCCGCAAGCCGAAAAGGGCCAAATACCGTTTCACCGCAAGCTGGCGGGTTTTGCAGCGGGAGGTGGGCGATGACGTGCGGCCGAGTCCGGGGGCAATTGCCTGGGTATCTGGATGATGGCGTCTCAACGGGACTCCGCAGCGTATCCCGTGCCGCCGTTAGCAGCCATCTCGAAGGCTGCCAGGATTGCCGCCACGAACTCGAACGCTATCAGAAGCTCATGCAGTTGCTCGGACGCGTCCAGCACGCTTCCGCGCCGGACGATCTGCCTACCCGGATTCGGATCGCGGTGGCAAAGGCGCGCGAGGAATCGGGACTTCCTGCAATGTCCCGGCGGCTGCGCGATCGCGCTCACCTGATCCTGGCAAATATCTTGCAGCCTTTGGCGCTGCCCGCGACGGGTGGGCTCGTGGTCGCCTTGCTCGTATTTACGTTGGTGCTGCCGTTCTATGCCCGCGTGGGACCACTCACGCCCGGTCCGGACGATTTGCCGTCCGCGCTCTTCCAGCCGGCTCGGCTGGAAACTTTGGCGGGCTTCCCGGTTACTTTGGCGGATTCAGCCGCTAATGGCCCTCAGACGCTTTTGATTGAGGCCACGGTGGGCGTGGATGGCAGTATCGTGGACTACCGGATTCTATCCGGTCCTTCGGATGCAGCGGTACGGCACCAGCTCGATCAGGTTTTGCTTTTTTCCCGCTTCCGTCCCTCGATGAGCTTTGGCCGGCCCATGGCCGGTGGGCGCGTGGTGATGAGCTTCAGCGCCGTCAACGTCAAAGGTTAAGTTGCTTCTTTCGCCGCCGGCCGCGGTCGGTGATTCTTCCGCCCCGTGATACGGCCTTCAAATATTCTCAGACTCCTTAAAATCTTCGCGTAGAATAAGAACTGGCGGGTGGGCCGGGCGATCGCTGGTGCTATGCAGCAATGCATGACGCGGGAGGAAAGTCCGGACACCGAAATCGCCGTGCCGCAAGGCGGGCGATGCAGAGCAGCGCGCCTGGTAACGCCAGGGGGCTGCGTCCGCGAGGACGCGGCTACGGAAAGTGCCACAGAAACCAAACCGCCGGTGCGCTCGATAAGGCTGCCGCCTCAGTGGCAGGCTGGAAGGGAAACCTTTCGCCCGCAGCGAATGGCAGGCGCTCTTGCGAGTGCGCTGGTAAGGGTGAAACGGTGGGGTAAGAGCCCACCGCGCGAGCAGCAATGTTCGCGGCATGGAAAACCCCGCGCGGTGCAAGACCAAATAGGAGGGGAGGGCTGGCTCGGCCCGCCGCCTTGTTCCGCTTTGCGGAACGGGGTAGCTCGATTCGCAAGGATCGGGTATCAACCCTCGGGTAGGTCGCTCGAGCCGCAGCGCGAGTTGCGGCCTAGAGGAATGGTCGCCGCGCGCATCGCAGGATGCGCGGCACAAAATCCGGCTTACAGGCCCGTCCGCCTAACTTCTATAAGCCATTTGCGCTTTTTCGATTTCTAGCCGTACCTCACGGAAATTACAGCACGCATTGATCTGGCGACAGATTGTGGTAAATAAGACTGTGTCATTCCGAGCTTGTTCGAGAATCCTACCAACTTCGCGTCGAGGGCAATATGAATAAGCTTATTTTCCGCGTTCTACCGGCCATCGGTATGCTGGCGTTGGCGCTGCCGGTGCACGCCCAGGCGCCGCGTCCGTTTGATTATTTCAATGCAGGCCAGTTTATGGAATTCAGCAATAATATTAATAATCTGAAGAACTTCTCGCCGGACGGGATTAAGGCCGAGTTTGCGTCGGGGCGTCAATTGTTCGTCAACGCGGGTGCGACGCCGCAGGTTTTGGCCAGCTATGACAGCCTCGTCAAGACGGATCTCGCGCTCCCACTGTCACGGAACTATTCCGGCTGGACGCAAGCCCAACAGGATGCCTGGAACAAGTCTGTAATTGATTCGAGCGCTTTGAACAAATGGCTGGGCACGAACCTGGATACCAAGGCCTGCTTCTTTTTCTGGCTCGGGAACAAGACCACACTGGTCGGCAAAACCGTTCCCTCGGAATTTGATTGGGGTTATGACCTCGCAACGGCCCAAGGGTTAGCCAAACCCGGGCTGCAAAAGTTTGCTCAATTGGCTGGGAGCAGCCCGACGATCTTTCAGACCTTGCAGCCCCCGGTGCAGGCCGCGGTCAAGGCGATCGCCGGCTACAACGCGAAGGCAAACAATCTCTCGCGGGTTGATATCAGCGCGATCCAGCAACAGGCTTCCGTCATTCTCCTTCACGCCGCCAACCACACGCTGACGAAGTAGCGCGCTGGCGGAAAACGGCGGTTATAACTGTTTTCGATGAATAGAAAGCATGTGCGTTGAAAAGATCCCATTCACAAATCGGGGCTATGAAGCTCCCAAGCAAGCCAAATCCGGCCGGAGTCCTGACACGACGGCCTGGTTGCACGTGTCCCTGTCACGGGGGTGGTGGACTCCTCAAACACGTGGTTGCGTGCTGCGATGGTGTGCCTGCTCTCTCGCCGAAGCGCAAGCCAAAGGAACAGCCACCAAAATGAGGGTCGTGCTCGCTGGCATAAAGGCAGAGGCGAAGATGTGCACCGAGACGGGGTTGAGTCCAAACCGGACCCAAAACTGGGTCCATAATTAATAATCGTGGCCGAGACAGCTGCGTCACATCGCTCGATTTCCAAGAAGCCACCACTCCATATCCATCACCATCTGATCCAATTCCAGCGGGGAGTAGAGACGAGCAAGCGGGTTCGGCGGGAGTGTTTCAATCCGGCGCTTCCACTGCGTATCCAGGGCCGCGAAGCTTGAGAATGCGCAAGCGATCACGGTGTGACAAAAATCCATGCCGTCGCCTTTCTTCAAAGAGTTTGCCTCGACAGTCATTACCCTTAATAGGTTCGAGTACACGAAATAAGCTCGCCGGGCCGCGTCGAAGGGTATGCGCGGAAATTTCTTGTCGAGCAAAGTTGGATTGCGTTTGCACCTTTCACGTGCCGCGCTCATCTTGGTACGGAGCATTTCATCGAACTCTGCCGAAGTTTTGGAAATTGATTCGCGCTGTGGCCCGACCCAATCTAGCATCGCGCCTAGGTGGAACAAACGATCAGACAGTTCCAAAGATTTGCCGCAGGCCGGAGTGTATGGCCGCATCTGGCTTACCAGATAGCGCTTGACGAAAGTTTCATCAGTGCACACGCTTTGCGGGTCCTCTCCGTTAGCCTCGCGCTTGACCACTTCAATAGGATCCATTCGCGCCGGAAACCAATGGGTCCCAATGTCGTTGAGGAATGCCTTGAGAGTGTCTGCCGACTGGCCTTGCGGTCCAGAGAGTTCCGCAGCGTTCGTTATCGAGAATAAAACATCAATGCCTGAATGCACCGCATCAATGAACCGCCGCCGCCGCGTCGGGTCTTTCTCGGCCAGTTCAATAAATGCCCAATTATCCAGGTAGACTACGGGCCCGCTCACGCCGACATTGAATCCCGTTGGTGTGGTTCGGATCATGTTCGCGAGACTGCTCTGTGTTGCTGGACAACTTCAAGCCTACGGGCCGACCGCGAGAACGAAGGCGCTCGGGCTCAGGTCGCGAATCGAATCGCTGAGAATCGCGATTTCCATTCCATAAATTCGCAAGACATCTCGAAGCGCTTCGGCGCCGGGCGGCAGAGCGGTTTCACCGCTCAGCACAAACGCCAAGCCCTCGAATTTCCCGTTTGCCATCTGCGAAGGCGCGCCATTCACGTCCCACCCGATCGCCTTGAAAACCGTCAAGAAATCGTGTGCGTAAGCCAGCGCATCGGCGGCCGAGGGATCGTAGCAGACGGCTACCTGTTGCTCGGGAAACGCGAGAAGCACCTGAATGAGAACCGTTTTCTGGTGCGTGGTGAGTTTTCGTGGAGTTGACGGCATCGTTGTGCGCAGTCAGTGTAGCCACACCGCGGCATCGGCTGTCAATCATTCCAGACAAAGAATAAGATCATCGGGCCTTCCTCAAATCATTTCCGCGTAGGCGGCGCAGCGCCGCGCACCACAAGCGTCTTTGTAGCCCAGGGCCGGTTCAAAGCCCTGGGGCCTTTCTGGAAGCCATATATGCTGCGCGAGCATCCTGTAAATGAGGCAGGCACCTGCGGCGTCGGCCCTGGGTTTTTCAGGTTTGTTGGGTGATTGCGGCGGTCGCCTTGGGGGCTTGCCGCCGAAAGACACAATCAACGGCAAATCCCAGGGCCGAGCGCGGGACGCACCTGCCTCACGCTGAGGAACGCAGCGCCACAATCCGAGCTTCGAGAAAAGGCCCAGGGCTATGACACCGCCCCGGGCTACAAAGGCAGGCCGTGCGCGGCGCTAGTACTTCGATTCAAACTCTCGAAAGCGCTTTTCGAGCTCCCATTGCTGGCGGGCTTTTTCGCTGGTTTCCAAGAACGAAGCACATCTCTCCAATTGTTTTTCAGCGCCCAATACCTGATCGGAGCAGGCGGCAACCGCGCGCGTGAAATCGTCAGGCTTACTCCACAGACTTGCACCCGGAAGAAAGGCATGCTCGAGGCCGGTGCGAACCATGTTTTTCAAATCTGCGTAACGCAAGCCGTAGGTTTCCGCGGCGCGCACGTATTCATGCGTAAGGTTAATCCGCGAGACGCCCTCGTCGTCGGTGGATAGTGCGACGGGGACTCCATACTCCCGGTAGACCGGAAAAGGATGACTTTTGCCGCTGACGCCCAGGATCACGTCATTGCTGGTGAGGTTGATTTCGACCATCACATGCGTCGCCGCCATTTCCTTCAGTAAGTCGTACGGTTGATTCTCGTACATAACGTCCACGCCGTGTCCGATGCGCTCGGCATGCGCCACTTCCACGGCCAGACGGATGTGGCAGCATAATCCTTCCGGCGGCGCCAGTCCGGGCGCAAGTTCGCCCGCGTGAAGGGAAATGTGCACCTGCGGGTAGAGCGAATGCAGAAAGCCAACGATGCGCATGTGCAGCGCGTAGTCCGCCATGGAAGTGTGGCTATCTTCCGGCTGGACAAAGTTGATGCCCACAAATTCCTGCGGATCGGCCGACGCGACTTCAAATCCGAGGAGCGTCTGCGCAAAGACGCGCTCTTTTGGCGCGCCGCGTAACACCTGATAGAGGAATCGGATTTGCACATTGCAGGCTTCGGCCGCGCTTGGCTGGCCGCAATGTTCCAGGTTCCGGCGGCTCGCTTCCGCTTGCTCGATGCTGGAGCGATCGGCATCGACATCGTCGCGTAAGCCATGAGCCAGCAAAGCGTCGCGCATCCTGCCGAAGTCATCGTCCCATTTCACTTGACCGGCCGCCGCTATGGCGTGGGCGAAGGGAGGCGTGTGCATGAGCTCAAGGTATTGCTCGTTCTGATCCGCCGCTCGCGTAGCGACCTCGTCAAGCCATTCGCCCAGATGGCTAGGATTTGTTCCGCCAAATTTGCCGAACGTGTCGAAGAAGTGGTCGTGCCCGGTCACGCCCGGCGAAGGCACAAATCCGCGCATCGAGAGGGCGTCAATCAATTCGTCGTTGAGGTGTTGATCCGCATATGCGTGAGCCGCCGGGATCTTGCCGTCGCCGCAGGTTGCGCCCGTTGGCTTCGCAAAGGAAAGCGACTGCTGGTCCACGCACAGACCGTCCTCGGAGGCATCCCGGATAAAAGTTTCGGCGTAGACGGCGCCGCTCAGGTGACTGTGAAGATCGGCGCCCTTCGGCATACGCCAGAGGAAGGCATACAACTCGCCGGTATTGCTACGGGCAGCATCCAGGGCGCGTGCGGTGCGCTGTTCTGCGGCCACTTCAACCCCGGCCAGTAATTTTTTCGCGGGCGCCTGACCAAAGACCACGCTTGCCATCAGAGTGAGCCCCACTACAAACAATGAACCGGCTTTGTTGCGGGAAACCCTGGGCAGGAACTTGCGAATGACCGGAAAATCGCTCATGTCTTGCGAAAATGTAGCATGGAAATCAACTGCAAGAGCTTTCCAGCCGGGAATGGGTGTCGAAAAAAGAGAGCCGGAGCGCTTAAACAACGCTCCGGCTGAGGGAATGAATAAAGCAGCGTCTTCCGTTACGTTAGAACTTAAACACGATTCCGCCGGTATAGCGGAAGCTGCCCTGAAGGAAACGATTCGGAGGGAACTGCCCGCCGCCGCCGCCGTCGTCAAAACGCGTCAGATAGAAATCGAACTGGCCGAGGCGAACGGCAAAATGGTGCCCGGCGTTCCAATCAACGCCGCCGCCCAATGCCACCGCCAATGAGTTTGAGTATGCCGTGCCGAGTTCCGCCTGGTAGGCGCTGGTCAAGTGCGCGCCACCGGCCAGAGCCTGCACGTAGAAGCGCAAGGGCCCGTGAGAGGTCGTCAATCGTGGCCCAAACAAGTAGCTCATTTCCGCGCCGCTGGCCGGCGAACCCATCACGTTACGAACCTCGTAGCCACCGAATTCACCAACGATTCCTACGTTACGGGTGGGGTAAAAGGCAACTTGGCCGATTCCGCCGTTCAGGTTCATGTTGTTGAGGATTCCGCCGTAGGTCTGTTGCAGATAGGCGTATCCCAAGTAGACGTCCGCTTTCGGGCCGTCCTGCGCCGATACGGCGAGCCCGAAGAGCAGTGAAAGTGCACATAAACAACCTAACCTTCGCATAATCCGTTTCTCCCTAAGAGATTCTAGATGCAGAGCAAGACCCCTATTCCCACCCCACAGGAGTCAATTGCTCCGGGGGTATGAGTAAATTCTAACGATTTGCCTGGGTTTGAGGAGCGAAACGAAGTACAGGCGTTCCGGATTGGTAATACCTTCCACGAGGTATTACTAGATGAGGTCAAAGTATGGGGCGCGGGAGACTTGTCGTTTGCATCGTAAGTCGTTGATATAATTAACGATAAGGAGGTGGAAGTGGTTACGACTTTAAAGCCCAATGTTGTCGAGTTTGAAAGCTAAGGGCGAGAGGATCTCACTTTAACAATTTTTGCAACATGCCTTTGCCCTCGGTGTCGCTGAGGACTCCCTTGCGCATGAGGGCGATTAGCAGTTCGTGGAGCACGTAAGTGTGCTCGGCGGATGCTGCGGCTGCTGGCGCCGCCTGCGCCTGCTCGGGCGTCTCCTGCTCTTCTTCGCCATCGTCTGGGACAATGTCACCGGTGATCTCGCCAATCCACCGCTCCAGGGTGCGAAGGTATTTCGGATCGACGGTGGTGAACATCAGCCCCATGCCCATGCCGGCCAAGGAATAAGTGACCTTGCCCAGGGCCTCGAAGGACTTTGTTTCCCTAACGATGCGTATCTTAACGGTGGTCCCGATTGGGAAGGGACTGCTAAGGTCCACATAACAACCGCCCATACCCAAATCGCTAACCCTAGCTTTGGCCTTCGTGCCGCTCTTGACCTCAGTTACCTCCACGGACGCGGTAAACTGGTAGCGTGGTTGGGTGCGCCGCTCTGGTAACGGCTCGGCAGCAAGAACTTCGGGTTCCGGCGTGGTGGGTTCAGATGCCATGGAATTCACAGACGGACTGCCATCCCAAGGTCTGGGCTCTCTAAGAGTTGAGCTTGGGGCAGTCGTAAATAGTCTGCAAGCAGAAGGCCTACAGGGCAATAGCCCGCTATAAACCTGTGCCTCATATGCAAATGTACTGGGTTTCAATTGGGCCTGGGGCGGCACCCAGCTTGGCGCGTGATACCGGCATGGTAGGCTTTTACCAGCGGCGTGAGGGCCGCGCAGGGTGCGAGCGCGATTCATCATCTTCATAGTCATCATCCAATCCATTCTTCTGGCGACCCACGGTTTCCTGTATGCAACATTGGTGTTCTTCTGGCAGCCAGATACGCCTTCGCTACCGTGGCTTCGAGCGGCCTTTCTGCTCCTAGCCCTTAGCTTTGTCGTGGCTTCTGTGCTGGCGTTTCGCTATTACAACTTGGCCGTGAGGCTGTTTTATACGGCGGCAGCCGTGTGGCTTGGATTTGGTAGTTTTTTCTTCTGGGCAGGGTGCGGACTTTGGATCTCGTATTTAGGCCTGCGAATCACGGGCGCTGGGCTGGCGCGGAAGCAGATACTGCTAAGCTTTATGGCAGCCGCCGTGGTCGCGGGCGTTTACGGAATCTTGAACGCCACGAGGATTGGCGTGCGGACGATTACCATCAAGCTTCCGGGCCTCCCGGGTTCTTGGAATGGCCGCAGCGCCGTACTCGTTACGGATACACACTTGGGCCCGGTCAACGGTCATCGTTTTTCGAAGCGCATCGCGACGATGGTTACAGACTTAAAGCCCAGCGTCGTATTCATGAGCGGCGATTTCTACGATGGAACTGCGGCGGATTTGGAAGGCTTCGCTGAGCCCTGGCGCCACGTTTCACCTCCGCTCGGCGCCTATTTTGTGACCGGGAATCATGAGGAGTTTTCCGATCGCACCAAGTATCTGAATGCCTTAAGCGCTGCCGGTATTCGCCTGCTAAACAACGAGAAAATCGAGCTGGATGGCCTGCAGCTCGTTGGCGTGCACGATACGGAATCCGGGAATCCAGAACGATTTCGCGCCATCCTGGACCGCGCCGCGCTGGACCGGAGTCGTGCGAGCATCCTATTGGGGCACACTCCGCACCAGCTTGAGATTCCCGAGGAGGCCGGCATACACCTACAACTTTCCGGACACACGCACGGCGGCCAGTTTTTTCCTTACACATGGATCACTTCACGGATCTACGGAAAATTCGTTTACGGATTGCAGGAGTTTCGAAGTATGCAGGTTTATACATCCTACGGGGCTGGAACGTGGGGACCTCCTTTGCGTGTGGGCACCCGCCCGGAGATCGTGCTCATTCGCTTTGAATCGGACTGAAGCGAACGAAACCGCACCGTGACGGAGGCATCCAACCTATGACGGTATCGCCTACCATGCCCACTATGAATGGCAGTAATCCAGTTTCGGCCAGTACGTGCATAAGCAAGACGATTTCGATGTTTTTCCTAGCTTTACTCTTGGCCGGGTCGTGCAGCGCGCAATCGGCGCAACCGCGTGGATCCGATCCGCTGCATCAACTCAATGAATCGATCGAAACGCTTGTCGCGCGAATCTCGCCCAGCGTGGTGCAAATCCTCGTCTCCGGCTATGGCGCTGTCGAACAAAATGATTCGAGCCAAACCAGCCTGGTAATCGGACGGCAGCGCAAAATCGGGTCGGGCGTGATCGTGGATGCCGATGGTTACATTCTTACGAACGCGCACGTCGTCAACGGAGCGGATCGCATTGAAGTGCTGGTGCCCAACGTTCCTACCGCGACATTGAGCGAGTCTTTGAATCCACGCGGACAAAGCTTCGTAGCGCGGGTGATCGGCGTTTCAAAAGAAATGGACATCGCCTTGATCAAGGTGGAATCGCATGGCATGCCAGCGATAAAAATCGATGCCTCGATTGCGCCGCGCCAGGGAGAGATGGTTTTCGCATTCGGCAGCCCCGGAGGATTGAGAAATTCGGTGACGATGGGCGTGGTGAGTGCCGTGGCGCGCCAAGCCGATCCATCAAGCGCGATGGTTTATATTCAAACCGACGCTCCCATTAACCCGGGGAACAGTGGCGGCCCCTTGGTAGACGCCGACGGCAACCTGATCGGCATCAACACTTTCATCTTGACGGAATCGGGTGGCAATGAGGGCCTGGGCTTTGCGATACCCACGAGAGCGCTTTCCTTTGCATACCCCGAATTGCTCAAGTTTGGCCACGTCCACCAGCCTGAAATTGGCGCCACGGTGCAGACGATCACTCCCGACTTGGCGGCAGGCTTACATCTCTCCAGAGACTTCGGCGTAATTATTTCAGATGTTGTTCCGGGTGGTCCGGCCGATGCTGCGGGTCTGAAGATTCAAGACATCGTCCTAAGTATAGACGGCCAGCCTGCCGGCAGCCTGCCGCTTTTTGCACACAACCTTTATTTGCATCATGCCGGGGAGCGCTCGCATCTTGAAGTGCTTCGCGGCTCGCAACGGCTGGAGTTCGATGTGGCTGTCAGCGAGCGGCCCCACAGCGTCGACAAACTTGCCGATTTTGCCGATCCGCAGAAAAATCTCGTAAGCCAGCTCGGAATTCTGGGGATTGAGCTAAACCTGAGCCTGGCGAAACAGCTTCCCGATTTGCGTGTGCCATCTGGCGTGATTGTGGCCGCCAAGACGACTACCGCAAGCCAGATTCCACTCGAAGCCGGGGACGTGATTCACGGTGTCAACGGCGTCACCGTCACAAACCTTGCCGAATTGCGCGCGGCGCTCCAATCCGTAAAGTCGGGGGATGCCATCGTTTTGCAGATTGAGCGCGACCAGAAGCTCAGCTATGTGGCGTTCCAGCTAAGCTGACCCGCACCTGCCGCTTCCATTTTCAGCCTGACAACCCTGCAAATTTTTGCCTCGACACGTCGAGGTTGCAGTAGACTTCCGCCAGCGCGTAACGAAGAAAATGAACGATCGCGCAGGAGACTTTGTGAGAAAGATCGTCGTGATGTTTTCCGTAGGGATTTGTCTGATGGTTTTCGCGATCTTCGGCGTAGCGGAAGTCGTGGTACCGATGGAAAAGGTGTATGGCCAGGACATGCCCCCGGCACCGGGCACGCCGGCGGAGCTGACCACGAAGTTGGGCAGGAAATTCTATTCGCTCCCTGATCCGAAGGAGACCGTAGCGGCCGCGCAAAAGGCAGTAGCGGCCGATCCGAAGAATGTGGATTTGCTGATGAAGCTCGAAGCTGCCCAGGTTGGCGTGTCGCAGGACCGCGAAGCTATTGCAACGTGCACGCGTGTAATTGCCTTGGATCCGAAGCACGAGGCGGCGTGGGTCGAACGCGGGCACCGCGAGGTTTCGCTGCGCGAATTTGACCGCGCCTTCACCGATTCCACGCACGCCGCAACGCTTAATCCTAAGAATCCGGAGATGTGGTACAACTTGGGGCTATCCCACTATTTCCGATTCCAGTTCGCGGAAGCCGCAGTGGCATTCCAGCACGCCGTCGATTACGCCGTTGATGACGACAACCGTATCGGCTCGACCAACTGG
>DATNLT010000057.1:0-54044 GCA_035602725.1 Candidatus Acidiferrales bacterium
CGGCGCTGGCGCGGAGCGGAATTCCGAGGTCATGCGCGAGAGCATTCGCGGTGCCGAAGGGCAAGATGGCGAGCGCGACAGGCGTGCCGGCCAATCCTTGAATGACGTCGTGGATGGTGCCATCGCCTCCGCAGGCAAAGACCGTATCACTGCCGGCGGCGACTGCGCAGCGAGCGCTGTCGTTTGCCTCCTGGCTGGAGCGGCAAACGGTAAGCTCGGTGCGAACTCCGGCAGACTGGATGATGCCGATGGCATGGTCGAGCTCGGCGTCGCGCTTTCTTCCACGGCGGCCAGAGTTGGGATTGAACAGAATTGTGGCTTTGCGCATGCGTCGGGCAAGTTCCGACTTGAGTTTAACTTATGTGTGTGAACGTGGCGTTTACCCTTTGCGTGCGCGCGTCAGCGTTTGCAGATCCGCGTTCGTAGGATCACTGACCGTGGTCACGCTGGTTGTCAGATCCGCCTCTGGCCTCCATTTTCATTTGGAAGGATTGGGTGAGCGGCAACTGTTTATTTTTTCGAGCTCTTGGAATCGTAGACTAAATTCCAGCTAAATCTTTGAGTTGAAAGAGATCATTTTGCAAAGATCTTGCGAAATCAGGCCTTAGCTTCAACCAGGGTCTCAGTATTTCGAACCATGTCATTTGTTCCGGCCGAAAGGCCCGGAGATGGGGGCTTGACAGCCTTTGGCGAGTGCGTTGTTCAGCTTTGCCAGCGCAGAACTCGCAGAGCGCGCAGTGTGTTCCAGCGGCTTGCCGTGCCGACACCGGTCTCCATCTCCAATGGAATATGTTCGGGATGAAGGAGGTTGAGCGGCCAACGCCCGTTCTGATGGCGGCGCTCTATCACGATTTTGATGGCGTCACCGGCGCGGCTGTCGGGTTTGATTCCCGCGTTTCGCAGATAATCGAGACCGCGCAACACGTCATAGTGCCAAAACGTTGGGAACGAGAAGCGCAGCCAGCGTTTGTCGATGACTTCACCAGTTCGAAGCGAGCGGAACATGCGGCGCTCGAGCAGATAGTTTTCGGCACGCTTGCGGGCCCTGGTGACGGCCGCCGATTTGCGCCCTGCTCGTTCGTATTCGAGCAATCCTTCGAGCACGCAGATCGTAGTATGGAACGAAGAGCGCAGGCTGGGGGGCCGTTTCGGCGACAAGAAGGGCCATGCTTCGCAGTTCCATCCGCCATCCTCGAGCTGCTCGCCCAGGAGTTGATTTGCCAGTGCGTCATTCGGCTCCTTGAAATACGCACCGACACCGAGGATTCTGCCGTTGATGCAGGGTTCCGTTTCGCCGCGAAGGTAAGGCCGATTGTTGAGCGGCTTAAACACGAGCCGCTTGTCGACGCGCCCGATCATTTTGCGAGCCTGCTTGCTGGCGGGGTCGAGGCCGAGGTCTTTCAAGACGGCAAGACTGTAAAGCGTAATAAGGTCCCACTTCGGCCCGCCGCCCCAATGCCCGGCACGAGATTGTCGCGCGAGAAGCTGGGCTCCCCAGCCTTCGGTTGCGACGCGCGACCGCTCGGTTGCAATCGCGCTGGGGGCTTCACCGGTGAGGTCCCTCATCACCTGCCAGCGGATGGCCGGGTCTGAATCGAGTAGCCATTTGATGTGCGCGGGCCGGGGCGCGTAATCCTGTAGGGGCATCGGTTTCTTATAGTACGTGATGTGCAAAGAGAAGGGCCGCCAAAAATTCGCGGCGGCCCCTGTTTTTCTCGGTGAGAAACCGATCAAGCCACCCGTTTGATGAGTCGCGTGATGGCGACCAGAATTACCGCGCCAATAAAAGCGACGATCAACGAACCGATAATTCCACCGGCGGGCCAAATCCCCAGCATCCCAAAAATCCAACCTCCCAAGACGCCGCCGACGATGCCCAGGAGAATGTCCACGAGAACGCCATAACCGCCGCCCTTCATCACTTGCCCGGCAAGCCAACCCGCGATAAGCCCGACGACGATCCATTCAAGAAAGCTCACAGTGCCTCCTTTGTCTGATTAGACTGACAAGCAACCGACAGGATGAAACCATGAAACGAAGCGTCTCGGACCGCTCGAATATGGCGAACCTTAGCACTTCGGCGAAGGCTTTGACAAATTCTGCATGCCCGTTTGCATCGCTGAAGCAAAGCCGGGCGGCAATATCAGTTATGAGTGGACGAATGGCAAAGGCGCCGGCTTCCACCTGACCGGCGAGTATGTGGATCTGGAGCCTTACAGCAGGATCGCGCATGTCGAGCGGATGCGCGCTTGCCGGACCCCACGCCGGACAACCACGTTGAGACCCGGTTTGAGCCGGACGGCAAGGGAACTTTGATCACGACGCGCATGACGCTACCCAATGCGCAGACGCGAGCGGCCATGCTGGCGACCCGAATGGAGCGTGGAATGGAGGCGAGCTACTTGCGCCTGGAAGGAATGATCTCGTTGGATCACTCGCCCGGATCATGCGCTGCGGAACCGGACTCGCGGCGAACCGGCCATCCTCTGCGCGCGCGTTACTCCGTGCCGTTCTGTGAGACTATGCAGCCGGCGCCGGCGTCCTGAAGCCCGGCGCGCGCGGAGAAGCTGCAAATGTCTGACGCTTCGGTGAAACCGGACACGATCGGAAAGCCCGCGCCATCGCGCGCCGCGCGCTGGTTGGTGCTCGGGGCGATTGGTATCCTCTGTTACGGCGGCTACTACGCATTCGACTACATCGGGGCGCTTGCTCCCCTACTCAATCGCCAACTCCATTTCTCAAATACCGACATCGGATTTTTGCAGGCCGTCTATAGCCTTCCCAACATCATCGCGATGCTCGTTTGCGGCGTGATCATTGACCGGCTAGGGACGCGGAAATCGCTTTCGATTTTCGGCGTGCTGATCTTCGCCGGATTGGTCGTGACGGCGCTCAGCCAGCGATTGGGCGTGATGGCCGCCGGCCGCTTGTTGGTTGGTTCTGGAGGCGAAGCGCTAGCGCTAGCCGCCAATGTCGCAGTGGCTCGCTGGTTCTGGCATGACGAGTTGAGCTTAGCGTTTGGCTTGCGCGCATCCGCGGCACGTCTCGGGTCGCTGAGCGCGCAAGTCTCACCAGCGTGGGCTCCTCGCGCATATACGTATTGGCGCTGGCCTCTTTTGCTGGGCGTAGGCTTCGGCGGCTTCTGCGTACTGGGCTCGGCGCTCTATTGGATTCTGGACGTCCGCAGCGAGCCGCGATTTACGTTGGGACACACCCCGCGAACGTCAAAAATTTCGTTCGGCGAGATATTCCGGTTCAACCGGTCGTTTTGGCTGATTGCTTTGCTGTGCCTCACCTTTTACGGCTGCATCTTCCCTTTCGAAACCTTCGGCCAGAAATTCCTGATTGAAGCGCGGCACGTCACGCCGCAGACGGCCTCGCTGCTCGTAGGCATGGAGCCGTTATTCTCGTTGGTCGGCATGCCGCTCTTCGGTCTGCTCGTCGATCGCCACGCACATCGGTCATTGCTCATGATGTTTGGTTCGCTCCTCATCGTGCCGGTATTCCCCATGCTGGGCTTCACCAACATCCCGCCGGCGATTCCCATGGCCATGATGGGCGTGGCGTTTGCATTGGTGCCGGCCGTGATGTGGCCCGCCCTCGTTTATGTAGTGGATAAATCGCGGCTCGGCTTGGCCAACGGTATGTTAGACACGGTGCAGCAGCTCGGCCTGGTAGTCATAAATCTGCTCATCGGCTTCGTGAATGATCGTTGGCTGGCGAGCGAAGCCAACGCTGCCGGTTATCACGTTGGCTTATTAATCTTCACGGGAATCGCCGTGCTCGCCGTATTAAGCGCGTTTGCCCTATGGCGCCTGGAAACAGGGCCCGCGGCGCACGGGCTTGAGACGATTACCGCCCGGCAATGAGTTCTGTCGCCCTGGCTTTCGACTTACGCATTTTCCGGCGAAGCCGGGCATTCTTGACGAAAATGTTCACCGAGGCTTAGAGTTTCGGGGCAGCGCAAATGAAAATTAGCGACATGAACTGGATGCAGGCGGAACAATCGGTGCAGCGCGATGGCCGCGCGGTCGTGCCGGTGGGCAGCACCGAGCAGCACGCGTACCTGTCACTCGCGGTAGACGCCATTCTGGCCGAGCGCGTCGCCTGCGAGGCCGCGGAACCGCTCGGAGTGCCGGTGTTCCCGGTGCTGAGCTACGGAATCACGCCTTACTTTCGCGCATATCCCGGCAGCATCAGCCTTCGGCTGGACACCTACCAGCGCATCGTCGCGGACATCCTGGAAAGCCTCGCCGGCAGCGGCTTTAAGCGCATCCTTTTTGTGAATGGCCATGGCGGCAATTCTCCTGGCGGTTCGATCCTGCAGGAGTGGATGAACGAGCATCCGCGCATCACCGTAAAGTGGCACAACTGGTGGAACGCGCCGCGAACCGCCGCGGCGGTCGCGGCTATCGATTCTGTGGCGTCGCACGCATCGTGGATGGAAAACCTTCCGTGGACGCGCTTGGCAAATGTAAAGCTGCCCGCAGGCCAAAAACCGATGATTGATATTGCGCGCATGCGCATGATGGACGCCGCCGGGGTACGCTCCTACCTAGGGGACGGCAATTTCGGCGGGGCATATCAAAAGCCCGACGAGCAAATGATGGTGATGTGGCGCGCAGGAGTCGAAGAGACGCGCGAGGCGATCGAGGGACCTTGGCTGTGACTACAGGCCCAAGCGGCTCGGCGGACCGGATCTTGGTCTGGGGCGCGGGCGCGATCGGCGGCACTGTCGCTGCCTATTTACACCGCGCCGGTTTGGATATAACGGCGGTGGATGCGAACGAGCCTCACGTACGGGCAATTCGGCAGCGTGGTCTAACCATCACCGGGCCGATCGAAAACTTTGTTCAGCCTCTACCCGCATATACTCCAGACGATCTTGCTGGCATTTGGGATGGTGTTTTTCTCTGCGTCAAAGCGCTGCACACCGAGGCGGCCTTAGCGCAGCTCGCGCCGCATCTCTCTCCGGACGGCGTGGTGCTGTCTCTGCAGAATGGCTTCAACGAGCTGGCCATCTCTGATGCGGTCGGCCACGAGCGCACCGTGGGCGCGTTTATCAATTTCGGCGCTGACGTCTTGGAGCCAGGCGTGGTGCACTTCGGTGGCCGCGGCGCTGTGGTGGTCGGCGAACTGGATGGCCGCCGCACCCAGCGCCTCGCGCGAGTGCATTCCGCGCTCCAACATTTCGAGCCGAATGCGATCACGACGGACAACATATGGGGCTACCTCTGGGGCAAGATGGGCTACGGTTCCCTGCTATTTGCCAGCGCCCTCACACCAGCCAGTATCGTTGATGTTCTCGACTCGCGGGATGCACGGCCGGTTCTGACGGCTCTGGCACGGGAAGTGATGGCGGTGGCTGCGGCCGAGGGCGTCACGCCGATGGGCTTCAACGGGTACGATCCTATTGCGTTTGGCCCGAACGGCTCGGCCGCCGCGATTGATTCGTCGTTTGACGCGATGGTGGCTTTTAACCGCCGCTCCGCAAAAACCCACAGCGGTATCTGGCGGGACATTGCAGTTCACCATCGCAAAACCGAGTGCGACGCGCAATTTGCGCCTATCTTGAAAGTGGCGTGCCGTTCCGGAGTCGCCATTCCCCACCTTGAGCGCCTGGTATTGCTCATGCGAGAGGTCGAGAGCGGCGCCCGCCCGCAAGAGATGGAAAATCTGGCGTTCTTGAAGGGTTAGCTACTTTCTCTCATTCCAGAGCGAAAAACACTGAATCCGATGCAAATTCGTTTTGATGGTCGAACAGCAATCGTGACCGGGGCCGCGCATGGCTTCGGCCGCACCATCGCGCTGAGCTTCGCGAATCTTGGTGCGCACGTGGTGGCTTGCGACGTTTTGGCTGGTGAACTCGATGAGACAGCGAAACTGGCAAAGGAACAAGGCGTGCCACTCGAGGCTCGCGTACTGGACGTAAGCGATCGTCAGCCGGTGCAAGCCTTGGCCGACGGGGTGCTGAAGGCCCATGGCCGCATCGACATCCTGGTGAACAATGCCGGCGGCGTAATGGGCCAAGTCGGCCGTCCGATCGAAGATATAACGGAGGCCGATTGGCGCGCCATTTTCGGCGTAAATCTCGATGGCGCATTTTACTGCAGCCAGGCGGTGGCGCCGGCGATGAAGGCGGCGCGCTATGGACGCGTCATAAATATCTCAAGCGGCGCTGGCCTCGGCATTAGCCTCACCGGGATTCAAGCTTACGCGTCCGCTAAAGCGGGACAAATCGGATTGACGCGGCAACTTGCGCACGAGCTTGGACCCTGGGGCATCACCGTAAACAACGTCGCGCCCGGCTTCGTCCGCTCCAATCCGACCACCGAGAAACAGTGGCAGTCATACGGCGAAGATGGGCAGCGCCGGCTCATTGAGAACATCGCATTGAAGCGGCTCGGTTCGCCGCAGGATATTGCCGATGGCGTTCTGTTCTTCGCCAGCGAGCATGCCGGCTGGATCACCGGCCAGACGCTGTCGATCGACGGTGGGCGTTAAGTCCAACAAGTGGATGCGGGCGTCGCTTAGTGGGTGGAACAAAATAAGGGAGCACGGTCATGTCGAACAGAGTGCTGGAGGTTGGCGGGTTGTCCGCCGGACCCGGAGAAAAGCGCCACGGTGTGTGTGAGTTTCCGGTGCAAGGCCAACCCTACCGGCTTCCGCTGTGGCTCATCAACGGGAATGCGGACGGCCCGACGCTCGTCGTAACGGGCGGCGTCCACGCAGCCGAGTACGCGAGCATCGCGGCGGCGCTTGAATTGGGCCGGTCTGTCGTTCCTGCCAACCTTCACGGCCGGATGGTCGTCGTGCCGGTCATGAACATGCCTGCTTTTACTGCGCGCTCCATCTACGTGTGCCCTCTGGACGGCCGGAATCTCAACCGTGTCTTCCCGGGCAATGCTCACGGCACGGCCTCCGAGCAGATCGCCGACTGGGTATTCCGCAATGTCATCTCGCAGGCCGAATATTACGTCGACTTACACGGCGGCGATCTGATCGAAGCGCTTGTTCCCTTCACGATCTTCTTCCGCTCCGGCAACGATCGCGTCGATCAAACATCGCTCGAGATGGCCAAGGCTTTCGGTATTCACTTCTTGGTGTGCAGCGAGACGCCCGGTTCCACGTTTTGCGCCGCATCGCGCGCCGGCATTCCATCCATCCTGGCGGAGTCGGGTGGCCAAGGCATTTGGACGCGCGAAGACGTAGCGCTGCATACGAACGGTCTCCATCGCTTGATGCGCCACCTTGGCATGATTTCCGGTGGCGCTCCGGAGCCGTTGCCGTTCACATTGCTCGAGCGCTTTCTTTGGCTGCGCAGCGAGCACACCGCATTCTGGTATCCGGCGGTTGCTGTTAACGAGCAGGTGCGCGCCGGCCAAAGTTTAGGAAGCGTGCAGGACTGCGAAGGGCGCGTGCTCCAGACGGCGATCAGCCCCGGCGATGGAATTGTCCTCTTCATCGTCTCGTCGCTGGCCATCAACGATGGCGACCCGCTCTTGGCCGTCGGTGCTTGATGGACTCCGTACTCCGCACGCTTGCAGACAACGAAGTCCGGTACCTAACCGATCTTGCCGAATTCGTCGCCATTCCGTCGGTCAGCACCAATCCCGCGCACGCCGCTGACGTACGCCGCGCTGCCGAGTGGGTCGCCGCGCGCTTGCGCAAGGCCGGCCCGATCGAGGTCGAAACGTGGGAGACACCGCGTCACCCTGTGGTCTTCGGGCGTTGGAGCGGCGCGCCCGGTGCGCCAACCGTCCTGATCTACGGCCATGTGGACGTGCAACCCGCCGAACCCCTCGACCGATGGCTTTCGCCGCCATTCGTGCTCACCTCGCGGGACGGCCGGCTCTATGGCCGCGGCGTCAGCGACGACAAAGCGTCGATGCTCCAGCCCATCCTCGCGGCTGAAGCGTATTTTCTGGCCGGCGAAAAACCGCCCGTCAACCTCCGCTTCATCTTCGAGGCCGAAGAGGAAATCGGCAGCGTTGATCTTCCTGCGGTTGTTCGCGCGCGGCGCGATGCGCTCGCGTGCGACGTGGTGTTCTCGGCGGACGGAGGGATGTGGCGGCCGGAAACGCCGAGCATCACCGTAAGTTCACGAGGTTTGGCCTCACTCTCTTTGTCGGTAATAGGGCCGCGCCAGGATCTGCATTCCGGCCGCCACGGCGGCGGCGTAGCCAACCCACTCCACGCCGCCGCGGAACTGGTGGCCTCGTTACACAAAGAAGGGAAAGTTGCGGTGGAAGGATTCTATGACGATGTCGAGGAGATCGATCCGTCACTATCAAAGGCGCTCGAGCTGCTGACTTTCGATGAGCGGAAGTATCTTCATCAGGTCGGCTCGCCAAGCGCTTTCGGCGAGCCGGGCTACGGCACCCTGGCCCGCCAGTGGTATCGCCCTACGCTCGAGGTTAACGGGTTCTACGGCGGATATCAGGGGCCAGGCAGCAAGACCGTCCTGCCAAGCGAAGCGCACGTGAAGCTCACATGCCGTCTTGTGCCGCACCAGCGTCCCGATCGCGTCATTGCCAAATTGCGCCGCCACCTCGAGCGGCACTGCCCGCCCGGTGTGGCCCTCACCATCGAGGAAGGTCACGAAGGCGCCGAAGCCTACCGCGTCTCGCCCGAGAGCACCGCTGTGCTAGTGGCCGCGGAGACGCTCACCGAGGTCTTCGGGCAGCCCGCGGAGATTGTCGGCATGGGCGGCACCATCCCGATCGTAACCACTTTTCGCGAGGTGCTCGGCGTAGACACAGTCTTCTTCTCCTTCAGTACCGCCGACGAGAATATCCACGCTCCCAATGAGTTCTACCGGCCCGCGCGTTTCCGTCTGGGCTTGCAGGCCTGGGCGCGCGTGTGGCGCCGCCTGTCGCAAGAATTGCCATCTCGCGCGGCCCGATAACTTCCCCTTCTATCCGTGACAGTGATCCGCAATCTGTGGGTTCAGGCTTTGGAGCGAATCAGCGCCCGATGTTTCCTGGCGGCCATCCATTCGGCAAACCGCACGAGATTTATCATTTGTGATTTATTGCGAAGCTGCTTTAGGAATTCTCGTTCCGTGCTCGCCAAGCCTTCCTGGCGTCGCCGCTCCAACCGAATACCCACATCTGCCGCCTGCGCACGAGTTCGCTTGTCGAGAAAATCGCCAAACGCAAACGCTTCTGCAATCGTAAACGCGCTTTTCGGGTCCTTGTTAGCTGCCGCAATTCGTCCGCCAAGCGCGGACAATGCCTCTTCGACGTTTTCCGGTGTGAACCGTGGCGTTTTCGCCCCGGACACTTGCTCGCCCGAAATGGTCGTCATCCATTCGTTGCCTCTAAATTGCTTTGCATATCCTTGGATCTCGAGCACGCTAGCAACCTGCTTGGCTTCCGGCAAAGTAAGCTTGAGGGTTCCCGCAAGGTCGCGAAGCAGCCACGTGGACTCACCCTTCATTTCCTTCAGAAAGCTGAAAGCCCCCTCCGCACGCACGGGCGACAATGCGCTTGGAGATTGCCGAATTTTGGAGCGCATTGGCATTGTTGGTTAGTGTCATTCCGGCTGGGCAGCCTCGGACGCGTGAAACGCGACCACGCGCCATTTCTGTTCCTCTCTGACGTACACCTTTGTGAATCGCCAGTCGTCGGAAACCTCCTTCCCATTCATCGCGCGAATTCTTTGTAGCCGGCCCGTAACAACGGCAGCGTCGCCATATACCCGGATATGAAGGTCCGAGGTCGCATACCGCAGGAACTTCATTTGACCGGTACGCGCAAAATTGAGGGCCACGTTTTTCGTCATAACGGGCATGCGCGGTACAGCGACTTCCAGATCGTCGGCCCACAGTGCCTCCAAGGCGCCGGCATTACCCTGCTCATGCGCCTCGTTCCAGACCGCCTCCAACCGCTGCAATTCACGGAGATCTCGGTCGTTCGTCGAGGTTTGCGCGACACTTCGGGGCGGCGCCACAAGCGAGGTCAAAATGACTCCTAAAACCAAACCGAGCCGCAGCAATCTCATCGAGCACTCCTTCCATAGGAACTATAGATCCTGTCTAAAAGGATCTTTGTATCCGTTTCCGGGATAGCGATTCAATCTCAGAATCGTCGACAGAAGTGTAACCGGTAGACCCTCGTTTCTTGTTGGCCACTGCTACTTCGGCTATAGTCAGGCCCTCAAAAGAGGGGTGTGTGCAAGGAGACCTCCTAAGACATGCCGAGCTTTCTAAGACGTTTGATGCCCCGCGATGATAATTTCTTCGAAATGTTCATCGCGTTAGCCGATAACGTTCACTCGGGCTCCAAAGTCCTGGTCGAAATGTTTCAGAAGGATGATGGCGCCGAGAAGTACGCGGAACGCATTAAGGATCTCGAACACACTGGTGATAACCTGACGCACTCGCTGTTCACCCGATTAAATCAGACTTTCATTACGCCCTTTGACCGCGAAGACATCCAGGCGCTGTCCAGCCGCATTGATGATGTATTGGACCTGATCGACGCCGCGGCCAGCCGCATGGTGACTTACAAAATCACGCGTACTCGTCCGGGCATAGCACAACTTGCGGAGGTTCTTTATGACGCTACGCGTCAGGTAGCGGTCGTGGTGCGCGCCCTTGGCAAACGCGACGCCGTGCTGGATAAATGCATCGAGATCAATCGTCTGGAAAATGAAAGCGACCGTCTTTCCCGGCTCCTGATCGGCCAGCTCTTCGATGAGGAAAAAGATCCCGTCCAGATCATCAAGTGGAAGGAAATCATCGAGGTGATCGAAGCCGCTGTGGACAAGTGCGAAGACGTTGCCAACGTAATCGAAACCGTGACCTTGAAAAACGCCTAGACCGATTCGAGCCGACCATTGACCAGCTTTCACCTCGTTATCTTGATCGTCGCGATCGCGCTCGCGTTTGATTTTTCCAACGGCTGGCATGACGCTGCAAACTCCATCGCCACCATTGTTTCCACTCGAGTCCTAAGCCCCGGGCTGGCCGTCCTCTGGGCTGCCTTTTGGAATTTTGTCGCTGCATTTGTCTTTGGCACCGCCGTGGCAAAAACCATCGGCACGGGACTCGTCCACCTCGAATCCGTCAACGAGCAGGTCTTGATCGCCGGATTGCTGGGCGCAATTCTCTGGAATCTCCTGACCTTAGTCCTCGGCTTACCCACTAGCTCTTCGCATGCTCTGATGGGCGGATACGGAGGGGCGGCCGTCATGCGGGCGGGTTTCGGTGCGCTTATTCTTTCCGGTTGGACCAAACCCATCATCTTCATCGTGATCGCGCCGTTTATCGGCATGATTATCGCGATCTTGGTGACCATCGCCACCAGTTGGGCCGTCCGCAAACAGGCGCCTTCCAAAGTCGATCGGTGGTTCCGCCGCCTGCAGCTTGCCTCCGCCGCCGGTTACAGTCTCGGACACGGCACCAATGATGCGCAAAAAAGCATGGGCATCATCACTACTGCGCTCGTGGCCGGAGGCCTGCTCGGCACCTATTCGGTTCCCTTCTGGGTGATCCTCTCATGCCACCTCGCCATGGCTTGCGGCACAATGGCCGGCGGTTGGCGCGTGGTTAGAACGATGGGCCAACGCATTACCAAGCTCACCCCGTTTGGCGGCTTCGCGGCGGAAACCGCGGGAGCGCTGACACTGATCGGCACCGCGCATTTTGGCATTCCCGTCAGCACCACGCACACCATCACCGGGGCCATCGTGGGCGTGGGTGCTGCACGGCGCGTCACCGCCGTGCGCTGGGGGGTCACACGCCGCATCGTTTGGGCGTGGCTGCTAACCATTCCGGGCGCAGCAGCCATTGGCGCAGGCATCTATTACGTATTGAGCCGTCGGTAGCAGGCAAATCTCTTCGCAGACTCCGGTGAAATAGCAATGGAAATGAATCAGGGAATGGCCGCCTGGATCGGAGAATACGGTCTCAACGCCTCGCGGAGACCGGCTCCTGTATGCCCGTGGCAAGCAACTTTGCAAACTCTCCAGCGATCACCGGCCGGCTGAAATAGAAGCCTTGCGCTTCGTCGCACTGGCGACTCTGTAGAAACTCAAGCTCTTTCTGTGTTTCGACCCCTTCCGCCACAACGCGCAAATTCAGGCTTTTGCCCATACTAATCATGGCGCTCACGATGGAAGCTTCCTCCGGCGCCATTGTGATCTGCCGCACGAAGGATTGGTCGATTTTCAGCACGTCCATCGAAAACTTTCGCAGGTAGCTCAAGCTCGAATAACCGGTGCCGAAATCGTCCACGGCCAATTGCACGCCCCTGGCCCGCAGCATCTTCAGAATCGATTGCGTGGCCTCCGGACGCTTCATCAACACGCCTTCGGTCAACTCAAGTTCGAGAAAACGCGGATCGAAATCCGTGTCTTTCAGGATTTCGAAAATGCCGTCCAGAAACCTCTCGTTTCGAAACTCCATGGCCGAAACGTTCACCGCCATCGTTACCGGCGGCAGCCCGGCATCGATCCAGGCACGTGCTTGCAGGCACGCTTGGCGCAGGACCCATTTGTCGATCCCCAAAATTAATCCGGAATCTTCCGCCACAGGAATGAATTTCGTCGGCGAAACCGGCCCCTTCGCCGGATGCGTCCAACGCAGCAAAGCCTCCGCGCCGGTGATCTCTCCGGTCTTGAGGCTAACCTTTGGCTGATAAACCAGCGTGAATTCCTGCCGGTCCAGCGCACGCCTCAAACTCTCTTCGATGGATTGCCGCGCCACGGCGCGCACGTTCATCGCCGGCTTAAAAAACTGGTAATTCTGCCGCCCGTTTTCCTTCGCCTGATACATCGCCGTGTCGGCATTCTTGATCAGCGTTTCCGCATCCGTGCCGTCGTCGGGATAGACGCTCACGCCGATGCTCGCCGTTACGTGCAGCTCGTGCTGGTCGATCGAATGGGCCTGTGCGATCGCCTCCAGCATTCTTCTGGCCGAAATGGCGGCGTCCTCCGATGCAAACATTTCGGAAAGCAGTACCACGAATTCATCGCCGCCCTGCCGGCTCACGGTGTCCGTGGCACGCACGCACTTCACCAGCCGTTTTGCGATGGATTGCAGTAACTTGTCGCCGATGGGGTGCCCGAGCGAATCGTTGATGTGTTTGAAACCGTCCAAATCCAAAAATAGCACCGCCACCTTTTTGTTGATCCGGGGAGCGTAAATGACGGCCTGATTCACGCGGTCATTCAACAGCATCCGATTCGGCAGACCGGTCAGAAAATCATGCTGGGCGGAATGGCTCAGGTGTGCTTCGCTGTCCCGCAGCGCGATCGTCTGTTCTTCGAGAGCCTGCGTGCGCTCCGCTACGCGGGCTTCGAGCTCCGAGTTCAACGTACGAATTTCGGTCTCCGCTGCGCTGCGTTGCGCGTACTCGACGTTCATTTTCCGCGCGTTCAACCACACCAGAAAGCCAAAGATCACCACGTTCGAAACGCTGAAGATCGCAAGCCCCAATGCATTCGCGTACCATCCCTCCCGTTGACCGTACAGGCATATCCAACCGAGTAGAAGCGGGATCACGAACACGGCCGGTAGGAATCGGCGCGCCATCGCGCTTCCCGACCCCTCGCCGGTAATATCGCCTGTAATGCCACCGCCGGGTCGTGCAAAAAAAATCGCGCCGCTCAGCAAAAACAGCGCGACCGCCATGGGAATCGGAACCCGCGTGTACAGCCATATGCGATTGAGCCCGGTGGCGTGATAGATGTAACCGGTAATTGCCATCAGCGCGACCACCGCAGGCCACAAACCCACGCCTTGCGACGGCCGGCGACCACCTTTTGTCTTCCATTCCAGGAGGATGAGGCTCAAGCCAATCGCCAGAAATGAGGCCGACAAGGTAGGCGACATCCGTCCTGGAAACGGTGTCGTTACGGATGCCAAAGGCTCCTTGAATAGTACCTGGTCGATACCGAAGTTCAGTCCAAGAAGATATTCCAGCCGCGTTGCCGCGCCGGCGAGGGCTACCAGAAAGGCCAGGGCACGCGCGATATATCGGGCAGGCGTTCGAGCATTCCTGGGCAACAGCAGCCACAAGGAAATCCCCGAAAGGACCAGCAGCAGCGCCATGTTCGGATTTATGGAATCGCGCGCCGGCAGAACCGATACAAATGATTCAATGTGGAACGTCCAACCAAAAAGAACCAAAGCTCCGACTGCCACCACAAGGGCCGCCGCGATCCTGCAAGCGGCCTGCAACAGCCTGAACCGCCCTGGGTTAGCGCACTCTGGCAAAGCTCCAGCCATCGAGAGAGAAATTCCTATTTAGGGAATGACAGCCACGTTCAGTACCGCACCCTTAAGTCTGCCCGAATGCCTGTCGGTCCCGCGGGTATTTTGGGCTTAGGGTGCTCAAGCGGACAATCACCGATATGCCACAGCGAAGCACGCGCGTTGCGAGCCCGATCGAAGCCGGTGGGCCAGTCCCGATCGGGCAGTGAAAGTGCTAAACTTCCAGGCGTCCCGCAGGATGCGAGAAAATTACCTGTTTCTAAGGAGAGCCGCTTGAACTACTACGGACCGAAAGACTTGGCCGCCAGCTTCCGAACCGTTCGCAAAAACACGATCACCATTGCCCAGGAAATCCCCGAGAAAGACTATGCGTTTCGCCCCGCGCCGGAGACGCGCAGCGTGGGGGAACTGCTTGCACACGTCGCGCTGCTATTCACCTTTCAATATCAAATCCAGGCTCAGGAGCGCAGAACCACGCTCGTCGGTTTCGATTTTCCGTCATTGATGAAGCGCTTGGTGGCGGAAGAAAAACAGGCCCGCAGTAAGGACCAAACCATCGAAATGCTTCAGGTCAACGGTGAAAAGTGGGCTACCTGGCTTGACGGTCTTACGGATCAGTTTTTGGGTGAACAGGTCACCCTGCCGCCCGGCGCCGTGCCGGCCACGAAGAGCCGTTTCGAAATGATTCTCTCCGTGAAGGAACACGAAATGCATCACCGCGGCCAGCTCATGCTGATCGAGCGCATGTTGGGAATCGTGCCGCATCTCACTCGCGAGATGCAGGCGCGCATGGCTGCCGCCTCCGCCAGAAACTGAAGACGCCATCCCCGGTTCCTGTAGAAAGAACCCAGCGCACCGCGCAGACGGCGCGCTGGGTTCTTCTGCTTCAGTTTCATTCGAAATTTTTGAATATCGTGGAGAATGCGCCTGACCGCGGAATCCTGCTGGTATGCGCCGGTCTTCCAGCCGCTATTGGTAATCCGCCTGGAGCGCTAGCGCTGGCGGATTGCGGTTTCCTGGCTGAACAGGCACACCCAGTCGTCCTGCTGTTTCGCCCAAATCGATGAGACATAAGCCTGCGCCGCAAAGTCCCGCCCGTGCGAGTTCCCCTTCTCAGTAATCTTGTAACTGATCAGGCCGGAGGTTTGCGAAATAGGCACGAATTTCACATCGTCGATCGTGTAATCGGTTAGCTGGAATCCACCAACGTTTTGCACAACCTGCGCTTTGCTCGCCGGGCCTGCGCTATCTACGAAGACCGCATTCTCCGCCGTCAGGCGGCCAAAATGCTCAACATCCCCGGCCTTCAGCGCATCCAAGCCCTCGCGTTCCTTGGCTACAATCTGCTCCTGCATCGAAAGAACGGCCTGATTAGAGGCGTGGTCCCGTGACTCGGTGCTCGTACCTTCCGAGACTCTCGTTCCTCCCAGGAGCAAAGACGTGGAAAATGCCATCGCGGCCACCAAGACGCGTGCGCCAATCTTCATCGAGTCCTCCTGGAATTTGCCGGCAATCTTCAACATAGACGCGCTGCTGCGCTGGAAAAATGCGAACCCCGCTCCGAACCCGTGAGTCGGTGGGCCAAATCAATTTCGGAGGAAGTATCCGCCGAAATCTATATTACGGTCCAGAAAAAATATGATCTTGAACATTTTCCGCGGGCGTGTTGTGATGCGCCGCGTAACGAGCAAAATGAGAAGAGGTAATTCAATGAGCGCAGAATCTGTTCTCAGTTCCGCTGCCAGCGCATGCACACGCAGACAGGTTATTGCAACGCTTGGGATGGCCCTCGGCGGCCTGGCCGTTGGCTGGAATCAGTGTGTGGCAGCCTCTCAACAAGACATGCAAGAAGTACCGGGCAAACCCGAAAACCTGAAACGCACGGCTTTACATCAGGAAGCCTCTTTCAATGTAGCGCCGCAGCGGGTTTACGATGCGCTTTTGGATTCCAAGCAGTTCGCGGCCTTCAGCGGCCTACCTGCCGAAATTGACCCGAAAGCCGGCGGCTCATTTTCCATGTTTGGGGGCATGATCGTGGGCAGAAATATAGAATTGATTCCCAACGCGCGAATCGTGCAGGCCTGGCGGCCCAGCCATTGGGATCCTGGCGTTTATTCGATTGCTAAATTTGAGCTGAAGGCCGCCGGCAACGGAACCCAAGTGATCTTGGATCACACCGGTTTTCCCGAAGGCGACTTCGATTCTCTTTCTTCCGGCTGGAAGCTCCATTATTGGGAGCGAATGGCAAAATATCTTGGGTAGTTACGCCGAGCAAGCAATCTTGGCTTTGAATTCCCACCTGTGCCATGATGGCCGTTCACGATATGGCTCGTCGTCTTCACGCGGTCGTCATGCTGGCTCCGATCACCTTTTTCGTATGGGTGTGTTTCGTGCCGTTCATAGCCGCCCCTCAGACGACGCATGCCTCTGCAAACGGCCAAGGAAAAATCATGAGCACACACGCCAAAGGTACTTTCGAGGTAAAGATGACGCCCGTGAGCGAGGATAAGGCCGAAGGCTCGACCATCTCACGCATGACCAACGAAAAGGTATTTCATGGCGATCTCGAGGCCACCAGCAAAGGCGAGATGCTCACCGCTGGCACGGCGGTGAAGGGCTCCGCTGGATATGTGCTCATCGAGCGGGTTACCGGGGTGCTACAGGGCCGCACCGGCACATTCATTCTGCAGCACAACGCTACGCTTACGCATGGAGCGCCGCAGCAGGAAATTGTCGTGGTTCCCGACTCCGGCAGCGGCCAATTGACCGGACTTGCCGGAAACATGACCATCATCATCAAAGACAGCAAACATTTCTACGATTTCGACTACACGCTTCCCGCCACGCAGTAGTTACGCAGGTGACGCACCGCGCCTCCTGCCCGAACGTCGCGGATCTTTCCAAGGGCTAAGTACCAAGTAAGAAGGCGTAGCGGTTGCGTTAGCCTTGCTCGCCGCAATCAGCCTGCGCCGGACGAGCCAAGCGACCGCGGACTGCACGGAGCTTTTCGAAACGCCCACGCACTCCGCCAGCGCCTTATAGCTGATCTGCACCGCTACACCTTTCTGTTGTTGCTCCACGGCGAGCCATAGATAGACGAGAAAGCTTACGGGCCTACGGTCGTGGCCCACCAAGTCACGCATCAGCACGTCCGTAATGTAGGGATCGAACGACGGCATCACTATACCGACAGTTAGTATAGCACCTGCTGGCTGATTGCAATCCGAATTTCCCCCGCGCTATTCTCGGCCGGGCCACCAAGGAGGGCCGCATATGATTCGCGGATTGAAATTCGTCAGTATTCCCGTGCATAACCAGGACGCTTCGTTGAAGTTCTTTACCGAAAAGCTCGGATTCAAGGTGGCCACAGATCAACCCTTCACGCCAAAGCAGCGCTGGATCGAGTTGCTGATCCCGGGCGCGCAAACCGGCCTCGTACTCTTTACACCCACAGGGCACGAGAATCGCATCGGCGATTTCCAGCCCATGTCGTTTTGGTGCGACGATGTTTTCGCCACCGCCAAAACTATGAAGGCCAACGGCGTGGAATTCGATCAGGATCCGAAGAAAGAAAGTTGGGGCACGTCTGCCATTTTCAAGGACGTGGACGGCAACAAGTTCGTGCTATCGAGCAAGTAACCGGTTGTACTGCGGCGGCACTCGGAGCTCGCGCCGTATGCGACCGGCAATTTTGCCGCCAAGGGAACCTTCTTTGTCCGCAAAGCGTATCCCCAAGGTAGAGGCATAGCGCGCCTGCCGTTCGAGATGCGGTGACGTCGCATGAGGGGGCCGATTCATGGGTTCGTTGGGCGCACAACTCAAGCAAATCTTGCGCAGACTTCGCCGCGCCCCGATGTTTACCGCGATCACTTTGATTACAATCGCCGCGGCCATCGGCGCAAACACCATCGTATTCAGCGTGGTCGAAGGCGTGCTCCTGAAGCCTCTGCCCTATCCCAACTCCGATCGTTTGATCGGCGTCTGGCTCACCGCGCCCGGCATAAACATAAACAAGTTGGAGCTTTCCCCCTCCACATATTTCATTTTTCGCGAGCAGAACCATTCGTTTGAGGATATCGGCATCTACGGAAATGACTCCGATAGCGTCACGGGCATTGGCGAGCCCGAACAGGTCCGCGCTTTGCTCGTCACCGATGGCACTCTGCCAATTCTAGGGATCGAACCTCTCCTGGGCCGGACGATCACCCATGAAGATGATTCCGCAAACGCCCCGAAAACGGCGATGCTTTCTTACGCATATTGGCGCAGCAAGTTTGGCGGATCACCGGGCGTCCTCGGCAAGACCATCATCGTGGACGGCAAATCTCGCGAGATTATTGGCGTCTTGCCGCAAGATTTCCATTTCCTCGATCGGCCCGATGCCGCGCTGATCCTTCCCTTCCAATTCGACCGTGAAAAGCAGCATCTGGGCAATTTTAGCTATGACGGCCTGGCGCGCCTCAAGCCCGGGGTCACGATCCCAGAGGTCAGCGCTGACATTGCACGGATGCTTCCCATCGTCAACCGCACTTTCCCGGCACCTCCGGGGTTCAGCATCAAGCTCTTCGAGGCCGCGCGCATGGCGCCAATCCTCTACCCCTTGAAGCAAGACGTTGTCGGCGATATCGGAAATGTGTTGTGGGTTCTGATGGGTTCGGTCGGAATGGTTTTGCTGATCGCGTGCGCCAACGTGGCCAGCCTGATGCTGGTCAGGGTTGAAGGACGCCGGCAGGAATTGGCCGTCCGCTCGGCACTGGGCGCGGGCCGGGCACGCATCGCCGGAGAGTTACTTTTCGAGAGTTTCTTCCTGGGACTGGTCGGCAGCGTTTTTGGCTTGGCCATCGCTTATGCCGGATTGCGGGTTCTGGCGGCCATCGCGCCCACCGGCTTGCCAAGAATCCGTGAAGTTGCCATTGACGCTCGCGTCCTGCTCTTCACGCTCGGCGCGGCGTTGCTCGCGAGCGTGCTCTTCAGCGCGATCCCCATCCTCAAACACGTGGGCGTCCGGTTGAACACCGGCCTGCGCGAAGGCGCCCGCGGCATGAGCCAAAGCCGCAGCCAACATCGCGCGCGAAACTCGCTGGTGGTGATCGAGGTAGCGCTGGCGGTGGTGCTGCTGATCTGCTCCGGGCTGATGATCCGCACGTTTCGCGCCTTGACCCACGTCGACCCGGGATTTAACTCGCCCGCCGCTCTACAAACGTTTCGCATCTACATCCCGGAATCGCAAGTGAAAGAACCCGAGCGCGTCATCCGCATGGAGCAGGCGATCTCCGATAAGCTTGCCGCCATTCCGGGGGTCTCCTCGGTCGGGTTTTCCACAAAAATCCCGATGGATGGAAACGGGAATTTTGATCCAGTTTTCGCGGAAGACCATGTCTACGCAGAGGGTCAGCTTCCGCCTGTGCGCCAATTTAAGCATGTGACGCCGGGTTTTCTATCCACGATGGGCACACCGCTCGTCGCCGGTCGCGACGTGACCTGGACGGATACCTACCAAAGGCTCAACGTCGCTCTCGTTTCCGAGAACTTCGCCAAGGAATATTGGCAGGACCCGCGCAACGCCCTGGGCAAGCGCATCCGTGTGGCCACCACCGACGATTGGCGGGAAATCGTCGGCGTGGTGGCCGACGTGTACGACGATGGCGTGAGCGAAAAACCATCCAGTTCCGTTTACTGGCCCGTTCTAATGAACAACTTCGAAGGCGGCCCCACGGAGGCCGAACGCGGCGTGGCCTATGCGATCCGCAGCCCGCGCGCAGGCAGCGCCAGTTTGTTGAACTACGTTCGCCAGGCAGTCTGGGCGGTGAACCCAAACCTTCCGCTCGACGCGATTCACACCGTCGATTACTTCTACTCGAAATCCATGGCCAGAACGTCGTTTACCCTGATCATGCTGGCTGTCGCCGCCGGCATGGCGCTGCTGCTCGGTGTGATCGGAATTTATGGCGTGATCGCCTACTCCGTCTCACAACGCAGGCGCGAGATTGGCATTCGCATGGCGCTCGGAGCGCAGCCTCAAACCGTGACCTTTGTTTTTCTGCGCGAGGGATTGTTGTTGTCCGGAATCGGCGTTGCGTTTGGCTTGGGCGCGGCGTTCGCCGCCATGCGCCTGATGTCGTCCTTGCTCTTTCGCGTAAGTCCGGTCGACCCGTTCACCTACGTCGCCGTTTGCGTGGGGCTTGTAGCAACCGCCGCTCTAGCCAGTTACCTACCCTCGCGTCGCGCCGCCGTTGTAAGTCCAGTGGAAGCGCTGCGCGCAGAATAGCCGGAACGGGTTCCTCGGCTGCGCGCTGGCGATAGTTAGCCTCGTTCCAGCCGAGCGAGAAGCTTACGACTCCGCGCTTTCATTGCCGCCGTGCCGTCTCGCGTTGCCACACGCAGAAGCTCCACCACCCTGGGCTGCAAGCTGGCGTCCTGCAGCGCCAGGTCTGCCAGCCCCTGTAGCGCAAAGGTCCTGACGATCGAGCTACGGTCTTTGAGGTAGTCGTGCAGTAGCGAAACAGCGAGTTCACGCTCTCGCACGTCAAGAGAAAGCCGTGGAACCATCACCGCTAAATGCCAGCGCACTTCCGCTTCGGTACTCTCCGCCATCAGCCCCAATAATTCTTTCCGGTACGCACCTAATGGTGCCGGTTTCTCCCGCGTCACCTTCTCCATGGCATCGGCTGCCCGCATCCGCACCAGCCGGTCCGCGGACCACAGGCCCGCCACGATCTTCGGAAATAGTTTTGGATTCTTCGATACGAGGGACACAACGCGATCGGCGTGACCGATCGACCGCCGGTCCCCGCCTTCGAGCAATTGCAGAATATTCTTCATGGAGCCACAGAGACACGTCCCGCAAAAGACGACGCTTACACTGCCGGTTCACTCTTATTACAGGTGACGCTCTTCCCCGCCACCGCGGCAATCGCCAACCCGGCCAGCATCCACGTGATCACCGAGTTGGCAATGTCCACGGCCGTGTAGGCGCCCGAAAATCCCCACCAATTCCAGTTCGGCAGATCCACGATCAAGCCGCCCGCCAGACCGGCGACCGCCAGAAATGCCACACGTCGCGTATAACTCAATCCGCTCGTTTGCAAGAGGAGCCACGTCAACACAAATGCCACCGCCAGCAGACTGAGCACCTGCAGGAGGATGGCCCTGCCGAAGGACGGAAATCCTCCCACTCGCACCGCCGCAACCACGATCGGCCCGCGCGTCATTCTCGCCATCAGAGCGTCGTTCGCATTCTTCTTTTGATCCGGTGTCATCCCTTGAGTAGGCAGCTCTCCCGGTAAGAGATACGTGCCGTCGCTCGGCGCGTGTGAAGCGATGATTGCGCCCACTTCGTCGTCATTGTGAAAATTTAGCATCGTCTTTTCGTGCCACCCGATCACTTCCCAGGATACGGTGCTCCAAGCAAACGCCACCAGCCCGCCGAGAATCGTTCCCAGCACCAGAGACTTCAGCATGTTTGCTCCTTGCTCCACCGCCAGCAACCGCCGCGCGCCTACGTATGCTGGCTCACCGACAGCACATTCCCATCCGGATCCTTGAACCACGCTACCTTGTCCCCGCCGGGGGCAGTCCAAATTCCCAGTTCTTGGTCTTGGATAAACGGGTACTTCTCAAAAGTCACTCCCTGTTGTCTCAACCACGCCACCACCTTGCCGATGTCGGAGACTTGCCACCCGAGAACGGTGTACGGGGCCGGCGTAAAATTCTGCGTCTTGGCGACGCGAATCATGGTGTCGCCCGCCTTCACCACCAGCGCAAATGGATCGTCGCTGACAAATTGGAAGCCGAGTTTTCCTTCGTAGAAAGCGCGCGCTTTCTTGGCATCTGTCGTTGGTACAAAACCCATCATCTTGCTGGCCGCTAGCATCGTTTCCTCCTCGTCCGTTGGGGCCAGAACATAGCACTTGCCTCAGGGCTTTCCCTTCGCTACTGTGCCAAGAAATGTCGCAAAAGTGCCACAGCATCCTTTTGGACCGCAAGGGCAATCTGCTTTCGGAAGTTGCCACGCTCTCTTTTGACTTCCCGAGCGGCCACGCGATCCCCGAGCACATGCATCCCGAGGATCAGCTCGTCTTCGCCTCCGCCGGAGTGATGACGGTTCGCACCAGCCAAGGAATTTGGGTGGTGCCGCCCTTGCGCGCTGTTTGGATTCCCGCCGGCATGCGCCATTCGATCCGAACCGCCGGCGCCGTCTCGATGCGAACTCTGTATCTGATTCCCGCGCTAGCTCGCAAAGTGCCCGCCAGGTGTTTTGTCATGAACGTTTCGCCTCTCTTGCGAGAGCTCCTCCTTCACGCCTGCCACTCACCGAGGCTACACAAAAAGATTCCTGCGGAGTGGCGGCTGATCGAGATGATCGTGGATCAATTGGCGATCGCGAGTTCCGTTCCCCTGCAACTCCCCCAGCCGCGTGATCGTCGCGCTGCGCGCATCGTCGATCGATTAATTGCTGAACCTGGTCTGCAGAAAACTCTCGAAAGACATTGCAAGGATTGCGGTGCAAGCAAGCGCACCGTGCAGAGGCTTTTTGTCGCCCAAACACATATGACCTTTGCCAAATGGCGCCAACAGCTTCGCCTCCTTCATGCCATGCAGTTGCTTGCTTCTGGAGAGAAGGTCACCTCTGCCGCCTTGGAGGCAGGCTACAACAGCACCAGCGCTTTCATTTCCATGTTCAGGAAACAGTTGGGGAAAACGCCCGGACGTTATTTCCGATAGGACTCTAGCTTTCGCAGCTAGCGGTCAAATCTTCGTCGCTCGCGTCATCAGGTAGCCCTGCCGGATGATATTGTCGTCATAATATTGTGCCGCTAGCGCCTCATATTCGCGGCGAAACTCCTCAAGCTTCGCGGGATCGCTGCCCGTCAACGTGTCGACCACCTTCCGCATCGGCCCGGCGGTCTTTTCGGTGGCTGACCGAAAATGCCGCACGCTCATCGCCGGCACTTTCATCGTTTTGTTGTCGAACACGATGTCTTTTACCGCCGTTCCGAGCCGCTGCCGAATCACGTTCATCTCGCCCCATTGCGTTGGCGGCGATACTCCCGGCGGCGGGGGCGGCAAGTACCGCGCCACTAGGCCAAAAACCCGTCCCAGCAAAAGATCGGGCGGCCAAGTGGAAAACGCGATCGTGCCGCCCGGCTTTAGTACGCGCAGCATCTCCGCGATCGCGACATCAGGACGCGGCGCAAAGATATGCCCATACTGGCTGACCACCACGTCAAACGCAGCGTCGCCGAACGGCAATTTCTCCACGTCTCCTTCGTGCCATTCGACGTCCACTTGCGCCATCGCCGAATTTTCGCGAGCACGCTGCAACAGCTCGGGCGTAAGGTCCAAACCCGTCACGCGCGCCCCCGCCCGTGCAGCCGTGATCGCCACGACGCCGGTACCGCAAGCCACGTCCAGCACGCGGTGGCCCGCGCGAATACCGGCGTGCTTTACCAACTGTGCCGCCGGGTCCGTTGTAATGGCCTCGAGCGGCGCAAAGTAGGCCCATCCTTGCTTTTGCGCTGCCTTGAATGTCTCAAATGGATCCATATGGTTCTCCTCCGCTCAACGTTGGTTCGCGAGTATATCGTCCGGCCCCACCGCGTTCAACGGGATCAATAGCACACCGATATTTGCACGAATTCCCAAGTCCTGGGAGCCAGGCCGGTTCCATAGCCGTCAGAACTGGTTTGCTATCTCAGTACGCCCGCTGCGAAGGTATACTCAGTCTCACGAATGCCTGTGATTATCTGCATGCTCCGCGGCGTCAATGTCGGCGGACACAACAGGATCAAGATGGAAGCATTACGCGCGCTCTGCGAATCTCTTGGCCTGCGCGATGTGCAAACCTACATCCAGAGCGGCAACATCGTCTTTCGCGCGAAACAAAAGAATCTCGTCAAGTTGGGCGCCGATTTGCAGAACGCCATCGGGCGAAGCGCCGGATTTCGCCCTGAAGTCATCCTGCGCACGTCCGCGGAAGTAAGAGATGCCATCGCGAGAAATCCTTTCGCCGGCAGGCGCGACGTTGAGCCGAACAAGTTCCTTCTCGCTTTCCTGGCGAGCGTCCCGGCTCCAGATGTTCGTGAAAAGGTTTTGCAAATCAAGATTGCCCCCGAGGAACTGCATCTCGACCAGCGGGAAATGTATATCTACTTTCCGAATGGAATGGGGCGCCCAAAGTTGTCTTGGGCAGTCCTTGATCGCATCTTGAAGATCCCGAGCACAGGCCGGAACTGGAACACCGTGCTCAAGCTCCTTGAAATGGCAACAGCCCTCGAAGCCCAGCATTAGGCCCAGCCAGACCCACCGAAGAAAGCTCCCTTTCGTGTAAGAAGCTCGTACTGGGACTAACCCGCTAGCCCCTGCGCGGCATCTACAACTTACACATTAAGCATGACTTATGGGCAACGGAGGCCCGCAGCGCCCGTGGAGCGACATGTGCAAATACACGCAAGGGGCGAACCGTACCGCGATTGTAGAGCGGGGACTCTGGTCGCGGGCAGGGCCCCCGCTCCGGGCCGCGTCTCCGGTCTGGAGCGTACATCGTTTTTTGCGACCTCGTGTCAGGGCTGGCAAGAATAGGTTAAGTGAAGTAACGACGGAAAAGGGGGGGTGCGCATGACGGGACCACTCTTCCTCCACATCCTGGCTTTTGCCTGCGGACGGTGTGCGCTGCCCCTTCCCGTTACAACAATCCAGCACATGAGCAGCCTGGAGGACGTGGATGCCGCGCTCTTCGATGTGAAATGTGCATGCGGCTGGAGGGCTAGGCTATCCGGTCTTCAGGCGCGCCAGCACTGGGTCGGCCCGTGGACCGGTTACGGCGCCGCCGCTTGATCGGCGAATATTAAAAGCCTCCGCACCGTAGCGTATCGAGCACAAATTAGTACCCGGGCCTTGCCCTGGCGCACACCGTCCAACAAACTTATTCTAACGTCGCTCCCATCAGAGGCACAGCATAGATGGTCGGGGCGGCATAGGAAATCAACGGTCCCGACTCCGATGGCGCTAGATCAGAAAAAACTTCCGAGCCATTCCGCAACATCCGTCAGCGAACGCCGCACGCAGCAACGTTATCCTTTCACGGCCGCCGTTGAGCTCACCAATGCGGCGGATGGCGCAACGCTTCTGGCACAAGTCAGTGACCTGGGCCGGCGCGGCTGTTACGTCGAAACAAATCAGCCGTTCCCGGTCGGCACCACTGTGAAGCTGCGCATCTCCAAGAGCAGCAAAACCTTCGACGCTCAAGCGCGCATCGTCTATTCCCAGGAAAAAACGGGCATGGGCGTCATGTTCACCTCCGCCGACAACGAGCAACTCCGCACGCTCGAGACGTGGCTCGCTTCCTCGTTTGAAAGTTCCTGGTTTTCCTCGCCCACCCGCCGCAGCCGCCGCATTCTGCTGGAAATTCCGGTGCGCATGTCCGTGCAGGTATCGCCCGGTTCTTTCACGCGCGAGGACACCAAAACACTGGCTATCAGCGCGCACGGCGCGTTAGTGCTTTTGAAAACCCCTGTAAAGGAAAGTCAGCGAATCGCGCTCGAAAACTTGAAGACGGAAGCCATCCAGGAATGCATCATCGCCTACATCGGCGATCGCAAAGAAGGCCGCCGCCAGGTTGGCCTTGAATTTTCCGTCCCCAATCCATCGTTCTGGCACGTCTCTTTTCCGCCGGACGATTGGACGCCGAACCACCCAGAGGCGAAGTCCCGCAACCGCTAAATCCGCTCTTTGAGTCCCGCGCGGAAATTCGCAGCAGCGCGCCACTTCGCAGCGCCGGCTCTCCCGATTCCCCTACCCGCGGCCCCTACGTCCGCCGCCTGCCGCCGGAACCACCACGATGTGTGGTACTCCGGATTCGTTCATCATTTTATTCAAATTCTCGAGGTCTTCGTTCACCAGCTTTTGCACCTGCTCGTGCCCAGCCGGAACTTCCTTTTCGAGAACGGAGATTTCTTCCATCTCCTCGGCGTTCGGAGCCGCCGTGTAGCTTTCGAGCAATCCCATCAGCCGGGTGACGCGCGTGGGCAGCACCGGCGGCGCACCGCCCCCACCGCCTTCACCCGGGCCGGCACCCTGGTATTTGGCTCGCACTTCATCTACTTTTTTCGAAAAGTCGTCCGCGGCCTTCTGCACGTTGTCGGGGATCTTCGGTGCACCCGGACGCTTCCATCCGGCCATTGCGGCATCCAGCGCGGTCTTTAGCGCGTTGATCTCGCGCTGATCGAGCGTGGCCGTGCGCGTCAACGCATATAGCCTCATCATCGCGTCTTGCCGCGCCTGCCGGTCCTGCGCCGAAATCTGTACGCGCGGATCTTCGCCTACCTCCACGGCCTGGCTTTGCGTCTCGGAACCGGCCGCCACTTTCACCGTGTACGCGCCCGGTTCCACAAGCGGCCCGCGCCCACCGCCGAACCCGCCGCCACCCCCGCCCCGCGCTCCAGCCGCTCCCGGTGGCTCGGGAGGGACCGCAGGGT
Source organism: Candidatus Acidiferrales bacterium (assembly GCA_035602725.1). Taxonomy (GTDB): domain Bacteria; phylum Acidobacteriota; class Terriglobia; order Acidiferrales; family UBA7541; genus DASTCZ01. The sequence goes on from DATNLT010000057.1 coordinate 26,698, forward strand.
TATATCGTAGGTCCCAGGCCACGCGATTGATTCCCGCTCGCGGCGTGCAAACTGACTCGCTCGCGAAAGTCTCCGAAGAAGGCGCCACTTCTTCCGCTCCTGGCCGCGGTGCTTGGCAGCGAATATCGCGAATGGTTTTCCCTGAAGAATCGCTCACTGTAATCGTCACGCGCTGGTTTTCCGCTGGAGCGCTCTTGAGATAGAAATTAATCAGCGCTCCGTACGGCGGATTGGGACCCTGGAACATTTTCCAGCCAAAACCGAACCCTGGGGGCGTGTCGCTCTCGGTCCGGAAAAGATAGGCAGGGCGCACTTCGAACAAATGCAGGCTGGAAGTCAGCACCTGCGGGGCGAGTTGCTGGATCGGCGAAATATCATCGAGAATCCATAGCGCGCGGCCATGCGTCGCGAGAATCATGTCGTTATCGCGCGGGTGAATCAGGATGTCGTCCACCGGCATGGTGGGCAGATTCGCTCCGACCCGCATCCAGTTCGCGCCGTGATCGAACGTCACAAAGAGCCCGCGCTCCGTCCCCGCGTACAGAATGCTCTGCACCTTGGGATCTTCGCGGACCACGTGCAGGCTGCCATCCTTCTCTGTGATGCCATTCGAAATCGGCTTCCAACTCTGGCCGTAGTCGGTGGTCACGAAAAGGTAGATGTGATAGTCGCCGCTTCGGTGATTGTCAAAGGTTGAGTAGGCCGTGCCCTCCGCATACTTTGAGGCCACCACGCGGCTTACGTAGGATTGCTTCGGCACTCCGGAAAAATGGCCGATCACATTGGTCCAGGTCTTCCCGCCGTCGCGCGTCACCTGCACGTTTCCGTCGTCCGTGCCCACGTAAATCACCTGTGCGTTCATCGGCGATTCCCCGATGGTCGTAATGCAAGGCCACGCGCCCACGCCATCATTTCGCGAAAGCTCTTCAGGCGTAGGCAGCTTGCCCAGGATTTCCAGCTTGCTGCGATCCTCGCCGTTTGTCAGGTCCGGACCGGCTTTGCTCCACGTCTCGCCCTGATCCGTAGACTTGAAAAGAAAGTTGCCTCCAAAATAAATCGTCTTATGATCGTGCGCCGAAATCTCGATCGGCGAATTCCATTCGAATCGGTAAGACGCCTCGCCCGGCTTTTCCCGCGGCTTGATGCTGTGCGTTTCCGTGGTCCGGAAGTCGCGCCGTTGTAGTGAACCATCCTGCGTTTCCACATAATCGACGTTCGGGTCCACCGGATCGAGCCGGTTAAAAAACCCGTCCGCCCCGCTCACTTCCTGCCAATCCGCGTTCACGATTCCGCGCGTTTGGAGCGAATTGCTGGGACCGCACCAGCTTCCGTTGTCCTGCAGCCCGCCGCACACCTTGTAAGGCCGCTCGTTATTTGCGGTCACCTCGTAAAATTGCCCGACCGCGATCATATCGTCGTGCTCCCAGGTTCTGCCGCCGTCGTGCGTTATGAACATGCCCCCATCGTCGCCGGCGATCACGTGGTTGGAATCGTTGGGATCGATCCACAGAGCGTGGTTATCGTAGTGAACTTTCGCACTGCGAATGTTGAACGTCTTGCCACCGTCCTCCGAAAGAAAGAGGTCCGTGCCTCCCACCCAAATCCTCAGGTCGTTATTTGGGTCGATATCCACACGCCCGAAGTAGTTCGGACGCGGATCGAAATCACTCATCTTCGTCCACGTCACGCCCTTGTCGTCGCTGCGGAAGATTCCGCCCTTTTCATGCTGCACGCGGGCGTAAACGACGTTAGAGTTCCGCCGATATACCGAGAGCCCGATGCGGCCTACGTCACCGCCCTGCGCGTACGGCAAGCCATCGGTCAGTTTCGTCCAATTTGCTCCTCCATCAACGCTGCGGTAAATCCCGCCCTCGGGCCCGCCGCCGTTGAATCCCCACACGGTGCGCCGGCGCTCGTACGCCCCCGCATACAAAATATTCGGGCTTGCCGGATCAATGGCGATATCGCAAGCGCCTGTGTTCTCGCTGATGAAAAGCGACTGTGTCCAGGTCTTGCCTCCGTCGGTAGTCTTGTAAACTCCGCGATCGTGGCTCGGCCCCCATTGATCGCCCAGCGCCGCCACGTACACCGTATTCGGGTCCCGCGGATCGATCACGATCCTTCCAATCGAGTTGGTGTTGTCGAGTCCCTCAAAAACCCAGGTCGCCCCGCCGTCCAGCGATTTGTAAATCCCCGCGCCCCATGACGCACTCTGCCGATTGTTCGCCTCGCCCGTCCCCACCCATAGGATCGACGGGTTCGAGGGCGCCAGCGCCAGCGCGCCTATGGACGACGAAATCGCATGATCGAAAATCGGCGTCCACGTGGTCCCGCCGTTTGTTGTCTTGAAGACGCCTCCCCCTGCCGTGCCGACATAAATTGTATCGGCGTCATGCTCGCTCGCGGCGAAGTCGTCAATGCGCCCGCCCATAATCGCGGGGCCAATGTTCCGAAATTCCAGGTTCTTCAGCGCGCCATCCAGATCGGACGCGCTAATCGCCGGTTGTGCCGGCGCGGCCGTGGATCCATTTCCGCCTGCCTTCAGCCGTGAAAACGCCGGAAGTGCCGCAACTCCTAGCGCCAGTAGTATCAAAAACCAGGTTCGCCCGCTCACACCGCGTCGTGTCATCGAAGCCCTCGCTATGAATGGCAGTCCTTGGAGAAATCGCAAGTCCCGGCGATATTCGTGCTGCAGCGGACGAATACCGGGTTCACAGTGAAATTGCAGCGGCAGTATAGACCAAAATGGGACCCCTCGTACCTCAAGTTTTCGCGCTCCCATTTCGGCCCAGGGTCAGCTCTGCGTCTCAAAGCACTCGATAAAGCGCGCTTCGCTCAGGCCAAGCCTGAAGATCGTCTCGGCCTACAGCATTCGCTGGAGTTACAGGCAGTGCGCGAAGTGCTATAAGTGCTTCGGCATGGCAAATCCCGGCGTTGATACGGCAACCTCTGCCACCATCGTGAGACGCTCAGTGCGAGTCCTCGTCGCCGACGACCAAAACTTGATCCGCGAAGGTGTGCGTCTGCTCCTCGAATCGCGCGCGGGTTATAGCGTTTGCGGTGAAGCCGCGAATGGACAAGAGGCCGTCGAAAAGGCGCGCGAACTGCAACCGGACCTGCTGATCCTCGACGTAACCATGCCGGTCCTTAACGGCTTCGACGCCGCGCGCATGATCCGAAAATTTTGCCCGCACGTGCCGATTTTGATCCTCTCCATGCACAATAGCCGCCAACTCGTTGAGGAAGCGCGCAAGATCGGCGTGCAGGGTTACGTCACCAAAATGAATCTGGAAGAACAGCTCGTCAATGCTGCGCGAGCCGTGCTCGACGATGAAACCTTCTTCCCGCTGATTTAGCCTTCGTCCGCCGCACTTTTACTCCTCTATCTTCTAGCATCCAGCAATGCTCACTGTTCGGTCCCGCCTTCTTTCTGATCCGCCGCCTTCGCCACGCCGATCGCCGGCACACCCTGTTTGCGCATCAGTTCGTTTAGCTCCGCCACATCTTTGCTCTGGATTGCCTTCCAATCCGCGCTGAGCTGTGCCATCCGCTTTCGATAGACCTCATATTGCTCGTAATCCTGCTGCGGCGGCACATCATCGGCTTCGTCAATACTGTTCTGGAGGTAAGACATCTGGCTGTTCAGCATATTGCCGTAATTCAACTGATCCTGATCCGCCGTCGCTTTCGGCTCGATCAGTTGGCTTTCGATAGCGGCTATCTTCTTATTGATCGCCTCCACCGCCGCATTTAACGGCTTCGCGTTTGCGTCTTGCCCGATCCGTTTCTGGAGAGCCTGCATTTGCGCGCGCAGGTCGCGCATCTGGACCACCATTTCGTGATCTTCCACGATCAGGTCCTTTACCTGCGCCGCCAGAGCAAACTGCTTCTCAAGATCGGCCGCCGATACCTTTACCCTTGGATCGTTTTGGATTTCGATAGGCGCAGTGGACGCCTTTCCCGCCACGGTCAGCCGCACTTGGTATTTCCCCGGCAACACCAGGATCCCGCTGGGGCGTCCGTTGTCATACACCGCGCCGGGAATTTCTTGGGGTGCCGCATAGCGCATGTCCCAGACAAAGCGGTTCAACCCCGCTCTCTTCGGCAACACCGGCTCCGGCGGGCCCGCCGGCTCTCCGCCACCCGGCTTGGTTTCCTTCGACGAATACTTACGAATCACCTGCCCCTTCGCGTCCAGAATTTCCATCGCCACATCATCCTTGGGCTCCGCCTTGAGTGCGTAGTCCACGATCACACCCGATGGAGGATTGGTCCCTGCGGCCCCGCCGCCCCTGCCGCCAAAACCACCGCGCGCGTGCGTGCGATAGGCCATGGCTGGCGTGAACAAGTGCGCGTCCGCGCCCAGCGTATCGGCTCCCAGTTCACGCAGGGGCGCCAGATCATCCAACACCCAAAATGACCGCCCATGCGTCGCAATTGCCAGATCGTCGCCCTTCACGATCAGGTCGTGTACCGGAACCACCGGCAGATTGAGCTTCAGCGATTGCCATTTCGCCCCGTCATCAAAGGACACAAACACGCCCGCTTCGGTCCCGGCATAGAGCAACCCCTTCCGCTTGGGATCTTCACGAACCGCATGTACGAAAGCCGCCACGGGAATGCCGTTGATGATTTCTGTCCACGTCTTTCCGAAATCAGTGGTCTTGTAGGCATAGGGCTGAAGGTCGTCCAGCATATGCCGATCCACGGCGATGTAAGCGGTGCCCGCATCAAAGGGCGAAGCTTCAATCAAGCTGATCTTGCTCCATTCCGGCAGACCCTTCGGCGTCACGTCTTCCCAATTCTTGCCGCCATCCCGCGTAACGTGCACCAGCCCATCGTCGCTGCCCGCCCAGATCAGATCGCGCTGCTTTGGCGATTCCGCCACGGTAAAAATCGTGTCGTAGAATTCCACGCTGGTGCTGTCGTGCGTGATCGGCCCACCGGGCACCTGTTGTTTTGTTTTGTCGTTGCGCGTCAGGTCCGGACTAATTACCGTCCAGCTTTGCCCATGATTCGTCGTCTTGAAGAGCACTTGCGCGGCGATGTACATCGTGTTCGGATCGTAGGCCGAAATCAGAATCGGCGCCGTCCACTGGAACCGGTACTGCTGATCCGCCGCGCCCGATCCATCCATGATCACCGGGGCCGGCGTGATCAGTTCTTCTTCCTCTGTGGCCTTGCTCCATTTCGTGATAATTCCGTAGTTCCCTCCCGCATACACGACGCCCGCGTCGTTCGGATCGGGCGCAATGTACCCGCTCTCCCCGCCGCCTACCGGATACCAATCCTGCCGGCCGATGGTGCCGTGATTGGTGCTGCTGGCAATCGCCATCGTGGAGTTATCCTGCTGCGCGCCGTAGAGGTAATAGCGAAATTGATTGTCCGCCGCCACATGGTAAAACTGCGCGGTCGGCTGGTTATCTTCGGCCGTCCAGGTCTGCCCCGCATCCTCGGAAATTGCCGCGCCGCCATCGTCGCCTGTGATCATGCGATTCGAATTCTCCTGCGCAATCCACAGCGCGTGATTATCGCCGTGCGGCGGACGCAGCGTCGCCCACGTCTTCCCGCCATCGGTCGAGCGATGAAAATTCACGTTGAGGATGTAAATCGTGTCGGCGTTCCTCGGATCGGCAAAAATGTGCGTGTAGTAAAACGCGCGCTGCAAAAAGCGGTGGTCGCCGGTGACCAGTTGCCACGAATCGCCCGCGTCATTCGAAACGTAGACGCCGCCCTTGTCCTTTTCCGCCTCGATCAACGCGTACACCCGCTCCGGCGCCTCCGCCGACGTAGCCAGCCCGATACGCCCGATCAACACCCCTTCCGGCAGCCCGTGCGCCTTCATTTCCTTCCACGTAACTCCGCCATCGCCCGAGCGATAGAGCCCGCTCCCCGGGCCTCCGCTCACGATATCCCAGGGCTTGCGCACTTCCTGATAAAGCGCCGCGTACAGCACATTCGAATTGCCGCCGGCAAAGGTCAAATCCACGGCCCCGGTCTTATCGTCTTTGTAGAGCACCTTCTCCCACGTCTTGCCGCCATCCGTCGTCCGGAACACGCCACGCTGCTCGTTCGGCCCAAACGCATGCCCGATCGCCGCCACGTATACGATATTCGGATCGCGAGGATTGATCAGCACCTTCGAAATATGCTGCGTATCCTCCAGCCCAATGTGCGTCCAGGTTTTTCCCGCGTCGAGTGACCTGTACATCCCGTTTCCATACGTAATGTCCCCGCGCAGGCAGGGTTCCCCGGTGCCCACATAGATCACATTGGGATCGGAGGGCGCCACGGCGATGGCGCCGATTGAAGGATTCGACTCACTGTCAAAAATCGGTGTCCAACTCACTCCGGCGTTCGTCGTCTTCCAAACGCCACCCGCCGCCGCGCCAAAATAGTAGACGAACGGGTTATCCGGAATCCCCGTCACCGCCTCAGCCCGCCCACCGCGAAACGGACCTACCAGCCGCCACTTCATTCCCGCGAGCGAATCCTTATCGAGCGTCTGCGCGGAAACTCCGCCGCAACCGGCCATTGCCGCGTAAATAATGACTCCAAGACACATGCGCACAAACCACGGCCGGTCCGCTCCCATAGAAACCTCCCTTATGAATAGCGGGACGGATTCTACTCCATCCCTCTCGGACTGGAAAAGTTAGCTCGCCAACGTCCTGGCATCACCCAGGATTTCAACAGCAGCCGGAAGTATTTACACCGCCCTTACTTAGCCGTAACAATCCACGGTTAGCTTGCCACCGCGCAATCCATCTAAGCGATTGCCGGGAGGACTCCATGTCCAAGCAAGCGGCGGAGCATCATCACTCGGCGGCCGAGCACCACGAGCACGCGGCGCGCCATCATCGCGAAGCGGCCAGGCATCACGAAGAAGGCAATCACGAATCGGCAGCACATCACGCCCACACCGCGCAGGGACATCTTCATCACGCCACGCACCACGCCGCCGAAGCGGCTAAGTCTCACACCGAGCACCACGGACACAAAGCCCGCGCCGCCGGCCAGCAGTAAATGCGGATTCCCAGGCTGTTCTTCGAACCCGAAAATGAGGTGAGCGATGGCGACACAGACATCCGTCTTAGATCAGAAAACAGCTCCTTCGACGCCCGCCAAGGTCGGCATTTGGATCTTCGGCGTGGCGCTCGTTGGCGGCTTCATATACGCCGGCAGTCACCTGATCTCCGATCTGAGCGGTATGCACGCCACGAGCGTGATGCCGTATTTGCTGTTAGGCGTCGCTCTCCTCACCGCCTTGGGCTTTGAATTTGTAAACGGCTTTCATGACACGGCCAACGCCGTCGCCACGGTGATCTACACACATTCTCTCGAGCCGCACGTGGCCGTGGTCTGGTCGGGCATGTGGAATTTTATCGGCGTACTTGTTTCGAGCGGTGCGGTCGCCTTTGGAATCGTTTCCCTCTTGCCGGTCGAATTGATCCTGCAGGTCGGCAGCAAGGCGGGTTTTGCGATGGTTTTCGCCTTGCTAGTCGCCGCGATCATCTGGAATCTCGGTACGTGGTATTTTGGCTTGCCCGCTTCCAGTTCGCACACGCTGATTGGCTCCATCATCGGCGTCGGCATAGCGAATCAATTGATGTCTGTAAAGACGGGAACCAGCGGCGTCGACTGGGCCCAGGCCACGAATATCGGAAAGTCGCTATTGTTGTCACCCGTCGTCGGATTCGTCGTCGCCGCCCTGCTCTTGCTCAGCTTTAAGGTCGTCTTGCCCCGTAAGGAGCTCTACACCGCTCCAAAGGGTGACACGCCGCCGCCGTTCTGGATCCGCTGCCTGTTGGTGCTCACCTGTACTGGCGTGAGCTTCTTTCACGGCTCAAATGACGGCCAAAAGGGCATGGGTCTCATCATGCTCATCCTGATCGGCACCGTGCCGACGGCCTACGCCGTGAACCATGCCGTAACCTACGAGCAAACGCAGGATTTCGTCGCCGTTTCCACTCAAACGGCGGACGTGCTAGGAAAATATGTATCGCCTTCCGCGGTGGTCGCCGATTCTCGCGAGGAGGTTACTGATTACATCCGCACGAAGAATTTCACACCGAATACCATGCTCGCTCTCCGCGGGCTGGTGAATGGCATCGGCACGGAAATGGCCCTCTACAAACAGCTCAAAGAGGTGCCGCAGGACAAGGTGCGCAATTTCCGGAATGACATGTATGTGGTCAGCGAGGCCTTGCGCCTCATGCAAAAGAATCACAACCCCGTATTTGCCGCCGGCGATGCGGCCGTAATCGCCAATTACAAAAAGCACATAGACGGTGCGACGAAATTCATTCCCACCTGGGTGAAAGTTGCCGTGGCCTTAGCGCTGGGCATGGGCACCATGATCGGTTGGAAGCGTATCGTGATCACCGTCGGCGAGAAAATCGGCAAAGACCACCTCACCTATGCGCAAGGCGCCGCGGCGGAAATCACCGCGATGGCCACCATCGGTGCGGCGGATTGGTTTGGCTTGCCGGTCAGTACGACGCACGTCTTATCTTCGGGCGTCGCCGGCACCATGGCGGCGAACCATTCGGGTCTGCAATGGGGCACGGTGCGAAATCTGGCTTTGGCGTGGGTGCTTACGCTGCCGGCATCCATTTGCTTGGCCGCATCGCTCTTTTGGGCTTTCAGTAAGATTGGATCCTAGGCGAATTCCTTTACGCGCATATTCCGTTGATGGCAAAAGGCGAGAATATCGATGACACTTCCTCCTAAAGTAATTCTGGCCCCCGTGGACTTTAGCCCAGTCTCTGACGATGCCGCCCGGGTCGCTGCCGACCTCGCCGCGAGTTTTGGCGCGACGCACTGCCTCGCTCACGTCGCCCCCATGATTCCAGACCTGCCGTCGTCCGTTTCCATCCTAAAGGAAGGCCAATACGAGCAAAGCCTGCATCGCGACGCCGAGCAACGCCTCAGCGAACGCGTGGCTACGCTTTCCGCCAAGGGTGTGCGTGCCGAGCAGGTCGTTGGCACCTCAAACGACATTCCGATGGAAATCATTCGCATTGCCGAGCAAAAGAATGCCGATTTAATCGTAACGGCCACGCACGGTGTTACCGGCTGGAATCGCATGGCCTTTGGTTCCGTGGCAGAGAAGGCGCTTCACTTGGGTACTTGCCCGGTTCTTGTACTGCGCGGAAACGTCGAGACGCAAAAGCGAAATCCCGTGCCGAAGGAATCGATGGCCGCCACGGACTAGCTCTCTCTATAGCTTATTCAGCCCGTTCAGCCCCGCCACCTTGTAGGCTTCCGCAAACGTCGGATAGTTGAACACCGTATCCCGGAAATAATCCATCGTCCCGCCAAAGCTCAGCACCGCTTGCCCGATGTGGACGATCTCCGCCGCGCTTTCCCCGATGGCGTGTACGCCCAGGACTTTTCGCGTGTCCGGATGGAACAGAATCTTCAACATGCCATTGTGATCGCCCACGATTTGCGCCTTGGCGAGCTCCTCATACTTCGCAATCCCGACTTCAAACGGAATTTTCGCCGCCGTCAGCGCCAGCTCCGTCTCCCCCACCATGGAAATTTCCGGTATCGTATAAATCCCGTAAGGCAGCAGCCCCTGCGCCGCCTGTGCGGGCACGCCGAAAATCTGGCAACTCGCCAGCCGCCCCTGTTCCATTGAAGTCGAGGCTAACGACGGAAACCCAATCACGTCGCCTGCTGCGTAAATATGCGGCACCTCGGTCTGAAAACCTGCATTCACGTTGAGCTTCCCGCGCGTGCCCACTTTCAACCCCGCCGCATCGAGATTTAGCAAGTCCGTGTTCGCCTGGCGCCCCACCGCGTAAAGCAGCGCCGCCCCGTGAATTCGTTTGCCGCTTTCCAGATTCGCCACTACGCGCCCGCGCGCGTCACGTTCCACGTTCACCACTTTTTCGCCCAAGCGGAAAATAGCGCCGTTTCGCCGCATGTGGTAGCACAACGCTTCCACAATTTCGGCATCCACGAAATCCAGCACGTTGCCGCGCTGTTCGATCAGCGTGATCACCACGTCGAGGCCTGCCAGCATTGACGCGAACTCCAGCCCAATCACACCGCCTCCGACAATGATCATCTCTTTGGGAATCTCGTCCATCTGGAAAAATTGGTCGCTGGCCAGAACCTGCTTGCCATCGAAAGGAATATCCGGATGCCGCGCCGGCCGCGTCCCGCAGGCGATCAAAATAAAATCGCCCCGAACGATGTGCACTTGATCGTGGCCTTCCACCTCCACCGTGTGCGGATCGGCGAAGTGCGCGGTACCACTGAAAAAGTCTATATTGTTGCGGCGCAGCTGGTCCTTCACCACGCTGATTTCGCGCGCCGTCACCTGCGCCACGCGGCTGGCCAGGTCGCGGATGGAGATGCGGTCCCGCACCACATAATCCGCGCCATAGAACGACCGGTGCCGGAAGCCGGTCAGGTGCAAGATCGCCTCGCGCAGCGTTTTGCTCGGCACCGTGCCGCCGTGAATACACACGCCGCCAAGCATCTCCAATCGGTCGATTACGGCCACGCGCTTGCCGAGCTTTGCTGCCGCGATCGCACCTTTTTGTCCTGCCGGACCGCTGCCAATTACCACGAGGTCGTACGGATTTGAGTTCATTGGAATCAGTTGATCTTAAGTGCAGAGGTCATCACACTGCAATATCGCTTGCGAATTCGGAAAGGAATTCGACGGCCGGAGAAGGTGGCCGCCTCGTTGAATAGGATGGCACAAAAGCCTCACCCTCGCTGCCTGGATTCTCGGCCCGTGCGACGAAATAATTCTGCACGTTAAAGGCATTTCCGTTTCGAGAATGCACGGCCGCGGACGCACGCGGCGCCCGTTTGTATGTGCCATCCCCGAGCAGCATCCGGCATTTGGCTGTGTCTGCAAAGTACGGCGCAAGTATCTCGCGGCAGATCTGCCGGCTAAGCGACGCATCCTTCATGCGAAACATCACTTCCACGCGCTCGTAGAGGTTGCGCGGCATCCAATCCGCGCTGCCAAGATAGACCTCGGGCTTGCCACCGTTCGCAAACACGAAAATTCGGCTATGTTCCAGAAACCGCCCCACAATACTCCGCACCCGAATACGGCTGCTCACCCCCCGAACCCCAGGCCGCAATGCGCAGGCTCCGCGAACGATCAGCTCGATGTGTACGCCCGCCTGCGAAGCCCGATAGAGCGCCTGGATGATTTGCGGATCGAGCAGCGAATTCACCTTCGCGACGATCACCGCTGGACGTCCGGCTTGGGCGCGCTTGGCTTCCCGGTCAATCAAATTCACGCAATTCTTTCCCAAATTTAGCGGCGCCACCGAAAGCGGCCCGTAGTGCGCCAACTCGGAATACGCGGTGAGGTAATTGAACACGCGATGCACGGCCTCGGTAATCTCTTCGTCGCGCGTCATCAAGCTCAAATCCGTGTAAAAGCGCGCCGTCGACGGATTGTAATTGCCCGTGCCCAGGTGCGCGTATCGCCGCGACTTCCCGTCCGGGTCGCGCCGCACCAGCAGCGCCAGTTTGCAGTGTGTCTTCAGTCCGACCACGCCGTGGTAGACCTGTACCCCAGCTTCCTGCAAGCTCCTCGCCCAGCGGATGTTTGAAGCCTCATCGAATCGTGCTTTGAGCTCCACCACCACCGTCACTTCCTTCTTTGCCGCCGCCTCCATCAACGCGCGCACGATCGGCGAGTCTTCACTGGTGCGGTAAAGCGTTTGCTTGATGCTCAGCACTTCGGGATCTTTTGCCGCGCTTTCGATGAATCGCACCACCGTCGAGTAGGAGTCATACGGATGGTGTAAGAGGATGTCCCTCTGCCGCAGTGTGCTGAAGAAGCTTGCCGAATCCGGCTTCATGGGAAATTCGCGGGGCGCAAATGGGCGAAACTTCAGATCCGCGCCCGGCGTTTGGTCGTACAAGTTGAAAAGCCGCGACAAATTCACCGGTCCATCCGCTTCAAACACTTGCCAGGGATTGAGGCTGAAATTCGAGCGCAGCCTCTCGATGATTTCGATATCCGCGCCTTTTTCGATCTCCAGCCGCACCGCCGCACCCTTCCTGCGGCTGTGGATCTGCGTGTCCACCGAGTCCAGGATGCTGCGTGATTCCTCTTCACGCAAATAAAGATTGCTGTTCCGCGTCACGCGAAACGGCGCCGCTGAAAGAATGTCGTACCCCTGATAGAGCCGGTGTGCGTACGCGTGCACGATGTTATGCAGAAAGGTAAATTCCGTTCTTCCCTCGGAGGCCGGCAAGCGCAACAGCCTGGGCAGCGCCCGAGGCACGGTCACCACTCCCAAGTAAATGTGGGACGTCGGCTTTCGCTTTCTCCTGAGAAGAAACGCCACGCATAGAGCTTTGTTCACCACCCGCGGAAAAGGATGCGCCGGATCGACAGTGACGGGTGTGAGCAGTGGTTCTACTCTTTCGCCATAGAATTTCTCCACCGTGCGGTGCGCCGCCGGGCTCCATTCTTTCGCCCCTCGCACGCGGATCGATTCCTCCGCCAACGCCGGAATCAATACCTCGCGCCAGCAATGGTATTGCGCAGCCACAAATTCGTGAATCGCGGTGCCCAATCGCGATAGCACCTCCCGGGGCGGCAATCCATCCGGACCCGCCTGCCCCGTTCCCTGCTCTGCTTGCTGCAAGAGCCCGGCCAGCCGTACTTCCGCAAACTCATCCAGGTTGCTGGCGGTGATGGCCAGAAACTTTGCCCGCTCCAGCAGCGGATTGGCCGGATCAAGCGCCTCTTCGAGCACGCGGTAATTGAAGCGTATCCACGAAAGATGGCGGTTGAAATACAGATGTGGATCGTCCATTGCGATGCGCGCCATTCGCTTCCCCGAAGGCGCGAAAGTACCGTAGCGATGTTACAGGGAGGTTACGCTCATGCTTTTCCGCCCCGAAATGAACCTGGCTCGCTCCGCACGTGCGCGAAACGAGCCAGGAACTGCATCCGTTCCACTGTTAGTTGTTCTGTTGTACCGTAATCACCAGGCCGGTTGCCGGATCGAGCGAAATCTTCGCCGCACGGCCGTCGTTCCGGCTAAAGTCGAAGAGATTGGTCAGCACTCCTGCCTTCTCATCGTTCGAATCGCCGCCAATTCTTCCCAGGTTCCAGTTATCTTCGATAAACCGCAGGACCGAGGATTGGTCGGTCTGCTGATGATCGAAGTAATTCTGTTTCGCGTACGGCGAGATCACCACCAGCGGCAGCCGCGGGCCATATCCACAGCGTCCGGGCACATCGTTGGCCGGCGTGGTGCCGCAATTCCCGGGACCCGCCAGTGCATCATCGCTGGCGTTCGACTGGTTCACGATCGCATCCATGGCGTGGTCGTACCAGCCGTCGGAATCATCGTAGGTGACGAAGATCGCGGTGTCCGCCCAATAGGGACTCTTCTCTACCGCGTTCACCACGTTCACCAGCCACGCCTGCTCGTCCAGCGGATCGGAGTTGCCCGGGTGCCCGTTCTGAATTGCCTTCGCTTTCAGATATGTCACCGAGGGGAGCTTGTTCTCCGCCAGCGCCGTATAGAAAAGGCTGAGGTCGTATTGATGATTCGCACGATCCGTCTGGCCGATGGCGTTCACCGAAAGCGGCGCCAGATGATGGGGATTCGCGGTGTCCTGGAAATATTGGAAAGGCTCGTGGTGCGGCACGTAATCGGTTACGTTGCCCAGCGCCGGCACGATCGTGCTTGTGCTCGTGCTCCCACACGTAGCTATGCCCGTGGCGCTCACCGCCGTAGGTGCAAAGCCTCCCTGGAACCATCCCCAGGTGACGCCCTTCACGTTCAGCAGATCCCCGACGTTTTTCCCGGTCATGGTCACGTGCGTCTTCGTCGCCCCCGAGCAATCGTCATACCCGGGGTCCGGATCGCCGATCACCGCGCCCGAGGAAGCGGCGTTGGCAATCGTGCCGCTTGCGCTGCCGTTCTTCAGCGTGGCGTTCGTCGTCGTTCCGGTCACCAGGTTCAACGCGCCCACCGTGCTCGGCCCGAACATCGTTCCTGCAAAGTTGTCGCTCACCGCATAATACTGGGCGAAATTCCACATCGCGGTGACCGTGTTTCCGTCGTAATAGCCCATCACCAGTCCCGGCCCGTGCCCGTAGTCGTTGCACGGCGAGCCGCTGGTGCTGCCCACGCCGGTGCTTTGCGGAAACTTGTCCATCAAGCCGTGGTCCACCGCCATTTGCTCCGGCGTGTAGTCGTGATTCTGGTCGCAGGTCAGCGCTTGCGTGCGGTCCAGGCGAAACGGCTGCACGGAGTTCGGGTTCTGATCGAGCAATCCGCCGCTCAGCAGGTTATTCGGCTGCGGCGTGTTGGGTTGCGCGTAAAACTGCGGCTCGTTCGACGAGTTGGCGGCGTAAGGATAGGTGCCGAAGTAGTGGTCGAACGAGATGTTCTCCTGAAAAATCACGATCACGTGCTTGATCGGCGTCGTGGTGTAGACGCCATCCTCAGATCCCTGTGGAGCAGGCTGCGCCCAAGCGCTGCCGGGACCGGTCGCCGTGATAGCGGCCGCCATCAAGACACTCGTCACTACGCGAAGACACTTCAAGATCATGGAATCTCCTTGTTGGGATTTCTCACTCAGAATCCGCGCGGCTGTTCAGCGACGCTCGAGACTCTGGACGTGAACGGTGAGTCTGCGGTATTCACGCCGCGCATATCGGAAATACACTTCGCTTGTTAAGAATGAATAACGCGGGAGTAAATTATTTGTGCTCGGAATATTTCTGCTTCGCAACATTTCATGGCCGGGTTGCGGGGCGCTACTTCACGAATCTGAAACGCTCCGATTTGCGACCGCCTATTTCTTCTCCGCAGGTTCCACCAGAATCGTGCCCATCATTCCGCCATCTTCGTGGTCGAGCAAATGACAATGATAGACAAACATTCCGACAGCATTCGGGTCGCGAAAATCCATGCGCAGCTTCACGCTCGGATATTGTTGGCTCTTGCCGTCCCAATACGCCACGTTCACGGTGTCACGCAGAAAGCGTTCATCGACGGGCACGCCATTCCATTGCAGGAGCATAAACCGAATCTGGTGGATGTGAAATGCGTGCAACTCCGGCGAGCGATTCTCGATCACCCAATCTTCCACGTCTCCCTGGTGAACGATAATGTTGGGCGCGGTCGCAACCGGATCGAACACTCGCGGCGTTTGGGCCTCCACCGTAATGTAAAACTCCGTGGGACGATTGGGATTCGTCGGATCTTGCGGCTTCTCGGAAAAATAAAGATGGCGTTCGCGAACCGGTTTCACATTTCCCAGCCAAACAGCGCTTTCTGGTGCCAGCGGCTGTGAGTTTGCCGCCAACTTCCGTTCATCGCCCGGTGCGTCGGGGTTTACCGTGATCGTCGCGAGTGGGCGCGTTGGATCGTTTTCGCCAGCGGGACCCGTATCCACGCTGCGAGTCACCAGGCTGGCCTTCGTGCCAAGCGGCAAGCCCTTCAATATGAATTCCACGCGGCCCGCAGGCGGCATCGCCACGTGGCTTTCCCACAGAATTCGATTGGCGGCCATTCCGTTCTCATCAATAGGCACGCCGTCGAGCGAAACCACTCCCAGCGGTTGCGGAACCCCGTTCGCCAACACTTGCAAATCGAGATACGTCAGCGCCGAAGCATTCAGCACGCGCCAGAGCTGCCGCTCAAGCGGCTTCACCGCAATCACCGCCGGCGTATAGTCCGGAAATGGCACCGGCACAAAATTGATCGAAAGATCCATCGCTGGTTTGCCCGTGCCGGTGCCGGTATTCAGAATGTCTCCCTCCGCATCGTGCAACACGATCGGCGGCACGGCCGAAGTCCTTAAAGGCTTCGCTTGCGGGTTCAATAAATCCTGGTCCCGAATCACAAAGACGCGCTCGGGCAATCCCGCAAGCTCGCGATTGGCCCTCTCAATTCCTTCCACAATCAGCGCGCCTGACGCTCCGCCGGCCACCTGCGGCTTGGTAAATCCGTGGACGTGCGGGTGATACCAATAAAGGCCGGGCGGCTCGTCAGCGGGAACGCGGAAGCGATATTCAAACGGGCGATCCCCCGGCTGAATCACGGTCTTTAGCACGTCGTCCTGATGGCACACCGGTGGCGCGGAAATTCCGTGAAAATGCAGGTTCGTCGAGGAAGCCGTCATGATTCCGCTCGCGCACGGTCCGCTGACCGCCATACGCATCCCATTCCCCGCTGCGGCGCCGCCTGCCACGGGAAGCGTAAGCTCGTTCTTCAAGCTCAGGATCAGCAAATCGCCGGGCTTCAGCCGCAACGTAGGCGATTCGCTGCCGTCCTTATAGAGGTAGCAGTAGCGCATGCTCCCATGGGCATCGCGGAAGTCTCGGTACGTGAAGGAGACTTTCAGCACTCCATTCGCGCTCTGTAGACTTTCCGGATCGCGTACTTCACTTCCGGCAGCGGGGCGTGGACAAACCTCTTTGCGGTAATCCTGCCCAAACAGCGCCGGTGCGCCGCAAAGCAACACGCAGGCCACGATAAGAGCGAGTTTCGGAAGGAACGACAAAAGAGCTTTACCTGACGTCACCCGTGGTTGCGGTCCCGGACCGGAGCGTGCGACTAGCTGAGTTGCTCCCGCGCTTGGATTGCCAGAGCCATCCTCACCGCTCAAGAACTCGCCGACATCAATTCCCTGTGAAGATTTGTTTACAAATGGAGCGTCACCGGATATGAAGAGAGCCGGAATGAATCGCGCACCGCGCGTTGGTTCGGAGCCTACGACAACGGACCGATTCACCTTATTTAACGGAATCGCAGGAGGAATCATCGAAATGCATCCAGCAAACGGGGATCAAGCGACTAACCAAAGAACTGCGACCATCACTCGCGCATGGCGCTTAATGCTGGTACTGGCGGTGGCCGCGCTGTTTGCGCCGCTCGCCACGCACGTTTTCGCTCAAGGTGGCACCCAACCGGCCCCCAGTGCGTTTCCGCCGGCGCCGGCCACGCGCACGGACAACGTCGTTGACGACTATTTCGGCACGAAGATCACCGATCCCTATCGGTGGCTCGAGGACCAGAATTCGCCGGAGACGCGCGCGTGGATCAACAGCCAGAACTCATACACCGCTTCAGTCCTGGGAAAACTTCCCGATCAGGAAGCCTTGCACAAGCAGCTTTCCGCTCTTTATCAAGTGAATGAGACGGGGCTGCCGGCCGAGCGCGGCGGACGCTTGTTCTTTATGAAGCGATTGGCGACTGAAGACCAGGCCAAGCTTTACATGCGCCAGGGAGCCGAAGGCAAAGACGCGCTGCTGGTTGATCCGCTGCCGATGAGCGCGGACCACAGCGTCACCATCGCGCTCCAAAATGTCTCTTCCGACGGCAGGATGCTGGTGTACGGCGTGCGCCACGGTGGCGCAGATGAAGTGGTGCCGCACCTCTTTGATGTGGATGCGCACAAGAATTTGCCCGACGAGTTCCCCAGCGGACGCTATTCCGGGATCGCCATTACCGCTGACCGCGCCGCACTGTATTACACGCTGCAGACCTCCGAAGGTCCGCGCATTTTCTGGCACAAGATCGGTACGGCGCAAAGCGCGGACCGGAAACTTTTTGGCGACGGATACGGGCCGGAAATTTCGATCGGTTCCTCCCTTTCGGAAGATGGGAACTACCTGCTGATTCACGTTTCGCACGGTTCGGCCGCGGATCGCACCGAGGTCTACATTCAGAAAACTTCGGCGAATCAGCCGTTCGTTCCGGTGGTAAATGACGTTTCGGCGCGCTTCCGCGCGGAGATTGCGGGCGACAAGATCTACATTCACACCAACTGGAATGCGCCTAAAGGGCAGATTCTCGTCACGGACATTTCGCAGCCAAGCAAGGATCACTGGACGACGGTCGTGCCGGAAAGCGATGTTGCGATTGTGTCCATGGCGCTGCGCGGCGGCAAAATTGCTGTGCTCTATACGCGCGATGCCAGCTCGCAATTGAAGATCTTTGGCGCTGATGGGAAGCCCGTTCGCGACGTAAATCTGCCGACCATCGGCACGGCTTCGGGACTGGCCGGCGAATGGGACAGCAACGTCGCATTTTATTCCTTCAGCTCGTTTTTCGTGCCGGACACGATCTATCGCTACGACCTGGCTACCGGGGCGCAAGCGGTGTGGGCGCGGACGAACATCGCGGTGAATCCGGCGCGCTTCACGATCCAGCAAGTTTGGTACAACTCGAAAGATGGCACGCGCATACCGATGTTCGTCGCGCATCTGAAAACTTTGAAGATGGATGGCTCGAATCCCGCGCTGATGACGGCCTATGGCGGGTTCAACCTGAACGTGCAGCCTTCGTTTGCAAATTTCCCCGTGTCGCCGATGGTGCTCGCGTGGATCGAAAACGGCGGCGTGTTTGCGCTGCCGGTGCTGCGCGGCGGCGGCGAGTTCGGCGAAGAATGGCATCGTGCGGCGATGTTCGAGAAAAAGCAAAACGTGTTCGATGACTTCTACGCCGGCGCCGAATACCTGATCGCGCAGCATTACACCGGATCGAGCAAGCTGGCCGCGATGGGGATGAGCAATGGCGGCCTGCTGATGGGCGCAGCGATGACGCAGCGGCCCGATCTCTTCGCCGCGATCATCTGCGAATATCCGTTGCTGGACATGCTGCGTTACGAAAAATTCCTCGTGGCGCGCTATTGGGTCCCGGAATACGGCTCGGCGGAAAATCCGCAGCAATTCCAGTATCTCTACAAGTATTCTCCGTACCAGCACGTTACGAAGGGCCAGAAGTATCCCGGCGTGCTCTTCATCACCGGCGACGCCGATACGCGGGTGGCTCCGCTGCACGCCCGCAAGATGACGGCGCTGATGCAGGCGGACGTGGCTCCCGGGCGGCCGATCCTGCTCTTCTACGACACGCATGGCGGCCATTCCGGTGGAACTCCCGCGAGCAAGCAAGCGGATGACGCGGTGCGCATGATGACGTTCCTCTACTGGCAGCTCGGCGTAAACGGGCACTGAAGCGCGCGTTACGTCTTGCAGCGATCGGGCCGGTGCTTTTCGAGTGCCGGCCCGATTTCCCGAATTGGGTTGACCCCCTCCCCCACCCCGGTTTTGATGTAAATACGGCACCGATTGAACTTACAGCATCCGATGTCCGCAAGTTACTGTAAGCGCGCGACTTAAAAAATGCGCATTTTGCAGATTTGTGTCTCGAATGCTGCAAACAGAGGGCTTACGGCGACGTGATGTACACGTTTGTGCTGCAATGCGAATGGAATTCGTGACGCCACGGCCGCTGAAAACCCTTCGTGCAAATCACGCTATTATACCGCGGATGAGTACTCTTCGGGTATCGTAATGTATGGGTAACTTTGCTTCGAATGCCGCGGGGGTGAAGGGCGCTGTGACACGCACCAACAGCGGATCCTTCGCGTTGCTCAGGATGACATCGGGTATGGTGGAGGCAGAGTGACGGTTTGGCTCTCTGCTCCCCAGCGCGCGGCTGGCGACCGGGACGCATGAAACGGCATGGCGAAGATAAGGCGAATATGATATTTTGCGTTTATGGCCGTGCGCACTTGCCGGGTGACGATTCAGGATTTGGACGGGATCTCGCATGCCGTGGAGGTGACGGCGGGGAGTTTGTATGAGGCGGTGGCGCAGGCTCTTTCCGCGTTTCGCAGCAGCCAGTGGGTGGCGGGGTTCGCGCAGGGGACGAATGTGGTGCGCGTGTCGGTGACGGACGTGCGCGTGGAGCACGAGGTGAAGTTGCAGGATTTTACGACCTGGCTCGAGAGGAAGGGCGGTTCCCCGCGCGACGTGATTCAGCGGCAGAAGGTTCGTGCGCTGCTGGGCATGCCGATGACGCGGTAATTCCATTCCGCAAAAACCTAAGGCCGGACGCTGAACGGACTGCCTCATGCGTGCGAGGCGATGTGTTATAGCGGGCTTTGAGAGAGGCCCCAGGGCTTTGACGACGCCCTGGGCTACAAAGGCCGAAAGGCGAAACGTGCTCTCGTTCGACGCAGAAAAACTGACGGGTGCCCCACCCTTCGTTTTCGGAAGGGTGGGCTTGATCGATTTTCAATAAGCGAACCAGAACAATCGCTAGTCTAGCGACGTGAAAGACGTAGCGTTCGCGCGCTCGCCGCTACCCACCCTTAGAAAGCAAAGGGTGGGGCACCCTCTCACACCTTTTCGCGGCGCTCTTTCGTTCGACAAAGCGCCGCAAAGTCCCGCGCGACGTGATCCAGCGGTCAAGATTCGCGCGCTGCTGGGCATGCCGACGACGCGGTAGTGCTGTTCCGCAGAAAACCTAGGGACGAACGCCGTGCGGACTGCCTCATGCGTGCGAGGCGATGTGCTATTGCGGGGCTTTGAGAGCGGCCCCAGGGCTATGGAACCGCCCTGGGCTACAGTTCGCTGCGCTCACCCTACACACGGGCGGCGGATTGGCGGCTGTTCTTATGGCGGCGAGACTGTGTGTCCCGCAGCGGCTCGCGAGAAACACTGACGGAAGCTATGAGGCCATGGCGGCGATTTGGTTGCTGCGGGGCGTACGATAAGCGACGCGGTGGCGGCCCATGATGCGCGACGGCGCGGCGCTGGGGCCGGAGCCGGCATTTTTCAGGCGCAGGAGCTTGCTGCGCAGGGATCGCGGGTCGAGGCCAGCCGCATAGCAAACCAGCTTGAAATCCTCGCCATCGCCAAAGAGATAGAGTTCGGCTTCGCGTTGCGCGCGCAGATTGCCGGAGATCCACTCGTCAATGGTGCGGGCAATGACGGCGGTCCAGAGCCGATGTTCCGCGATCAACTCTTCCTGGGGGTCGTTCGTGGAGAGCATGTGCGTTTCGCCTCGCTGAGCGTATGTAGTGACGCTGCGGGGCTGAGAAAGGCAACCGGGGGGCCAATCGAGGCTAAGGGTGAAATCTGCCCAGGGGTTTAAGTGGCTGACAATGTTGGCGATGCGGCTTGTGATTTCGGTCCCGGCGGACACCGCGAGGCGGCAGGGTGTGGCGATGAGAAACAAAATACCCTTTGATGCCCGCTTCTGGAACTTCCTTCTCCTTCTTCGCCTAAATCACGCGCTGGTTCCCATCACCGGCGGCCCGATTAGCACGCGCCCCTGCACGAAGGCTGCGTTCCGATGTGGCGCAGCCTAGAACTTGAGCTGCGGGATGGCGGCGCCGTCTTTACGCGGATCGGAGGCGCCATAGTTCACGCCCGTGGCGAAATCACGCATCACGGCCTGACCACCGCCGAACAAATCCGAGAAGCCGTTGTGCATATCGAGGATGTGACCTTTGGCGGTGAGTTCGGCGCGAACATTGCCGGGAATGCGATTTTCGAGCAGCACGTCGCAACCGGTGAAGGTGCCTTTGGTGAAGCGCGCCGTCTCCATGGACTGCTGGATATTCTGCTTGTAGTCCACGATGTGCGAGACGAATTGCGCGTGAGCCTGCGCCTGATTCCAGCCGCCCATGATGCCGAAGGCGACGCGCGTGTCTCCCTTCTCCATGAACGCGGGAATGATGGTGTGCAAGGGGCGCTTGTGGCCGGCGAGTTCGTTGGGCGAGCCGGGATCGAGATTAAAGAGCGCGCCGCGATCGTGGAGGATGAAGCCGGTGCCCTGGGCCATGAGTCCCGAGCCGAAATGCTCGTAGTTGCTTTGGATCAGCGAGACCATATTGCCCTCGGCATCGACCACGCTGAGATAAATCGTGTCGCCGCCGGGAGGAAGCGCATTGGGATCGCCGGCGGAGACTTCGCAATTGGCTTTCTCCATATCAATCAATTTGGCGCGCTGGGCGGCATAGGCTTTGGACAGCATGCCCGTCGCCGCGTGCATCACCTGCGGATTATTGCGCGGATCGCCGATGTACTTTTGCAAGTCGGCGTACGCGAGTTTTTTGGCCTCGATCATGGCGTGGAGGGTTCGCGTTTGCGTGGGGCCGCCAAAGTCCGCGAGCGGAAACGTCTCCATAATGTTGAGCATTTCGAGCGCGGCGACGCCTTGGCCGTTGGGCGGCATTTCGTAGACCGTCCAGCCGCGATAGGTGGTGGAGATGGGCTCGACCCATTCGGCGGAGTAGCCGGCGAGATCATCGAGCGTCATTACGCCGTCATGGCGCTTCGAGGCGTCCACGATGCGACGCGCGATTTCGCCCTTGTAGAATGCGTCGCGGCCACCGGTGGCGATTTGGCGGAGAGATGCAGCGAGATCGGGATTGCGAAAGACCTGGCCGACCTTCATGGGCTGGCCGTTGTTCAGATAGACGCGCGCGGCTTCGTCGTCTCCCCGGACCACATTTGCGTCCGCGGTCCAGGTGTTGCTGACCCACTCGGTGACGGGGAAGCCCTGATCGGCGACGTGAATCGCGGGCGCGAGGACGTCGGCTAATTTTTTGTGTCCGAAGCGCTCGAGCATTTTCTGCCAACCATCGACGGCGCCAGGAACGGTGACGCTATAAATTCCGCGGAGCGGCATGGCGCGAAAGCCTTTTTGCCGAAGCATTTCGGCGTTGAGGGCGGCGGGCGCCCAGCCGCTGGCGTTCATGCCGTAGAGCTTGCCGGATTTGGCGTCGTAGATGATGGCGAAGAGGTCGCCTCCGATGCCGTTGGACATAGGCGCAACGACGCCCATCACGGCGTTCGCAGCGATCGCGGCGTCGACCGCGTTGCCACCGCTTTGCAGTATGGCTACCCCCGCTTGCCCCGCCAGCGGCGATTCCGCGGCAACGACACCACCTTGGCTGATCACCATGGAGCGGCCTTGACCGCGGTCCTGGCCGTGCATTTCGGGCGAGGTCATCGCCAACCCCAGCGTGAGGGCAGTGGTGAGGAGCAGGGTGCGACATGCGTTCGTGAAAATGTGCAGGCGTGGCATAGGGGTAGCGAACTCCTTCGGAAAATGGCGAAGAACATTTCCGCGAAACTCTAACGTGAAGTGAGGGCGAATACAACGCTCCTCGCCTTGAGCGATGCGCGGAATTTTGCCCGGCGCATCCAATTGGCTAGAATGAGTGTGACGACCCGGAGAGCGCGTGGCGAAAACAGACCAGAGTACAAGCAGCATAGATCCCGGTAAACCGCGCGACAGCGCTAGCGCGGCAGCCACACAAGCGCCAGCGCCAGCGCCCTACGTTGATCCATTGCGCGAGCCATTGGAGCGCCTGGCGAGGGCGGAATTAAGCCAGCCGGGGATCGTGCTGGGGCCGCATCCGGTGGATCGCGGTGAAGAAAAAGCGTTGGCGATCCGGACCATCCAGCCCACCGCCATCGAGGTGCGTGTACAGCTTACGGAAGGCGGCGAGGAATTTCCGGCGACGTGCATCCATTCCGCCGGGATCTTTGAAGCGATTCTGCCCGCTGCAGCGGCGGTCCGCGCGATACCCGGCGGCTACCGGTTTCGAGTGCGATATGACGATGGGTCGGTCGCGCAACTGCACGATCCTTATAATTTTCCGCCGCTGCTGACGGATTTCGATATTTATTTGATCGGTGAAGGAACGCATCACGGCGAATATGAAAAGCTGGGCGCGCATATTCGCGAAGTTGCGCACGTGCGCGGCGTGCACTTTGCGGTGTGGGCGCCAAACGCGCTGCGGGTAAGCGTGGTCGGCGACTTCAACCAGTGGGACGGGCGGCGCCACCCTTTGCAGCCGCGCGGCAATTCCGGCTTGTGGGAACTCTTTTTGCCGGAGGCGCTCGAAGGAGCAATTTATAAGTACGAGATTCGTCCGCGGCATTCCGCGCTGCCGATCCTGAAAGCCGATCCGTTTGCGTTTTGCGCGGAGCTGCGGCCGCGCACGGGATCGATTGTGTACGACCTCGGAGGCTATCAGTGGGGCGATGGCGGGTGGATGGCGCAGCGGAAACAGAAGGATGCGCTGGCGTCGCCAATCTCCGTATATGAAGTGCATCTGGGTTCGTGGCGGCGGAAGACGGACGAGGGATATCGCTGGCTTACCTACCGCGAATTGGCCGCGGAACTGATTCCCTACGCGAAACAATTAGGCTACACGCACCTCGAGCTGATGCCGGTGATGGAGCATCCTTACGACGGCTCGTGGGGCTATCAGACGACCGGGTATTTCGCGGCGACCAGCCGGTACGGCAGCCCGCGCGACCTGATGTACTTCATCGATCGCGCTCACCAGGAAGGGCTCGGCGTTTTGCTCGATTGGACGCCGGCGCATTTTCCCTCCGACGCGCATGGCTTGGCGGAATTTGACGGCACGCATCTTTACGAGCACGCCGATCCGCGGCAAGGACGGCAGCCCGACTGGGGCACGAACGTCTTCAATTACGGGCGCAACGAAGTCCAAAACTTTTTGCTCTCGAACGCGCTGTTCTGGCTGGACAAATATCACGTGGATGGGCTGCGCGTCGATGCGGTGGCGTCCATGCTTTATTTGGATTATTCGCGCAAAGCCGCCGAGTGGGTGCCAAACGAATATGGCGGGCGCGAGAACCTGGCGGCGATTGCATTCTTGAAGAAGCTGAATGAAGCGGTGCACGGACGATTTCCCGGCGCCGCCGTGGTAGCGGAGGAATCGACATCCTGGCCGATGGTCTCGCGGCCGACCTACCTGGGCGGGCTGGGCTTCACCTTCAAATGGAATATGGGATGGATGAACGATACGTTAAGCTATTTCGAACTCGACCCGATCCACCGTAAATACCAACACAGTCGCATGACCTTTTCGATGTTGTACGCGTTCACGGAAAACTTCGTGCTGCCGCTTTCGCATGACGAGGTCGTGCACGGCAAGCGAAGCATCCTGAATAAAATGCCGGGCGATCTGTGGCAGCAGTTTGCCAACGTGCGGCTGCTGTACGCCTACCAGT
This sequence comes from Candidatus Acidiferrales bacterium, assembly GCA_035602725.1. Lineage (GTDB taxonomy): Bacteria > Acidobacteriota > Terriglobia > Acidiferrales > UBA7541 > DASTCZ01. The sequence continues at coordinate 51,509 of DATNLT010000057.1, forward strand.
ACGCGCACCCAGGCAAGAAGCTGCTCTTCATGGGCAGCGAATTCGGGCAGCGCAGCGAATGGAATTTCGAGCAGCAACTCGAGTGGAATCTGCTGAATTTTCCGGAGCATGCCGGTTTGCAGCGGCTGGTGGGCGATTTGAACCGGGTTTACAAGGCGGAGGCCGCCTTGCATGAAGCCGAAGTGGATTGGCACGGGTTTGAGTGGCTCGATTGCAATGATGCCGATGCCAGCGTGCTCTCGTTTATCCGCCGGGCCAAAGACCCGAATAATGCGCTGATCGTGGTGGCGAATTTTACGCCGATCGTGCGCGACAACTATCGCGTGGGCGTGCCGCGCTCCTGCCATTATCGCGAGGTTCTGAATACCGACGCGGGCACGTATGGCGGAACGAATACCGGCAACCTTGGCGGCGTGAATGCCGAGCCGATTCCCTGGCTAGGGCGCGAAAGCTCGATCAATCTACGGCTGCCTCCGCTGGCGGTGCTGATTCTGAAGCCTTCCGCCTAGCCTCTTCCCTTCCTCTCTTGCAGGCTGAAGTCCCGCCGCGAGCGAATCCTTCGCATGGACACGATCCCCTGTCCAGCAGCTACGGAACTTTCGTGTAGGCCCCTACGTATAACTCGGCAATGGGGCCCGAGGAGAGGCCTACGGATGAAGACACATACACGGAAGCTCATGTTTGGTTTGGTGGGGAGCGCCATGCTGATGGCGGCGCTGGTGGTTGCGCCGGTGCGGGCGCAGGGTACGCAGGGATCATCGAGCGAGCGCTGGCTGCATGTGCGCGTGGATTGCTCGGACGCGAAGGGCGATACGGTGCATGTGAATGTGCCGGTGGAGCTGGCCATCGCGGTAATTGGGAACGTGAACCACGATCACCTTCACAATGGACATATCAGTATCGGGCATAGCGATCTGAACGGAACGGACCTTCATGCGATGCTGCAGGCCATTCGCAACGCGAAGGACGGCGAATTTGTGACGGTGAATAGCCGCGATAACGATGTGCGCGTCGCAAAACAGGGCGGGTTGCTGCTCGTGCACGTGGTGGATCACAAGGAACGCAGAGACGGCAAAGACAGCAATGACGGCCAGAACGTGGAAGTGCGCGTGCCGCTGACCGTGGTGGACGCCTTGCTCGCCCCCGGCAATAACGAGCTCGACCTGGTGGGCGCGATTCGAGCGCTGGCCGCGAGCGGCGCGACCGAGCTTGTGAACGTGAAGGACCGCGACAACACCATTCGTGTGTGGCTCGATTCGAGCAACACAGGCGCGTAAAACGCCTGGAAAGGATGCCGACCATGATCCTCGCTAAGATTGCCCTCGGATTGTGCGCCACCGTTGCGGTGGGCACCGGCTACCTCGTGCAGGACGGGTTCGTGCACGTGGGCGTGGACGAATTCCGTCCCGGCGGCACGCACCTGCACCTGATCGTGCCGGCGATGGCCGCTCCCATCGCGGCGCACTTCGCGCCGCCAGGGCACCTGCGTGAAATGCAGCGCAACGTGCAGCCTTATCTACCGATGATTCGCGAGGTCCTCAAAGAACTGAATAAACTGCCAGATACGGAGTTCGTGGAAGTTCGCAGCGGAACCGATCACGTACACGTGCGAAAGGCCGGGGGTGGGATCAAAGTGGAAGTGGAAACGGACGAGGAGCACGTGAATGTGTGGGTGCCGCTGCGCGCTGTTTACGATACGACCAGCGTGTTGCAATCGCGATTCAGCGGTGGTGAATAAGAACGGTTTTTTCAGCGATGGATTAGAAACAATGAGGCGCCCGCTTTTCGCGGGCGCCTCGTTGTGTTTTTGGTGCGAATTGCTAAGGGTGCAGGTTAACCTCGGCCGCGGCCCATCATGGACGGGTCAAATTTCATCGGCGTTCCGGTGATGTGGGATTTGGCATCGGCGATGACCTTGGTAAGGGTCATATTGGCTTTCGGGCCGGTCATTTTCACCAAGCCCCAGGGCGCGACCTTGGTAGAAATCCATAGATCGTTTCCATCCTTGGTCTTCCAGTGTTCGCAGTCGAAGGAACCCGCGGGGGTCGTGATGGTTTCCGATCCCACTTTTTCCGCGTCCTGCCGAATGTCCGCTGAGGTCGTCGGAGCCTGCCCGCCACGGTTCATCATGCCAACCGGCATTTCAATCGGAGGACGCCCCGGAATCTGCATGACCATCTTGTCTATGTGAGTTTGGCCGCCGTCCACTACAATCAGGCTTTGCATATAGCCCGGCTGGCCATCGGGAGCGGCGAAACCAAATTCCATCCAATAGCCCGGCTTGCCATTGGAGTCTTCCTTTCCTACGACTGCGATGCTGATTTCCGTTTTGTTCGATTGTCCATTCGAGGTCTCGTAGACCGCCCCGGCGCCGACCACGGGATTCCACACACCGCTGAATTGCGGCGGACGCATTCCCATTTGCCCGAATAGCGGGGCTGCCGCGAGCAGCAAAACCGCAGACAGTGCACCGCGCAACACTCTTGCCATGGATCGCTCCTGTTTGGGTGAGAAAGAAACCACCCGAAAAAACGAG
>DATNLT010000074.1:0-8726 GCA_035602725.1 Candidatus Acidiferrales bacterium
GAGATGGTGATGCCGGGCGACAACGTGTCGGTGGAAGTGAGCCTGATCACGCCGGTGGCGCTGGAGAAGGGGCTGCGCTTCGCGATTCGCGAAGGCGGCCACACCGTTGGGGCCGGCGCGGTTGCCGAGATTATCGAGTAATTATGCACACTGGAGAACGAATTCGCATCCGTTTGAAGGCTTACGATCACCGTATTCTCGATCAATCCACGCGGGAGATTGTGGAAACCGCGAAGCGCACCGGCGCCGACGTGGCCGGGCCGATTCCGTTGCCCACGGTGATCAATCGCTGGACGGTGTTGCGGTCGCCGCACGTGGATAAAAAGTCGCGTGAGCAATTCGAGATGCGCACGCACAAGCGGCTGATCGACATTCTTGAGCCCACGCCGGATACGGTGGACGCGTTGATGAAGCTCGACCTGCCACCTGGGGTGGATGTGGAAATCAAGGCGTTTGGACGCGAGCACGCGGCCAAGTAGGTTTCGGATCAACTTTTAGCATCGAGCAAAGAGAGCGGATCGCATGGCCGTCAACGGAATTCTGGGAATCAAGATCGGTATGACGCAGGTATTCACCGGCGCGGGCGAAGTGGTGCCGTGCACGGTGATGCAGGCGGGCCCGTGCGTGGTGGTGCAGCGGCGCACCGCGGATAAGGACGGCTACGAAGCCGTGCAATTGGGCCTAGTCGAATTCGTCAAGCCGCACCGCGTGAACAAGCCCATGGGCGGGCATTTCAAGAAGGCGGACGTGGCGCCCGTGAAGTTTCTGCGAGAATTTCGCCTGGAGGCTTCGAAAGACGAAGTGAAGCCGGGCGATCGCGTGTTGGTGGATAAATTTGAGGCCGGCGAATTCGTGGATGTGTCCGGCGTCAGCAAGGGCCGGGGTTTCGCGGGCGGCGTCAAGCGCTGGCACTATCGCGGCGGTGACGCCACGCACGGGTCGATGTTTCACCGCGCGCCCGGCGGCATCGGCGCCAGCTCGTTTCCTTCCCGTGTGTGGAAGGGGCAGCATTTTCCCGGGCACATGGGCAACGAGCGCGTGACCGCGAAAAATCTGCGCGTGGTGAAGGTGGACGCGGAAGAGAATTTGCTGCTGGTCTGCGGATCGGTGCCGGGACCGAACGGCAGCTATCTGTACATTCGCAAGTCGAAAAAGGCCAAGAAGAAGGCCTAACGAAGGTTTGAGCGAAGGAAGCTGACGATGCCCGTCGTGGACGTGATGAATCTCGAAGGCGACAAAGTAGGCCAGCTCGAACTGGCCGACGCGGTCTTTGGCGCAAAGGTGAATCCGCACCTGTTGCACGAAGCAGTGCGGTGGTATCTGAACTCGCAGCGCGCGGGCACGCACAAGACCAAGGGCCGCAGCGAAGTCAGCGGCTCGGGACGCAAGCTTTGGAAGCAGAAGGGCACCGGGCGCGCGCGTATCGGTTCGATTCGCTCGCCGCTGTGGCGGAAGGGCGGCACGGTACACGGCCCGCAGCCGCGCAGCTACGCGTACCGGTTGCCGCGCAAGATGTTTCTGGGAGCGTTGCGCTCGGCGCTGTCGTCAAAGCTCGCGAGCGCGAAGCTCACCGTGGTGGACGCATGGCAACTCGAGTCGCATAAGACCAAGCCGTTTCGCGCCACACTCGATAAGTTCGATGGCGATGCGCGCACGACGCTAATCGTGGAAACCGGCGCGAACCCGAATTTGGAATTGGCCAGCCGCAATCTCGAAGGCGTGAAGTTGATGATTTCGGGCAATCTGCAGCCGTACGATCTATTGCGGCACGACCGGATCATGTTGTCGAAAGATGCTGCGGTAAAACTGGTGGCGGCGCTTTCACACGGAAATGAAACGGCCGAAGAAGTCCGCGGCGGGGGAACGGAAGAGCCGGCGGAGAAAATTGTGGCGGCAAAGCCGGTGAAGGCTGCGGCAAAGGCAAAAGCGCCGAAGGCGCACGCCAAGCCGCATGCGAAGCCTGCAAAGGCGGCGCATAAGGCGGCCAAGACGGCGAAGCCCAAGGCAACCGCAAAGCCCAAGAAGAAAAAGGATAAGGAGTAAGCGATGGCGCTGCTCGATCCATATCACATTATCCGGCGGCCCATCGTCACCGAAAAAGGCCTGGGCGTGAAAGAAACGCAGGGCACGGTGGTGTTTGAGGTGGCGGTCGCGGCGAATAAGACGCAGATCAAAGATGCGGTGCAGAAGATTTTCAAGGTGAAGGTGGCCGCGGTACGCACGGCGAATTTTGTAGGCAAGATGCGACGGCGCGGCATGATTTCCGGTTACCGGCGCGACTGGAAAAAAGCGTATGTGAAGCTGGCCCCGGGCGAGAAGATGATCGAGTACGGGGAGAATCTGTAGATCGCCGGACTAGGCACGAAGGGAAGCGCGAAGCGATGGCACTCAAGAGTTTCAAGCCTTATACAGCATCGCGACGTTTCGTCACACTGCTCGACAAGAGCGAGTTGACGAAGGATCGCCCGGAGAAGTCGCTCGTGGAGCCGATCAAGCGCACGGGTGGCCGAAACGCGCACGGAGAAATTACCAGCTACCATCGCGGCGGCGGCCACAAGCGGCAATACCGCGTGGTGGATTTCCGCCGGGATAAGCAAGGCATTCCGGCCAAGGTGGCGGCGATCGAGTACGACCCGAACCGTTCGGCGCGCTTGGCGCTGCTGCACTATGCGGACGGCGAGAAGCGTTACATTTTGCATCCGGTGGGGCTCGAAGTAGGCGCCACGGTTTCAACCGGCGAAGGCTCGGACATTCTGCCCGGCAACGCCATGGCCATACGGCTGATTCCGCCTGGTACGCAACTGCACAACCTGGAGCTCTATCCCGGGCGTGGCGGGCAGGTGGTGCGGTCGGCGGGGGGCTCGGCGCAGCTTCTGAGCAAAGAAGGGGAAGTCGCGCTGGTGAAATTGCCATCGGGCGAAGTGCGGCAGTTCCGGCTCGATTGCATGGCGACGATTGGGCAACTGGGAAACCTCGATCACGAGAATCAGACCTACGGCAAGGCGGGCAAGACGCGCTGGCTCGGTGTGCGTCCTACCAACCGCGGTGTGGCCATGAATCCGGTGGACCATCCGCACGGAGGCGGTGAAGGCCGCGTAAAGGGCAATCATCCGCAAACGCCGTGGGGCTTCCCGACGTTGGGCGCGAAGACGCGCAGGAGTCACCGCTCGGACCGGGTGATCGTGCAGCGCCGCAAGTAGCGCAAGAGTTTTTTTGGCAGGAGCAGCTTACCCCCGGGCGCGGCGGGTATGGCGGGTGGAATATGGCAGCGACACGAAGTGCACGGCGCAGTTCAAGGCGCACACCACGCGTTCGCAAGACGGCGCGGCGTGTACGTCCGGCAAAGCCAGTGCGGCCCGGCGCAAAGCCCAAGGTCGCAGTACGGGTTGGACGAGTGGTGGTGGCGCCGCTGCCGCCGATGTTGTACCGGCTGTGCAAGCCGGGCTGGAGCGTGATTGTGGATCGGGCGCCAAACGCGCAGGGAACGCGGTTTGTTTGTCCCTTTTGCCCGGTATCGCATCGCGTGCCGGGGCCGGTGCGCGGGTTCCGCAAGATGCGGCGTCCGCAATGGTCCAGGCTGCGCAAGGTGGAAGAGTAACCACGAGAAGTACGAGGGGAATCGAAACGCATGGCACGCTCGCTTCGCAAAGGTCCATTCGTTGACGGCCACCTGCAGCTCAAGGTGGAAGGGCTGAATTCGCGCAACGAAAAGAAAGTGATCAAGACGTGGTCGCGGCGCTCGACGATCGTGCCGGAAATGATCGGGCACACGATCGCGGTGCACAACGGCCGCAAATTTATTCCGGTCTACGTGACCGAACAGATGATCGGCCACAAGCTCGGCGAATTCGCGCCGACGCGCACCTTCAAGGGCCACGCCGTAAAGGCGGCTCTCGAGCGCGCGGCGGGTGCGGCGGGCGCACCGGCGCCGGCCGCGGGCGGCGCGGGCGCGGGAGCCCCGGCTCCAAAGGGATAAGGGACGATGCCGCCAGAGGTCACAGCAGCAGCACCATCGATTCAAGCTCGCGCTCTTGCGCGGCACGTGCGCGTATCGCCGCAGAAGGCGCGGCTGGTGCTCGATCTGATTCGCGGGCAGCGCGCGGAAACGGCGCTGCAGATCTTGCGGTTCACGAAGAAGCGCATCGCGAAGAACGTGGAAAAAATCCTGCGCAGCGCGATCGCGAACGCTGAGCGCAAGGCCGACGATGCGGGCGAGTCGCTCGACGTAGATCATTTGTTTGTGTCGGAATGCTATGCCAATGACGGCCCGCGTTGGAAGCGGCTGCGTCCGGCGCCTATGGGCCGCGCGTTCCGTTACCAGAAGCGTACGGCGCACATCGTGGTAGGCGTGGCCGAGCACGTGGCGGGCGTGGAGCAGCGCGCGGCCGCGGCGGCAGCGGAAGCCGAAGCGAGCAAGGGCGTGAAGGGTGCGGTAAAGAAGGCGCGGGCAGCACTCGCGGGAACGCGCCGGCCGGTGAAGAAGCGCGCGGCCAATCCGCAACCGAAGAAGGGTCAGTAGGGAGGAACTGGTGGGGCAGAAAACACATCCGTACGGATTTCGCGTCGGCTACAACAAGATGTGGAAGTCACGCTGGTACGCCGGGAAGGATTATGCGGACCTGGTGCACGAGGACGTGCTTCTGCGGAAGCAGCTCAAGGAGCGGCTCAAGTCCGCTGGCGTTTCCTCGATCGATATCGAGCGCGCCGCCAACAAGCTGGTGATTCGCATTTACACCGCGCGGCCGGGGATCATCATCGGGCGCAAGGGCGCCGAGATTGACAAGCTGAAGAGCGAAATCCAGCAGCGCACCAAGCGCGAAGTGCACATTGATATTCAGGAAGTGCATCGTCCGGAACTGGACGCGCAACTGGTGGCCGAATCGATCACGTTGCAGCTCGAAAAGCGCGTAGCCTTTCGCCGCGCGATGCGCAAGGCCGTGGATTCGGCGCTGCGGTTCGGCTGCAAGGGCATCAAGGTACACGTCGGGGGCCGATTGAATGGCGCGGAGATCGCGCGCAAGGAATGGTATTTGCAGGGACGTTTGCCGCTGCAAACGTTGCGCGCGGACATCGATTACGGTTTCGCGCAGGCTTACACCACCTACGGTGTGATCGGCGTGAAGTGCTGGGTATATGGTGGCGAACGCGTTCCGGAACGGAACACGGCCCCGAGCGAGCGAAAGCCGGCCGCATAGAGCGGTTCGCGGTAAAAAGGGATTGGAGCAGGGATTCTTATGTTGATGCCGAAGAAAGTGAAGTTTCGCAAGCAGCAGCGCGGGCGCCGCAATGGGAAGGCGTGGCGCGGCGGAAGTCTGGCGTTTGGCGAATTTGGATTGAAAGCGCTCGAGCCGGCCTGGATCACCGACCGGCAAATCGAGGCGACGCGCGTGGCCATCACGAGGTTTATTAAGCGCGGCGGCAAACTGTGGATTCGCGTCTTTCCGGACAAACCCTTCACCAAGAAGCCGGCGGAAACCCGCATGGGCAAGGGGAAAGGCATTCCGGAGCGGTGGGTAGCGGTGGTGAAGCCGGGACGCATCATGTTTGAGATGGCCGGTGTGGATACCGCTACGGCGCAGGAAGCCATGAAGCTGGCCTCGAGCAAGCTTCCCATTCGCACGAAATTCGTATCGCGGGCAGGAGAACTCTGATGGCGCGGCCAAGTGAAAAGCTTCGCGACCTGGATACGCCGGAACTCGAAGTGCAGCAAAAGGAGCTGGCGGAACAGATTTTCCGCCTGCGGTTTCAGCTCACCACCGGGCAAGCCGAAGCGCTGGCGCGGCTGCGCGGCGCGCGCAAGCAGTTGGCGCGGGTGAAGACGTTACTCCGGGAAAGGGAATTGAGGCAGGCGAATGGCAACTGAGAACACAGCTCCAGTGGCGGCCGCGGCGCCCGAGGCTCCCGCGCAGCGCGGAAGCCGGCAGGAAAAAATCGGTCTGGTGACCAGCGCGAAGATGGCCAAGACGATTGTGGTTAAGGTCACACGCTTATCGCGGCACCGGCTGTACGGGCGCGTGGTGCGGTCCACCAAGAAATTCTACGCGCACGACGAGACGCGGCAGGCCAAGGTTGGCGACCGGGTACGCATCATGGAGACGCGGCCGCTCTCGAAACTGAAACGCTGGCGGCTGGTGGAAGTCTTGGTGCATCGCGATGGCGCCAAGTAAAGACGACGCGATGGCGAACGGGAGACAACGGCAATGATTCGCATGCGATCGTGGCTGACGGTGGCCGATAATTCCGGCGCGCGCCAGTTGACGATGATTCTTCCCATCGGTGGAGATACCGGGCTGCGAGCCGGGCTGGGTGACGTGATTACCGCGGCGGTAAAAGAGGCCGCGCCCGACAGCCAGATCAAGAAGGGCAAGGTAGTACGCGCGGTGGTGGTGCGCACCCGCAAGGAACACCGCAGGCGCGACGGATCGTATATCCGGTTTGACGACAACGCCGCCGTGCTGATCAACGATGCGAACGAACCGGTGGGAACCCGCGTATTCGGTCCGGTGGCGCGTGAATTGCGCGAAAAGCAGTTCGCCAAGATCGTATCGCTGGCGCCCGAAGTTTGGTAACGAAAATGAGAGAGCCAAAACCAAAAATACGTATCCGGTTGAACATTCGTAAGAACGATCAGGTCCGCGTGATGGCGGGCCGGGACAAAGGCAAAGTGGGCCGCGTGCTTTCGGTGAACGCCAGCAAGGGCCAAGTTACCGTCGAGCATGCCAACATCATCAAGCGGCACACGCGCCCGAACCCCTCGCAGAACGTGAAGGGCGGCATCCTCGATAAGGAAGGGCCCATTGCGATCTCGAACGTGTTGCTGATGTGTCCAGCGTGCAACAAACATGCGCGGGTGGGCCGGAGCAAAGGCGCGGACGGTAGCTCGGTACGCGTGTGCCGGCGTTGCGGCGCAACGCTCGAAAAGTAGGTCGAAAAGAATGGAAGAGCCGGCCATCCGCCGCTACGCGGAGCCGGAAAGAAAGAGCAGGTTGGGAACGGAATTATGGCCAGTCGAATGAGAGAGCGGTATCACACCGAGATCGTCCCGTCGCTGATGAAGCGCCTTAACGTGACGAACCCGATGGCGATTCCCAAGCTCAAGAAGATCGTGGTGAATATCGGGCTGGGTGAAGCGAGCCAGAACAGCAAGCTGCTGGACGTGGCGGCGGTCGAGCTGGGCCAAATCGCCGGCCAGAAAGCGGTTCTGACGCGCGCGAAGAAGTCCATCGCGAACTTCAAGATCCGCAAGGGCATGCCCATTGGTTGCTGCGTGACGCTACGCGGCGATCGCATGTACGAATTTCTCGACCGGCTGTGCAATGTGGTGCTGCCGCGCGTGCGCGACTTCAAGGGCTTGCCGGCCAACGCTTTCGATGGCCGCGGCAACTACACGCTGGGGCTACGCGATCAACTGGTGTTTCCGGAAATCGATTACACGCGCGTGGATAAGATTAAGGGGATGAACATAACCTTTACCACTAGCGCGAGGAACGACGAAGAAGGCCGCGAGTTGTTGCGCGGGCTCGGTGTGCCGCTCCGCGGCTGAGGAGAACTATGGCGCGAGATTCGCAATTCGCGAAGATGAAGAAGAAGCCGAAGTTCAAGATTCGCATGCGCAACCGCTGCCGCATTTGCGGCCGGCCGCGCGGCTTCCTGCGGAAGTTTGAAATGTGCCGTATCTGTTTTCGCGGACTGGCGCTCCGCGGTGAAATTCCCGGCGTGCTCAAGGCGAGCTGGTAAGAGGACGAATTCTCGATGATGACCGATCCGATTTCCGATTTGTTGACGCGCATCCGGAACGCCACGAAAGCCAAGCACGCGCGGGTGGACGTGCCGGCGTCGAAGCTGAAGACCGAAGTGGTGCGCATCATGAAGGAAGAGGGATTTATCCAGACGTACAAGCTCGTGGAGGAATCGAAGAGCCACAAGATCCTTCGCGTGTTCCTGAAGTATTCGTCCGACCGGCGCAGCGCCATCACGGACCTGAAGCGCGTGTCGAAGCCCGGCCGCCGCCAGTACTCGAGCTCGAAGGAACTGCGCAGCATCATCGGTGGCCTGGGCATCAGCATCGTGACGACGCCGCGGGGCGTGATGACGGGCCGCGCCGCGCGAAAGTCCAACGTCGGCGGCGAAGTACTCTGCGAAATCTGGTAGAGGCGAGGCCAAGGAAGAAAAAATGTCGCGCATCGGAAAAAAGATCATCCCGGTTCCCAGTGGCGTGAAGGTGCAAATCTCGGCCGCTACGGTGGATGTCCAGGGCCCCAAGGGCAAGATGAGCGTGAAGATTCCGCGCGGAATTCGCTTCGAGCAAAAAGACGGCACGCTCCAGGCGCTGCGCGATTCCGACGAGCAGAAGGCCTTGCACGGGCTGGCGCGGGCTTTGGTCGCCAATGCCGTCACCGGCGTGACCACCGGGTTCAAGAAGGATCTCGATATCGTGGGCGTTGGATACCGCGCGGAAGTCAAAGGCAAGAACGTCGTTTTCCTGCTGGGCTATTCGCACCCGATCGAGTTTCCGATTCCGGAAGGGATCCAGGTTGTGGTGGAAAAGCAGACGCACATGACGGTCAGCGGCGCGGATCGCGCGCTGGTTGGCCAGGTGTCCGCGAACATGCGCGCGCTGCGTCCGCCCGATCCGTACAAGCAGAAGGGCGTGCGTATTACGGGCGAGCGTCTTAAGAAGAAGGCCGGTAAGGCCGGAGCCAAGGCCGCCGCGTAAACGGCCGGCG
>DATNLT010000075.1:0-14167 GCA_035602725.1 Candidatus Acidiferrales bacterium
GAGATGGTGATGCCGGGCGACAACGTGTCGGTGGAAGTGAGCCTGATCACGCCGGTGGCGCTGGAGAAGGGGCTGCGCTTCGCGATTCGCGAAGGCGGCCACACCGTTGGGGCCGGCGCGGTTGCCGAGATTATCGAGTAACGAGACGACATCATGCGCGAAATTATTACGCTGCAATGCGGCGAATGCAAAAACCGGAATTACACAACGACCAAGAATCGGAAGAAGCACACCGAACGTCTTGAGACCAGCAAGTTTTGCAAGTCGTGCCGCAAGCACACGCCGCACAAAGAAGTGAAGTAGCCGGTTTTGAACCGCCGGCTTGCCTGGAAGCCACGCGGCTGACGAGGCGACGGATTCTGGGCTGGCTCGCGGTTTGAAGGGGAGTAGGTTCAACGGCAGACCGCCGGTCTCCAAAACCGGATGTGGGGGTTCGAATCCCTCCTCCCCTGCCAGTCCGGATGGCCCGCTGGACGCGACGGACGCCTCAGGCGTCGGGCGCGAAGGGGAAAAGCGGCAGCAGGGGGCACAGTTGAACGGCATCGAGGCGGGATGGCAATTACGCAGGCGTCAAAATTGAACACGACGGCGGGATCATCGGGTAGCGGCGCTTCGCGCGAGCGAGAGCGGCCGGCATGGCTGGAACAGTGGCTCAATTATCCGAGGCAGCTGCGCCAGTTCCTGCACGAAACTCGCGTGGAGATGAAGCAGGTCACCTGGCCTTCGCAAAGCGAAGTGCTGAGCACGACGATTGTGGTGATCCTGACGACCGCGTTTTTCGCGGTGTTTCTCTGGCTGGTGGATATCGGCTGCCAGCGCCTGATTGCGCTCGTGCTGAAAACGTTCAGGCAGCACTAGATGGAAAAGGGTCTTATGGCGAAGCAGTGGTACATCATCCACACCTATTCGGGCTTCGAGCGCAAAGTAAAGGAAAGCCTCGAGAGCCGCGTGGCAGCGTTCGGCCTGCAGGACAAGATCGGCCAAGTGCTGATTCCCACCGAAGACGTGGTCGAGGTGCGTGGCGGCAAGAAAGTAACTTCGACGCGGATGTTTTACCCGGGCTACGTACTCGTCGAAATGGAAATGGATGATTACACCTGGCACGTGGTGCGTAACACGCTCCGCGTGACCGGTTTCGTGGGATCGGGTCAAACACCGACGCCACTTTCCGACGAGGAAGTGCAGAATATTCTGCACCGCGCGGCTAGCCCGACGGAGCGCCCCAAGCCAAAGCTCACGTTCGAGCGCAACGAGCAGGTGCGCATCGTGGATGGGCCATTTGCGAATTTCACGGGCGTCGTCGAGGACGTGAATGCCGACCGCAGCACTTTGAAGATTTCAGTGACGATCTTTGGCCGCTCGACACCGGTCGAGCTGGATTTCATGCAGGTAGAAAAGACTTCCTAGCACTCGAGCAGGGGTAAGCCATTATGGCGAAGAAGATTCAAGCACAATTGAAGCTGCAGGTGCCCGCCGGCAAAGCGGCGCCATCGCAGCAGTTGGGTACGGCTCTCGGCCCGCAGGGCGTCAACATTATGGAGTTCTGCAAGCAGTTCAACGCCCGCACGAACAAGGACCCGGAGGGCATGGTCACACCGGTGATCATCACGGTGTATAGCGACCGCACTTTCACATTCGTTACCAAGACACCGCCGGCAGCCGAACTGATCAAGCGCGCCGCGGGAATCGTGAAGGGTTCCGCGGAGCCCAACCGCAACAAAGTCGGCAAAGTTACGAAGAAGCAGATCGAAGACATTGCCAAAATGAAATTGCAGGATCTGAACACGACGGCGCTCGATGCGGCGGTCCGCACGGTGCTGGGCACGGCGCGCAACATGGGCGTGGAAGTGGTGGAGGGCTGAACATGGGCGCGAGCAAGTCAGGCAAGAAAATGGAGAACGCGCGTAAGCAGATCGAAGCGCGTCCTTACCACCTTTCGGAAGCCGCTGAGGCCATCAAGAAGGCGCACTTCGTAAAATTTGACGAAACGGTCGAGGTCGTCATCAATCTAGGTGTGGACCCGAAGCATTCGGATCAAATGGTTCGTGGCACGGTGGTGCTGCCACACGGCTTGGGCAAGTCCAAGCGCGTGCTGGTGATTGCCAGCGGTGAGAAGGTTCGCGAAGCGGAACAAGCCGGCGCGGATTTCGCGGGCGGCGAAGATATGGTCCAAAAAATTCAAGAAGGTTGGACGGATTTTGACGCGGTGATCGCTACTCCGGACATGATGCGTTCTGCGGGCCGGCTTGGCAAAGTGCTTGGTCCTCGCGGTTTGATGCCCAATCCGAAGACGGGCACGGTGACCTTTGATGTGGCGCAAGCCGTCAATGAAATCAAAGCCGGCAAAGTGGAATTCCGAGTGGACAAGGCCGGGATCGTGCACTCCCCCATCGGCAAGATCAGCTTTGATGCCACCAAGTTGGCGGACAACGCACACGCTCTCATTGCCGCGGTAGTCAAAGCGAAACCCTCGGCGGCAAAAGGCAAATACGTGAAGAAGGTCACGCTGACCTCCACGATGGGACCCGGAATTTTGATCGATCACGCTGATATCGAGGCCGCTTCATCGGTGGCGGCATAAGGCTGAAACGTCTTTATGAAAAAGCGCAGCGATAAAGAAAAAGATCTCGAAAAGCTCAAAAGCGAGCTGGCCACGGTTTCGACCGTGATTCTTTCGACGTTCAAGGGCATCACCGTCGAAGACGATACGAAACTGCGGCGCACGATCCAGGCCGTCGGTGGCCACTACAAGGTCGTAAAGAACACGCTGGCGGAGCGCGCGGGAGCGGGTACGCCTTCCGAAGCGTTCCTGAAGAACCTGGCGGGGCCAACCTCGATCGCATTTACCACCAGCGATCCGGTGGCTTTGGCGAAGGCCATCACCAAATTTGCGAAAGACGTGCCGGCATTTCAATTCAAAGCCGGCGTGGTCGAAGGCCGCGTGCTCTCGATCGCGGACATTCAGCAACTGGCGACGCTGCCGTCCAAGGAAGAGCTCATCAGCAAGATCATGTTCCTGGTGAATGCGCCGGCGCAGAGGTTGGCTTCGGCGATGGCGGGCGTTTCACGCAACTTGGCCGTGGTGGTCAGCGAGGCGGCCAAGCAAAACAAGTTTGCCTCGGACGGGGCGTCCGAGTAACCCAGTTTGTATTCTTGCGAGGAGGAAATGAAGTAGCCATGGCGAACAAAGTCGATGCAATTTTGGAAGAAATCAAGGGTCTAACCCTGCTCGAAGCAGCCGATCTGGTCAAGAAGATGGAAGAGGCCTTCGGCGTTTCCGCGGCAGCGGCGGCTCCGGTGGCAATGGCCGGCGGCGCGGCGGCAGGGGGTGCGGCTCCGGCGGAAGAGAAGACGGAATTCTCCGTTGTGCTCACCGACGTCGGCGCAAACAAGATCAACGTCATCAAAGCGGTCCGCGAAGTCACCAGCCTGGGGCTGAAGGAAGCCAAGGACCTGGTGGATGGCGCGCCCAAACCGGTCAAAGAGGGCGTTAACAAAGACGAGGCGGCCTCCATCAAGAAGAAATTCGAGGACGCCGGCGCAAAGGTCGAAATCAAGTAATCGCGCCACCGGTTGGGCAGTCTTCGGCGGCGCGCGGCGGCGCCGCAGCGGAAGGATTTGTATTACGCACGTTTTAGGCCGCGACACTCGAACCTTTTTCAGCGTCCTGCCGGGACGGCAGGCGGTCGTGTCTTCGGACACAGCGGACAGCCCTGCCCGCTACACCGCACTGCTTACCCGCATCACCCGCACGGGCATAGGGGAAGAAAATGCAGAATGGTAATCATCATAATCGGGAACGACAGCGTCTGGACTTTTCCAAGATTCAGAGCTCGATTCAGATTCCGAACCTGATCGAGGTCCAGCGCAATTCGTATCAGCGATTTTTGCAAATGGATTTGCTGCCGAGCGAGCGCGAAGACGGCGGCTTGCAATCGGTATTCAGTTCGGTGTTTCCGATCCAGGATTTCCGCGGACTCTCGCAGCTCGATTTCGTGGACTACGCGATCGGAAACTGGGAGTGCAAGTGCGGCAACCTGAAAGGGTTGCACCACCTGCGAGCCACCTGCCGGAATTGCGGCGCTTCGGTGGTCACCAACCCGTACCAGACGGGCGACGTGATCTGCACGAAGTGCGGCACGTTCAACAAGAACACGCCCACTTTCTGCAATAAGTGCGGCGATCCCGTCGGCATGCAGTTGAAGTATGACGTGAACGAGTGCGAAGACCGCGGGATGACCTATTCCGCGCCACTCAAGGTCACCATCCGCCTCACAATTTACGACAAGGACCCCGATACCGGCGCGAAGAACATTCGCGACATCAAGGAACAGGAAGTTTTCTTCGGCGATATTCCGTTAATGACGGAAAACGGCACGTTTGTGATCAATGGCACGGAGCGCGTGATCGTCAGCCAATTGCACCGCTCGCCTGGCGTGTTCTACGAAACGGCCAACAACCGCAGCTATTTCCTGGGCAAGATCATTCCTTACCGCGGATCATGGGTCGAATTCGAATACGACACCAAGAACATCCTCTACGTTCGAATTGACCGTAAGCGCAAGTTCCTGGGCTCGATTTTCCTGCGCGCATTGGGCATGAAGTCCAACGAAGAAATCTTGCGCACGTTCTACCAGGTGGAGCGTGTGGCGCTCCGCGAAGGTGAACTCTACTGGAACGTTTCCGAAGGCATGATGGATCGCAAGCTTTCCCGCGAAATCGCGCATCCGAAGAGCGGCGAAACTCTGGTGGGCGCGCACAAGCGCATCACCGAGGCACTCTACAAGGAAATGGTGAAGGCGCGCGTCTCGCAAGTGGGCGTCGCTGTGGCCGATCTCGAAGGCGCATACACCGTGGCCGACCTCGTGGACCGGCAGACTGGCGAAGTGCTCGTCGAAGCCAACAAGCCGATGACCGCCGAGCTCTGGAACGCGGTGGGCATGGCGGGAATCACCGAAGTCGACGTGTTTTTCCCGGAGCGCGACGAGACCGGCGTGGTATTGAGCCGTACGCTCGATAAGGATTCGATCAAGTCCCCCCGCGAGGCGTTGATCGAGATTTACCGCAAGTTGCGTCCCGGCGATCCTCCAACGCTCGAAACCGCGACGGCGCTTTTCAACGGTATGTTTTTCGACCCGCGAAAATACGACTTCAGCAAAGTGGGCCGGCTGAAGTTCAACATCAAGCTGGGTCTGGAAACGCCGCTCGAAACGCGCACGCTCGATTCCGCGGACTTTGTCGCGTCGATCCGCTACTTGCTGAAGCTGCGCAAGAATATCGGCACGGTGGACGATATCGATCACTTGGGCAACCGCCGCGTTCGCGCGGTGGGCGAGCTGCTCGAGAACCAGTTCCGCATCGGCCTCGTTCGCATGGAGCGCGCGATCAAGGAAAAGATGTCGGTCTATCAGGAAATGTCCACGGCGATGCCGCACGATCTGGTGAACGCGAAGCCCGTGATGGCCGCGATTCGCGAGTTCTTCGGCAGTTCGCAGCTAAGCCAGTTCATGGACCAGACCAACCCACTTTCCGAAATTACGCACAAGCGGCGTCTTTCGGCGCTTGGGCCCGGCGGTCTTTCGCGCGAACGCGCCGGATTCGAAGTGCGCGACGTTCATCCCACGCACTACGGCCGCATTTGCCCGATTGAAACGCCGGAAGGTCCGAACATCGGACTGATCAGCTCGCTTTCCTGCTACGCGCGTATCAACGAATACGGCTTTATCGAATCGCCCTACCGCAAGGTAAAGGGCGGACGCGTGATCGATTACGCGCAAATCCTCAACGCCGGCGACAGCGAATTCAAGGCCGGCGACATCGCGGAACGCGATCGCGTGATTGAAGTAAATGACGAGCTGAAGCGTAAGCGCGTCACTTTCGATCCTTATTGTTTCTATCTTTCCGCGTGGGAAGAGGATCGCTACGTCGTCGCGCAGGCGAACGTGCCACTTGATGACCGCGGAAAGATCATCAACGAGCTCGTAAATTGCCGCCAAGCGGGCAACTTCGTGCTGAAACATCGCGATGAAGTGGATTACATCGACGTTTCTCCGAAGCAGCTCGTTAGCGTGGCGGCGAGCCTGATTCCCTTCCTCGAAAACGACGACGCGAACCGCGCGCTCATGGGTTCCAACATGCAGCGCCAGGCCGTGCCGCTCATTCGCGGTGAATCACCGCTGGTGGGCACGGGTATGGAGCGGGTCACCGCGCGCGACTCCGGCGCCGTGGTGCTGTGCCGCCGTGATGGGATCGTGGATCAAGTCGACTCCGAGCGCATCATCGTACGCGTCGAGTCCGACCACTCCGGCGTGCTGAGCCGCGAAGTGGGCGCGGACATCTACCAGTTCACCAAATTCAAGCGTTCGAACCAGAACACTTGCATCAACCAGAAACCGTTGGTGCGCGTGGGAGACCGCGTCAAGCAGGCACAAGTCCTCGCGGACGGTCCTTGTACCGATCGCGGCGAACTGGCGCTAGGTAGAAACGTCCTCGTGGCGTTCGTGCCTTGGCGCGGATACAACTTCGAAGACGCCATCCTGGTGAGCGAAAAACTCGTCAAGGACGATTACTACACTTCGATTCACATCGAGGAGTATGAAATCGAGGCGCGCGACACCAAGCTCGGTCCCGAAGAAATCACGCGGGATATCCCGAACATCAGCGAAACCTTCCTGCGCAATCTCGACGAGAGCGGCGTGATCCGCATCGGTGCGACTGTCAGGCCGGGCGACATTCTGGTCGGTAAGGTCACTCCGAAGGGCGAAACCACGTTGACGCCGGAAGAAAAGCTGCTGCGCGCGATCTTCGGCGAAAAGGCCGGCGACGTTCGCGACGCTTCTCTCTATTGCCCGCCGGGTATCGAGGGCACGGTAGTTGACGTAAAAGTCTTCTGCCGCAAGGGCGCGGAAAAGGACGAGCGTCACAAAGCCATCGAAGCGGCGCAGGTGTTCAAGCTCGAAAAGAACCTGGCCGACGAAATCCGCATCCTCACCGACGAGCGCCTGAAGCGCCTCTCCGACCTGCTGGGCGACCAGAAACTTGTGGCCGACCTGCACGACGAGAAAACGAACAAGCGTCTGCTCACCAAAGGCACCGATCTAACGCGCGACATCATCGAGAAAATCTCCACGCGCAACCTGAAGCGCCTGAAGCTGGCCGACAAGGATCCTCTGCTCATCGAGAAGATCGACGAGATCGAGGAGATGACCTCGCGCCAGATCGACGTGCTTCGCAAGATCACCGAGGAGCGCAAGGAAAAGCTCAAGAAGGGCGACGAATTGCCTCCGGGCGTGATCAAGCTCGTGAAGTGCTACATCGCGATGAAGCGCAAACTCTCGGTCGGAGACAAGATGGCTGGGCGCCACGGGAACAAGGGCGTGATCGCGCGCATCGTTCCCGAAGAAGATATGCCCTACATGCCGGACGGAACACCGGTGGAGATCGTTTTGAATCCGCTGGGCGTACCCTCCCGTATGAACGTGGGGCAAATTCTCGAAACGCATCTGGGCTGGGCCTCCAAGGAATTGGGCCGCGCGCTGGGCCGCTTGCTCGATCGCGACACCAAGGCGGAGACCCTGCGCAAGTGGCTCAAGGAAGTATTCGGCGAGACGCCGATCTGGGGCACCATCTCCGGCCTAAACGATGAGGAACTCATCGATCTGGCCGACGGCTTCCGCGAAGGCATTCCCTTCGCGACGCCGGTGTTTGACGGTGCGCGCGAAGCGGAAATCCGCCACCTGATCGAAGAAGCGGGCCTACCTGTTTCGGGCAAGATCACGCTCTTCGACGGCATGACGGGCGATGCTTTCGCGCAAAACGTCACCGTCGGCTACATCTACATGCTCAAGCTCTCTCACTTGGTTGACGACAAGATCCACGCGCGTTCGATCGGTCCCTATTCCTTGATCACGCAGCAGCCGCTTGGCGGTAAGGCGCAGTTTGGCGGCCAGCGTTTCGGGGAAATGGAAGTCTGGGCTCTCGAAGCTTACGGCGCCGCACACATCTTGCAAGAGCTGCTCACCTGCAAGTCGGATGACGTGTACGGCCGCGCGAAGATCTATGAAGCCATCGTGAAGGGCGAGCCTGGCATCGAGCCGGGCGTGCCCGAATCGTTCAACGTACTCGTGCGCGAGTTGCAGTCGCTTTGTCTCGATGTGGAGTTGATGAAGCGGCAGCAGAAAACTCCGCCGGCGGCCGAAGCGGCGGATTAAGCCGCAGGGCCGTAGAGAATTTTCTTGATCCGGGGCGCCGCAGGCAACGGTGGCGCTCCGGGCAGTGATGACTTGGCATTAATTCTCTCCGGGAAACCGGAGATGCCCGGCCAGCCGCGCGCTTGCCGGGAGGGAGGAATCTACCTTGTATCGTAGCAGCCCTTATGATCGCGCCAGCCTGATCGCGGATTTCGATTCGATTCGCATCAGCCTGGCAAGTCCCGAGCGAATCCGTTCCTGGTCGCACGGAGAAGTCACCAAGCCCGAAACCATCAACTACCGCACGTTTAAGCCGGAGCGGGATGGCCTGTTCTGCGCCAAGATTTTCGGTCCGGTCACGGACTGGGAATGCCTGTGCGGAAAATACAAGCGCATGAAGCACCGCGGGGTGATCTGCGACAAGTGCGGTGTGGAAGTCACGCTCAGCAAGGTTCGCCGCGAGCGTCTGGGCCACATCGAGCTCGCTTCACCGTGCTCGCACGTGTGGTTTTTTAAGGGGCTGCCTTCGCGCATCGGCAACCTGCTGGACATCACCATGCGCGATCTCGAGCGCATTCTTTATTTCGAAGGCTTCGTGGTCGTGGACGCAGGCGAGGTTCCAGGAATCAAGGAACGCGATCTGCTTCCCGAGGAAAAATACCGCGAACTCGTGAAGGAATACCCGGGCCAGTTCCGCGCGGCCATGGGCGCCGAAGCGATTAAGGAACTTTTGAAGCGCGTCGAGGTCGAAAAGCTCAGCGAAGAGCTGCGCGAAAAGATGAAGGTCGACCCGAGCTTGCAGAAGCGCATTAAATACGCAAAGCGCCTGAAGGTGCTCGAAGCGTTCCGCAAGAGCGGCAACAAGCCCGAGTGGATGATTCTGGACGTGATCCCGGTGTTGCCGCCTGAGCTACGTCCGCTTGTGCCTCTGGACGGCGGCCGCTTCGCCACCTCCGATCTCAACGATCTCTACCGGCGCGTGATCAACCGTAACAACCGCTTGAAGAAGCTGATGGAGCTGCATGCGCCCGACGTGATCGTGCGCAATGAAAAGCGCATGCTGCAGGAAGCGGTGGACGCTCTGTTTGATAACGGCCGCCGCGGCCGCGTGCTGCGCGGCACGAACAACCGCCCGCTGAAGTCGCTTTCGGATACGCTCAAGGGCAAGCAAGGCCGTTTCCGCCAAAACTTGCTCGGCAAGCGCGTGGACTACTCCGGCCGGTCGGTGATCGTGGTCGGGCCGGAACTCAAGCTCCACCAGTGCGGTCTGCCAAAGAAGATGGCGCTCGAACTCTTCAAGCCATTTATTTATCACCGCCTCGAAGCCACGGGCCACTGCACGACAATCAAGCAGGCCAAGGAAATGGTCGAGCAGCAGGATCCCATCGTGTGGGACATCCTCGAGGAAGTGATTCGCGAGCATCCGGTGCTGCTCAACCGCGCACCGACATTGCACCGCTTGGGCATCCAGGCGTTCGAACCGGTGCTCGTGGAAGGCAAGGCCATTCGAATTCACCCGCTGGTCTGCACCGCGTTTAACGCGGACTTCGACGGCGACCAGATGGCCGTGCACATTCCGCTTTCCCCGGAGGCGCAGATCGAAGCGTCTGTGTTGATGCTTGCTTCGCGCAACATTCTTTCGCCCGCGCACGGCTTGCCTTTGGCCGTGCCGACGCAAGACATGATTCTGGGCATCTACTACCTCACCAAGGCCAAGCCTGGAGCCAAGGGCGAAGGCCGCGCGTTCAGTTCCGTCGAAGAGGCCATGCTGGCCCTCGAAGCCGGCGAAGTTGAGTTGCTCACGCCCATCCGCCTGCGTCACAGCGGTGAGGTGATCAACCTGACCGGCACTTTTGACGATCAGGACGTGGTGCACACGGCGCCGATTACGCTCGATAAGCAGTTCCTGAACACCACCGTGGGGCGCGCGATCTTTAACGACCATCTGCCCAAGGGCACGCCGTTCATCAACGGCTTGCTGAAGAAGAAGGGTGTGCAGCAACTCGTGCACTTCTGCTACCTGCAATATGGCATCGAGCGCGTGGTTCCGATGCTGGATGGCCTCAAGGAGCTCGGCTTCCTCTACGCCACCAAGTCCGGTATCTCCATCGGCATTGACGACATGTTGATCCCCGGCGACAAAGCCAAGCTCGTGGATGCCGCCGAACGCGAGGTCGTGAAAGTCCAGGAGCAATACCTGGACGGTGCGATCACCAACGGCGAACGCTACAACAAAGTCATCGACATCTGGGGCAAGGTCACCGAGCACGTTTCCGAAGAGCTCTTCAAAGCGCTCGAGGAACAAGACAAAGAAGGCGTCATCAACCCGGTCTACGTCATGGCCGATTCCGGCGCGCGCGGTTCGAAACAGCAGATCCGCCAGCTTTCCGGGATGCGCGGATTGATGGCCAAGCCCTCGGGCGAAGTGATCGAGCAGCCCATCACATCAAACTTCCGCGAAGGATTGACGGTGCTGCAATACTTCATCTCCACGCACGGAGCCCGCAAGGGTCTGGCCGATACGGCGCTCAAGACCGCCGATTCGGGCTACCTCACGCGGCGTCTGGTGGACGTGGCGCAAGATGTGATCATCAGCGAGATCGATTGCGGCACGAGCGAAGGCATCTACGTCGAGCCAATCCTCGAGCAGGGCAAGAAAGAAGTGGAAGCGCTGCGCGACCGCATCGTGGGCCGCGTCTCGCTCGAAAAGCTCAAGGATTTCGAAGGCAACGTGATCGTGGAAGTGAACCAGGAAATCACCGAAGAGCTGGCCAATGCTGTCCAGGCCGCCGGGGTGATGCGCGTGAAGATCCGCTCGGTGCTCACTTGCGAGTCCCGGCGCGGTGTGTGCGCGCGCTGCTACGGCCGCAACCTGGCTTCGGGCCGAATGGTCGAGCTTGGTGAAGCGGTAGGAGTGATCGCCGCGCAGTCGATTGGCGAGCCCGGCACGCAGCTCACGATGCGTACCTTCCACATCGGCGGCACGGCCAGCCGCGTTGCCGAACAATCGGAACTCGTCACGCGCACCTCTGGCGTTGCCAAGTTCGTCGATCTGAAACACGTTCATGGGCGCGGCAATGCGCTCATCGTGATGGGCCGCAACGGCCACATCGCCGTCGTCGACGAAAAGGGCCGCGAAAAGGAACGGCACGAAGTTCCTTACGGCACGCGCTTGCTGGTTACCGAAGGCGACACCGTGCAGGCAAACCAGAAGATCGCCGAATGGGATCCGTATACCTTCTCGATCCTCACCGAAGTCGGCGGCAACATCCAGTTCAAGGATTTGCAGCCGGGGATCACGATTGAAGAGCAGGTGGACGAGGTCACCGGTCTTTCGCAGAGCGTGGTGATGTTGCCGCCCGATGACGAAAAGCGGCAACCCACTGTGCTCATTCGCGATGCCGCGGGCAAGGTCCGCAAGAAGTACCTGATGCCGTCGCGCGCCCACTTGATGGTCACCGACGGTTTCGAAGTGATGCCCGGCGATGTGCTCGCAAAGATTCCGCGCGAGACCATGAAGACCAAGGACATCACTGGCGGTCTGCCGCGGGTCGTCGAGCTTTTCGAAACGCGCAAGCCGAAGGATCCCGCCGTCATCAGCGAGATCGATGGCGTAGTGAAATACGGCGAAATCGCCAAGGGCATGCGCAAGATTTACGTCGAAAGCGAAGACGGCAAAACGCAGAAGGAATACTCCGTCCCGCGCGGCGTGCACATCCAGGTGCAGGAAGGTGAGCGTCTGCTGGCCGGCGAGCCGTTGATTGACGGTCCGCTGAACCCGCATGACATCCTGGCCGTGCTCGGCGAAAAGTTCACGCAAGCCTATCTCGTCAACGCGGTGCAGGAGGTTTACCGCCTGCAAGGAGTCAACATCAACGACAAGCACATCGAGACCATCGTCCGCCAGATGATGCGCTGGGTGAAGGTGGAAGACGTCGGGGACACGGCGTTCTTGCTCGAGGAGCAGGTGGATAAGTTCCGCTTCCGCGAGGAAAACGACCGAATCCTCGAAAATGGCGGGCGGCCTGCGACTGGGCGGCCGTTGCTGCTTGGCATCACCAAGGCCTCGCTCTCGACGGATTCGTTTATCTCCGCCGCAAGCTTCCAGGAGACGACGCGCGTCCTCACCGAAGCCGCGGTTGCGGGCAAGGTGGATTATCTGCGCGGCCTGAAGGAAAACGTGATCATGGGCCGCCTGATTCCCGCCGGCACGGGTCTCGAGTGGTATCGCAACATCCAGTTGCTCACCGAGGTGCCGGAGCCGATGCCGCAACCCGAACTGGCCGCTCCCGATCTTTCGCCGGAAGAAGCCGCTGCGCTGGACTTCCTCCGCAAGGATGCGACTGGTGGCGCGGTAGCCGAAAGCTAGTTCGCATCAAACTGAATCAGAATCGGCCCGGTTGCCAAAAGGGAGCCGGGCCGATTTGTTTTTGTTGGCAGGCGGCACGGAGTCCTCGCGGCTACGGATGCAGAATCGGAGTCTTACCTGGGATTGGCAGGTTGCGGAGGGTGCAACGCCGGCGGATTCTTCAGCGCGCGATCGATCGTAGCGGATATCTCCGCGTCGGTTTGCGGATCGTAGCCTGATTGGTGAAAGCGGATCACGCCGTCGCGATCCAGCACCACATAGGATGGATAAATATTCACATTGAAGTCCCGCAGCACCTTTCCGGAACGATCGAGGTATTGCGGCCAATCCATATGCTGCTTGGCGATGAAATTCTTCCAGGTTTCTTCGTTGCTGTCGGAGCTGACGCTGATGAAAGTCACTTCCTTGTCTCGGTATTTCTTCTGGAGTCCGAGCAGGGAGGGCAAGGCTTCGCGGCACACCGAACACCAAGTGCCCCAAAAATCCAGCACCACTACTCGGCCATGTAACGATTCCGTGGAAAGGGGCGTGCCATCCAGCGGCGTAAGGGAAAAGTGCGGAGCAAAGGGTTCGCGCACTCGCACGGGATCGGCAATCGCGCGCCGTGCGTCCGAAATCATTCTCGGATCAGCTCCCGGCGCGCCGATAAAGGTGTTGAGCTCGGCGACGCCGGCGGCGTCGCGTGCCTCCTTGATCAGCACGATTCCCAGGTTGAAATGTGCCACGGACATTGCAGGGTCGGCCGCCAAGGCCTCTCGGTTTTCCGCCTCGGATTCTTTGAACTTCTTGTCCGTGGGCTTCGTGGCCATTTCCGCCAGCAGAAATCCTCGCGCCAGGTGTGCCCGGGCGGCTACGCCTTTGTCCGGTCCCGCCACGGCGACGGCTCTGCGGGCGTCTTCCAGCGCCGCCGGCAAATCGCCGGCCTTGCGTTCCACCGAGAACATTCTCATGTAGCAGACGGCTGACCTGTGATGGGCTAACGCGTCGGCGCTGCGGTAGGCCTCGAGGGCCCGGTCATAATCCTGACGAGCAAAGCACGCGTCACCTACCGCGATCGCCTGCACCACGGCAGGATCGCTGCCGTCGGGGATCGCGCGGCAAACGGAGCTCGCACACAAAAGCAACAGAAGAGGACAAAACAGTCTTCGCACCGGACACGCTCCAGAAATCCAGCCTAACGGAATGGGGACACCCGGCTGGCCAAGCGCTAGATGGGAGAACAATCTTAGAAAGAGCTGCGGAGCGAAGTCAATGGTACGGGCGTGTCCGCATCAAACGCGTCAGTGCGGCTTGGCAGTCTTGACAGCACCCGGAGAATCTACGCCGAAATCCCAGACGTACATTTCGGTTTGCTCGTTTGGCAGCACCACCTCTATTACATATTCGCCCGGCAGTAGCGGTTCGCCCAAAGTGAAGCGGTATACGCCCTTCGCCACGATCCAGCGCTGGAAGGAGAGCGTCTTGCGCTGGATGTCCCGCTCCCCGGCGATGTTGATCTTAATGGATTCGACCACACGTTTGTCGCCGCGCACTTCGGCATGCACCAGCACCACTTCGGGCTCGTCGCCGTTATAGTCGATGCGATAGTAAAATTCCGGGTCCTGCGCCG
>DATNLT010000106.1:0-9635 GCA_035602725.1 Candidatus Acidiferrales bacterium
CGCGCTTGCCCGGAATTTCGAGCCGCTGTTTTGCCGAGAAAATAGGACTTAGAATGCGTTTCGCCGCCTGACCCTTGTCGGTGACGATCTGCGTCCCCACCTGTTCCATGGGGGTAATGGTCCGGCCTTCGACGGCAAACAATCCCTCATCCTGCGGCAGAATCAAACCCGGGGCGACCTCGAGGCTCGCATCCACATCCAGGACTTCGCTGGCATTCTCTGCGGCCTCGCGCTTTGCGATCTTGGCCGTGACTTCGTCGGTGTGCTGTTTTTCTTCCTTTGCAACTTTCGCGGTCGCGTCCCAATCCACCAACGCTTCGGGGATTTCCTCCCACTGCGAGCGTTCCACGCTGTAATAGCGAACGATGTTGCCTTTGCGCTCGTAGCTGCGAATCAGTTGGTAGCTGCCGTCCTTAAGCATCAGCCGCTGGCCGCGTGGGTCAAAAGCCGCTTCCGGCGCGACCGGTGCGTCGGCTTTGGCGCTGGATTTTTGCGCTGTTGAGTTTGGCTGTTGCGTAGCGCTCGTGGAAGTCTGCTGCTGCTGTTGTGCGGGCTGTTGCTCGGGCTCACCGGAGCGAATCGCTGCAGAACAAAGTGGAACGAGGAATAAAATCGCGGAGAGCCCCGCGGAAGCGACACACCAACCGCCTGCTGCGCAAGCGTCTCTCAAGAAATTGTGTTTGCGAGAGGACATGGCCCCGATCTTCGATTTAGGATGCGGCCAATTCTGATTTGGCTGGCAGACCACCCCGATTGGCCCAGCATAGCGCTAGAAGTGACGCCGAACAACGGTAGGGGTCGTCCCCAAGGAAGGCCGAGGGCCGTGATTTTGGAACCAAAAGAAAGTCTTGACATATTCCCATATAGGCATGTATCGTACTACGTATGCCGCGCGCAGCTACCACCTCAGATAGCTTTAATGCCGTCGCCGAGCCGCGTAGGCGCGCGATCTTGAATTATCTGGCCCTGCAGGAGCGCCCCGTAAGCGACATTGTGGCAAGCCTGCAATTGGCCCAGCCGTCCGTTTCGAAACACCTGCGCGTGCTGCGTGATGTCGGTCTGGTGGAAGCGCGGCGTGACGGACGGCAGATTCTCTATCGCACGAATGCCGAAGCGATCCGGCCCCTCTATGAGTGGACGAAGACGTTCGAACGCTTCTGGCAGCACCAATTGCTCCGTATCAAGCAGCGCGCCGAAGAAAAAAGCAAGTCACTCGAAATACCCGGCTCCGGCGAAGCGTCACAGGACGATGAACACCCGAATGGTAGAAAGTTGCATGACCAAAACAAGGAGGAGTGATGAGTTCCATCGCAGCCGCAGCAATCGACAATCTGACGTTGAGCATTACCCAGGAGATCCACGTTCGCGCTTCGCTCGAAACGACCTTCGCAGCGCTGCTCGAACAGCTTGGCCCGGCCAGCGATACGCCCGATGGCAAACCCATGAACATGAAAATCGAGCCGTGGCCCGGCGGCCGTTGGTTCCGCGATTTGGGCGACGGCAATGGCCATTTGTGGGGTCACGTGCAGGCGATCAAGCGGCCCTCGCTGCTCGAAATCACGGGGCCGCTGTTTATGTCCTACGCCGTAGTTTCGAACGTGCAATACCGCCTCAGCGAGGAACCGGGCGGCACGCTGCTCAAATTTCACCATTTCGCTCTGGGCATGATTCAAGACGATCACCGGCAAGGCGTCGGCACCGGCTGGACGCATATCAACGGCCGCATTCGTGCGAAGGCCGAAGCCGGCGCGTCACGTTAACCACCGCTGAAAACACCGACGGAACTCAGAGCGAAATTTAAAAAAGGAGAGAAAAAAATGGCACCAATCGGAGAAACCTTAGTAAACGAATTCCGCGAAGAAGCCGCAATCACCAGGCGCGTCCTCGATCGGGTTCCAGCGGAGAAACTTTCCTGGCAGCCGCATGCGAAATCCATGACGCTCGGCCAACTGGCCAATCACATCGCCATGATCCCCGGGAATCTTTCCAGAATCACGCAGGCAGACAGCTTCGATGCCTCGCAGGCGAATTTCGCGCCGCCTCAGCCGAAGGATAAAGCGGAAATTCAAGCCACCTTCGAACGAAACGTCCAGTTCGCGGAGCAGTATCTAGGCGGATTGACCGACCAAAAAGCCTCCGCGCCCTGGAGCATGATGATGAAGGAGCGCACGCTTTTCACCAAGCCGCGCGCCGGTGTGGTTCGCACCATTCTGTTGAACCACTGGTATCACCATCGCGGACAGCTCTCCGTCTACCTGCGGCTGCTGGATGTGCCGGTACCGGTGATTTACGGCCGCAGCGCGGACGAGAACCCGTTTGGGTAACGATGCGCAAGGGCATCTCTCCCGCTTGCTTTTTGCAAATGGGATTGCTAGTTTCGAAAACACCCACACCCCGACAGCGATAACAGACCGCGCTCTTGGCGCGTATATGGAAGAGGGAGATCGATCATGAGCAAAGTGCGCGTACTCGTAGGCACACGCAAGGGAGCGTTTGTTCTCTCGTCGGACGCAAAGCGCGAAAAATGGGACGTCAGCGGTCCCCATTTTGCCGGCTGGGAGATTTACCACGTGAAGGGTTCGCCGGTGGATCCCAACCGCCTCTACGCCTCGCAAAGCAGCGGCTGGTTCGGGCAATTGATCCAGCGTTCGAACGATGCGGGCAAGACCTGGGAGCCGATGGACAATAAGTTTGTCTACGAAGGCGTACCCGGCACGCACCAATGGTATGACGGCACGGCGCATCCCTGGGCGTTCAAGCGCGTGTGGCATCTCGAGCCGTCGCTCACCGATCCCGATACCGTCTATGCCGGCGTCGAAGATGCCGCAATCTTTCGCACCAGCGACGGCGCAAAGTCCTGGCAGGAATTGCCCGGCCTGCGCGAACATGGCTCCGGTCCTCGTTGGCAACCGGGCGCGGGCGGCATGTGCCTGCACACGATCATTCTCGATCCGAGCGATCCGAATCGAATCTTCATCGCCATTTCGGCGGCGGGAGCGTTCCGCACTGATGACGGCGGTAAAACGTGGAAGCCGATCAATCAGGGTCTCTACTCGAAATACATTCCCGACCCCACCGCCGACGTAGGCCACTGCGTCCATCACGTGGCGATGCACCCGTCGCGTCCGGGCGTGCTCTTCATGCAGAAGCATTGGGACGTGATGCGCAGCGACAACGCCGGCGATTCCTGGCAAAAAATCAGCGGAAATTTGCCCACGGATTTCGGCTTCGTGATTGACGTGCACGCGCACGAACCGGAAACGATTTACATCGTCCCGATCAAGAGCGATTCCGAGCACTTCCCTCTCGATGGCAAACTGCGCGTTTATCGCAGCCGCACGGGAGGCAACGAGTGGGAACCGCTCACCAAGGGTCTTCCGCAAAGCGATTGCTACGTGAACGTTTTGCGTGACGCCATGGCGGTGGATACGCTCGATTCCTGCGGCGTGTATTTCGGCACCACGGGCGGACAGGTCTACGCTTCGCCCGATGCCGGGGATAGTTGGTCGCCGATCGTGCGCGACCTTCCGGCCGTGCTTTCCGTCGAAGTGCAAACACTGCAATGAAAGACGCGGAAACACCGCGCGACGCGGCGAAGGCGGCTGGCGGGAACGCATCGCCTGCTGGCGAGTCTTCGCCCCGCGCCGCCAAAGCCGCCGCCAGCACGGCCGCCGGCAGGACCACCATCCGCGTGGCCCTGCCGCATCATCTGCGCACCCTTGCCAAATTGGGCAACGAAATTAGCCTGGAGATCGCGGGCTCGCCCACGCTGCGTGCGGTGCTGGACGCTCTCGAGCAGCGCTACCCAATGCTCTCCGGCACGATCCGCGATCACGTGACGCAGGAACGCCGGCCGTTCCTGCGCTTCTTTGCCTGCGAGCAGGATTTATCTCACGAGTCGCCGGACGCGCCGCTCCCGGCGGAAGTCATCTCTGGCAAAGAACCGCTCATCATCCTCGGCGCCATCGCGGGCGGCTAGCCCACCCGCGCTGATATTTTCTTCCGCGCCATGGCGTATCCACGTGAGAGCTTGCGCCTTTGCTTGTGTAACCCCCCCGTAGCCTTGCCCTAACGCAGGAGGGGTAGGGGCGGGGCCTTTCTCAGGAATCTTTTTGGGTGCCGCAGGTGTCGCCTTTACACCTGGGTTCCCTCGCCTTTGCTTTTGCTTGTGTAGCCCGCCCCGTTGCGTAGGGGCGGGGCCTGTCCGCGGCACCTTCTCGGGTGACCCACGGGCATCGGACATGACATAAACTGATTTCGCCTTTGCCTTTGATTGGTAGCAACAGGCACTTCTGCCTGTGCGGCAGGGCCATGACGCAACACGAAATCCCCGCCCTACACAACGGGGCGGGCTACACAAGCCGAACCTGAGCCCGATGACGCTCGCTAAATGAATCGCAGCGAATAGGAGCGCTTTACGAACACCACCTTAGCCGCACCTTCCGATCAGCCCGCGCCACGCCGCCACGTCCCGCTCTGGATGAAAATTGTCCGGCCGTTCGTGCTGGCGTTGCTCGCTTACGGACTTTACGAGGCCTGGCGCCACCGCAGCACGATTCTGCACAGTCGCGTCTTCCCTGCCTTTTTACTCTGGCTCGCATTTCAGATTTACTGGAGCGCCAGCGCGCGCAACTCCGCCCCCACGAAGACGTCTGAATCGCGTGCGTCCACCGCGTTCCATCAAATCGTGTTGAACGTTGCATACCTTCTGCTCTTTTGGGCCGCGCCGGGACTCAAAGGCTGGTTCCTGCCGCCTCAGCTTCACTTTCTTGTGCCGCTCGGCACGGGCATCGAGGCGGCATTTATTCTGCTGGCCGTGTGGGCACGCCGGCATCTGGGACGCAATTGGAGCGCGGAGGTCCGCATCGGCGAAGGCCACCAACTCGTGCGCACCGGTCCTTACCGGTTGCTGCGCCACCCGATCTACACCGCGGTGCTCGGCATGTGCGTGGGCACCGCCATCGCTTCAGGCCAATATCACGCGTTGCTCTCGGTGGTGATGGTGCTGCTGGCCTACATTCGCAAGAGCCGCTTGGAAGAAAAGATCCTGCGGCAGCAGTTTGGCGCGGAGTATGACGATTACCGCCGCCACACCTGGGCGCTCGTGCCGCTCGTGTATTAAAGACCCTACATCGATAAGTTCGCGTCCATTTCGGATATGGAACGCGAGGAGCGTTGCGCGCCAAAATGGATTGTCTCGAGCCCAATGTTCTTATGATATCTTCATTACTAACCATAAGAATA
The DNA here is from genome assembly GCA_035602725.1 of Candidatus Acidiferrales bacterium. Taxonomy (GTDB): domain Bacteria; phylum Acidobacteriota; class Terriglobia; order Acidiferrales; family UBA7541; genus DASTCZ01. Next base: position 5,245 of record DATNLT010000106.1, read on the forward strand.
TGTAATCTTCATATTGAAACATGGCACTCAACATAACGACTCTCAGAGCGGGCAGCTCGACTCTCGGCATTTTCCTGCTGATTGTGGCGCTGTGTCTGTCGATGTTGTACGAAACGGAAGAGGGAGTTATTCGAAACAAGCTTGACGTACTTTGGATCAGACTTTCAGACGCTAGATCTACTGCTCTTTCCAGGCAGGCGCAATTCGCGCGATCAGTCGCCGCGCTGACAGATGCTTTTTTTGAAAGGGTGTTCGGTAGAGCCCTTGTCTCTTGGCGATCTGTCGCGGTTTCTGTGTGCTTCTCGCTAGTGTCCCTTGGAATTGCGTGCATGCCAGGACTCTATGACTATTCAGTTTTCCCGGACGTGGTCGCCGGGCTGTATTTCCCCGTGATTTTGCTTCTCTTGGCAGCTGGAATTCTTCCCGCCCTTTTGAGAGGCAAGCTTCCCGTTAAGGTCTGGTACCTCAGTGTTGCAATCCTCTGCGTTGCTGTTTTCGCCGGGATGCACAGCATGGATTGGTTTAGTATAGCTTTTGCACATGGACACCCTATTCCTGAGTTAACGTGGGACGCACTATTTCTTGTACTTACAATCGGTTTTGATAGTTTTTTTGTGGCCGCTACAAGATGGCTTCTGCGCGAGGCGGCAACGTTCCACACGGGGCTGCGGATTCTTGCCGCAGTTTTGGGAAATGTCTGTCTTGCTGCTATGTTGGTGGTTCTTCCACTGATTGGGCCGGCGTGGTCGGAGGGAAAAGGAAGTCTGGCTGCGGGCGTACATCAACCTGTAGCTTTTTTCGAGAGGCAGGCGCTATTCAACACCTCCCGAAATGTCTTCTTCCTAACGCTGGCTGGTTCCAATTTGTTCGACGCTGCGGTAGCTTTGGCGTTCTTCGGACTGTTCTTGATCATGCTGTTGCATCGTGTTCTGTGGCCGCTTCTCCAAAGGCCTATCTATGCCCTTGGCCAACGCGATCTCGCTCGTCTCAGGAAATGGTGTTTCGGCCTGGGAGCGCTCTTTCTGGGCCTCGGCCTGCCTGCTGGGCCCCTGGTGCGTTTGGGTCAGCTAGTCAAACGCATTATTGACGGCGTGCTGGGTTAGAGTTTGCCGACTATAACAAGCGACGCTCTCAGCATCCTGTAGCTCAGGGGTTGTACTTCTTCAGCCAGTCTCCTAGTTCCTTGAAGACGTCGCGGCGCTGCTCCGAAAGCACCGGGAAATGCGGCGAGCCGGGATACGTCACCATCCGCACCGTTTTTCCGCGTTCGGCCAGCAACACGTAAAATTCGCGGCCCTGAAACGTGGGCACGCGCACATCGGACTCGCCATGCAGGATCAGCAGCGGCGTGGTCACCCGGCCGGCAAACATCACCGCGGGGTATTGCAAAAAGGGCGTAGGATCTTTTTCCTGCATGCGCGCGTCGTAATCCACCTGGCCGATATCGCTCGTGGGAATAAAGCTCAGCCAATCCGTGATCCCGGCGCCCTCGACTGCGGCCTTGTAGCGGTGCGTCTGCGTCACGGTCCAGGAAGTCATGAAGCCGCCCGCGCTCCAGCCGAAAATCGCCAGGCGATTCGGGTCCGCCCAACCCTGCGCGATGGCGAAATCGGTGGCGCTATCCACATCGCGATAGGCCGTGTCGCCAAAATGCTGGTAGATCGCCGCGAGAAAATCCGAGCCGTAGCCCGTGGACCCGCGATACTCGGGTTGCAACACCACGTAGCCCATGCCCGCCACCATGCGCGCGAAGAAATCGAACACCAGGCGGTCATTTTCTTCCGGGCCACCGTGCGGCAACACCAGAAAGCGTCCCGCGCGCCCCGGCTGGTAATCGGCGGGAAACGTGACGATGCCTTCGAGCTTCGTCCCATCTTTCGCCGTCCAATGCACCACGCGCACCTCGCCCAGGCTCACGTTCGCGAGCGTGTCGTCGCCTTCATGCGTGATTTTCTGGAGCTCTCCATCGCGTGCAATCGCTACATTGGTGGCGTGCGTGGGATCGCTCACGGCAAACGCCAGCATGGCCGCCGAATCCCCGCCGGCCGGAAACACCGGCAGCGAAACCGCGCCTTCCGGCCAGCGATACGCCGTCTCGATCTTGCCGTCGCGATAGGCATCCACCTCCACCTGCACGCCCTTGTGCATCTCCACCCACACGTTTCCATGCGCGTCGCCCGTCACGGAGGTGATCGAGCCGGCCAGTTGCGGCGTGCGGTCCACGGGCGCGCCGCCATTCACCGGCACGGTCCACAGATGATCGGGAGTCAGCACCGGCGTGGTGGTGCCGGCAAAGGCCAGGTCGCGGCCGCCATTCGCCCAGGCCAGGCCGCTCGCTGCATTCGCAATGTCCGCGACGCGGCGCGCGCCGGAAGCGCTGCAAATATCAATGTAGGAGTGCACATCGTGGTAGCCGATCTTCGGCGTCTGCGAAAGCACCGCGATCTGCGTGCTGTCCGCGGACCACGCGATCTGGCCGATATCATGAAGCGCGGGGCACCACCAGCCGCCCTCCTCGCTGCCGGAATTTCCCTGGCCGCGGCCGATCACGTAGAGGCTGGTTTCGCCATCCTGCGCGACGGTGTGAATTTCGGCCAACGGATCTTTCGGGCGCGGATCGGCCAGCACCGCGTAGCGCGCGCCATCTGGCGACGGCACGGCCTCGCGAATCCCGGTGGGCAAAGCCACAATCTCCGCAGGCTTATCGGCGCCGAGCGGCACGATGGCAAGCTGCCCTTTGCCATCCAATTCGAAAATGCCGTAAAGCGCGGCGCCGTCTTTGGTGAACCCGGAGGGCTGAAACTTGTCGGGGAGTTCGAGCTTGCGGTCGCCGCCGCCGGTGGTGATGTCTAGCAGATGCCATTCGTGCTTTTCCGGACCCTTAGTTCCTTCGTAGCTTATTTCGTAAAGAATGGATTTGCCGTTTTGCGAAACGGCTACCGGCGCGGCGCGATGCAGAGCAGTGTAGTCGTCAAATTGGAAAGGGTGCTTATTCTGGGCGCTGACCGAAGCGGGGACCATCGCCAGCGTAATCAATACAATAAAGGACCTCACGCGCATAGCACCCCCAAAGTTCCTAGTCAAAGTGCCTAGAACTTATCACAAAGGTTTGGCAGCGGGCTTGTGAAACGAGGGAAGCGAAAAAGCAAAATGGCGTCCCGGGAGCTTGCCGGAACGCCAGATTCGATCTTACGAAAATGCCGGGAAGTCTAGGAAGCCTTGGTCGTCGCTTGCGGGTATAGGACGGCCAGAACCGTCAGGTCTGAGAGGCTAAACAGCATGCGTTGCGCCTGCTCGCCGGCCATTTCCGCGGCGCGGCCCAGGAATCCCAGGTGGCGAACGCGCGCCAGTTGGCGCAAATCCTCGAGGCCGATGCCGGTCAGGGAGGAGACTTCATCCTCGGTAAAGAATTTTTGGCTGGACTTGATCTTAACCACTGGATTGCTCCTGCGTGCGCCTAACTTCTATTACGAGAATACGGGCCCATAAAGTTCCAAGCAATAGTGCTTCCGTTTCAAACGAATGGGACCGAAGTTTTCGCGGAAACTGTAACCACCCTGTGCAAAAGAGCTTAATGATTTCCGGCTGCGATCCTGAAACCCAAACGCGCCCACCAATTTCCTTTCGACGCTCCCGATCTACATAAAACGGGAAGCTTACTTCTAAAACTTAGATGCACGAGGCCAAAGCCCGGATGTTATTCCGCAAGCTACCACGCGAAGACTGCAGGCAAAACAAAGCGAGGCTAATTTTTCGAGGCGGTTGCTTCAAAGGCACGCGCCACCTGCAACACGCGCGTCTCGCCAAAGTGCGGCCCAAACACCTGCAGGCCGATGGGGAGCCCCTGCGACGTGGCGCCGCAGGGGATGGAAATCGCGGGCACCCCGGCAAGCGAGGCCGTAACGGTGTAAATATCCGCCAAATACATCTGCAAGGGGTCGGCGGTGCGCTCGCCCAACCGGAAGGCCGGAACCGGCGAGGTGGGCGTCAAGATAGCGTCCACCTTCTCAAATGCCTGCTGGAAATCGCGCGCGATCAACGCCCTTACCTGCTGGCCCTTTCGGTAATAGGCGTCATAGTAGCCGGCGGAGAGCACGTAGGTGCCGAGCATGATGCGCCGCTTCACTTCGGCGCCAAAGCCCCGGCCGCGCGTCTGGCGGTACATCTCCATCAGCGTGGCGCCGGGCACGCGCAAGCCGTAGCGCACGCCGTCATACCGCGCCAGGTTCGAGCTGGCCTCCGCCGTGGCAATAATGTAGTAGGTAGCGATGGCGTAATCCGTGTGCGGCATGTGCAGCTCCACCAGCTTGCAACCCATTTCTTCGAACCGGTGGATGGCATCCTCCACGCTGCGCCGCACCTCAGCATCCATGCCGGGGCCGAAATACTCC